>JAALKI010000001.1:121640-139627 GCA_011088105.1 Nitrospirota bacterium | reverse complement strand
TCTGCCAGAAAGCTCTACATTGCGCCTGTCCGTGGTTGGGGGAAGCTTACAGTAGTGGTCTAATTAAGAGTGGATGTCTTGGCACCGCTATCGCTTGCTTTAGAAAACCATCTATGATGTGGGCGAATATCTAATGGGTTATGACAATCAGGAGGGCGTGCATAGCTGTCACGCTAGAAATGCAAGAGAAGCATTGGCAACCACCTAAGCCAGTGTCCCAAAATACTCGAACACTACAGGGCTTGACCGTAATCTCTAGGAGAGAACAAGGAAGACGGGGCTAGAAGAATGCCGAGGAGGCATGCAGTAGCGCAGTAAGGGATTACCGTTCGATGCGTGGGGCTTTTGCGGGTTGAGCAAAGTCGCCTGATGGTCCGAAGCGACCTTCTTCTCCTAGGACCTTGTCTGTATCTGTGTATTGGAGGTCTTTGGATGTATCGTGTACCTCTTCTGCAGGAGGCTCCCACCCTAATTTTTCCAATGTTTCCAAGACAGTTTTCCGTAATGCACTGGTTGCTGTTAGGCGAGTAGAGGCGAAGGCTAAGACCCGTTCACTTTCTTTTTCAACCTTTGCGGCATCAGGGTCGTGCAGAAAAGATACGAGAGGTTCAATAGCGGTATCGCCGATGAGGACAAGGGACGAGCCGGCGTGATCCCGCAACACGAGGTCTTTTAAAAGCACAATCAAATCTGGAATCACTTTTGGGTCACGGAAATGTCCTAAGGCTGTGGCAGCGGCTTCTTTGATTAACTGTTCTTCACTAATAATGCAGCCAGGGGTTGGAGTGCCTTCTTGATGAATCCCTTTTCCTTTCAATGCATCTAAGACAGCAGGAAGTGCACGCGCATCGCCAATCATTCCTAGCGAAGCGATGGCATGTCGTTTGACGGCGCCATCTTTCATGGCTTCAAGAAGGCCGTCTACAGCACGAGAATCTCCAATGATGCCTAAAGCAATTGTAGCGTCTTCCCGAACAGCACGATCTTCATCTTTGAGTGCCTCGACGAGTGCATCAACTACTTGTGGCGCTGTAACCCAAGCTCGGCCAATTTGGTAGTCGGTCGTCATGCCACCCAGCGCTCGTACGCCATGGCATCGGACGACAAAGTGAGGATCGTTGAGCGTTTCGACTAGGGCCGGGACAGAAGGTTCTCCAATATGCACTAAGGCGGTGCCCGCCGTTTCTCTAACAATCTTTGAGGTGTCTTTGAATAATTTAATGAGCGGTGGAATGGCCTTGGGGTCTCCAATGATGCCCAGTGATTCTGCTGCTGCACTTTTGACGGCACCATCCCTGTCTCGGCAGGCAATGATTAACGCCTGCACGCTCTCCCGGTTCCCGATTTTTCCTAAGGTTTTGGCGGCTTGTTCTCGGACCCGCCATCGCTGGTCTTTCAAAGAGGTCATCAGATGAGAGACGGGGGCATCCCCAAGTGTTGCCATGGCAGAGACGGCTTCACTTTGGACTTCCATCATGGGGTCATTAAACAGTGTTGTGAGGGCCTCGACGGCTTTTGGCCCACCAATTTTTGCCACAGCCCATCCACTATGGGCTCGAACAGCCCAATACTCGTCTTCAATGGCTATGAGTAAGGCATCTAGAGCTGTGGGGTCACCGAGGGCTGCAAGCGCTTTCGCAGCTTCTTCACGTGTCGCATCATCAACATCTTCTAATGCATCTACCCAATCTTGTGTGGTTTGAGACATAGCGGTTCCTTATGGGGCAATCAATAGTCAGGATCTTGCTTGTAGGGTTGTGTGTGGCTGCAGAGAATGGTCAAGGTGTTGGTGCCTTGACCGGTTACGCACTGGGAAAGCTTCGAAGAAAAGTCTAAGACTCCATCTAAGGTGACTGTAAAGGCAAAGTCAAAGGTAAAGGTCCCGAACCGATACTCTCCAGGTTTCAACGTAATCTTTCGGGCTTGTGTTGTCTGGTACGCTTGGGACATGACAGGGTCCATGGTCCAAATTAATGGCGTAATGCCTGGTACATGCCACCACGTTGGTGGATTGAGCGTTGTTGGATCAACGGTAATGGTAAAATCTCGGTTGAGTGGGTTGATTGGTTTCCCAGCATTGGCAGGGGAGATGACAAACAAGCCTATGGCTAGGATCCCTAGGGTAATTCCTAGCGAATGATGTCGATACCAGGTTTGCATCCAATTAAAACAGTTTTTCTGTGGTCCGTCGTTCTGGTATGGTTTGAAAAATTTCTTTAATGGCATGGCTATCCCACTCAGTGTATGTTTCAAGACCTAATGCTTCCATCACGGTTGCGCCAGTGTCCATAATGGATACTGGTTGTGTGACGTGATGGCGCGGTTTGATATTGGCCCCCCAGGCAATCCAGGGAACTGTTGACCGACTATTGGCCGGTGCCCCGCTTGGGCTCTTGGCTTGTGTTGAATCAAGTGTTCCACCAGTTAACCCTATGACGAACACCATAGTGGTGTCCAGTACTCCATATTCGCGGTAGGTGTTGATAAGCTTACTGACTGCCGTGTCAACGGCCTGCAACGATTGCCGATAGGGTTTCGACCCAAATCCTCGTTTGCTTGCGATATGAGCTGGTTCGGGAAGGTGGGCGACGAGTAATGCTGGAATGGTAAAAATCCGGAACCCATATCCCCCCTCACTCGTGACTTTCTTGAGATAGTCTTGGATGTGCCCAACTAATGTGATGGGATTACATTGTGGTTTAGCTGTCCCACACATTTGGGAATCCACATAAATTTCAGGCCTCGATAGTTGATAAAACCGCTCATCCATTAAGAAGAGTGCGGTATCTCGTCCTCCAGCAAGATCCAAGTAATCAAAGAATGTCGGGGCACGTAGAAAAGAGCGGGAGAAGTCGTAGGTTTCCCATTCTTTTGTGACACGATGTTTTTCGATGGAGACGCCTGTTAAAAGAGATGCCATGGCAGGCACAGGCAGTGGAGGTGAAAGTGATTGCGCTGTTTGTGTGCTAGCTCCTTCTTGAGCTAGTTGTTGGAGGTGAGGCATGCTTGTTGCTTCAATGGCATCATTGCCTACGCCGTCCAAGATAATCAAAATCACATGGTCTGCTTGGATGGCGCTGGAAGCTGAAGGCGGCCCCAATACCATCATGGCGAGGATGATGGCATGGATAGGGAGCATGCGAACAATGGTATTCAACAGAGTCTGAGAAATATTAAATGTTTTCATTGGAGATTTTGAACCTGTGTGAGAATGATCAATAGTCAAGGCAGGATTGCAACAAGGTATTACCAAAAAGAACAGAGAATTTTTTGCCTAGATGTTCTTAACTTACCATGGACATTTTTTCAGGGTCAACTCACTGGAAATAGCAGGATCTGATTAGGCCTTAATGAGGCATATTGGTATAGATGAATACAGGATAGGGAGGCAGTTTGATTGAAAGCCCCGTTTCCTCAATGGATAGTGTGGAAAGAGGTGAAATCTCATCAAGGCCGCCAATGTTTTGTACATTGGCATACAATTTGAGATGCCAGTGGCCTTGAGGTTTTTTGAGAACGACGGTCGTCGGAAGAGTATGGAATCCTAAGAAGATCAGTGCTGCCGACCCATTGTGGCTTTTTCGTACGATAGTCATTGTGCGGGATTCTTCGTGGATCCGAGTGTGGATAGTATCCTCTTTTTTGGCAGTGCTCAAGGCAGGATGTGATTTTCTAAGCTGAATTAAGGCTTGAGTCCAACGAAAATGGGTGTGGTGAGGGGACGTGTGACGTAGATCGAGGTTTGGCTGGGATTGTCCAAATGTCTCAAGGGCATAGGGGTCAGGAGTTTCCCCTTCCCACCCAAAAGCTGTTAATTCGGCAGAACGTCCCTGTTGCACCGCTTTGATGAGTGTTGGATCGCTATGGTCGATAAAGTAGTGAAATGGCGAAGGGTCTCCATATTCCTCACCCATGAAGAGCATAGGAATGTTTGGCGCGAGCAACACGGCGGCTGTAGCCACTTTGAGGGCTTCTTCGGAAATCAATGTGGAGAGCCGATTACCTTGTGCCCGATTGCCGATTTGGTCGTGATTTTGGGCATAGACCACAAATTGAGCTGCTTGGCACTGCTGCGGTGAATTGCCATGGCGGCGTTTTCGAAAAGCCGAATACTCACCGGAATAGACATAGCCCTGTTTGATGGCGGTACCCAATTGTTCCAGTTTGCCAAAGTCTTGATAATACCCACAGCGTTCATTCGTTAAAAGGCTATGGAGGGCATGATGAAAATCATCGTTCCATTGAGCATCTAGGCCATAGCCCCCTTGTGTGGCGGGAAGGATGACGTTGGCATCGTTTCGATCACTTTCGGCAATGAGGTGGACCATTCGGCCAAGATGATTGGCGGCTGTGTGGATGGCGTTACCAATATCCTGGAGGATAGGGTTGGCGCTGAAATCATAGATATCGTGGATAGCATCTAACCTGAGCCCATCAATATGATATTCGGTAATCCAAAAGAGCGCGTTACTTATCATAAAATGTCGAATAGGATCGCTCTCTGGCCCATCATAGTTGATGGCTTGTCCCCAGGGTGTCTGGTAGCGTGAGGTGAAGTAAGGGCCAAAATTACCCAGATAATTCCCTTCTGGGCCCAAGTGGTTATAGACCACATCCAGAATAACAGCCAATCCATGCTCATGACAGGCATCCACGAGGCGCTTCAAGCCTTCTGGTCCGCCATAGTTGGCTTGTGGCGCAAACAAATAGACTCCGTCATATCCCCAATTACGCGTGCCGGGAAATTGCGCGATGGGCATCAGTTCAATGGCTGTGATGCCAACTTCGTCACGAAGATACGGCAACCGAGAAATGATCGCGTCAAACGTGCCTTCTGTCGTAAATGTGCCTGTATGAATCTCATAGATAATGAATTGATCAAATGGTCGTCCGGTCCAACGTTGATCAGTCCATTGGAATGCGTGGGCGTCAATCACTTCTGATGGACCATGAACCCCATCTGGTTGAGAGCGAGAGGCCGGGTCGGGCCGTGTTGTTTGCCCATCCAAGATATAGTGATAACGAGTTCCTGGCGGGGCAAGGGAGTGGATGCGCTCCCAATATCCTTCTGGTTGCGGGTGCAGCGAAACACGAGTGTGCCCTTGAGAGATCAACTCTACGTCGATGGTTCTTGCAAATGGTGCCCATACTCGGAACCGTGTAGAAGAGGCATCAAGCAGATTGGCCCCGAGGTCTAATGTCCATGACATGCGGCTGAACCTTTCAGGTCTTGTCCCCGTGTTCTGATTGGGTGTGGGTTGTGAGTAGAGTCATCAAGTTGTGTGGATACCTAACTGGGGCGACCTTTTGCAACTGTCTATGATGCTTTCGAGACACCAGGCAAGGCATCGGGTTAAATGGAGGCCTTACTGCAGATGAACGATAGGGTGACAGGGTTGTGAGGGTGCGCCGTGAATCCGTCAAGATGCATGTATTAAATATCCGGAGATGTTTGGTGGAAGAAACTGAGTCAGGAGAGAACCCCTGCGCGTATAAGCCACGCCGTCAAAGGGGTTCTGGTTATGAATTGGGTTCGAGGTCAATAATGCCTTTGCGAATGGCCAAAATTGCGGCTTGAGTCCGATCGTAGACGTGGAGCTTATGGAAGATATTGCGAACATGGTTTTTGACGGTTTTTTCGCTTAGGTCCAAAACATTCGCGATCTCCTTGTTTGTCTTTCCGTCAGCGACCAGCCGGAGCACGGTAATTTCGCGTTCAGACAAGTCATGTTCAAGAAAAGATCGCTTTTTACCTTTTCCTTCAGCTAATAAGGAAAACTCCGTTAAAATTTTACTGGCGACCGAGGGATGAATGAGTGATTCTCCTCGTGACATGGCTCGAATAGCCGTGACAATTTCTGTAGAGTCGGAATCTTTGAGCAGATATCCAGTGGCTCCTGCGCGAACGAGGTCAAAAATATGTTGCTGATCTTCGTACATGGTCAAGGCAATAATGCCAATGTGAGGAAATTCGCGTTTGATTAATCGAGTCGCTTCTCCTCCTGTCATTCCTGGCATACTGACGTCCATGATGATGACGTCGGGCATCAAGGCTCGGGATTTTTCAACGGCTTCACTCCCATCTCCTGCCTCTCCCACAATTTCAATTTCTTCTTTCGTCTCCAGAATAGCTGACAAGCCTTCGCGAACCACACGATGGTCATCAACAAGCAGCACTTTAATTTTTGGAGGCACAGCCGCCTTCGGTTTTTTCTCTTGCTTAGACATCATGTCTCAAGACCGAACGTGTTCCTGTTTCGTGAGTGGAATCTGAATGGAAATTTTGGTTCCCTGGCCTTTTTTCGAGTCCCAATGTGCTTCGCCTCCGAGAAGGCGTGCTCGTTCTTTCATGCCACGCAGTCCAAAGTGGTCCCACTTTTCAGGATCTTTCGCAACGGCTTTGACATTAAAGCCTATCCCATTGTCGGTGATGAACCCGGTCAGCATACCAGAATCAATGGTTAATTGAACACTCACATGGGTTGCACGTGCATGGGTATGCGCGTTATTCAGGGCTTCTTGGACAATGCGAAAGACAAAGACCTTGGTCTTGGGGGCTAACCGATGCTCATCGCCCGTTTGAAGGAATTCAACGTGGACGCGGTTTTGAGCTTGAAAGGATTTCAGGAAATTGCGCAGGGCGGCACCTAATTCCAGTTTTTCATATTGCCCGGGCTGTAAGTTTAAAACAACTTGCCGCGTCGCCTGGATGCCATGCTTTAAGTGGGCTTTTGTCTCTTTCAGCATGGTTTGGCATTTTCCTGGATCTTTTTGCACTAATTCAGCACATCGTTCCATTTTGAAGTTGACGCCTGCCAAGGTTTGGATGAGTCCATCATGAATTTCGCAGGCAATTCTCGTTCGCTCTTCATTCACCGCGCGTTCGGCTTCATCTTTGACATAGCGCTGAAAGAGGGATTGGTACCGCATCAATGTTTTCTCGATTTCCGTTGTTGCGCGGATTCGAGCATCGATGAGCTGCCACATGAACTTAGCGCTGGCTCCTCCGATGATCGCTAAGTTCGAGCGCCGAACCCTTTGCAAGGCTTGTCCGACTTCTGGGTTGCCTGTGACATCGATCACAAGATCTACGTGTTTCATGGTTAGGAAATCCCTGTAATTATTGGTCACGGGAATTCCTAGTTGTCCAGCCAGTTTGTACCCTGTCGCCTTGAGACGAATTTCGGCTAATCCTACAATTTTGACTAACGGGTCATTGGCGAAAATTTCCATTAATGCTTTGCCTCCACGGCCGCCACCAATAATAGCGACGTTCGTCGATTCCACAGCCTTAGCCTTTTTCTTCGCTCGGCCTGTTGGCGCAGTGTTCACTCCTACAAGACGCATCGGTTCGTTCGATACTGCCTTGGCGGAGGGATGGGGCGAGGTGCGTTTTGTGGTCATCCTTTTCGTTCTTGTGCTAAAGATCGAATCGTATCCATGAATTGATCTATGTCTTTGAATTCTCGATAGACGGAAGCAAACCGAACATACGCGACTTGATCGAGTCGATGGAGTTCTTGCATCACGACTTCGCCAACGACTCTTCCGGCGACCTCGGCTTCGCCGATATCCTGAATACGTTTTTCAATGCGATCCACGGCGGTGTCGAGTGCCGCACTGCTGACGGGACGTTTTTCACAGGCTTTTTTAAGGCCCGCCATGATTTTTGCACGATCAAAAACTTCTCGCCGATTGTCTTTTTTAACAACCATTGGAAGATTTTCTTCAATCCGTTCATAGGTCGTAAATCGTCGTTTACAGCTGAGGCATTCTCGACGGCGTCGAATGACCTCGCCTTCACGGGCCGTCCGAGAATCAATGACTTTGTCGTCCAATTTGTTGCAAAAGGGGCATTTCATAAAGGAGTACCCTTCTCAATCGAAATCAGGCCTATGGGTAGTTCAATAAGATTTCCCACACTGCTACAGTGCTTTGAGTTGGATCTTGAGGCTTTGAAATTCCAATGAAAGCTAGGATGAGTAGTTGAATGCACAAAAGACATACAAGCTATTGGTCTGCATGGGGAAATTAAACAATCCATGGTCACCGTTTGGGTGATTAACCAATTTTCTTATTGTGCGAGGGGCGTCAAGGGCCTACGTGGACTTTTGTGATCCAACTACCGTCTCTCTGTTAAGCAGAAGTAGACTGTGCTGAGTAGAAAATTGGGAAGCGCGTGCACAGCGCTTTCACGGCTTTACGCACATGCTCTTGAATCTGAGTATCGTGTGGATGTTCAAGAACCTGGTCAATCCAGGAAACAATCTGCGTCATCTCATCAGCACCCATCCCGCGTGTTGAAAGAATGGGGGTGCCTAATCGGATGCCACTCGCGACGGCGGGGGGCTTTTCATCGTATGGGACTGCGTTTTTATTAACAGTGATTCCTGCGGCATCCAGCGCGGTTTCCGCTTCTTTCCCGGTGACGTTTTTGTTGGTCAGGTTGAGCAGAAACAAATGGGTGTCAGTTCCACCAGAAACGACACGATAATCCCGCTGATTGAACTCATTGGCCAACGTATGGGCATTGTCGAGGACTCGTTGCTGGTAGACGGTAAACGCCGGGGATAAAGCTTCTTTGAATGCTACGGCCTTGGCGGCAATGACATGCATGAGTGGGCCTCCTTGAAGGCCGGGAAAGATAATCTTATTCACAGCTTTTGCATGCTCAGCTTTACACATAATCATGCCAGCCCGTGGACCACGCAGGGTTTTGTGTGTCGTGGTTGTGACAAAATCAGCATACGGAACAGGGCTGGGGTGTAGGCCGGTCGCCACCAGGCCAGAGATATGGGCAATATCCACTAAGAGATATGCGCCTACAGACTGGGCAATGTGCTGAAACCGAGGAAAATCTAATGTGCGAGAATAGGCGCTGGCTCCCACAACGAGCATACGTGGACGACATTCTTCCGCTTTCTGCTGAACAGCGTCATAGTCGATCATTTCTGTCTCTCGATCCACGCCATAAAAATGAGATTGAAAAATGATGCCGGAAAAATTTACTCGGCTTCCATGGGTCAGATGTCCCCCCTGAGCCAGATCCATCCCTAAAATCGTATCACCTGGTTTGAGCACAGAAAGGTAGGCCGCCATGTTGGCAGTAGAGCCAGAATGCGGTTGGACATTCACATGATCACAGTCAAACAGTTGTTTCGCTCGGTCAATGGCAAGTTCCTCAACGGAATCAACATGTTGACAGCCACCGTAATATCGACGCCCAGGATATCCCTCTGCATACTTATTGGTCATCACGCATCCCTGTGCTGCCATAACCGCAGGGCTGGCATAATTTTCTGATGCAATCAAGACCAATTTTTCTCGTTGCCGTTGTTCTTCGGCTTGAATCGCCGTATAGACGTCGGGATCTGTCTCTTGAATAGCGTGCATGGCTTCAATGGTATAGCCCATCATCGTTACCCTTCTGACGGTTCTTGAGGGGCCGGGGTCGTTTCGGCAGATGCGGTCGATTCTGTCGCGTCTGATGGGCTGTGCTCCTCCGCCTTGGCGGCAGATTCTTCGCCCTCTGCATGTATTTTGACGACGTTTACTGAAATTGTTGCGGTGACATCTCGATACAACTTGATAGAAACGGTCAGATTTCCCAGTTCCTTGATGGGGTGAGCAAGGTGAATCTTCTTTCGGTCAACCTCAAACCCCTGTTCTGCCAGCCCTTCCTCAAGATCCTTTGTCGTCACGGATCCAAACAGCTTATCCTCTTTTCCAGTTTTGACCGGAAAGGTTAGGGCAACCTTAGACAGCTTGCTGGCAAGATCTTCCCAGCCAGACTTTTCGGTTTGTGCTTTTTGGGCTGTCTGTCGTTTGATGTGGTCCAGGGCTTTGACATTCCGAGAGTTCGCTTCAAGTGCCATGCCACGAGGGAGTAGGTAGTTGCGCCCATATCCATTGGCTACATCCAGGATATCTCCGACATAGCCTAAATTGTCGACATTTTTCTGTAGAATCACTTTCATTTCGCACACTCCTTACTGAAAATAACGAAGTTTGAAATCATAAGGACCCACCCCAAGAAAGTCAATTTGCCAAAGTGGGATGTAATAGAGCCGCAATAGAGAAATTGAGCGTCTTGCGGTTTTTAAACTACAGATGCTCCATAAAAGCGGGAATTGTGACAAGGCGTATACATGGGTACTCTGAAATGATCCGCTACGCATGATTGTGGGGCATTGATCTAGACACATTCTTAGGGAGTTCCCTACAATGCCTCGGGAGCATGATAGTGATCACTTGGGTTTTTGCCTCATTCTGTATGACAAATGTGCCAGTTCTGTAAATATTTGCGCAGCAGGTGGTTTGGGTTGGTCTTAACGTGTGTGAGCCTTGCGGGAAGTGCGTGGCCAGTCGCTGGCCACATGCCATTCTCTCAGGTGGGTTTGCATTCTGTCGTGCAACAAGATGATGCCCTGTCCCTTACTTCGCTGAACATTCGATTAAGTACACGTCCTGTGCATCCACCAGATGGGCTGACTTACAATCGTTTGGTGCTTCCCAATGTTCATGCTGCTAAATCAATGATCGCGCCCTCTCCCCAAGCCGCGATTCTCGAGGATGATGCCCGCCGACGGGTGGTAGTCTTAACCCATGACTCTAACAATCAGGTGACCGCCCATGTTCTCCAGGATATTGCGCTTGGTCCCAAAATCCCTTCGGTAGTGCAATGTGTGAAGGCACGGCAATGTGCCATTGATCGCAGGCCCATGGTTGGAGGGCTGGGATGCGTGGCGGTGTGTTTACAACAAGCTCTTGATCCCCAGCATCAACCGTGAAACTTCCTGAACTGCTGAGCCAGTTTGCCAAACAGTTGGCTGACGAAAAAGGTATGGCGGCGAGCCGAGGCTTGGATGCGCCTCTTGAAACCATGGGAGCCAAGCAGATAGGTACGTCTGGGACGCTGTACCTGTATGCCTTGTCTATTCCGCAAACATCAAGTTTGTTTGAAGACATTGCTCTGACCCTTGTTCCACCCAATCATGTCGATCCCACAGAAGGGCTGGTTCTACGACGAACCACATACGAATTGGTGGTGCAGACACAAGAGTCATTAGGGCAAGCCGCATCCGATACGACGCTGGTGCCAGACGTGGCTGGGTTCTTTGAGACAGCCTCACAACGATTGGCGGATATGGCGGCTTCTCCGGAGTCGTATACACTTGGTCCAGCAGAACGGCTTCTTCCTTGGCTTGACCCACATCAGGAGGCCGGGTATGTGGAAGCGCGGGAGAAAGCGTCAGCTGCCGTCCTCACGACCATATGGCATGATGACCCATCAGTACGATGGGCAAAGTTGGCGACGCTCATTGTCGACTTCGTGCGACAGAACAAGCGTATTCTCCTGCTAGCGCCTGATCCACAGACTGTTGATGAACTCATGGGGTTTGTCGCCAATGCGCTTCGTATTGGCGCTTTGCCCTATAAGAGCCTTCTCAGTCGATATGAAGTGCCTGTGCTGTCTGATGCCTCAGGGATTCCATTGCCAGAATTAGGGTTTGAAGCGCAGATGTATGGATTCTTTGCCAAGTCCCGTGCCAATAAAGATGCCTTGCGCACGCAGTACAATCGGTTTCGAGAATTGACGCCAATCTTGGCCTATAAAAGTCAAAAGCAGCACGACTTAAATGAGGTGAAGTTATTGGAGTGGCGGCTTTTGGCTCAATTGAGTGAATATCAAGGCAAAATCAAAGACATTGACAAAACTGTCGAGGAGTATGAAGCAATTCCCATTTGGAAGCGACTGGCTATGCAAGCTGTGGGAAAAAATAGTGAGACGCTTGGTGAATACCGCGCCCTCTATAAAGGAAAAATTCCGCCGTTGATGCAGGAGATTGAAATTGCGCAAGCTCGGATTCGTGACCTGGCCTCTGAAGCCACGGTCCCCAAAGAGATGCGTCCGGAATATGATGTCCTCAAAGAAGAAATCGTTCGATTAGGCGGAACCCCGAAAATTCGGGAATTATTGGCTGCAGGGGAGAAAGCAAACCGGCAGGCCTTTTTGCAAAATAAGCGCGTGGTTGTGACAACACCAGGCCGTGTGGTGACCGATCCGCTTTTTCGCCGAATGCGGTTTGATACCCTGATTGTTGAGGATGCCCCTCGTATTCCCGCCCCATTTCTTCTGGGTGCGGCCGGGCTTATCCGTGAACGCATTGTGATGAGTGGGAAGAGTCAGGATCTTTTCCAGCCAGGAGAAGATGCCGCTGCCTCGGTGATGTGTTGGCGGCAGCAATGCTTAGCACCACCATCGCCTTCATCCGGGATAGCCTGATCCTGTCATTTTGTTCCCTTGACGGGCTTTAGCCAAAAGTCGATAATCCTCTTTCCTCGTTCGTCTATGCCGAAGTGGCGAAACTGGCAGACGCACCAGATTCAGGGTCTGGCGCCCTCCGGGGTGTGCGGGTTCGAATCCCGCCTTCGGCACCAGCGTTTTCACCTCACGAAAAAGCCAGTAGCCAATATCGTTATATCGTGTGCCATATGAATTGCAGAACCTTTTGCGTTTTACGAAAAAGGCAGCTCTAAGAGGAATGCGGCCTTTATCCAGCGCACGACTCTACGAAAGAATCCCACTTCAATTACGAGAGAGAAAAAACCCTTTGCAGCGCTATGCAAAATCGCATCGTTAAGAGCGGCTGCATGTTGTTGTGAGGTGTCGATTTGTGGGGAAATAGCAGGGTGGACAGATAAAAATGAAAGAAGCGGCATTGGATTAGATGGTAGGAATGCAGACAAAATGGTGCAATGCGGGCAAAGAGAAACAAAATCAATGTTGCTTTCGTTCAGTAATGGTGAAGGCCTTACGCATGTTATCAATTTCTTGAGTGATCTCTTCTGATGTAATTTTGCTTTCTCCATCATGTTTTGAGGTACGGTCAAAAAAACACCTGCTATGTAGATGCGCTTCTGAACTGTTCCTTCTGTCATCATATTTGGCAATCGGTTTCTGTAAATGTTGATGCAAGCAGTAGCCACCAGCACATATTGTGGCTGTCGCTTCGCTTGACAATATCCGCAGTATTTTGCTTGAATAATGCGCCCATTTGGCTGTGTTGGTTGAACCCGTATGTCGCCTACTCAAAGTCCGATGTTTTCCGGAATGGGGCAGGCGGTGAGGATTGCCACTGATCTTCTTGCGTCGTTGATCGTCGGTGGGGTCCTTGGCTGGTTGGTTGACACCTATCTCCTCTCATCAGGTCCCTGGGGAATAGTCGTCGGGCTTATGTTTGGTTTGGCGGCTGGAGTGCGAAATGCCTACCGGGCTGCCCAGCGGTGGGGACCTGACGATACAAAACTCTGAATGACAATTAAGAATCTAAGAGGGCTCCTTGGACGATCCGCTTCATCCATTTGAGTTACACGCGCTTATTCCGCTTTCCCTTTTTGGGCTTGATATCTCAATTAATAAGGCGGTTCTCACCATGTGGGTAGTGGTGGCAGTGGTGGTGGGCCTCTTGTGGCGGGCAGGATCGCAAGCGGGATTGGTTCCCACCAAATTGCAAAGTTTGGCCGAACTGCTCATCGATTTTATTCGTGGCATCATTCACGATACGATGGGCAAAGATGGTATGCGGTTTTTTCCACTCATTAGTACGTTATTTCTTTTTATTCTTTTTTCCAACCTCTTAGGGCTCATTCCCGGTTCCTATACGGTGACAAGCCAAATTATCGTAACGGGTGTCTTTGCGGTTGGCGTGTATGTCTTGAGTCTGGTCGTGGGGTTCAAGCTCCATGGCGCAAAATTCTTTGGCATTCTTGTTCCCCCAGGCACTCCAGGATGGTTGCTTCCTCTGATGGTGCCTATCGAGTTGATTAGTCAACTAGCGAGGCCTATTTCGTTGGCTGTTCGTCTTTTTGCCAACATGACCGCCGGACATGTTATCTTGGGTGTTTTGTTTGGCTTGGCGATTTCTGGAGGATTATTAATTGGCTGGTTGCCGTTTTCCTTTACGATTGCTCTCTATGGCTTGGAAGTCGGCATTGCCTTTATCCAAGCGTATATCTTCACGATTCTTACGTGTGTATATATGGGAGATGCGATGCATCTTCACTAGTTGCTTGCTAGCCTGCGCTAATGTTGTCAGCAGGTAGGCCAGCGGCTGTTTTTCAGTTTGATAAGCATGTGTTGATTTCAATCACTATTAATTCCCATACATAGGGGAGGGAAGAAAGACCATGGATTCTGCAGCATCAGCACTTTTAGGCATGGGCTTGGCCGCCGCAGGTTTTGCGGGGGCAGGCATTGGAATTGGCTATATTTTTGGTAAGATGATCGAGGCGGTGGCCCGTCAACCTGAAGCCGAAGGTCGTGTTGGAAAGTATATGTGGATTGGTTTTGCGTTGGTTGAAGCGATCGCTTTGTATGGGTTAGTCATCGCCTTTATCATTATGGGTTTGAGAAAATAGGATTCACATTGTATGCCTCAATTTGATTCACACTTTTTTTCCTCGCTGATTTTCTGGGAAATCATTTCTTTTGCGATTCTCTTTTGGGTTTTGTACAAATTTGCCTTTCCGCCAATCTTAGAAGCTCTTGAAACGCGGGAACGTAAGATCAAGGAAAGCATTGATCAAGCTGAAGAGAGTCGGAAAGCGGCTGAACAGCGTCTTCAAGACTATGAATCTAAGTTAACGGGGGCAGCACGAGAGGCTGAGGCAATTTTACTAGAGGCCAAAGCCAAGGCCCAACAGCTTCTTGACGACAATCAACAACGGCTTCAAGCTGAGTCTGATCGCATTCGCGAAGAGACGAGTCAGGAGATTGAGCGCGAACGTCGAAAGGCTCTTCAAGATATTCGTCGAGAAACGGCGAATCTTGCTCTTCTTGTGGCGGAAAAAGTGATATCCCGGAGTTTATCAGGGGATGATCAGCGTCGTTTTGCAGAAGAAGCGCTTGACGCTGTTGCGGGACAGTATGTCAATGGTGATCCGCCGTCGGTGTAAGAACATCGATTTCGTGGTTATGCCGTGTTGCCTCCACCCTGGCGATATCCCTCAAGGTCAACCGTCACCGTTGCAAACCCCGCTGCTTTTACTCCTTGAATAATCTGTTGTCGGATGCTAATGTCTAATAATGCAGGGAGTTCTTCCGCACTCAGTTCAATCCGTGCACTTTGCCCATGAGCTCTTACCCGAACCTGACGGAACCCTTCTCGTAATAACACTTCTTCAGCTTTCTCGACTCGCTGCAAGCTTTCCAATGTAATAGGCGTTCCACGTGGAATTCTGGATGACAGGCATGCTCCGGCAGGTTTGTCCCAGTTCGATAGGCCTAAGTTTCGTGCAAGCTTGCGGACATCCTCTTTGCTAAATCCAGCGTCTACTAAGGGACTCTTCATGCCAAGGGTTCGCGAGGCTTGAATCCCTGGCCGATCATCTCCCAGATCATCGACATGAGTGCCATCGATGATTGTCGCCACGTTCATCTTTTGTTGGATGGGGGCCAAAGCCTGTTGAAGGTCCATTTTGCAGTGGGCACAGCGAGTGTGATCATTGTGGACGAATGCGGGAAGGTTGAGTTGGTTGGTTTCTGCCAGAATTAAACGAGCCCCAATTTCTTGACTGACTTGGTGTGCGCTTTCTAACTCTATTTTGGGAAAGGTTGGAGAGATTGCCGTGACGGCGATCGCGTTCTGTCCTAATCGATCATAGGCCATTTTCAACACCAGTGTGCTGTCAATGCCTCCTGAGAAGGCGACCAAGACGGACTCTATGTGAGAAAACCATTCCTGAAGTTTCCGTGTTTTGTCGTGCAGCATCATTTCTCCTGATACATTCATGTTATGGATGTTGTGTGTTGCTGCTGAATTGAGACAAGGGGAGATGGCAAGACGCCTAATTGCCCACATGCTCCGAGAATTTCACGCCCCCGGCTCTTTCGAATGAATACATCCAGATTTCCCTGCCGTAAGATACTCTGGAATTGGTTGACCCTTGTGTCTGTGGGACGTCGAAAGGCATTGCTGGTGAATTCATTGAATGGAATTAAATTAATTTTGCAGTGAATACCTTTGAGTAGCTGGATGAGTCGTTTGGCATCTAAGGCAGAGTCGTTTACGTCGCCAAGCATTACATATTCAAACGTCAGTCGACGTCCAGGGCGCAGGGGATAGGCACGGCATGCACTAAGGAGTGCGGGCAATGGATGTAATCGGTTCACCATAGGCATAAGAACGTCACGCTGTTCGTTTGTGGAAGCATTTAACGAGATCGCTAAATTGACACCCAGTGCGGCGACATCATGGATGCGCGTCGCTAACCCTGCTGTCGAAAGTGTAATTCGTTTGGGGGAAAACCCCATGCCCCATTGGGTGTTTGTCAGTCGTGTGATAGCCTCAGCCACTGCTTCTACATTGGCGAGTGGCTCGCCCATTCCCATAAAAACTAACGAGGTCAGATGTTGTTCCAGGTGGAGGGTGTCTTGAACACTCAAAACTTGATCGACAATTTCATGCGCTTTCAAGTTTGTTTGTAATCCCATTTGCCCGGTTAAGCAAAACGTGCAATCTAAAGTGCATCCGACCTGTGTCGAGAGGCAGAGTGTGAGGCGCTGGCCATCTGGAATAAGCATACTTTCAATCATATTCCCATCATCCAAGCGAAACAGGAATTTTTGAGTTCCATCGGTTGCGGAACATGACTGTATGTCCTGAAACCGCCTAATCACTGCGTTCGATTCGAGATAAGACCGTTCATGTAATGAAAGGTTCGTCATGCGTTGGATTGTTCGAACACGGCTCTGATAAAGCCATCGAAGAATTTGTTGGGCTCTAAACGGTGGCCATCCCAACTCAGACACTAAGGCTGAAAGCCTAGGTAAATCAAGGTCAAGGAGGTTTATGGGTTTTTGTACAGTGTGGAACATGTGGCTACTCACAATGCATAGTCGATAACGCAGCCTAACACAGAGGAAAAATCTTCAACAAGTAAATAGTCAATAATCTCACATACTTTTCTATACCTAAAAATTATCATGCCTACATTAAGGTAGCCATAGTTGAATTACCACAAAATATAGGCTTTTAAAGCACAGCTTGTGATTTATAGTATTTTTTATTGTAGGACGTTGCTATTTGTGTTCTATAGCTTTCATGCTACTTTATCTCTATTATGAAAATATAAAAAATTTACTTTTTTGTTGACAATGATTAAAGTGTCATGGTAAGTGTTTAAAAAATTAAAGCATGATTGCTTATGATTGAAGAACAAAAAAACGAATTGAAAGATATTATCGTTGGTCTTGAGCAAAGGATCAGTGCATATGAATCAAAGCTTAAAGACTTCAAAAAGAAGAGGGAAAGCCTCAATGAAGAAATTGCGACCATTGAGAAATATCTTGAGTTGGCAAAAACATTGTATCGGGTTGAAGCGGACAAAGCGAAACTGGCTAGCCTCTCCAGCCAAATTATTACAGATGAGAAAGGTAGTCCGCCCTTGCCAGTAACCGATGTTACGGACACGTCACGTGAAATACTCCTTGGCCGGAGTAAGTATGTCGGGATGAGCATGCCGGATGCGGCCCATATGATTTTGCAAAGCGCTCGCCGTCCTATGCATGCAAAAGAACTCTGCCAACGTTTGATTGAAGGAGGACTGCAAATTCGTGGCAAAACTCCGGTGACGTCTGTTGCCACATCACTCAAGCGGGATCCACGATTTAAAAAAGTTGCGCCCAACACCTTCCAAAGTGTGGAAGACTTAGAGCGTTCATACACTCATGCCGTATGAGCAAAGAAGAAGGGCATGGACTCAAAATCATAGAAAATAATGAGGGCCTTTCATGAGAGCACAATTCATCATAAGCGTGAACTGGAATCAGTTAACTAAACATTGAAAGGAGGTGAGTCAATTGGCCATTGTTAAGAAAAAACCTGCTGCGAAAAAACCTACCGCTAAGAAGGCACCAGCTAAAAAGGCACCTGCTAAGAAGGCACCAGCTAAAAAGGCGCCTGCTAAGAAGGCACCAGCTAAAA
>JAALKI010000001.1:0-121630 GCA_011088105.1 Nitrospirota bacterium | reverse complement strand
CCTGCTAAGAAGGCACCAGCTAAAAAGGCGCCTGCTAAGAAGGCACCAGCTAAAAAGGCGCCTGCTAAGAAGGCACCAGCTAAAAAGGCGTCTTCAAAAGCAAAGAAATAACCCTACGCTTCCATACCGTTGGGAGGAGGGACTCCTCCTCCCAACGTGCTCTCTCTTCCTTAGTTTTAGAAATAACACCTATACAAATGATGGGTAAGGACTGCTGGGCCGTGGTGCCATAGGCGCAATCTATGCAAATTACTGTCAATCTCAAGGAGACATCAGTGTACGATGACAACATGGACAGGCCTCTAAGGCCACAAGGTCTACAAGCCAAGAGGTGTGTGAGCGTGCTTTGATCATTATCCAGGCTATACGGACCTGGCAATGTGGGCAACGAAGGACGTTGATCATCCATCCTATTGTCACGATACCCAGAAAGGTGCCACATGCTATGAAGGCAAAAAATAGTTGAATCTCAGTCACAAGTAACATGGTTCCAAGAAGGAAGCAGAGAAGTGTCATGCCTAAACAGAGCAGGGCAATAAGAGTTTCCACATTTGTCCTGATGCAACTAACCAATTCGTTGTCGTTGGCGTGCGTGGTTTCGGAGAAGGTGCTGCCATGTGGCCTATCGGTTAGGTTGGTGAGAGATATTCATAGTATACGTGAAGGGCGCATACCATCGTGTTCGAATATGTGATACTGAGCTTGGGTGAAGCCCAGGTGGGTATAGACGAGTTGTGCAGTTTTGTTTGCCTGTTCCACATATAAGCGAATTCCCGCAATGTGTGGCTTGTCTTGTGTCATCTCAAAGACGTGGTCATACAGTTGGCGGAAGACGTGCTGTCTTCGCCAATCTGGGTGAACATAGACACTTTGAATCCACCAAAATGTACCGTTTCGCCAATCGCTCCATTCATATGTGATCATTAACTGTCCAACGACTGTGGGTGTTGGGACGTGTCGCTCGGCAACGAGATAAAACCCCCGTTGAGGATCGTCGAATAGAGCTTGCGTGCCGGCTTGCAGGGTTGTTGTGTCAAGATGCCGACCTTCGGTTTCCCAGGCTAGTGCGGCATTGAAAGAGACTAAACATGCAAGGTCTGTGAGGGTGGCTGGGCGAACTCGTAGATTCGGATGGCTTGGAATCATGGGTTGGAATCAGTCTCCTGTTTGGGCGAGGTGGTCGTACTCCAAGGCATAAGCCATCCCGCTGGTGGATGGTAAAAGCCTGCGGAGAATTCCATTTTCATGGCTTCTTGTGGACGAAGTTGAACTCGCCGAGCTTTTTTTTCTGGAATAAATGCTAAATAACCCGTAAAAGGGTGGATGGCTGTGGGGACAAATACCATGGCTAAAGAATCATTTTCAGAAATTTGAAGTGGATAGGGGGCTTTTCCCATCATAAAACCTAAGGCCCATGTTCCCTCTTTTGGGAAAGGGAACACGACCACTGTACTATGGCCAACCCGATTTCTAAAGTTAAACACATCGGTCATGCCTTTAAAGGTGTGGTAAATGCTACGGACAATGGGAATGCAACCCAGGGACTCTTCTGCTTGGAGAAGAAGCCGTTGTCCAAGGAAATGGGTCGTGAGCATTCCTGTCACGATGATGAGAAAAAATAATGATGCAATCCCAACGCCAGGGATTTCCAATTGAAATCGATTGCCCAACAGATCTATCCACAAATGATCCAGTGTGGTAAACAATGTTTCTAAAATGAGAAATGTTCCCCACGCTGGCACAAGTACGAGGATGCCCGTCACAAAATACCGTTTGAACGCTCTAGGAATCAGTGGTTGATGGGATTTCATTGTGGTGCGAGAGACGGGAATCATGGTACGCGATCCCCATGGATCTTGACCTCATATCCTGATTAGATTACCGTATTTCTTGGGTGCCACAGGAATATCTTTCCCTTGTTATCAGTTGTTTGACAATTTAGAGGAGAACTCACATGGATCATACCATGCACGCTAGCGAAAACGTTAACATAGATAAAGACCTGCTTGCTATTCTCTGTTGCCCTGAGAGCAAGCAAGATGTGTGTTTGGTTACTTCCGCAGAATTAGCTGCTTTGAATGAAAAAGTTGCAGAAGGGAATGTGAAGAATATTGCTGGTGCGACGGTGATAGAGAAGCTAGATGGTGGGTTGCTCAGGGCCGATAAGAAAATACTCTATCCTATTCGTGAGGATATTCCTGTGATGCTCATAGAAGAAGGGATTCCGATGGAGGGCATATCATAATTCCTTCACTGCCTCTCTTCTGGATATGAAAATCCGCCAGAGCGAGCGGGCAAGTTGGGCAACGATATACAACAAGCCTGCGAACAACATGCCATAACTCCCTGCGGTTCCTACTGGCCAGCGGTCAGGAGAATGGAGGAGGAGGCCCAGAGCAATGTGGCCCCCGAAGCCTAAACAGAGAGCAAGAATAATCCATTCTTGAACTCCACGGGGTTGTTTAGGTACTTGATTCATAGTCCTTGCTTGTCCCAAAGGCAATGAGTGGATGGCTCTGCTCTGGCAATTCCTTTCATAGGCCATGGAAGGAATTTGATATTAGACAGGGCTCTTTGCTGATTCAATCTCTGTTGCGGTAATAAGACTACTGAGATAATCCGTTACAAAAATCAGGGCTTCTTCTCTCCCATCCGCTCGTCGGCCTTTTTCTCGCCGCTGGACTGACAACTCGTGATCGAGGTCAGATTTGACATCTCCCAATAGCTTTTGCATGGAAGCGGTTGTCAACGTGACATCCACATCTTCGAATTCTTGACAGCGATCAAGCACCCAATTTAATCCCTCTGCGCGGCCAAGATATCGATCTTGCTCCGACGCATCTATCCTTCCCATAGTGGAAGCAAAAGCCTGAGCTTCATAAATAAGGTTATAAAAACTAGCAACGGCTCTGTGTAACGTCGAGTTCATTATTCCTCCTCACACATAAAAAATGATAGGTCTCTATTATACAAGCTTATCAGCTATTCTTCTACAAAAAGAGACGAAACGGTAAAGAAAATTCGTCTAAGAAAAGGGGGGGTGAGCATCAAACAGAAAAAGCATGGTGAATGCACAGACTGTTGAGGCGTGCGCAGGCTTTTCTCAGCTCCAAGGCTTGACAGTACTCGACAATTCACATAAATATTCAATCATATGAAAATCTATTCATGCATTCTGGATTTCTCTCATACGCAATAACCCTAGGATAGGGTGTAAACTTAAGGTTGATTGTCTTGATGAACCCACAATCTGACTCTTCCTCCTGTGTCAATAAGTTAAAGGTTTTGGCGGACGCAACCAGGCTTGCCGTCTTAGAATCTTTAATGGATGCCCCTAAGCATGTTGGCGAACTGATGGTTCTCTTGAACATCGAACAAAGTCTGCTCTCACATCATTTAGCGCTTCTTCGAGAAGCAGGGCTTGTTGAGGCCATACGAGATGGCAAAGCTGTCTTATACCAATTATCTCATGGCGTACGAGGTGGGTTAAAGGTCTTGGATCTGGGGTGCTGCCAACTTTCTTTTCCAGCATCGTCAACGTCTGTGAAATGATCATGTTGTCGTGGCCTTACCATACTCTCGCTTGTTTCCTCTTCTTGCTGATGATGGGCTGTGAATCGTCAGATCGTATGCAGAATTCGGCAAAACTAGTCATTACAGGATCGAGTACGTTGGCGCCTCTTGTGGCTGATATTGGGAAACGGTTTGAATCAATTCATACCGGCGTACGAATCGATGTTCAAACTGGAGGGTCATCCCGAGGGTTAGCCGATGTCCGTCAAGGGCTTGCGGATATTGGCATGATGTCTCGTCCGCTTCATGCGACGGAACAGGATGTGATGAGTCGCCCCATTGCCCGTGATGGCATTTCCATGATTGTCCATCAATCCAATCCTGTTCAGGCTTTACGCAATGAACAAATTATTAAGCTGTATACTGGAAAAATTCACAACTGGAAAGAGGTTGGAGGAGAAGACGCGCCTATTACCGTGATCAATAAAGCTGAAGGCCGTGGCACCTTGTTGCTTTTTTTGACGTACTTCCAATTGCAAAACATTCATATTCGTGCTCATGTCGTGGTGGGAGATAATGAGCAAGGGATTAAGACTGTTGCTGGAAATCCACATTCCATTGCCTATGTGTCGATTGGGACGGCTGAGTTTGATGCTAACCATGGTGTGCCTATTAAACTCCTACCTATCCGTGACATTCCGGCTTCGTTAGATAATTTACAAAATGGCACATTTCCTCTTTCCCGGTCTCTTCTGTTCGTCACCAATTTTACCTCGACTACATTGGCCAAAGACTTCATCAACTTTGTCCAGTCTGCGGCAGTGTATGATCTTATTGCCCAACATTACTTTGTCCCCATCTCGAGTTGATCAACTGCTTGTCTGGATACTTCAAGGACTAGCGGCGTTCGCCGGAATCTTGGTGCTGTTGATCGTGGGGTTTTTGATGCTGGAAGCGTTTCCTGCGGTTCGGCAGATTGGGTTTCTTTCTTTTTTCAGTGATGCCTCCTGGCATCCGGTCGAAGGGTTCTACAATGTGATGGCCATGGTTTGGGGATCATTATTGGCCATGCTCGGAGCCGTGCTGCTTGCGACTCCTCTGGGAATTTGTTCGGCGGTCTTCTGTCATTTTTATGCCCCGACGTGGTTCGTGGAACCATATCGTAAATTGATCGAGTTATTGGCAGGCATCCCATCAGTGGTCTACGGGCTTTGGGGGTTGGTCGTGTTGGTTCCACTTATTGGACAGCTTCATCCACCGGGTCCTAGCCTATTGGCTGGTATCAGTATTCTCACGATCATGATTCTTCCTACGATTGCTTTGATGGCTGATGCCAGCTTGGCCAAAGTGCCCTCTGTGTATCTTCGAGGAGCCATCGCCTTGGGTCTCAGTCGGTGGACGACGATTCGATGTATCATTATTCCAGCTGCCACCTCTGGTTTGTCGACTGGCATCATTTTGGGAATAGGACGAGCCATTGGAGAAACCATGGCGATGTTGATGGTATGCGGAAATGTGGTGCAGGTTCCCACTAATCTCTTTGATCCCATGCGTACACTAACAGCCAATATTGCCTTAGAGATGGCCTATGCTGTAGAGGATCATCGGGCTGCTTTGTTCTTTACAGGTTTTCTCTTATTAGGTGTTGTGATCGTTATGGTGCTGGCTGTGGATTACATCAAACAACGTCATACATATGCATAAGTCGTTTGGCTCGAATACGGACTGGGTTGCCTGTCTACTGATGTGGGGGATCGGGAGTGTGATACTCGGTATCTTTAGCCTCGTAGTTGGGGATGTGGTCTGGCATGGCCTCGCTGGAGTGTCCTGGGAGTTTCTTAGCACAGCTCCCAGAGATGCTGGACGAGCCGGTGGTATCATTCCTATCCTCATCTCGACGGGATTACTCTTAAGTATCTGTTTGGTTGTGGCTATCCCCATTGGTCTGGGTGCGGCCATTTTTTTAGCAGAATGTACCAGTGAACACCATGCGTTCGGCCGTGTTGTTCGAATCAGTCTGGACGTGTTAACGGCTGTTCCTTCTATTGTATTCGGGCTTTTTGGCTATGCCTTTTTCAGTCACATGCTGGGCATGGGGTTTTCTCTCGTATCGGGTGGACTGACGTTAGCCTGCATGGTTTTGCCCATTCTCATTCGGGCGACAGAAGAAGGGTTTCGCACAGTGCCAAACGAATACCGGCTTGGTGCGGCTGCCTTAGGGTTGTCTCGGATGACCACGCTCATGACGCTGTTGCTTCCAGCTGCGATGCCGGGTCTCATGGTTGGCGTGATTCTTGGCACAGGCCGGGCAATGGCAGAGACCGCCGCACTCATTTATACCAGCGGGTATGTCGATCGTATGCCAGAATCACTGATGGATTCAGGACGGGCATTATCCCTTCATATTTTTGACTTGTCGATGAATGTGCCCGGGGGCAATGCCAATGCCTACGCTTCAGCGGTGGTGTTGATCGGGCTCTTACTTGTGATGAATACATTGGCGTCATGGGTGGCGGGACATTGGTTGAAGCGAAGGATGTTTTGGGCATGAGCGCACGCAGCACGAGCAGATTCCAACCCTGGGGGCCTTTCGAGGAACGGTCAGCGTGCTGCGAGCCGCATCCGCTCATTCGAGCAGAAAAGCTGTCGTTGTATTATGGGAACACACCTGCATTTGAGGGTGTGTCTTGGTCTATTTACCAGGGATGTTTGACGGCGCTGGTTGGGCCGTCTGGATCTGGAAAAACGAGTTTTCTGACTTGTTTAAACCGGCTCACAGATTTAATTCCAGGCTGTCGTGTGATAGGGGAGTTGTCTCTCGGTGATCTGAATGTTTTTGCGGAACAGACGGATGTCCTTCAGTTGCGTCGTCAAGTCGGCATGATTTTCCAAAAGCCTAATCCCTTTCCGCTCTCTATTCGAAAAAACCTAGAATTGCCATTGAGAGAATATGGCATCATCGATCGTGGACGGACCGATCATCTGATAGAACAGACCTTGAACGATGTGGGGCTATGGCGTGAGGTGCAAGATCGGCTTGACGTGCCAGCGCTTCGGCTCTCGGGTGGGCAACAACAGCGATTATGTATTGCGCGTGCCTTGATCCTTTCACCGCAGGTTCTGCTCATGGATGAACCATGTAGCGCGCTTGATCCGCTTTCCAGCGGTGTTGTGGAAGATTTAATCGCACGGTTACGTGGTCAGTATACGGTGGTAATTGTCACGCATAACCTTGCCCAAGCTCGTCGCATTGCTGATTATGCCTCGTTGTTTTGGGTCCATGACGGTGTTGGGCAACTGATTGAAGAAGGCCCGGTTTCCCAAATTTTCGAGACTCCGCAACATGATCTGACCGCGGCGTATATCAGTGGAGTGAGGGGATAATCCGTTCGCACAGTTCTTTTCCTTTCTTAATTCTTTACCCAAACATAATCTTAACCCTTTTTTGATGCTGCTGTAACGTGCTTGTAACACAATGTGGGTACGTTCCCTCCTACATAGTTTGTAACAACTTTTATAGGAGGTGAGCATATTCTTATGAAGAGGTTCAACGGGTTGCAACTTCTCATCATTGTGCTGTTTGGCCTTCTGGCCGTAGGGCCCGTGATGGCTGAAGACATCCTGACAGAGGTCTTACGTGAAAAAGGAGTCATCACGAAAGAAGATTGGATCAAAATTAAGGCGGCTCAGGAAAAACAGGACGCTGAGGAAACGAAGAAAACAAAAGCCAATGAATCTCCAGTTAAAGTTGGATGGGGTAAAAAAGGGTTTGTCCTTGAAACGCGGGATGGAAAGTGGAGGACGGCCTTACAGTGGAGATTCCAGGGACGATTTACCTATCCTGAACGGAGTGATCCCGGAAATGCATCGGCCTTTAGTGACAATGAAGAAAGCACTTTTGAGCTTCGACGCGTGCGAATGAAAGTTGGGGGACATGGCTATCAACCCTGGATTAAATACTATATTGAGGTTGACTGGCAGCCCACTCGTTCTTCAGGTGATGATGGGTCTGCTTCGTCCACTCGGCTGATTGATTGGCGGATTATGCTCGAAAAGTACAAGTGGCTCCAATTACGCGTCGGGCAATGGAAAATCAATTATAATCGTGAACGAGTCGATTCATCTGGAAAGCAGCAGTTTGTTGAACGATCGATTGTCAATCGTGAGTTTACTATCGACCGTCAAGTTGGGGCGATGGTGTATGGTCGGCTGGCTCCAGGAACTTTATTTGACTCTCGATATTACGTTGGTGTCTGGACTGGTTCGGGCAGAGGTGAGGCAAACGACGATGACCATATGATGTATATGGGGCGTTTCCAATGGAACTTTCTCGGTCGTGATTTGAAATGGACTCAAAGTGATATCAAACGTCATCAAAAGCCAACGGGAAGCCTTGCTTTTGCAGCCTATACCACGCAAGGAAAATGTACACGCTGGTCCTCAAGTGGATGCGGGAACTTGGATGGGTTTACCAGTGATAGTTCAGCCGTGGATGGACAATTTCGTGTTGAAGGCATGATGGAGGAAACGGCATTCAAATGGCGAGGATTCTCATTACAACATGAGTATCATTGGAAACAGATTAAAGATTCCTCGTTTGGAGAAGGCAGCCCTGGGAATAAGACCAATTTAATGGGTAGTTATGCTCAAGTGGGGTATTTCTTCCATGAGTTGATTCCTGTAGTTCCCGAAGAATTGGAAGTTGCTTTCCGCTATGCCTTCGTGGATCCGAATGTCTCGGTCTCTGGTGATAAGCGTCAAGAATTCACAGGAGCTTTTAATTGGTTTTTTGCCGGTCATCGAAATAAAGTCACGCTTGATAGTTCCCATTTGACGTTGGCTCAGCCCGTTGGTAAGGATCTCACAGAACAGCGCATTCGCTTACAATGGGATGTCTCTTTCTAGTTGAGCATTTAAAAAATTCCCAGCAAGGGTGCGCTCTATATCCAGGGTTTTTCATGCATTCTTCTGTGAGCCTTGAAGTGTAGATGTTTGCATTCTTGCTGGCAAGGTTTCTTTCTCAAGGCAGAGAGCTCCACACATCATGCCATAGGGGTGCTGCTTGCTCTTCTCAGTGCAGTGTTTATGGGGTTGCAGGCAATTCCTGAAAATGCACAGCCACATGCCATGGTGTTCCTCCCAAGGCATCGATAAACTCAAAGCTCGTTCCAGAAACCATTAGCGAGGGTGGCTCAAAGGTCAATTGGCCCGGTTCCGGGTCAATGGGTTCGAGTGGGCGCAGTCGGAATGGCGCTTCATAGGCGTCATTGTCCTGCCAAATCTGTGTCTTGACTCCGTAATTACTCATCAAGACATGCAAGGTGTTGCCTGTGATAAACAGACCTCCTGATGTCGTTAATCGGTGTAAAGACGAAACCTCGACGGTTTCAAAAAACGTGACGACTTCCTCGGGTGTGGCCTGGCGGAAGCCTTGGACAAAAAGCGGAGCAAAAAATTTCACTTCTCTATCGCTGAAGGCCCGATGACGAGTCGGTTGATTGCCCAAATTGAAGAACGGAATGGCCGAATTGTTGATTCCCACGTGTAATCCTCGCAAGAGCTGTTCCATATGTTCCGTGGATAGGTCAAGCGGATGGGAGAAGCCTTTTCCCTTATTGGCATCGGAAATGGCTTGAAGCCGAACAACCTGTTGAGGGCTGTCATAGATGGTCACCGTTAAAAACTGAGGCTTCGTCTCACATGCGACTAACATCATAAATGAGAGGAGCCATAATCGAAAAAGCCAATGTTGATGCATCATGATCCCTTTCTTGCCTATACCTACTCGTCAAATGCTGCAATCTACCTTCACTGTTTCTCAAGTCAAAATCAATAGGAATTACACACATGTAACCTATTTGTTATCGCCCTGTCATATAGACGTAGTAGGTTAACGATAAACAAAGAATGAAAATGAGATGCCAACCACAGACACATTTGCACAAAAGGAGGAGGCTATGGTTCGTGTAGAAGAACTCATGACAACTGATATCGCGTCGGTAGACTATTGTCAGAAAGCATTACAAGCCGTAACGATCATGAAAGTGAGAAAAATCGGTAGTGTCTTCGTCACGCAGAATGGTTTCATTGTTGGTATTGTCACGGAGTCCGATATTGTGCGCAAATTAGTCGGAGGCCTATTATCTCCGGAAATGACCCCGGTTCAAGCGATCATGAGTTCACCTGTCCATTGTCTTGATGAAAACAGCTCGTTGTTTGAAGCAGCTGATTTTATGCAACGGTACGGCATTCGGCACGTTGGGATTACTCGTGCCGAAGATATCGTTGGCGTGTTATCCGCTCGAGATCTGTTACATCCTGTTGCGATGGACGAGTTTTAATAATGAATATTTCAATTATCAATGCTGCTTGCAGCCAAGGTGTTTCCAAATGCTGAATGCTCTACCATTTCGACGAATGCGCCTTTTTGATATGACTGATGTATGGACCCGTGGTACCAAAGCTGTCTTGAGTTTACTCATCCTGGTCATTCTGACGGCTTTGGCCGGAGGCGTGTTGGCAACATGCTGGGAACTTCGTTTGTTACTAACCCATCCACTTGAGCAGGTCTTTCGTCAAATTATCATCAATGCCTTGATTCTGCTTGCGCTGGTTGAAGTGTTAAAAACGACGTTCGCCTATTTTTCCGAAGGTCGAGTCAAGGTGACCTTTATCGTCGATACCATCCTTGTGGTCATGCTTACAGAAGTAATTTCGATGTGGTTTAAAGAAGCCCCTCTTGAGCAATGGGGAATCCTTGGGGGTATCTTGGTGGCCCTTGCGCTCATGCGCATTGTCGCGGTACGTTTTTCTCCAACCTGTGCAGAAACAGATACTGAGCTTATATAAAAAATGATGGTATTGTTGCTGGTGCTGGGTGGTGCTTCAAGTTTTTGGCTGGCCTTGAACTAAGTACGTTCTCTCTCCCCATGGTCGATTCTCATTCTCCATAATTTTCATGACGGTATCGAGGTCATGATGGTTCCTCGAGAGCCCATCATTTTGATGAGAGAGGGGTGCTCTGCCTATTGAATTTCTTTTAGGTCGACCGTGCTGTATACTACGAAGGCTGAACATACAGGACCTTCATGTGATTGTTGTTGTCAAGGGAGGCTGAGATGGACCGAAAACCTCAACGCGTGTTAGCCATGATTATGGCAGGTGGAAAAGGTGAACGGCTTATGCCTTTGACAGAGCAACGGAGCAAGCCTGCGGTGCCATTTGCAGGGGCATACCGAATTGTTGACTTTGTCTTGAGCAACTTCCTCAATTCTGGGGTCTTTGCCATGTATGTTTTGGTTCAATACCGCTCTCAATCCCTAATCGAACATCTTCGCCGTGCCTGGCGAACCGGTGGCCCCAATCGTCAGACATTCATTACTGTTGTGCCTCCACAAATGAAGGGCCGAGGAAAATGGTATGAAGGCACGGGCGATGCGGTCTACCAAAATTTAAACCTTATCCATGATTTTGCTCCTAATCTAGTTGCCGTCTTTGGTGCTGATCATATTTATCGTATGGATATCCAACAAATGATTCAATTTCATCTCGACCGGCAAGCTGATGTCACCGTGGCTGCCTTGCCGGTTCCCATTTTGGCTGCAAAAGGGTTTGGGATTATTGAGGCTGATGCTGATCAAGTGATTGTGGGGTTCGAGGAAAAACCCAAAGCTCCTAAGCCCATGCCCGGTAATCCCCAAATGGCATATTCATCAATGGGTAACTATATTTTTAATGTCGATGTTTTGATGAAGGCCCTTGAACAAGATGCCGGCCAATCAGGATCGCATGATTTTGGACGGGATATTCTTCCTCTCTTAACCAAGTCACATCGAGCGTTCGCCTATAATTTTCTTGATAATGTGGTGCCAGGTATGCATCCCTATGAAGAATGGGGTTACTGGAGGGATGTTGGAAGCTTAGAGGCTTATTGGCAGGCCAATATGGACATTCTTGGAGAGACGCCGGTGTTTGACTTACGAAATGTGAGTTGGCCTATTCTTACGGATGCGTTTGGCGAGCCCATTGCCAGTCTTGTTCGGTCTCAGCTCGATCATGCTATGGTGGGGCAAGGCAGTTTGGTTGTGGATGCAACGATTCACCGTTCTGTCATCGGGCGCAACGTGCGAATAGAACAAGGGGCGCATATTGAAGAAAGTGTTATTCTTGATGGAACCATTGTGGGAGCGCACTGTCGGTTGCGGCGGGTCATTGCCGATCGCTTTAATGTTATTCCCCCAGGGACCGACTTGGGGTTTGAACAAAAAAGTCACTACCCTCGAGCGCTTGTGGGAAAAAAGGGTATCACTGTACTACCAAGGGGCCGGTCGTATGGAGGGCGTGCAGTCCATTCGCTTCCCAACGCGTAATGGCATGTTGTTCATTTGCTCTTATTGAGACGTCATCCCTCGGGTGATGTCAGAAACCCATGGTGTTCTGTATTGTGTGAACGTTCCTTTGCATAACTATGCTTCGAATTCCCCTCTCGACATATCGCCTACAATTCAATCAATCATTCACATTTCACGATGCGGTCCAGGTAATTCCGTATTTATCAGCGCTCGGGATTACAGACTGTTATGCTTCGCCGTATCTCAAGGCAGTGCCTCAGAGTGCACATGGGTATGATATTGTCGATCCCACCTCGCTGAATCCGGAACTTGGGACTACGTCTGATTATCAGGAATTTGTCGCAACGCTTCAGGCCCATGCCATGGGGCACCTTGTCGATATTGTGCCCAATCATCTGGGTATTGCAGATTCTTGTAACCCTTGGTGGCAGGATGTCTTGGAGAATGGTTTGAGCTCTCCTTATGCGTTCCTCTTTGACATTGACTGGAACTCACCGAACCCTGAGTTGCACCATAAAATCTTGCTCCCCATTCTCGGAGATCAATACCGCATTGTGTTAGAAAACCAGGAAATCAACGTCTGTTATCAGGATGGAGAATTCTTTCTTCGTTACTATCAATATGCTCTTCCGCTTGACCCTCAAACCTGGCCGCTTATCCTCACACTCCGACTTGATGATTTCCTGAAATGCCAAGAACTCACTCATCCTGCAATTCAAGAATTTCAATGGATTCTGACTGCGTTGGAGAAGTTGCCGGCAAGAAACGCATGTGCGGTACCACAAGTGACGGAGCGATATCGAGAGAAGGCTGTCATCAAAGAGCGGTTAGCGATATTAGCCAAAACGTATGCACCCATCGCCACTTTTATTGAAGAGACTCGAGTCTTTTTGAATGGGCAACGTGGCATTTCTCGTAGCTTTGAGGCGTTGGATAGGCTTTTGAGCAACCAAGTTTATTGTTTGGCTTCATGGCGAGTAGCATCAGAAGAAATTAACTATCGCCGATTTTTCGATATCAACCAACTGGCAGCGGTTCGCATGGAAGAGTCTTGGGTCTTTCATGAAGTCCATGGGCTTGTCTGTGATTTATTGCGTCAAGGAGCCATTACGGGGTTGCGAATCGATCATATCGATGGCCTGTACGACCCTCAGGCCTATTTGGCGCATTGGCAACAATGGGTCCAAAAAGAATTGGGGTGGTCTGCCGATTCACGAGGTCGAGCACTTTTTGTGGTCGTCGAAAAAATTCTTGGAAACGGTGAGCCCCTTTGCGAGCATTGGCCTGTTCATGGAACCAGTGGCTATGATTTTCTTGCTCTCGTCAATGGGTTGTTTGTGGCGTTTTCTCACAGTTGGATATTTGATGACCTGTATGCGAAATTTGTGCAACAGGATTGTCTTTTTGAAGACATGCGATATGACTGTAAGCAGTTGATCATGCGCAGCTCAATGTCGAGCGAGATCAAGACCCTTGCCCATCGAATGCATGCACTTTCTGAGCAAACCCGCCATACAAGTGATTTTCCCTTCGATAGCCTTATGCTAGCTATCCAGGAAATCATCGCCTGTTTTCCTGTGTACCGTACCTACATTTCCTCTGATTCTCGTGAGGTTGTCACGGATTGGGATCGTGCATGTATCCGTCTGGCAGTAACCAAAGCCAAGCAAAAGAATCCAACGATCAATGCGCTCGTTTTTGATGGCATCCAAGATCTGTTGTTGAAAGAAACGGAGACGGGAGACTCGGTTGCCTGGACAGAGGTTCGCCCTTTCGTCATGAGATTTCAACAAACCACGGGTCCTGTGACCGCAAAAGGTGTGGAAGATACAGTTTTCTATCGATATAACCGATTACTTTCTCTGAATGAAGTAGGTAGTGATCCTGATTCTTTTGGTGTGCCAGTTTCAACCTTTCATGAACGCATGCAGGAACGCCAACAGCGCTGGCCTCATAGCCTATCGGCCACATCAACGCATGACACCAAACGGAGTGAAGATATTCGGGCTCGGCTCAACGTATTGTCGGAGTTGCCGAAAGAATGGGAAGCGGCCCTCGCTTGTTGGCACAGACTGAACACACCACACAAACGATGGGTCCATGACCAGTTGGTTCCAGACCGACATGAAGAATACCTGCTGTATCAAACATTAATTGGGGCTTGGCCGTTCGATGCATCGTTGGATATGGCAGCCAATACTTTTTGCCAGCGTATCCAGAGGTTTATGCTCAAAGCCTTGCGAGAAGCCAAAGTGCATACGAGTTGGGTCAATCCTGAGGAATCCTATGAACAGGCGGTGTATGCCTTTATCGAGGTACTCTTGGATACCACAACGTCCAATCCATTCTTAGGCGAATTTCTTCCACTTCAAAAAAAAATTGCGCAGTATGGATTGTATAACTCATTGGCACAGGTTGTCTTAAAAATCACCGCGCCTGGAACTCCAGATTTTTATCAAGGGACTGAGTTGTGGGATTTCAGCTTGGTTGATCCGGATAATCGACGTCCTGTTGACTTTGCATGCCGGGCTTCTCTCCTTCAGACTATTCGCCAATCTTTGGATGATGGCGATAGGCTGGAAACGATCAAAGGCCTTCTCGAGACATGGACCGATGGACGGATCAAACTCTTTTTGACAACAATACTTTTAACGTTTCGAAAGACACATCCGATCATTTTTAAAGAAGGACAGTATCTCCCTCTTGAATCGTGTGGTGAAAAGAGCGACCATATCTGTGCGTTTGCACGACGATCAGAGGCAGGAACAATACTGTCTCTTGTGCCACGATTGTTGACAACTATGATTCCGAATCCGAACGATGCTCCGCTAGGTCCGTCGGTGTGGGGTGAAACCATGGTTGTCTTACCACATGAAGAACTTGGTCCACGATACCGGAATATTGTCACTGGAGCGGTTCTCCAGACAAGCACACATCAGGGGCAATCGGTTTTGTCGGCTGCCCATATTTTTCATCATTTGCCCGTAGCTGTATTGGAGCCTATCTCATGACTTCACCATCCCACTTATTCGAGGACGAGAAAAAATTTGCCGAACTGAATCCCGACGACGAATATTTAGGTTGGGAAGGGCACGTTCATATGCCAGACGGTCCTCCCCTTTGGACAAGAATTTTGAGGAATTGGCCTGAACTTCGGACGGGTTTAGCCTTTAGCTTAGTGTTTGCGGCTGGGACCATTATTGGATGTAGTCTGGGCACGTTTTGGAATTGCAAGCGGCAGAAATCTACAAAATACTGATGACAGTGTTTGGTCAGATTATAAGGAGTCTTGGCATGACATGGACGGAGTCAGTACGAAGAGCAAATAAGCCCATATGGGATGCCCAGTTTGTCCATCCTTTTGTCATGGCGCTTGGGAAGGGAACGCTGCCATTAAGAAAGTTCAAATACTATATCTTGCAGGATGCACGGTTTCTGGAAGAATTAGCTCGAGTGTTTGCGGCGGGAGCACAACGTGCCACTGATCCTGAGACAGCTCGACGCTTCGCTCAGCTTGTTGATGAAACGATCACTGTGGAACGTGGTCTCCACGAACGATACGGCAAATTATGGAATCTGACTCCGAAAGCGATGAGACGAACCCCGCTTGCACCCACGAATTATGCGTATACGCGTCATATGAAAAGCGTGGCACTTCAGGGAACGGTTGCGGCGATTACCATTGTGGCGCTTCCCTGTGCGTGGATTTATTGCGTTATTGGTCAGCATCTTTTGAAGAACGGGGCCCCATCGGAGAAACATCCCTATAGAGATTGGCTTATGATGTATGCGTCGCCTGAATTCGCTGCCGTGGCTGAGTGGATGCGCACGATTGTCGATGGTGAAGTCATGTCAGCAGGGCGAGAGGAAAAGGCTTTCTTAGCTGAACTGTTTCGGACGAGCTCACGATATGAATGGATGTTTTGGGAAATGGCCTGGAGAGAAGAACAATGGCCAGTCTAATGCTATGCTTCATTTCATATGAAACGAGTCTCTCTCCGTTCCCCATCTTTTTGAGGTTGGAGTGAGGCTACGTGGTCAAAACCAGTGAACGAGGCATCACATATCTTATCGTCATGTTCACCATTGTCCTCATGGGCATTACGCTCATGATGGTTGGGCAACAATGGTCCATCGTGATGAAACGAGACCGTGAAGCTGAACTGCTCTTTCGTGGTAACCGGATTAAAGAAGCGATTGATCGATTCGTGGCTGATTATGAAGTTCAAAAAGCCACTCGTTCTAACAGGTACCCCCAAACTCTTCAGGATCTCACGAATAAGACACCTCGAAGATATTTGCCAGTGGTGTACAAAGATCCCATTACGGGAGAGGATTTCGAGGTGATTAAGGTCGGGAGTGATATTCGTGGTGTTCGGAGTACCAGTATGGAGAAACCCATGGATCAGGTTCATTTTAAGGGGGCCATTAATTATCAGGCGGTCAGGTTTGAAACAAGCCAACAAAGTACCAAGCAAGACCCCAAAAAACAAACAGAACAAGACACACTAGATTCAAATTCCAAGATTTTGCCTGAGGCACAGACGTCATAGGAATCCATCCAAGGGTAGATAGTCTTTGAATCGTTAGCTCATCGTTGATTATGATCTCAGATATAGCATGAGGGTTTCGACTTGAGAGTCAAGGCTATTTGAGTGATACGTTGATCGAGAGGGTTGACTGACAAAAGCAAAAACCCAGTGCAAGTTTCCTGAGAACATATTGAGGAAATACCATGATTATCTTGTCCAATATCAAAAAATTGTATGACGGCACGTCGTCTTCATCTCAAGCTGTGCAGCATGGTATGGATCTTTGGATTGACGACGGACGTATTCATACCGTCCAACCTCATCAGGCTCAACAACCCAACGGGAGTGACGTACGCGTGATTGACTGCTCGATGTTGACCGTCACTCCTGGGCTTATTGATTGTCATGGGCATGTCACCTTGCTAGGAGTTGGGCGAGAGGCTATGGAACGGATGAATTCTCAGACGGGGTTACTCTACACGGAGCGAATTCTCTATCACACGTTGGTTCATGGCGGGGTGACCACCCTTCGTGATGTCGGTGGGGCAACACATTTCCTGAAACGAATGATTGAAGAAAAGATGATTATTGGACCACGGCTAAAGATTGCTATTGGTATGCTTTCAACAACAGGAGGGCATGCAGATTTTCTTGGCCCGGATCGATGTTGTGGGGCGATCTCTCAACTATGGCCTCCAGGACCGGGTCGGCCATCGAGCATTGTTGATGGCCCATGGGATTGCCGGAAGCGGGTTCGTGAACTTGCCGCCTGTGGGGCAGATCTCGTCAAGATTTGTGCCAGTCCTGGGGTGGTTTCTCCAACGGACCGTTTGGAACATCGTGACTTTACAGCGGAAGAAATAGATGCCATTTGTGAAGAAGCGGCTGCCCGGGGGCTGTATGTTGCGGCGCATGCCCATAGTCATCAAGGGATTGCACTGGCCATTGACTATGGAGTCCGAGATATCCAACACATTTCATTTCTTGATGAGCCGTTAGCGGAAAAGGCCTATGCAAAGGGATGTCGAGTCACGCCGACGAGTTGGATTAGCCAGGCTCTTCAAGATGTGACGGATTTTAGTCCGCTGGTCCGGGAAAAGGTTCGGCAAGTGGGCGCCGTGCATTCAGAAGCCGTGCGAATTGCCTATGAGAGTGGATTGAAAATCTTGGCAGGCACGGATCCCGTGTTACCAAAGATGCATGGGCGAAATTATATGGAGCTGGTGTCACTCATTCGAGATGGGATTTCACCGCTGGCGGCTTGGTATGGCGCAACCGGTTTGGCGAGTGAAGGTGTCGGCCAGGAGGATACGGGAAAATTGATTGCAGGGTGTTGTGCAGACCTGCTCATCTGCCAGGAGGATGTAGTTGATGATCCAGGGCTATTCGATCAAGGTGCTTTACAGGAAGTGGTCAAGGATGGTGTAGGATATCGAGGGAGATTCGTTGAGTTTCCTCAACAAACCTTTGAGCGTTCAGTCGCTGAGGCGTTGCAAAGGGTGTAAGGAAGATGCTCGAACGCAACGCGGTGCATCACTCTTCTTCCTGAAAGTCCACTACAAGTTCTCCTTTTGGAGAAAAGAACCCTTGCCCATCCATTTGGACAATCCCATTACAGTTTTCTTGGAAAAACTCTAAGATCCACCCATTAAAGTCATAGCCTTCATCATTAATATCGTCTTTGATCAGACGGGTTGTAATGATGAAATGTGCGCGATCGACAAACTCCTTGGCTAGATGGGCTTCCTCGTCTCCAAATGCAGAGAGTTGGCCGTGAAAGCCAGCTTGTTCTTTTTCAAACACATCTTTGTACGATCCTTGGTTTCGCACACAAAATAATTGAATCGGCCGGCGTTCTCGTTGGTATCCCAAAGAAATCTGGACCCAGGTCCAATCATCAAGCGCTTCAGGGTCCATTTTAGGGACGAGGGGCACTTGGCCTTTCGATTTGAGAAAGTCCATGAGTAAGCGGAGAGGAGGAGACTCTTGGCGTTGGCAGAAGACTCGACAATAGATCGCATCTTCAGGGGCATCGTCTTCAGGTTTGGTGATGGAAACAACTGGAATGTCTTTTCCCATAATCTCCTCTTGGCTCAACAAAACACATCTGTGAGTACGTGCGAAAGCACGAATTGGTAAATAGTAAACATGCATGCAACGGGTTCAAGCGAACCATGTCTGATTGCATCAAGATCTGCTACTTTACCTTGGTTTCTTTTGACCTTCAACTCTGTATGAAAAGACGTGCTGGAATATGCAAGATTCCTGTTAGAAACAGTTTGTTTTGTGGTTGACAGGGTCATGGGCTTAAGGTAGACTCTCGCCCACCTCTTGGTACTTGTATAGCGAATGCACCATGCAGTTTTCAGGGATTTGACACATTGCCAAATTGAAAATGCGTATGGATATTCTACCGTACTATTGTCACTGTCATTCCACCCCACCCAACAAAAATAGAGGAGGTTCCCTATGGCCAAAGCGATGACCAAGTCGCAAATCGCTGATCATCTGGCAAACAAAGCCGGGGTCACGAAAAAAACCGTCACTGAAATTCTTGATGCCTTTGCCGCCCTTGCCTATAAGGAAGCCAAAAACGCTTTCACGGTACCTGGAATCGGTAAATTAGTGCTTGCTCATCGGAAAGCAAGAATGGGCCGGAATCCGCAAACTGGCGCGGCCATCAAAATTCCTGCCAAGAAAGTACTCAAGTTTCGAGTGGCCAAAGCTGCAAAGGATGCGATCCTAGGGAAGAAATAGCCCATAGCATGTATGTGGTGGACCACGTATTTGGTCCCTACCCCATCCCACGGTTCCCACTCACTGTATCTTCTTTTGGTTTTGCGCATTTCATCTGACGGTCGGTTCGAGTTTCTACTGTCCGTCAGATGAAACAGCCTACTCCTTATTCATCAACAGTTATGGTGTTAATACAGCGAAGGCCCAAGGCCTTTGGAGCTCATGCCATCGTGAGCGAGGAGATTTACAAGATCTCCGTCGTAGATCTGTGTGTCTTCACTTGCAATCCGTTTGTTTACCATCACCATAATTTTATGTTCTCGTAACAGGCGAAACACAGGACGGAGCGTCCGCCCTTGTTGTTGAATCAATTGTTTGACAGGAATGGGGTGTTCGATTTCGCATGCGAGTGTGCGTTCTCCATCTGTCGTTTCAAGTTCTCCCATGAGGGTAATCGTGATCATATGTCTCCTTTTGGTTGCGGTCAGGCTTTCAGCCTAGCATAGGGTATGAAAATGGGACTGAGCAAGTTGTGGTTGGGTAGCGCGAGGTCTGGTGCGTATCTAAGCGAAGAGCATGTGGCATGGCTAGCCCTTCTTTCTCCATTGATGACCATGGTCTTTTATGTGTTGCCTGCTTCGGTTCAGACATGGACCTCTCTGCAATTTCTTCCTCAGGCTTTTGGGTATCTCAGTTTAGTCGTATGGATGCGCTACAATACCCATGTTGGGGAACGCCTTGGCGTTGTGGCGATTCATGTTGGCCAAGGCATTCGTTGGGGTGGGGTCACGGGTATTTTGTTGGGCACTTTGAACACCAGTGTGATTCTCCTCGGCACTCCAAGGTTAGGCTGGGATATTGAATTTCTGAAGGAGACCCCTCACGCTACGCTACCAATGTTTGTGATGGTGCCGTGGTTTATTGTCTGTATTGCGGTCTGTGTTGAACTCAACTATCGTGCATTTTTACTTGGTCGCCTTACTGTGTTCTTGACGGAGAGGTTGTCTCATGTTCATGTGGAGAACAGACCAGCCAGGCGGATTGGTGCCATTGTCGCCGTGGGATGCTCGGCTTTGGCTTTTGCTTTTGATCCCTTCCTGGTGGCCACGTTCAAACATTTACATTGGATTGCCCTCTGGGATGGTCTTGTGTGGGGATGGCTATGGATTCGTTTGCGAAACCTCCTGGCTGTTATCGTAGCCCATGCTGTTGAGGTTGTCATCCTTTATCTCATGGTCAGAGCGGCCTTGAGCTAATGTAGTGGTATTATAAGGGGATGGTGCTGTATGCCTGATCTTCTCAAACCTTCAGTTCAAGTCTTTCTCGTATGTGATTCAGTGATCATTGATAGCCTGACGAGAAAAAAGAGTATCATTGGAACATTTACTCATTTATGGGCTGCTCAGTTTCCTTGCCAGCACCATCAAATGGGTGTCTATTTTTGTTTGACCGATGCCGAAGGTACCTATCAATTTGAACTCCGTTTGGTGTACCTGGATAATGATCAATTAATTGGAAAAGCGAGGTTATCGCCTGTTGAAATCAAAGACCGACTTGAGATCAATGATTTTGGGATTAATATCCCGTCCTTGATTTTTCCTGGCCCCGGTCGCTACGAATTTCGATTATTTGCTGATGGACAATTCATCACGCACAAAGATTTTCATGTTACTCAACGAGAGCACTCGTCGGGTAGCAACATGAAAGGCTAGCATTCCATGAGATGTATCTGTCGGATCCTGGGAGTCCTTGTCTTGCTTGTCCCTGTCTATATTGTTGCCACGCCTGGCTTTTCAGGAACATTGACGCCTCCTGTTCTCGAAGAGTCCAAAAGCCAAGATAGGCTTTCACGTATCGTTCAACGCTATGTATTCACACACAACATGACAGAAGCTGAGCAGCTCGAGAAGCAAATTATTGAATACCCAAAGGCCACGCTTCCTCGTATCAAAGCCACTCTCCAGCGTGGACGATCGTACAGCAAAGAATTGGTTGGGCAACAGCCAGGGCGTGTCATTCACGTACGTGGCCAAGAAGCTTACTACGGGTTGTTTGTTCCTTCTTCGTATAATCCTTCACGGGCTTATCCCCTTGTAGTGTGTCTACATGGCTATGGGTTTACGGGGGACAGTTATTTAGATCGCTGGCAGAAGAGGCTAGGGGAGAACTATCTTTTAGCCTGTCCAACCTATATGGAGTCGGCTTGGTGGAACCGGTTTGGCGAAGAACTGGTCTTGGCGACTCTTCATGATGTCCAAGCACGCTATCATGTCGATCGTAATCGAATTTTTATCACAGGAATGTCCAATGGCGGCATTGGCACATGGATTATTGGCATGCATCATGCCGACGTGTTTGCGGGCATTGCCCCTATGGCGAGTGGCATTGATGAGGCCTTATATCCGTTTCTTGCCAATTTGCGACAGACGCCAGTGTATGTGATCCATGGGGTTCTTGATCAGATTATGCCAGTAGGCTTGAGTCGTCGGCTTGTTCGTGAAATGGCAGAACGCCAGATTCCTCATGTGTATCGGGAGCATACACAGAGCCACTCCCATGCTGGTGGTCATTTTTTCCCAAGGGAAGAACTGCCTGAGTTGGTGGCCTGGTTTGATAGGCAGCAGCGTGTACCGTCATTCCGTCATGTTGACGTTGTACGGGATGCTACCCATTTAACACGTTTTAGCTGGACCCGAATTGATGCAACTGATCGCATTGCCGCCTTCTCCGAAAACCTCGTGGATAGCCGAGATGAATTCATTACGAGACAGGTCTATGCGACATTAGAGGCTGAACTTGTTGCGCCCAATCATGTTGTGGTTCAGACAACATTCGTCAGGCGCTACAGTTTGTTTTTCAATCAAAATCTGATTGATTTCTCTCAACCATTGATTGTAGAAACGAATGGCATCCAGTCTTTTCACGGTCTCGTTGTGCCAGATCGCAAGACCCTTTTACACGAGGCCCGCCTCAGAAAAGATCCCGGTCGCCTTTTTTCCGCTCAAGTTACCATTGACGTAGAGCCCACCTCCCCAGAGTAACATCTTTCACACTGATGCAAGAAAGAGCGTGGTTTGTTTGTTCTCAGGCTGTTCCTTTGGGTTCATCTTGAGAATCGGGCGGGAATGCTTCTTCCATGGTCATATTCAATGTGCTGAGGAAATTCGTGACCCGTTGGTAGTGAGGGTGGTCTTGAGGAAGAGGGTTGCCTTGTTCATCGGTCAAGAGTTCCTGCATGCCTTCCAGCAACGTTTCCATTTCAGGAAAGGGGTTTTTGGGTGGTTTTTGTTTCGCCATAACGAATAGGTCTCCATGATTTGACTGAGAATGGTGTATTCACCCGGCTTGCTCATGGTGGAGCAGGCCTTTGATCAACGTTCTCAGATTATTAATGTCAAGGTTGTCGACACGAATGTTTCCATCCAAGATTACTGTTGGGGTATGGGTAATCCCCACTCGTTCTCCCCAGGCCTTTCCTTTTTCAAGGGCAAGGTATGGGTTTCCACTTGCTAGACCTTCTTCGAATTCTTTGACATTTAAGCCAACCTCTTGGATCAGGAGCGCCCTCAAGCTTTTATCAAGAATATGAATCTGTTCCTGATGAATGGTTCGAAACAGTACAGCTTTCATAGCCGACCCTTTCCCCATGGTTTTAGCCTGCTCATACATCTCAAATGCTGTCGGAAGCTTTCCCCGCATGACGGGAAACCCGACCATGCGCACTTCGAGCTTATCTTGAAATTCTTTTTTGAGTTTGGCGATCACCACTGTTTCAAACATGTGACAATGTGGGCAATAGAAATCGGCAAATTCCAATAAGATGACTTTCCCTGGTTCGTGCAAAGACGGTTCATTGGTCAGGCGAAACTCTCCCGGTGGCGGGTCGCCAGCTCTTGTGATCGTGGGGACGATAATCGTCAGAAGAAAAACCCCAATGAGTAGGGTTAAGGCATTCTTTCGGATGTGCATGGAACGCTCCTTTTTAAAGAATTTCTGACCGGATCATTTTCTGTTAGACGCTATGAGCCTCGTTTCTTCACGAAGCCATCATGGCGTGGTGACTATGGTGTATTATCGCATGCCGCGTTTGGATTTGCCTGCTTTATCTCTTCTATATGGAGGGTACCATGAAGAAAGAAGGGATTCAATTTAGGTGCAAAGGCGCAGTCCATTGAAAGTGTTGTCATGTCAGTGGCACGAGACAGGCAAAAGGAGAATTTTCATTCGAACTTGCTTGTCTCTAAAGGTTGCGAGGAATAATTAGAATGCTTATTGGGTTTTGTCAGAAATATGACGTGTTCCGATCGTTACAGCATGTTCAAGATTGGAGAACGTATCTTTTCCAATGCCGCTGACTTTTTGGATGTCTTGAATTGTTGTGAAGGGGCCATGTTCCTTTCGAAATTGTACAATTCTTTTCGCTAAAGCTTTGCCGATTCCTTTAAGCGTTTGAAGCTGTTGAGGCGTCGCGGTGTTAAGATCAATCTTCCCCTCATTGGCCAACGTGGTTGACGGTACCCCGTTCAATAATAAACAGATGCACAGCATAAATAATGTTGAGAATTGGGTAATGACAGTGGAAACTTTCATCATGGAAACCTCCTAAAAGTGTGATATGTGTGTGGCTCAAGAAGCCAATGATCATGTGTTCACATATACCAGCAGGATGCGTGCCAGAAATAAGAATCTGACTTTTGGAGAAGCATGAAGGTAATCAAGGTGATAAAAATACAGAATTATACGCAAAAGGCCTTCGTTCTTGTCAGTTAGAAGGGAGATGGAGGCCTCTCGCACTGTATCTTCTAAGATACGATGCTGTATACAGTTCGATACAATTTACGTGACAAATATTTTGAGGCCGAAGCAGTCAGTTTGTTAGGCGTAGAGGGCTTTCATTTTGCTGGTGAGGTAATTGAGGAATGGTTCCGGAGTTAAATGGGTTTTCGTAATCGTGTGGACTAATCCATCTGCCGGAAATTGTCTTCCATATTGATGGATGTTCTGATTTAGCCATGTTTTCAACGAAAGAAGTTGGCCGGTAGCAATGGATCTCGGTAAATCTTGGATGTCTTTGGAGGCTTGTTCAAACAACATTGCGGCGTAGAGATTTCCCAGCGTATAGGTTGGGAAATAGCCAAATGCTCCTAATGACCAGTGGACATCTTGCAGAACCCCGTCGGCATCATTGTCTGGAATGATTCCTAGGTATTCGTTCATTTTTTCATTCCAGAGGCTTGGTAACTCTTTGACTTGAATGCGTCCTTCAATGAGTTCAAGTTCAATTTCAAATCGAAGCATAACATGTAAGTTGTACGTCAACTCATCTGCCTCCACGCGGATCAGCGAAGGTGTGACGTGATTGATGGCGGCATAGAAGGCATCGAGTGACACGCTGGTCAATTGTTCCGGAAAGATGTTTTGAAGAATAGGAAAAAAATGTTTCCAGAAGGCCTTGGATCGTCCAACACAGTTTTCCCAGAGACGCGATTGGCTTTCGTGAATACCCAGAGAAATCGTTTCTCCCAGCGGTGTCCCATATTGTTCCGCATTCAACCCTTGTTCATACAGGCCATGGCCACCCTCATGAAGGCAACTGAACAGACATGAGGGTAGGTCCCGTTCAAACACGCGAGTGGTAATACGAACATCGGTTGGATGAAAAGATGTGGTAAAGGGATGGGCAGAGAGGTCGAGGCGTCCTCGGTCAAAGTCATACCCCATCGCGTCAAGGATCATTTTCCCAAATGTTAATTGTTTCGTTGTATCAAAGGATTGGGACAGGATTGAGGCATCAGGTATTGTTGGTGAATTGAGAATATCGCCAAGTAAAGCGACAAGCCGTTCCCTGAGCGTGGCAAACAATGGACGTATCTGAGCCACCGTGACGTCCGGTTCGTAGGTATCGAGTAAAGCGTCATAGGGGGAATCTGTGTATCCCAGATACTGTGTCTCTTCTAGCTTAAGCGCAACGATTGAGCGGAGGTTTGGCAAAAATGCCTTAAAGTTATTCTGTTGACGGGCTTGGGTCCATACTTGTTGGGCCAGGGAGCATTCACGTTCCAATCGGGTCACAAAGGCAGAAGGCAGCTTTCTGGCTTTCCTAAAATCCTGCCACGTTTCACGAAGCAGGGCTTGTTGATGATGGGGAAGCGATTTCTGAGAAGAGAGTGGTGTGCCAGTGTCAAGGTCGATCCATTGGGCTAGCAACGATGTGATGTCTGCGGAAACAAACGTGTCATGAGCCAATGTTTGTAAGGTTGCCAGTTGTTCTGCTCGAGCTTGCCCACTGCCAGCAGGCATATGGGTTTCCTGATCCCAGGATAGCAACGCTGCGGCATCTCGGATGTGGTGGATTTCACGAAGCTTCGCGATGAGTGGGTCAAGAGAGAGCGTTTGAGGCATAGAATGTCTTTCATTCACGAGGGGGACGATGAGCAGTGACTGTACGGCAGGACCTCGTACTTTTGCAATGTCCGTGTTGGGATAGGTATATCAAGAGATGAACGAGCTTCTCTCTTTATTATTCATTGGTCATTTCATACAAACCTCGTAGAGAGGTGACGGACGTACGATGCTCGATGTTGTCCTCTATCAACCAGAAATTCCTCCGAACACAGGCAACATTATTCGCCTATGTGCAAACACTGGATTTGCTTTGCATCTGATTCAGCCTCTCGGATTTGAGTTGGATGATAAACGCGCACGCCGAGCTGGGTTGGATTACCACGAATTAGCTAGAGTGGAAGTGCATGCTCATTTGCAAGATTATTTGAATGCGAGACAGCCTACACGGATCTTGGCAATAACGACCAAGGGACATCATTTATATCACGAAGTGTCTTTCCAGTTGGGGGATGCATTGTTGTTTGGGCCTGAAACCAGAGGGCTTCCCGCGGAGCTGTTAGATTCCTTGCTTCCTACAGACCGGGTACGCATTCCCATGAGACCTGACAGTCGCAGTATGAATTTGAGTAATGCGGTGGCTGTTCTTGTCTATGAAGCCTGGCGGCAGCTTCAATTCTCTGGCTCACGATGAGCCAAGGTTATGCCTCGCATGAGTAGTGTGAGTAGAGGCGTAATACGGCCAGGGAACCATGAAGGAAATTGGCTATAATCGATCAGTCATACTGATGAAACACTAAAGTTCGTTGGCTACGCTTGCCGATCAGAGTGAGTCACAAATTCTACTACTCGGTTTTCAGCCCAATACATGTCCTCTTCTTGTCGGGGGTGTTGGATGAACGCACAATGGCCTCCATGAGTTGGCGCAAGAAAACGAATCCACGGGTTGGTGCGAATTGGCTCGATGTCAAAATTCGTATAAGGAATAAATGGATCATTTTGGGCAGTAATCATGAGCGTCGGGATGTGAATATCCTGCAGAACGTGGCGAGATCCTGTTCGTTCATAATAATCTTTGGCATGGCTGAAGCCGCTGTAAGGGGCCGTGTAGGCTTCATCAAACTCCCACATCGTTTTGATACGTGAAAGATGAGAGAAATCAAATGCGCCAGGAAAGTATTGGGCCTTTCTCCTGAGGCGAGACTTGAGTCTGGCAAGAAAATATGTGTGATAGAGAATGTTTTCCTGTCGTTCAAGTGCTGTGACACACGCAGCTGGGTGAATGTTGGGGCAGATGGCAATAACGCCTTTGAGAGGCGGGAGGGTATCGCGGACTTCACCAGCCATTCGGAGAACTAGGTTCCCGCCCATGGAGTACCCTGCGGCCCAAATGGCTTGAAGGCTGTCTTTTGATGCGAGCTCCGCAATGACGGCATGAATATCTTGGCTGAGACCGTTATGGTATAGCGTTGGTGTGAGATGTTCCGTACCACCACAGTTTCGTTGATTCATCCGGAGAATATTGAATCCTGCTTCCCAGGATTTGTGAGCGATCCCTCTCATGTAATGAGACTCGGTGCAGCCTTCCAGCCCATGAATGAGTACAAGGGTTGGTGCGTTGATCCGGTTGCATTGCCAGTGACAAATGGCCAGAATGCGTGACTCATGATCCACCTGAAAGAGCCGTTCTTCCCGTGGAATTTTCTCCAACAGTCCGGGCCGTGGCCAGTAACGGGGAAAGAGCGTCATCACATGAGGGTTTTTCAGAAGAGGATGAGGGATGAACGGAAGCATGAGTAGCTCAGCGCATTGCATTGAGAAGGAAATGGGAAAGAACGATGCTTGATCGTGATACGATGGTGATCGTTCTCATTGTTGGCTGTGGGGGGCTTGCCACCGTATTAGGCAGTGTGTTGAGCCAGATGAATGCTCCTGAAGTGCAACAGTCTACCATGAGCCGCCCTTTAGAAAAGAAGGCCATTTCTCTAGAACATGTTCCATTGGCGACGGGGGATGAACCAGTCGAGAAACTGTTTGTTCAAGCAGGATGTCCGGTGTGCCACACTATTCCTGGGATTCCAGGGGCTCAAGGACGTCAAGGCCCCATCTTAGTTCTTGGTTCTACTGCTCATGAACGGTTAGCCGATGCGAATTATCAAGGCCAGGCAACAACTGAACGTGAATACATTCTTGAATCGGTCCTGAATCCTGGAGCCTATGTTGTCCCTGGGTATCCAGATCGAGTGATGCCTCGATGGTATGGACAAAAGCTCAGTGCGAAAGCTCTAGATAAGATTGCTGATTATCTGGAACAGGTTATGGATCCAGTATAGTCCTGCCTTCTATATCAGGTGTAACGCTTTTCCAGCTGTACGAAAGGCCGTGAGAACGTTCTCAGTTTGAGATAAGGTCGTTTCCGACGTCACCGTTAATCGAAGTCGACAGCTTTCTTTGGGAACAGTCGGGGGGCGAATGGCCGGGACGTAAACACCCAATTTAAAGAGCGAGTCGCTCATCTCCATCGCCTGCTGTGCGTTCTTCATCAAGACGGGTAAAATCGGACTCTGTGTGTCCGTGAATGTGTAGCCCATAGAGGTTAATCCGGTAAATAGCCGTTCGCGGTTTTGCCATAATCGAGTCCGTCGTTCAGGTTCCTGCTGAATAATGGTTAACGCGGCGGTTGCTGCGGCCGCGATGGCTGGTGGCGGGGCGGTTGTATACATAAGTGATCGAGCAGTATTGATGAGAAATTCTTTCAACGATTGGCTTCCCACAATATATCCTCCACTCGTGCCAATGGCTTTGCTCAACGTACCCATCTGATAGGCCGACTCTGGGGCAAGCCCAAAGTGTTCGAGTGTGCCTCGCCCATTCGGACCCATGACTCCTGTGCCATGGGCATCGTCGATCAACAAGTCAGCTTCATAGTCTTGTGTGAGTTGGTGGATCTCATCGAGCGGCGCAAGATCGCCGTCCATACTGAACACACCTTCCGTCACAATAAGGATCGGTTGTGCTCGTTTGCGTGTCGCCAGTAATTGTTGCAGGTGTGCCAAGTCATTGTGGCGAAATACGCGAAAGTCGGTCTTGGCCAATCGACAGCCATCAATCAAACTTGCATGGCAGAGCCGATCAGCCAGAATGAGTCCATTTCCCTTCATGAGAGATGGAAGCAGCCCAATATTTGCCATATACCCGGATCCAAAGGTTAAGGCTGCTTCGGTACACTTGAAGCTTGCCAGGCAATCTTCTAAGGAATGGTGAGGGGCGGTGGACCCTGAAATGAGACGAGACGCTCCAGATCCAACCCCCCATTCAGCAATCGCGGCAATCGCGGCGTTCTTGACTGTTGGGTGGGTAGCCAGGCCCAAATAATTATTTGATGCCATGAGGAGAACCGATTGGCCTTGGATGAAAGTCCTGTCCGTTGAGGTGGAGTCAACGACTCGAAGTTGACGATGCAAAGACTGCAGCTCAAGCTGTTCGAGGGCATGCTGAAATTTGTCAGGCATGTGGCTTAAAGTACCTCTGGGGTAATGCGTGTAGCGAAGGTGACAATGAAAAAGGCAAGGGGCATTGTCCTATTTCCGGTTTCAGATTCATCGTACGAAAAAAGTCATTCGTTATACGAGGGTTCGTTCGTCAAGAAGTGCTGAAGATGCGCATTGGGGAACTTTTGCCATTATATCATAATCTTGATGGAGAACAGGGTGCGACTATGCTGTGTTGTGGTCTAAGCTGTGGAAGATTCTGGTGGTAAGCAGTCAATCAAATATTGTGGTGGCAGTTCGGGGTCAGTTGGAACCTGTGAGACGTGGCAGGGCGGGATGTCGGTTTGCAGTCGTCTCAAGAGGAACAACACATTCATGTTGGGTGGCGTTTCGCAAACCCATACGTGCATGCCCGTTGCTAAATCTTCCTTATGCCGTTGTAGCCGAAAATCGGGCTTGGCCATAAAATAGGCTGACAGAAAGCCCGTGATGCCCTGAATCACCCAAGGGTGCTCTTGGGTATAGCGATAGCTGACACGAAGTTCTATCTCTTGGTTCATGGGGAGACTCACTGTCAAAAAAGATTCTAGCATACTTTATGAAGAAACGGCAGTCGAATAGAGTAAGCGCTGGCAGAGACGTTTGTGCTGCAATGATTGTTTCTTGATTGCCTATTTTTACCAGACTCTTAGAGGGGAATCGTTCCCTTTCTACTGGTCTTCGCTGTACACTCATGCGCATGCCTTGTTCTTATCAGATACGACCATGCTTCTCCTCTACCTGGTTCAGTGCCTGTCTGCATATGTTTCTGGTCTTGATGGCTGGTTTGCTATTTGCTAGCTGTGACGCAAAAGAGGGGGAGCCAGAACTTCCGGAAGCATCGACGGTTGTGGCTTCAACCTCAACCTATTTGGAAACCGGCGATCTTGCTGATCTCAGGCAACATGGCTACCTTCGTGTGTTGAATCCGCCTTCTGCTCAAATAGAATATCTTCCTCGCCAAGGATTTCCACAGGATTTTGAGGAAACATTACTGGAGCGCTTAGCCGAATCATTAAGACTCACGTTGGTTCGTGTGCCTGTGGAGCGTCACGAAGACTTGATTCCTGCTTTATTAAAAGGTCAAGGGGATGTGATTGCCGGGAACTTCACGGTGACCTCGATACGGAAAGAACAGATCGCCTTTTCTGTGCCTGTTGAGATTGTCCAGGAGCAATTGGTTGTCCGACAAGATGATGATACGATTCACACCGTTGATGATTTGAAGGGGCGAACAATTGTCGTTCGCCCCTCTTCTGCATTTTGGGAAACCGCCGTCGCGCTCCGAGAAAAATATCCAGATATTCAGGTTCAAGAAGCGCCGGAGAATCTGGATACGGAACAAATTCTGGATCGCGTGGCGCAAGGTGATTTTGATATCACCATTGCTGATAGCAATCTCATGCCTGCAGTCCTGACGTACCGGTCTGACGTACGGATAGCCCTGAATGTGACCAGGGATCGCCCCGTGGCTTGGGGAGTTCGTCCTGATGCAAGCGCTTTCCTTGCTGCCTTGAATGCGTTTCTCACTGATGCCAAACTCGCACATTCTCGTCCAACTTTATCGAATGATGATCTTGCAGGCATTCAACAACATGGTGTGTTGCGAGTGTTGACTCGTAATAATCCCGCAACCTACTTTCTGTGGCGTGGCGAACTCCTAGGTTTTGAGTATGAACTTGCCCGGCATTTTGCCAAACGTCATAAGCTACGGGTAGAAATGGTGGTGCCGCCCAGTCGAGAAGATCTTATTCCATGGTTACTTGCAGGTAAAGGTGATGTCATTGCGGCTTCGATGACCATTTCTTCTGAGCGTGAAGCCCAGGGGATTGTGTTTTCTCACCCATATTTCAAAGCATCTGAAATTGTTGTTGGTCGCGCTGATGAACCTGAAGACCGCCTTGCGCATCCTGAAGATCTTGCAGGCCGAACGATTGTGGTTCGCAGGAGCAGCTCATATTGGCAGACTTTGGCGTCACTAAAAGAACAGGGCATTTCACTGATATTAGAGGCCGCGCCGGAGGAGTTTGAAACAGAAGAGATTATTGACAAGGTTGCCACAGGTATGTACGACCTGACCGTCGCGGATAGTCACCTTCTCGATATTGAATTGACGTGGCGTGAGGATATTCGCGCTGTATTTCCCGTGACCGACCCTGAACCGCATGGCTGGGCTGTGCGTGCCACCAACCCTGCGTTACGGAAAGCAATAAACCAGTATGTCAAGAAAGAATACCGTGGGTTGTTTTACAACATCACCCTGAAAAAGTATTTCAAGAACACACGGACGATCCGGACACATGTCGAGTCTCGCGTAAGCCATACGGGCACGCTTTCTGCGTATGATGGTGTCGTTCAGCAATACGCGGGAGATTATGGGTTTGATTGGCGACTAATCATGGCACAAATGTATCAGGAAAGCCGATTTGATCCAGACGCCCGGTCGTGGGCCGGTGCGATTGGCTTATTACAGGTACTGCCTCGAACGGCAAAAAGTTTAGGCTTTTCCGATATTCGTTCGCCGGAAGAAGGTATTCAGGTTGGGGTGAAATATCTTGATTGGGTCCGTGATCGATTTGAACCAGAGTTACCAGTAGAAGATCGGATGTGGTTCACATTAGCTGCGTATAATGCAGGCTATGGGCATGTGATGGATGCCCGGCGTTTGGCCCGGAAGCTTGATTTGAATCCAAATCGTTGGTTTGGCCACGTCGAACAAGCGATTCAATTACTTTCCCGTCGCACCTATGCTCGTCAAGCTCGCCATGGCTATTGCCGGGGAGCTGAGCCGGTCAAGTACGTCCGAGAAATCAAACAGCGATATGAGGCGTATCTGCAAGTGCGCCGCATTGATAAGAACATGGGTGTAAGCCCATAGATAACTAGCGGTTAGATGACGCTGGGTAATGAGAGACTCATCACTGATGAGCCTTGTGTCTTTGCAAAACGTAATGGCGTAATCTTGCCACACATGTTGACGAACGAAGGTGCGTTTATATCATAATGCACATGGTCTGTTCATTTTTTCATGCATCAAGGCCGTTTTGGTCGCACAGACCTCTTGGATTGCATGTGCATAAGACAGCATAAATCTCGCCCTAACGTCTTTTTTGCCTCGGCTTACGAACAGCGCACATCTCTATACGCGCGTCCTCTCTCGCATGAGGATCCTTCATCATTGTCCTACAAACAGAATGGGTGTCCGCATGAACTCTTCTCGCATACAACCCACAACCGCTAGTCAAGAGATTCAAACCCTTCGTGCCCGGGTGCGAGAACTCGAGAGCATAGAAATTGAACACAAGCAGGTGGAGCATGTCCTGCGCCAAGGTCAAGAACAAATTGAGCTTTTGCTCAACTGTGCCGGGGAAGGGATTTACGGTATTGGGCTGAATGGATGTTGTACCTTTTGCAATCCAGCCTGTGTTCGGCTTTTGGGCTATCAGAACAGTAATGAAGTAATTGGGAAAAACATGCATGCGCTGATTCACCATACGCGGTCGGATGGGACTTCTTACCCTGAGGAAGAATGCCAAATTTTCAAGGCCTTCCGTCAAGGTATGGGAGTTCGGATGGAAGAAGAAGTACTCTGGCGTGCCGATGGATCGAGTTTTTGTGCCGAATACCGCTCTTTCCCAATATGTACTGGTGAAAATGCTATCACGGGAGCCGTCGTGACATTTGTGGATATTAGCGAGCGGAAGCAAGCAGAGGAAGAGAATCGTCGCTTGATGCTCCACCTTGATAAACGCGTGAAGGAACTCATGGCTCTTCACGAGACCGCACGAATTCTACAAAATCCACAAGCCATGACAACAGAAGTCGTGCGTAAAATCATTTCCCTTCTTCCTCTGGCGTGGCAACATTCTGAGGTTGCTGCAGCTAGATTTGCGTTTGATGAGATAGAGGTGGCGACCTCGAATTTTTCCTTGACGCCATGGGTCCTATCCGCAACGTTCTCCACCAGTAATGAAAAACGCGGAGTATTAGAGGTCTGTTACTTGGTAGAAAAACCAAATGTCGAAGAAGGACCTTTTTGCATTGAGGAAAGACATCTCATTAATTCAGTTGGGGAAATGTTACGGGCCTATTTTGAGCGCAAGCAAGCAGAGCATGCACTTCAACAGTCCGAGAGAAAATATCGTGAGATATTTGAGCAAGCTGTTGAGGGAATTTTTCAAACGACGCCAACAGGGCGCTTTATGAATGCTAATCCTGCGCTGGCTCAGCTTTATGGGTATCTGTCTCCAATGGAATTGATGCAGGTAGTGACGAACGCAGGAACACAATTATACGTCGATCCACAACGCCGAAGAGATTTCATTCGCTGTCTGGAAGAGCAGGGAATTGTCACCAACTTTGAGTCACAGGTGTATCGAAAAGATGGCAGCGTGATTTGGACTTCCGAAAATGCGCGAGCCGTCCACGATGTTCATGGAACGTTATTGTTTTACGAAGGATTTGTTTTTGATATTAGTGCAAGAAAGCAAGCGGAAGAACTCCTCGTAATGAAGAATCGCTTGCAGGCGGAGAATCGTTATTTGAAAGAAAAGGTATTGGACTCTCAGTCTTTTGGTGACTTAATTGGACAAAACGTGACCTTACGTGCCATCGAGGAACAAATTAGCCAAGTTGCCCAGACTGATGCGAGTGTGCTCATTTTTGGTGAATCGGGGACAGGGAAAGAGCTTATCGCGAGAGAGATTCACAAGCAAAGTCGACGTAAAGACCGACCGATGATCTGTGTCAGTTGTGCATCGATTCCTAAAGAACTGTATGAAAGCGAATTCTTTGGGCATGTCAAAGGTGCGTTCACAGGGGCTGTAAAAGATAGGGTGGGGCGGTTCGAAGCTGCCACTGGAGGAACCTTATTTCTCGATGAAGTCGGCGAGCTATCGTTGGAGATCCAAGCGAAACTCCTGCGAGTTCTCCAAGAGCAGGCGTTCGAACGCGTGGGGAGCTGCCAAACCATGCATGTTGATGTTCGAGTTATTACTGCTACGAACCAGAACCTCGCTGAGATGGTTCAAGCAGGGACCTTCCGATCCGACTTGTTTTATCGTCTGAACATCTTTCCCGTTACCCTTCCCCCTCTCCGCAATCGGATAGGTGATATTCCTTTGTTGGTCAAATATTTTTGCGATATGTTTTCCAAGAAATTGGGTAAACCCATAAAAGGAATCTCTCCAGAATCGATGGCACGTTTGATGGCCTATTCCTGGCCAGGGAATGTCCGAGAACTCATGAATATCATTGAACGGGCAGCAATTTTGGCAAGGAGCCCAATCCTCAAAATCAGAGATATCCCGGATCTACGTCGTATGGCTCAAGGGCCTACAGTTGTTTCATATACAATCCAGGAAATGGAACGAATTCATATACTTCAGATTTTGGAAGAGACCAATAATATTATCGCCGGGCCGAGAGGTGCAGCCGTCCGTTTAGGGCTCAATCCCAATACATTACGTTCGCGGATGCAAAAATTAGGGATCAAGACTTCTCAGCATACGACATCAAGATTATCACCCCACAGCATGTAAGCAATAGAATGATACGATTCTTCATGGAAAAATACGAAATATCACGTTATATGAATAAATGATTTTTCTTTTGCCTTAGAAAAACCTTCCTTAACGTTCTAGTAAATCAAGCCATTTTTCTTTATTCAGTCAATTTTCATCACGTGGCATTACTATTGCTTTAACTTGAAGCACGTGGTGGCCATCACGAACAGGGAACATCTCCCCATAAAAGGTGTTCCAAGACGTAACGACTCGATCTTTCTAATGTTCAGGATGCAAAGGAATGGCTTTTATCATAGCTGATAAAGATTCTCCTTCAAAAATGTAACGATGCTCGCTTACACATCCTGTTTCATATGAACGAAAAATTTTCTAAGGAGGGTTCAGTCATGGGGAAAAAAGAAACCGTCGAAAGACTACTGGCTGCTCGAGCTGCTACGGGGAAAACATACGATGAATTAGCCGATGCCCTCGGTCTTTGTAATGTGTACGTTGCACAGTTGTTTCGTCGCCAAGCGCAACTTAAGAATAATACCGAGGCTAAACTGGTCAAGCTTGTGCCTGGGTTAACAGAGGACCTGCTCCAGGAAATGCGAAAATGTCCGATGCGGTCTTATGATCCAGCTGTGATTCAGGAGCCACACATCTATCGTATGACCGAAGTGTGTTGCCATTACGGAGATTCAATCTTAGAGGTCATGAATGAAAAGTTTGGAGACGGCATCATGTCTGCGATCGACTTCAAGCTCACCGTTGATAAGATTAAAGGGAGTGCGGGGGAAGACCGAGTCGTCATAACCTGGAATGGAAAATTCCTGGCGCATATTGAACAAACGAAATAATCAATATGTGACGAGGCAGTTATGGGGGGCCCAAAGAGCGCTCCGGGAAATGGTGTAGGAGCGCTCACATCCTCCATGATCGTCAATATTGCCAGCAAGCATTCATGTATTCCTAATCATGAGGAGGAGAGTGGTGTGTGCTCTTGAAATAGAGCCATGAAGGGGGCATGAGGAATGTGAGCAGGCAACGATAATGGCCACCTTAGTGGGAGGAAGACATGGACTATGTAAAACCAGCTGATATAGCAACCAACATGGCTGCAGTCGGTGCGATGAAAGCCAAATTACCCCCATCTTCGCTTCTCTTACGTGGCGCATTGGCAGGAGCCTTTCTTGCTGTTGCGACGAGTATGGCTGTCACCGCTGCAGTTCAGACCGGTTTCCCAATTGTGGGCGCACTCATTTTCCCGTTTGGGCTCTGTCTTGTGATCTTGCTGGGGACGGAGCTGATTACAGGGAGCTTTGCCCTCTTACCATGTGCCACGGCCGACAATGCAGCTGATTGGGGGCAGGTGATCGTCAATTGGGGATGGGTCTTTCTAGGCAATCTCTTAGGCAGTGTCGGGTATGCCATTCTATTGTCCATCTCACTGACAATGATGGGCTCCTTTGATCCTTTGCCCGTTGGTCAAAAGCTCGTCAAAGTTGCTGAGGCGAAAACAATTGGGTATGCCGCTCATGGTGGTGCTGGAATGATTACGGTATTTGTGAAAGCAATTTTGTGTAATTGGATGGTGAGTCTTGCTGTCGTGATGGCTCTGGCGTCGACATCTGTCGTTGGGAAGATGTTGGCGATTTGGGGACCCGTGATGCTCTTTTTCTCTCAAGGTTTTGAGCATACGGTGGTCAATATGTTTGTGATTCCTTCTGGGATATTGATGGGGGCCAACGTGACGATTGGCCAATGGTGGATGTGGAATCAGATTCCTGTCACCTTGGGGAACCTTGTTGGGGGAATGTTTTTTACAGGTTTGGCTATTTATCTCACTCATCGTCCGGCTAAACAGGCTTCTTGAAAAGCATGTCGAGAGTATAAGGAGTGTTCATACGGGCTGAAATCCTGACGTTGGGTGGATGCGAAGGGGGATTCACCAAAGGAACAGCCCACATGAACTCACGCATGATATGAGGAGTGGCATTCAATAGGAGAACTAAGATTTTGCGACGATCATTCCAAGAAAAGCAGCCAAAAGGGAGAGCCCGGTGTTTAAGATGATATTGGTGATGCCCACCCCTAAAAACCCACTTTGAGATAAATGGAGTGTTTCGACTGAAAAGGTTGAGACGGTGGTGAACGCTCCACAGAACCCCGCACCGAGGAAGGCAAAGACTCTTGGAGAAAGAGAAATTCGATTGAGAGAGAGAATAAATAAGAACCCTAAGAGAAAGGAGCCTGCCACGTTTACAAACAGTGTTCCATAGGGAAAACTATTTCCCCATCGGTCGATGGCCCATTGGACGATCACAAAACGGCCAGTGGCGCCGAATGCGCCACCGAGTCCTACCCACTTTTTCCCATCATGGTCATGCCCATATTTCCTTTTCTATGACGGTTCAGCTCCTCCTCCAGGGGTGGTTTCCGTTGTTCAGAGGGCTAATCAGTACGCCGTGCTCTTCTCCTAGGTTGTAATTGTGCTGAACGACTTTTTTGAATCGGCTGGGGTTCTTTCAGATTTTTCGAGAAATGGCCAAAATGGCTGTTAAACATCTTCCGGGTTCTGGTCATGCGTCGTGTAATCTCTTTCCAGAGTTGATTGGCTCCAGCTTTCCAGTTTTCCGTGATAAAGCCTAACCGTCTGGCTAGAAAAATCATGGCGTCCGATGTTGAGGCGGGGAGGACGAGATCCTTTGTATTCCCTCGCACAATTCGAAGGCCATCAACGAGTTGTCGAAAAAACAAATAGTCATCGGGAAGGGTTTCGCTCTCTTTTTTTGAAAAAATTCCCATTGTGCTTAATTCGTGGAGTGCCTGAAGCGTGTTTGGGGTTCGGAGAGCCTTTTGGGCATGGCCATGCTGTATCTGAAGGTATTGGATGGCATATTCAATATCGATGAGGGCCCCAGGACTGTACTTGACATGAATGCCATCTGGAGGAACCAATTCTTTTGTCTGTCGTTCCCGGAGATGGAGCGCGACATCCAGCGGCCAAGCCTCTTGGCTGTAGACAAATTGGTCGCGATGCGCTTCGATCTGACGCCCAAGGGTGGGGTCACCTGCTACATGGCGTAGCTTGATTAAAGCTTGGCGCTCGAAAGGCGCAGCGGCTCCTTGAGGATGGTAGTACCGTTGCACCTCGTCGAGTGAGTTAGCGAGTAAGCCTTTCTCTCCATGCGGGCGCAAACGTGTATCGATATGGAAAATGCCTTCTTGCTTGGCTTCAATCCAACGAAGAATTTCTTGTGCTAATCGTTCAAAATACTCGCCGGGATCTTTGTACTTTTTCCCATGCATCGGTGCATGCATCCCATAGACAAATAAGACTTCAATGTCTGACGCATATCCGAGTTCCCCTCCACCTAATTTACCTAACCCACAAATCGAAAAGGGATAGGGCTGCCCATTGGGTTGCTGGGGTCTTTGATGAAGCTGGTCGAGAACAGCTTGGGCCTCAACCCAGGCTTGTTGCAGAATGACTTCGGCTAAATTGCTCAATGCACGCGAGAAATCAGGAATGGGTGTACTATGCAGCAGATGCTTCATGTCAATCCGAAACAATTCTTGGTCTTTGAATTGATTCAACTGTTCTTTGCGTATTTGTGGGGTCTTGCTGCGACCAATTGCGTTTTTGAGGTCTTTGGCTAATTCTGTTTGAGAACGAACAATCGATTTCGTTTTGTAGCTTGTCATTAAGGGAAGAAGGTTCGCATGTTGCCGGCGTAGGAAATCTTCCCACAAGAAGTCACTGGTGCCGAACATTTGAGCCAAGTGAGCCATGAGAGGTTTCTGCTTGAGAAGCGATAAAGCTGAGCGCTGGGATTGGTTATCCATCAGTTGATCCAAAAACTGATCAAAATGCTTCATGGCTTTGCCAGGGTCAGGTGCCCAAGTCAAGAAATGCGTAAATTCTTTGATCAACGCAGCCGCAGACTTGAGTTCTTGTTGCTCAGCACGATGTTCCAGCTTTTGCCCATGCCGACCGCGAATGAAAAATCGGTTCCGTACTCGACCATCCTCTACCTCGATCTTGGCTTTGACAATATAAATCCCACGCATGGTGAGCGCATTGGCAAAGGCATAAAGAAAGGCTGGGGAATCGGTAGACAGGATGTCCATGAGTGTTTCTTTGGCAGAAGACTCATTATGAAAATTGATTTGGACAGGATGAAGAAATTCGGAAAAATGCATCTTGAGCCGCCCAAGCGTTTCCATAAGATGGCGATTTACTTGGTTCCGGGCCTCTTGCACCCGGTTGGCATCCAGTAGGCCAATCATGTGGTTGAGTACTTCAATAAGTCGACGTTGTTCTTGTTGTTTCAGAGAAAATCCTGGTAAGACTCGAAGATGAAAGACATCCACTACTTTCTTGCGCGATAATCCGGTTGGACGAATAGAACGACCTGGTGGCCATGGTTGTTTCCGGAACCGTTGAAGCTTGGCTTTTGAGCGAACAGGGGACTCTGTTGGTTGGTCAAGGTAGGTAAAGATCGTGGCTTCGTGGACATCGAGTCCAAATGCAGAGAGGACACCACAGACCGTGGCAAATTCCGAGAAATAGTCATAGCCTACAAGAGTGAGACGATAGGCTAGAGGGGAAACATTGTGAAGATGTGTTGCAACCGGGTGTTGAGGCGATACCTGTTGGATCAGATGAAGATGCTCCGTAATCTGAGGCAGCGAAAATTGATCAAAGTACTCTGGGTCCATTCGGCGCACGAAGTCCTGAATCATGAGGGCATCAATGTCCGGGCAGGCATCTTGCAAGGCTTGAATCTGAATCGATGTATCCATGACTGCTCAGTATACTGAAAAATTTCTTCGTTGTAAGGCCTTGATGATGACCGTATAATCACGGTGTATCATGAACGTTTGGAAAACCAAACACCAAAGACCGGATCCTACCCCAATTCTTCTATCAGCAGGTTTGGATGCTGCCGATGCTGTGAACCTGCTGACGCCTTATGGGTTTCAAGACCCTTCCAAGGCAGATGCCAACTTGCAAGCGATGGCGGGGGACCCTCAAGCCCGACAAGGCCTAGCCGCTATTCTATACGAGTTGCTAACGGCTGTGTCTGCAACCGCTGATCCTGACCAAGCCTTGAATGAATGGGACCGCTATTTAGAATCTGGTGTCCGCCGTGTTCAGCTTTTCACGTATCTCGCACAAGCTCCTCATTTGTTGCATCTTCTCTGTACCATTTTTGGAAATAGTCCGGCCATGGCGCAGACACTGCATCGAACCCCATTGCTCATTTATTGGTTAGGTGAGGAGCAAGTGTTGACGAACCGAGTGTCACGGCCCACACGTGAGAAAGAGCTACAAGCTTCTCTTGCGCCCTTTGCTACAGCTGAGTTGAAACTGGATGCCCTGCGTCGTTTTAATCGTCGTGAGCTTCTTCGAATCGGGGTGCAAGATCTCTCACAACGATCAACTGTTCCGGAAACCGTCACCGCCCTTTCGGATTTAGCCACGTTGATCATTCAAACCGCATACGAGATTGTGGATGACGAAATGAAAACGGAGTATGGAGTGCCTATGCATCGCAATCGACATGGCCAGTTTCTGGAAACAGGCTTTGTGGTCTTGGGAATGGGAAAGCTTGGCGGACGAGAATTAAATTATAGTTCGGATGTCGATCTTATTTATGCCTATGCGTCGAGTGACGGTGAGACACAAGGCTCTCCTGGACAAAAGATTGTGCCCAATGAAATGTACTTTGAAACGCTTGCCAGGAAGTTAACGCAGGTCTTGTCGGTTGCGACGCAAGAAGGTGCATTGTTTCGGGTTGATCTCCGCCTTCGTCCTGAAGGGACCGTGGGCCCTTTGGTCCATTCAATAGATACTGCCGTGCAATATTACCAAACGCGAGGTCGAGATTGGGAACGACTGGCGTTTCTCAAAGCTCGTCCTATTGCCGGGACTGTCTCTGTGGGGCAGGCATTACTCCGACGGATTCGACCGTTTATCTTGGGTGATGGTGATCATTCCGAGCAAGCGGTGTTTCAGACAATACGATCGTTGAAATCCCAAATCCATGCCAAGATGGTTCGTCGTGAAGAGACCATACGCAATGTGAAGTTAGGCACAGGCGGCATTCGAGAAATTGAATTTATTGTGCAGGGGTTACAATTGCTGCACGGGCGCAGGCAACCCCGTATCCTTGATCGGAATAGCCTGACAGCGCTCAAAAAACTTAGGCATGCGCAACTGCTTGATCAGGCTGCGGTGGAGAAACTGAGTCAGGCTTATGTGTTTTTGAGAAATGTTGAGCACAAATTGCAGATGGTCTATGAGCTACAAACCCATTCTCTTCCTATTGATCAGGAAGAAATTGGAAAATGTGCCATTCGTCTTGGGTACCAAACGACGTCCTCCCATGACGCCGGGGCTGCATTGTTGACACGTTATCAGCAAGTGACACAATCAGTACGACAAGAGTTTGTCAAGCTCTTTTATCATACCCCCACGGTATAGGAGGGTAGCTTTGTCGTGTGTGTCTCTTTTGAACAATAGCCAGATGTTGATCAATCGAAGGCAAAGTTTTCTTATACAGGAAATTGTGATTCGTACAAGGTGGTATAGAGCCCCTCTTGGGCTAAGAGGGTGTCGTGGTTGCCGACTTCTACGATGCGGCCATGGTTGATGACGACAATGCGATCGACATGCTGAAGTGTAGAGAGCCGGTGAGCGATAATAAATGTTGTCCGGTCTCGCGTTAAGTATTCTAAAGCTTCCCGAATATATACTTCGGTTTCCGTGTCAATGTTGGAAGTGGCTTCATCAAAAATGACGATAGGTGGGTTTTTGAGCAATACGCGGGCTATCGAAATTCGTTGCTTTTGGCCGACCGAGAGTTTTACTCCCCGTTCCCCGATCCATGTCGTGTATTGCTCTGGCAAATCCATGACAAAATCATGTGCTTGAGCGGCATGAGCGACCCGTTCAATATCTTCTTGCGGCACACCCAAATTGCCATAAGCAATATTTTCAAGGACAGTACCATTAAATAAAAAGGGTTCCTGTTGAACTAATCCAATATGATCACGAAGGTAGGCTAATGGGAGATCGCGGATATCATAGTTATCGATGGTAATCCTTCCACCGTTTACATCATAAAAACGGTTAAGCAGCTTTAAAAGTGTGCTTTTTCCTGCCCCACTGGGTCCGACAAAGGCTACTTGCTCGCCTGCTTCGACAGTAAGCGAGACGTCACGCAAGACGGGCACATCATCTTGGTAAGCGAATGCTACTTGGTCAAATTGAACCATACCTATCAGGCGGGGCGGTAGGCAGTGTTTGCTTGGGCGGTCTTCTACTTCCGGTGGCGTATCCAAGACTTCAAAAATTCGTTCGCTCGAGGCGAGGGCATGTTGTAGCATATGATTGACAGAATGAATTTGATTGACCGGCACGTAAAATAATGTCAGGTACGAGATAAACATGACGAGCTCACCCACGGTCAATACCCCTCGTGTGACTTCTCCCGTTCCATACCAGAGAATTAATACTGTTCCCAGACTGCCTACGAAAATCATGGTTGGAGAATAGAGTGACCAGAGATACATCGCTTTTAAATTACTGGCATTCAATGATTGACTGAAGGTATTAAACCGCTCGCGTTCGTAGTCTTGTCGATTAAATCCCATGGTTTCGCGAATGCCCGATAAGACATCTTGCAGATAGCCATTGAGGTCGGCAGACTTTTTTCTGATTTCATGGTAGTACCCATGAACCCGTTTCGAAAATCCTATGGCAGACAGAGCTAAAATGGGAATAGGAATTAGCGCCAAAAGGGCAAGTTTCCAATTGATCGCGAAAAGCATGATCGTAATGCCAATGAGAGTCAGCGATGCGGTCAGCATGCCTTCTAGTCCATCAATGAAAATCCGTTGAACGTTTTCAGTGTCATTGGTCACACGTGACATGATCTCACCCGTCGAACGATTTTCGTAATACCGGATAGACAATCGCTGAAGTGCCTGAAAGACCTCGTGTCGAAGATCAAAGACGACTTGTTGTTCTAATCGATTGTTGAAACGGATCCGAAGGGAATTAAATAGGTTTTTCAATCCATACGAGAGGACAAGGGCACCTAAAATCCACGAGAGAAGATGTGGCTGGTTCGCTTGAATCACATCATCAATGATGACTTTGATGAGCCATGGTGGAAAAAGGTCCAACGCCGTGGTGAGGGCAGCACATATAAACGTGAAGACTAGAAGAAGTCGATAGACACGAAGATATCCAAGAATACGAAGAAGTGTTTTCACCTGAAGGGCTTTATGACGATTAAATAACGGTGGTCGGTTCTTTTTGCCAGTATGCCGTGAATTCTTCCAGTTGGGTGAGTGTAGACATATCTGTCATGCGATCAAGAAAGACCTTGCCAATCAAATGATCCATTTCATGTTGAATGCAGACTCCGTACAGACCATCAGCCTCAAAATCTTGATCCACGCCGTCACGATCTAAGGCTTGCACACGGATCATCGATGGTCGAGTCACTTTTCCGCGTAATCCATCGACACTCAAACACCCTTCCCACATTTCTACTTGCTGAGGGCCATAAAAGACGATTTTGGGGTTAATGAGGACGGTTTGTACAAATCCTTCATTGCCCTGACATTCCATCACAACAAGTTGCTCTGAGCGAGAAACTTGTGGAGCTGCAAGCCCAATCCCATCGTTTTGGCGCATGGTGTCAAACATATCATCGATAAATTGTTGAAACGTTCGACTAAGAATTCTGTCGGGGTCCACAACCTCAGCTGCTTTTCTGAGTATGGGATTCCCAAGTTTTGCAATGGTCAGCGCTCCCATAAGAAGCTTTCCTCCTATTTGGCTTGTGGGTGAGCAGGTTGACCTGGCTCACGAAAATGATCCGCATGTTCATTCAGCCACGCACGCCATTCTTTGGCCCATTGTTGGCGTTGTTTTTGGTTAGAACCTTCCCAATTGCGTGGTGGTCCACTGTAGCGAGTCAATCGCCAAAATGAGTGGAGTGCTTCAGTTGCCACAAATCGTTCTGAGTCAGCGAGTAAGTCTGTCAAAAGGTACAAGACGTCGAGGTGTTGGACCGAGCGAGACTGGACCGCCACTGTTCGGCGAATGGTTTCTTCAGGATCGTTGGTTAACTGCTTAAATGTTGCAATCACTTGTTGTGGATCAATCTCTACGGCTACTCTCAAGGCATGCGTACGAATGCGAGTCATTTCATTAACGTCTTTGCCCGTTTCTAGCAAATGAGGAATGGCGTCGGGATCTTTGATCATTGATAATGTTTCAATAGTATTGTATCGAATTCTTGGGCTTGCCATGGTCAAGCCTTTCACCAGAATAGGTACAACCGGTTTCCCTAAATGGTTGAATTCTCCCATTGCATAATATTCTTGACGGCCCTCTAAAAGAGGTAACAGAGCTTCTGCACGATCAAGATCTTTTTGTGTTAGCTCTTTCGGTGCGGGTGTTGCTGATGGAATGTCAGGAAACTCTGCTTTGGGAGGGGGAAAGTAGGGAACTTGCACGGGCATGATATAAGCCTGTGAAGTCGAAATACTCGCTGCATTCCCATCTGGTACAGGCATGAATCCCCATGCCAAACACCATATCCATACTAATAAACGACTGCAATTCATGGCTGCCTCACTTTCAAACGTGAACAATACTTCAGTGTAGTGGGTTCACCTTTCATGGGTCAAGGTAATCGGTATTCCTTGAGTATTGTCCTGTGAGGCTATGAACGGCATTTACTCCATATGATTTGGTGGTCAACGGATGTCGTGCAATATTCAGGAGCGGTTTCTTGGGTAAGTCTGTCCGTTCTCCTCCTCCGTTCTTTGTGTTATGAGTGAGTGGTCACTCTACGTGTCTTGACAGATTGAAGATATAAATACCTAGACTAAAATATCTAAAAATTGCTTCGCATCAGATCATGTGTAACATCAATGTTTCTGTAGAAGGTGATAGGCATGAGGGATTCTTGAAACTCATGCTCATTGCGAAAGCAAAGCCAATTCATGAATGAAGTGTGACGAAGAACGTTGCGAAGGAAAGAACGGACACTGAAACGATGGCTTGTCTACGATAGCGGAGGGATCAGTCAGTGACAGGAGAGTATGTAGACATAGGGTCACGTCTGCGTTGTTAGGACGATGACTTAATGCACTTTTAACTCTGTCCAAGCACGATCATAGTCACGGATTGCTTCACCGGGATCAGTCATCCATTCCATACGTTGCACGGTAGCTTCCGATGGATACACGGCCGAATTTTCTCGGACTTCAGCTTTAACGCGTTCTTTAACCATTTGGTTGGCTGAGGCAAAGAGCAACCGGTTGGACGTGGCCGTGGCCACATCAACATCCAACAGATAATTAATAAACGTCATGGCTAATTCTTTATGTGGTGATGATTGCAACACAGCCAAGCAATCTGTCCAAATGGTTCCACCTTCCTGAGGAACCACATACTGAATAGAAGGCTTTTCCCGCATTGCCCGTGCAATGGGCCCACCCCACCCATGGGCCAGTACGACATCGCCAGCGATCAGCATTTGATCAAATGATTCGCTCGTGTACGCCTTCACCAAAGATTTTTGGAGAATGAGCTTCTGTTTCGCTTGCTCAATGAGGGCAGAAGCGGTGGCGTTCAACGAATACCCCATGGTTCGTAAAGCGACGCCAAATACCTCACGTTGATCATTCAACATGCTGATTTTCCCTTTGTACTGTGGGTCCCATAGAATTTCCCAACTAGTTGGTGGCGTTTGAATGATGGTCGAGTCATACCCAATACCAACCGTTCCCCAAAGATAGGGGATAACAAACTGATTGTGAGGATCAAACGGTAAGTGCTTGAGAGAATCAATGACATGTTGAACATTGGGAATTCGTGACAGATCTAGGGTTGCCAACAATCCTTGCCGAGCCATAAGGGTAGCCATGTAGTCGGAAGGGGCAATGACATCATATCCAACCACGCCACTTTGCACTTTCGCTAAAAGCTCTTCATTGCTGCTAAAGGTTCCCACGATGATGGAGATCCCCGTTTTTTTCTCAAAACCATTGAGCAGTTCTTGGTCAACGTAGTCCGACCATGTAAAGTAGGATAACTCTAGGGAAGAGTCTGGCTTAGGTGATGGCATGGTTCCGCTTTCTTCAGATGCAGGTTGGCATCCGAAAAAAAAGAGCATCAGTAGCAAGACTCTATAGCGTTTTAGAGCCGTCTTCATCTTGGCCGTTCTCTATTTTCGTTGCAAGACGAATGAGAGGCTTATGAGGATCATGGATGTTACGACAAGAAGGGTCGACAAGGCATGAATGGCAGGAGAAATACCCGTGCGGATCATGGAGAAAACATATAATGGTAAGGTCGTTGCCCCTGGGCCTGTGATAAAGAAGGTGATCACAAAGTCATCTAACGATACGGTAAAGGCCATCAGTGCCGCACTGATGATGGCAGGCCACAGCAGAGGGAATGTGACGAGCCGAAAAGCTTGCCAGGGATTGGCTCCTAGGTCATGAGCGGCTTCGATTAGTTGAGGGTCGAGCTTTTGTAGCCTGGCGCGAACAATGACGATGACAAGCGGAAGCGAAAAGATGCCATGTCCAATGGTGATCGTGAGCAGTCCTAATGGCATGTCTGTGAGAACGAAAAATAACAACAATGCCACGCCCATCATGATTTCGGGAATGACAAGTGGGAGCATGACGATTCCATCTACCACACGTGTGCCTGTATACCGTTCACGCTCCAGGACAAAAGCGGCACCAACACCGAACCCAAGTGCAATAAGGGTGGAACTCACCCCGACAAGAAGACTGTTTTGCGTGGCAGCCCACAGTGCGCGATCAGTGACTAACTGGCCATACCAATGCAGTGTCCATCCTTCCCATATAGGAGAAAATCGAGCGGCATTAAATGAAAAGATGATAAGAAGCAGAATGGGTGCATAGAGAAAGATCAGCCCACTGACACTCAGCCCATAGAAGAGAGGAGGCGTTTTCACGCGACGGGCGCTATTCCGCTGGTTCGCTTTACGAGTCCAGCTAACACGACCAGTACGATGGCCATGAGGATAAAAGACAAGGCTGATCCAAAAGGCCAGTCACGAATTACCAAAAATTCATGTTGAATCAGCGTCCCCAGCATCATGGTTTTTCCACCGCCCAATAAATAAGGGGTGATAAATGCTCCAAGGGAAGGAACAAAAACCAAGAGACAGCCTCCGATGATCCCTGGCTTGGCCAAAGGAAGAATAATGCGTCGAAACATCATCCATTTTCCGGCATAGAGGTCATACGCGGCTTCTTCAAGTACAGGAGAAATTCGTTCAATCACCACATACAAAGGAAGAACCATGAAGGGTAAATAGCCGTATACAAGCCCCAGCAGTACAGCGCTATTGGTGTAGAGAATTTCAAGTGGCTGAGTGAGGATGCCCCATTTGATGAGGATGGTATTGAACAAGCCTTCTGTTCTGAGGATAAATATCCAGGCATAGGTCCGAACGAGGAAACTAGTCCAAAACGGAATCATGACCAAAACCAACAAGACACGCTGAAAGTGAGCAGGGGCACGAGCGATGGCGTAGGCCAGAGGAAATCCTAAGACGAGACAGCATCCCGTTGTGAGGACGGACAGTACAGCTGATCGCATGTACAGCGTCCAGTATAATGGGTCAAATACCCGTTCATAGTTGGACAATGTCCATAGCCACGCTATTCTGCCATAGGTGTCCCGTGAGGCAAAACTAATTCCTAGCATCATCACAAGCGGTATCACAAAAAAGACGATGAACATGACAAGAGCAGGGACGAGGGGCCAAGATAACCACAGAGAGAAGGATGATTTACTCACAGAGCGTTTAGGAGGAATAGTGCTGCTCTTTGTCAATGGTTGTGACATGAGGGATGAGGTGCAGTGCAATGAATAGTGCCATAAAGCTATGATGTGGAGAGCACGACACTATCATGAGTTTTCCAATCAATAAAGACCTGTTCTCCCGTTTGAAACGGCGCATGTTGGTGGCCGAGGATCGGGACGGTGGCTGTCCAGAAGATGTCAGGGGTTACTTCTAGTCGATAGTGGAACTCGTTTCCCAAGTATTGCACATTTCGAATACAGGCTGGCAAATGGTTGTCGAATCCTGACTCATGGTCATTTTTTGTCAGGTGAATCCATTCGGGACGAAGAATCAAAGTCATAGAATGATGAATCGTCGGCTCTTCCGGTTTGGGGATGTGAATGGGAGGAACATGTTTCGTTTCTAGTGTGGCGTGTGTGCTCTGTATCGAAACGACTGTTCCATCAAGTCGATTTGACCGCCCCACAAATTCAGCCACAAACGGCGTGGCTGGAGATTGGTACAGTTCCTGCGGACTTCCGACTTGCAGCAGTTGGCCATTATGCATCACCGCAATGCGGTCGGACATGGTGAGCGCTTCCTCCTGATGGTGTGTCACGTAGAAAAAGGTGATGCCAAGTTGTTCTTGAAGCGTTTTCAATTCCCTCTGCATTTCTTGCCGTAATTGCTGGTCAAGGGCACCCAACGGTTCATCAAGTAATAGCACCGAGGGCCGATTGACCAATGCTCGTGCGAGTGCCACCCGTTGCTGTTCTCCTCCAGACAGTTCAGATGGCACACGCATGTGCTTTCCAGACAATTGAACCAAATCCAATGTTTCCGCCACGCGTTGTGTTATATCTTGAGGGGAAACCTTTTGCATTTCTAAACCAAACGCTACATTTTTAAAAACCGTCATGTGGGGAAACAAGGCATATTGTTGAAACACAATGTTCACTGGCCGGTGTTGAGGCGCGACATCTTGCATGACATGACCCTGAATAACAATACGGCCTTCATCCGGTTGATCCAAGCCGGCAATCAGCCGTAAGATAGTGGTTTTCCCCGAGCCACTGGGGCCAAGGAGAGAAAAAAATTCTCCTGGTCGAATCTCCAAAGATACGGTGTTAACGGCAAGTGTGTCTCCATGTTGCTTGACAACGTTTTCAAGGGCAATGCTGGCATGGGAGGGGAGAGTATGGTTCATGGTCAATCGAAGATACCAGGCAACAAGCGTGGAAGAGGATTCTAGGAAGGGAACAAAAGGTTGTCAATATACTGTGTGTCGGGCAATAGACAGATCAGGTTTCATCGTGGAGTCATGATGAAGAGCCGTCAGATCATGCGTGAGTGCTTCACGTAAAAAGAAAACGACGATGAAGCATTAGATGTTGCAACATGGCAAGAAACAGCTTGCAGACTGGGAAGGACTTGAGTCGCAAGAGCATCCTGATGTGGCTTGGATTACCCACGATTGGGGTTAGACATCTTCTTACTCGGGATGAATTGAGCTCTGGGAAGATTTCTATTCTTGGTCAGCCTACTTGCTATTCAGATGGTGTGACATTGTCACAGGCTATGGATCTGTTAGATCAAGATCTTCAGCGATTTGAGCAGTCCATCAATGAGTACGTGACGATTGATCTTAGACAACATCAATTTGATGCACTTGTCTCGTTTGCATTCAATATGGGGAGTATGGCATTTCGAACAGCACACTCTTAAAGGTCTTGAATCAAGGCCACTATCAGGGTGTGCCAACGCAATTGAGACGGTGGGTCTATTCCGGTGGCCAAAAAGTTCAAGGATTGATCAATCGTTGGGAAAAAGAAATTGTCTTATGGAATGGTGAGAAAAATAGGTGATTTTTTGGTTATGATCCACGCATTAACGCGTTTCAGCATTGGGCTCTTTTTCTTGGCACTTGTTATCACGGGGTGCCAGTCGAGTGATTCTGGCCCATTTTTTTATGGGACATGGATTCTTACTGACTACAGAATCCCAGGTATCTCTGCCATGAGCCCTGAGGAAGCCAAGACGTGGGTTGGGAAAGTCGCACATTATACCAAGCAGACCGCATCCTTCGATGGAGAAACCTGCGCATCCCCGACATATCGGCAACGCATCATTCTCTTAGAAAAATTCTATGATGAGTTTCGAGCCTCGCCTGAATTGTTGGATTACACAGAAGGCCCGATTCCTAGCGTTGAGGTCTTATGTGGGAAGCGGAGTTGGGCAGCGCCTGGAAGTATGCTGATGAAGGGAGAAGAGGTCCCGATGGTGATGGTCTGGGATGGTGTCTTCTTTTTTCTCCAAAAACAGTAAGTCTTCCTAAAGGGAACTTGCCATGTCTGTTGAGCATTTACTCCTGTTAAGTGATTCATGCCGACATCGTGATTTGAATTCATGACGATCCATGTTTATGATGAACTCATGGCTTCGCGAGAATCACAACAAGGAGACGGTTCCAAAGGGCTGATCTGTTCTTTTTGTGGAACGTACACAAGAAGCAGCCCGCTCTTCTCTGGTGCAGGCGCCTGCCCCACAGGCATGCCAATCGTGTGACATGCCTTCACTCACGTGTATTTGCCATGATTGTGTGACCCAATGTGTCACACTCTTTTCCAAAGCTCAGACCTCAACACCGACACCTTCGCCTGTGCCTGCTCCCGTTCAACTTTTGGAGCCACCAGAGATCAAAGCGATCCTCGATCAATACGTGATTGGACAAGACCAAGCCAAAAAAGTCTTATCTGTTGCAGTGCATAATCATTACAAACGCGTATTCAGTGGGAAAGATCTCAAGGATGTCGAACTGGAAAAAGGCAATGTCATGATGATTGGGCCAACTGGCACAGGAAAAACCTTGATTGCCCAAACGCTTGCGCGCTTGCTGCATGTCCCTTTTGCGATCGCCGATGCCACAACAGTGACCGAAGCCGGCTACGTTGGTGAAGATGTCGAAAACGTGGTGCTGAAACTCGTACAGGCAGCAGATTTTGATATTGCTCGTGCTGAAATTGGCATTATTTACATCGATGAAATTGATAAAATCAGCAGAAAATCAGAGAGTGCGTCCATTACGCGGGATGTTTCGGGTGAGGGGGTTCAACAGGCATTACTAAAGCTTGTGGAAGGGACGGTCTGTAATATTCCTCCTAAAGGGGGACGGAAACATCCGGATCAAGAGTATATCCGTCTCAATACGAAGAATATTCTGTTTATATGTGGAGGCGCATTTGTGGGGCTTGACGAAATTGTGGGCCGACGAATAAGTCATAAACGTTTGGGGTTTGGCGCCGATACTCATGTGCCCACACCAGCATCCCCAGGAGAACTCCTGGAACATGCGCAACCGGATGATCTCTTGCAATATGGACTCATCCCCGAGTTTGTGGGGCGGTTTCCGGTTCTCACCACACTTTCGAATTTGACGGTTGACGATCTAATCCACATCATGACTCAACCGAAAAACGCGCTTCTGAAACAATATCGAGCCTTGTTTGGGTTGGATAATGTTGAATTGACCTTCACCGATGAAGCGGTAGAGACCATTGCTAAAAAAGCGCTGCCAATGAAAACCGGAGCTCGTGCACTGCGGACGCTTTTAGAAGAGGTCATGTTAGATCTTATGTACGACACGCCGGCGCTCAAAGGCGTGCAAGAAGTCATCATTACGCCCGATGTCATTCATGGGGCCACCCATCCGACCTTTATTAGAAAATCAGCCTAACGTCTGCCTTCACCTTCAGTCTTCAAGACGTTCGCGGTGAGACTGAATAATGAGCTGATCGTCTTTGCAATCAACGATGGCTTGATCCCCATCTTTGACTTCTCCTTTTATCAACATACGGGACAAGGGTGTTTCAATATCTTGCTGAATAAGACGCTTCAATGGGCGTGCGCCAAACACTGGATCGTACCCGCGTGTGGCTAGATCAGTGATCGCGGTTTTGGTGACGTCCAAACGAATGCGACGATCCATGAGTCGGCTCTGAAGACTTGCCAATTGAATTTCCACAATGCTCTCAAGTTCCGATACGGTTAATGCATGAAAGACTACATGTTCATCGACGCGGTTGAGAAACTCGGGTCGGAAATAATGGCGCACTTCTCCCATGACTAAAACAGTTAACTCCTCATAAGAAAGGCCTCGTTGCTGGGCCTCTAATATTTCCTGACTGCCAATGTTTGAGGTCATAATCAATACGGTATTTTTGAAATCGACCGTTCGGCCTTGAGAATCCGTCAATCGTCCATCATCTAAGACTTGGAGTAGTACATTAAAGACATCATGATGGGCCTTCTCCACTTCATCGAGTAGAATCACGGAAAATGGTCGACGTCTGACGGCTTCTGTCAGTTGACCACCTTCTTCATACCCGACATACCCCGGAGGAGCTCCGATCAAGCGTGCGACCGTATGCTTTTCCATATATTCCGACATATCGATGCGGACAAGGTTGCCTTCATCATCAAAAAGCGTGGCAGCCAATGCTTTCGCCAATTCGGTTTTTCCGACTCCAGTGGGGCCTAAAAATAGAAACGACCCAATGGGTCGATGAGGATCTTTAACCCCTGCCCGTGCGCGTAAGACTGCGTCAGCCACTGCTTTAACGCCTTCTTCCTGTCCTATCACTCGTTTGTGTAAGAGCTCATCCAGTTTTAAGAGTTTTTCCATTTCGCCTTGTAGCAAGCGACTCACTGGAATCCCTGTCCATCGACTGACAATCTCAGCAATATCCTCTTCATCAACTTCTTCTTTGAGCAGGCGGCTTTCTGCGGCTTGGTTTCCAAGATGTTCTTCTTCTCCAGCTAATTCTCTCTCCAAGCGAGGCAAGGTTCCATAGCGAAGCTCAGCCGCTCGGTTGAGGTCATATTCCCGTTCATATCGTTCAATTTGATGCTTCACATCATCAATCTGTTGTCGGATTGCATGTAAGCGTCCGACCGAAGATTTTTCTGTTTCCCATTGTGCGGTTAATGTTTGTAATGCGGACTGCTTGTCCTCTAGTTCACGTTCTAAGATTTGCAGTCTCGCAAGACTTCCGGGGTCGGATTCTTTCTTCAACGCCTCTCGTTCAATTTCCAACTGGAGCACTTTCCTGGAGATCTCGTCTAATTCCGCTGGCATGCTATCAATTTCCGTGCGTAACCGAGCGGCGGCTTCATCGACAAGATCAATGGCTTTATCTGGAAGAAAGCGATCGCCAATATACCGATGTGAAAGCCGAGCAGCAGCCACCAGTGCTGTATCTTTGATCCGAATGCCATGGTGCACTTCATACCGTTCTCTCAAACCACGGAGAATGGAAATGGTATTTTCTACGGAAGGTTGATCGACGATCACGGGTTGGAATCGCCGTTCCAACGCCGCATCTTTTTCAATGTATTTGCGATATTCATCAAGCGTCGTGGCCCCAATGAGATGAAGCTCTCCTCTTGCTAACATGGGCTTCAAAAGATTGGCGGCATCCATAGACCCTTCTGCTGCGCCGGCGCCCACAACGGTATGTAATTCATCAATGAACAGCAGCACTTGTCCTTGTGACGATTGAATTTCTTTCAGGACCGCCTTGAGCCGTTCTTCAAACTCTCCACGAAACTTAGCCCCAGCTACTAATGCCCCCATGTCCAGGACGACAACCCGTTTATTCTTCAGGCCTTCAGGTACATCGCCTTTCACGACACGCTGAGCTAATCCTTCGACAATGGCTGTTTTGCCTACACCGGGCTCGCCGATTAACACGGGATTATTTTTGGTTCGCCGCGAAAGAATTTGAATGACACGCCGGATTTCCTCGTCCCGTCCAATGACTGGATCCAATTTTCCCTGCGCGGCCAATCGAGTCAGGTCTCGGCCATATTTTTCTAACGCTTGATAGGTGCCCTCAGGGTCCTGGCTAGTCACACGTTGATTGCCACGGACTTGTTGTAGCCCCGTCAAGAGTTTTTCTCTGCTCATTCCGAGTTTTTTCAGGAGGCCGCCTTCTTCAATCATGGCCAGCAAGACATGCTCTATGCTGAGATAGTCATCATGGAGTTCCTGCATTTCCCGTTCTGCGTGAGAAAGAACGTGGGTCATCCGAGAGGTGAGGTGGATTTGGCCGGGGCCTCCTCCGGTGACTTGGACTTGGGGAATCTTCCCGACAGCCGCTTCAGCAGCGTTATGGACAGCCTTTGCTGAAAGTCCTGCTTGCTCAAGGATGGGAATCGTTGAGCCATCATGTTGGTCCAGCAGTGCTAGTAAGAGATGTTCGACATCAATGCCTTGATGATTGCGGTTCATGGCTAGCCCGGAAGCGGCTTGTAGCGCTTCCTGTAACTTCAATGTCATTCGGTTCATGTCCATAGTGCTTTCTCCCAGTATCCAGATAACGTGGCTTTTTCCATCGTTGTTATACAGATAAGCATTGACCGAGTGAGATCAACCCTTTGTTGTGAGGAGCAACTAAAATTTAGTGTCTGTGGCAGAGGAGAGAGGTGACACGATGAGTCTGAATCTTATCAAGACGTCAGGAGAATGCTGGTGATGCCTCGTTTTTGAAATACGCAATGTATGAAAAGGGAGGATATGATGGAGGGCATGCGTTCTCGCGTTTGGTGTAGAAACAAGGTCGATGCCTATGTGCTAAGACCGTACAAATTGCGACAGCACGAGAAACGCCCATGCAGCTGCAAAGAAATAGGTGATAATTTTTTCGTCAATCTGCTTATACAGGATACGGTAGCCGACGATAGGAATGACCGCCAAGATCAACGTTGAAAAGAAGTGCCCAAAGACATCTCTAATGATTCCTGCAACCGCAGAATTTCCTGGTAATGCCAGAAGGATGCTTCCTCCGACCATGGCAACCCACAACCATCTAATGTCAACATGCATGGTTTATGCTCTCTACCTTTTTCACGAGTCAATCATGTCTTTTCACGCAGGCTTGGCCTGAGCCTGAGATGTTTCTTATGTATCGGTTCCATTTCCTCCAAAATTTAAGACCCCGCTGGCTTGCCATACCAAAAGACATAACACAATGAGTGTCTTCATAGAGATCCTTACGATAATAAAGTGAGAGGCCGCACAGGTGAGCAGCGTGACAAAGAGAAAAGGCCGTGGTCTGTTTCTCTGTCTCGTCTGTTTAAGGCTTCTTGCCTGTTTTGAACCGGATCACAATCCCGATAACGCCAATGACAACAGCTAGTAAGGCTAGTAGTAGAAATGGGTCCATCCGGATACTCCTTTCTTGCGAAATGAGGATTGAAGCATGCACTTGTCTAGTTGCGTAGCAGCATTGTCTTTATTGTATCATAGTGAGTGAAGAGGGTTGAGTCTGCGAGATATCTATTTTTTCAATCAATGTCGTGACACTGGTGTCCATCAGTTCCATTAAGGGGCCAGGATACAATCCAATCCACAGGACAAGAATGGCTAATGGAATCACCGTTGCCAGTTCCCGGTTTGATAAGTCAGGGAGTATTTCAACTGCTTTGGTTGAAGGTTCCCCCAAGGCTACCTTTTGCAACATCCAGAGCATATAGGCGGCTGCGAGCACAATGCCGCCCATAGAAAGGAGGACCATGGCAAAACTTGTATAGGAGGTCCCGACCAAGACTAAAAACTCACCAATGAAGTTACAGGTTCCCGGAAGGCCAAATGCCGCGACGGAGAATAGGAAAAACAAGGCAACAAATTTAGGCATGGGCTTATGGAGGCCACCGTAGTCGCTGATAGCTCGACTGTGTGTACGGTCGTACAATTGTCCGACGGATATGAATAAGGCGGCTGTGGTAATGCCGTGATTAAACATTTGTAAAATGGCGCCTTGAATGCCCTGGCTGTTAAACACAAAAATCCCAAGTGTGACAAATCCCATATGTGAGACTGACGAGTACGCGACAAGCTTTTTGAGATCGGACTGTGCCAATGCCATGTAGCCACCGTACACAATGGCCAAAACAGATAGCCACAAAATATAGGGAGCGAACAGGGCTGAGGCTTCAGGGAACAGCGGCAAACAAAATCGCAAAAATCCATAGCCTCCCATTTTGAGGAGCACGCCAGCGAGGATGACACTGCCAGCTGTTGGGGCTTCGGAATGCGCATCAGGCAACCAAGTATGAAATGGTACCATGGGCATCTTAATGGCAAACGCCAAAAAGAGCGCAAGGAAGAGCCAAAACTGTGTTGTAGCAGAATAAGTTTGTTCACTTAGCACTAACAGGTCGTATGTGTGTCCCCCGTTGAGATAGAGACCCAATATTCCTACGAGTAACAGTAAGCTTCCTGTGAGACTGTACAAGACAAATTTAATCCCTGCGGTGATACGATTGGGCCCTCCCCAGAGAATAATCATGAAATACATGGGAATCATGGTGAGTTCCCACAACATAAAGAAGAGAAAGAGATCTAAGGCGGTAAAGACGACAATCATGGCACCTTCAACAAGCAAGATCAGCGACATGTAGGCTCGCACTCGCGTGGTGATGGCACCCCAAGAACAGAGGACACAGAGTGGGCACAGAAGCGCAGTGAGGAGCACTAAGAGGATACTGATGCCATCGACACCAACGGCATATTGAATATTGAACGTGGGCATCCACTCCACACGCTCAACAAATTGCATCCCTTGTTGTGTGGAATCAAAATTTCTCCACAGGATGATGGCGAGTCCAACCTCTACCATCGTGCACCCAAAGGCAATGCGTCGGATCCATTCTTGATCACGGATAAATGCCATGACGACAATGCCTACAAAAGGCACTGCAATCATCCAACTAATCATATGATCCATTAATATGACCATTGCTTGGCTCCTAACGTCTTAAGTTTCACCCTGTCTCATCACAGGCTGTTTCTCATATGCATCTTCAAAAGCATATCTTAAAAGAATGGAACACGTGCTTCTGCAAATCATGAGTGCCGAACAATGTTCATTGGGACGATTAGACCAAGATGTACAATATTCCCGTAGCCAAGACCAGCCACAGTATCATCACTAATAATTGATGTTGGATCGTGCGAGGCTCAGCCTCTTGTAACAATTGTCCTGCCGTATCAGCCTGTTTTCCCACTTGACCAACTTTTTGTTCCAACCAACTAATATCAACCACTCGCCACAGCCAACGACTTAGCCCAACGCTCTCTTCCCCAATCCCGATGACGATTCGATCAATGCCTTTGATATCCACCACTCTCCATAGCCATTGAGCAAAGAGAACGGAATAGGACGCGATGGAGTGAATGGATTTATCAATGATGTTCATGTCAATAATCCGCCAGAGCCAATTGGCGAATCGAAGAGTGGGGGTGACGATATAGGCATCGTAGATTTCATCAAAATAACACTTGTTCCAAAACAGGACATACAGCGATGTTTGCCAACTTCGTGGATCAGACTTTGGACGTTGAGGTTGAACTTGCGTTGAAGTTAAATAAGCAAAGGCCCACCCAGCTATGGCCACGCCAATGGGGACGAGAATCCAGACTGAGAAATTGGTCTCAGTGGTTTCTTCATGTGGTACGAGACGGGGAAGGGAGAGGGCTGGCGTAAGAAAATTGGCAAACCATGTCCAAAACATGGCCAATATTCCACCTAAGAGGACTGTTCCTAGGATAAGCCCACACAAGATTGAACCATTCACAAACCGTGGTTGAAGGGCGTGACTCTCTCTGGCCTGTGAACCTGATGTTGGCCACGAGATATGTGGTCCCTGGCTAAATAAAGACGTGATGCTCCGAAAGAGATACATGGCCGTGACAAAAATTGTGATGAGGCCAATAACCCAAAACCCTATTTTGGCTGAGGTGAATCCCAGCACTCCCCACATACGTTCATAAGGCCCAGAGAAAAGAAGAAATGGCGGGAGGCATGCTAACAGGAGTGCGCCCCCATACAATGTTCCTCTGTTTTGAGGCAGATGTTGGCTGTTGTGTTTGTGTCCATGGGCCGGTTCAACCGATCGAAGTGCATTGCCGGTAGAAAGAAAGAAAAAGGCTTTATAGCATCCATGAGCCAAGAGATGAAAAATCGCCACCACAAATGCGCCTAAGCCGCAGGTCATCATCATGAATCCAATTTGGCTGATGGTTGAATAGGCCAAAATCTTTTTGATGTCGGTTTGTGTCAGAGACACAATGGCCGCAAATAATGCGGTGAGAAGCCCAATCACTGCGATAAATGTCATGGCATAAGGTGACAGGACAAGTAGTGGACTTAATCGACAGAGGAGGAACGGACCTGCATTCACCATCGTCGCGGCATGAATGAGCGCTGAGACGGGAGTTGGGGCTTCCATGGCAAATGGTAACCAGACGTGGAAAGGCATTTGTGCAGATTTTCCCATGGCGCCGATGAATAAAAAAAAGGGAATGAGAGGCACTGGATAGATGTGAAGATCCACCCCGATCCAGCCAAGAATATTCACTGTATAGTCCTGCATGCTCTCTGCCCGAGCGAGAATGGTCTGTATATCGAGTGTTTTAAAGGTGAAAAAAGTCAAGATGATTCCAAAACTTAACCCAACATCCGCAATCGCGTTGACCAAAAAGGCTTTGGTGGCAGCCCGGCATGCTGAGCTTCTTTGTGCCCAATGGGAGATTAAGAGATACGAGCAAATTCCCATCACTTCCCAACAGACAAGCAACATAAGGAGGTTGCCACTCATGACTAACAGCACCATGGAAAACGTAAACAATGCGATGACAGCAAAAAAGCGATTGTATCGTGGATCTCCAATCATGTAGCGAGAGGAATAGACATGGACAATCGTGCTCACCCCCGTGACGAGGAGCAGCAGGAGAACTGTGAGCTGGTCAACATACACATTGATATCAATCGCCAGCGACCCTGATTCAAACAGGCGATAGAGCGAGAGCGAGAAGGGCCCATGATTCACAACTTCGAGAAATGCCAGGATTGACAACCCAAACGAGAGGCTTATTGCTGGAATCCCAACCCGGTGACTCGACTCACCCCATCGTCGTCCTCCGAGGACAAGGGTGAGACATGCAAGCAGAGGGAGCAGGGGGATAAGAACAAAGATTGCCATGGTGTCACTCAAAGACCTGGTGGAAGCGCTTGAGCCAACAACAACCTAACAATAGGGTCACTCAAAAGACCTAAGATCATAATGGCCGTCGATGTCACACCTAAGCTCAGCTTCAATGAGAACGGAATATCATGATGTCGCATATCCGACTGAGTGGGTTCTGGGAAAAAAATGCCTTCAAAGAGTCTGACGAAGTAGGCTAATGTGAGAAGTGTAGAGAGCAAAACGGCACCAACGGCCAGATAGTTGTTGGCTTCGAGTGCTCCTAACATGATGTACCATTTTCCAAAAAATCCACCTGTAGGAGGAAGGCCGACCATGCCTAAGGCTGCAATCACGAGTGCCCCAGTGACCCACGGGGCCTGTTTCACCCGCTTCATATCCGCGATGGTTTGGACACCATAGTGGCACATGGCTATTCCAGCCCAAAAAAACAAGGTTGCTTGCATGAAGGCATCGTTCAAGAGATAAAAGATGCCTCCGACAAATCCAGTTTGATTCCCCTGACTCACACCAATGAGGATAATGCCAATGTGCGAAATTCCCCCATAAGCAAACATCATTTTGATATTCTGTTGTTTAAGGGCAAGGACCGCGCCGATGACCGCCGCCAATGTTCCAAGGATGCCAACGAGCAAGAGGACTGGAATATCATACACAATCACTTTTGCGCCTAAGACCCAAAAGATAATCCTCACCCACCCCAGAAGGGCGACCTTGGTCACCAATGACGCTAAAATAGGGGAAACGGATTCGGGGGCATGCGTATACGCATCTGGTAACCATGCATGAAACGGGACCAGCGCCATTTTGATCCCCAGTCCGATAAACATAAACAAGAGGCCACCCACAACAGCCTTCGACGTGAGTAAATGGGGAAGTCTTTCCGCCATATCCACCATATTGAGTGTTCCACTTGCTGCGTAGAAATAACTGACTCCTAATAAATAGAGCGAAGCTCCGAGTGTGCCCAAAACGAGATAGCGAAAAGCCGCAAACAAGGCAGGGCCTCCAGCGACTCCCACAAGCGCATAACTTGATAACGCAGCAACTTCTAAAAAGACGAAAAGGTTGAACAAGTCTCCAGCAAACACAATCCCTGTCAGTGCTGCAACAAGGAGTAAGATCAATGTATAAAAATGAACAATGCGTCCTCCAAGGTTCTTGGGAGCAGTTGAACCAGCAAAGATCAACGTCATCAAACCTAACAGACTCAAGGCGACTAAGATCACACTCGCCAACACATCAGCGACCCACTCAATACCTAAGAGTGGGCCCCAGCCGCTAAAGGCATATCGGACTTCTCCATCTTGTATGATGCTGATGAGGTTTATGATGGAGAGCACTGACATGATGGAGAGCACGGTTACGGCGATGGGCCGACTCCATCCACGGTGTTTTAAACAAACCAGTGGCATGGAAATCGCCGCAAACAAAGGGAGCAAGAAGAGGAGGGCTGGGAGGTGTTGCCTCATTCCAACCTTTTCAAGATGTCTTCTTCATCAAGACTACCGTATCTCCGGTATATTGCGGCACACAATGCCAAGGCGACACCCAGCGTCGCAACCCCTACCACAATCGCCGTGAGCGTCAGCACATGAGGTAATGGATTGGCATATTGGAAGGCTTGCACAGGATCGGTTGCTGAGAGGAGGACCGGGGCTGTGGCCCCTTTCTTCGCACTAATGGAGACAAGAAAAAAAATCACACTTGTTTGAACAAGATACAGCCCTACCAATTTTTTGACGAGGTTGTATCGCGTGACCATAATGTAAAAGCCCCAAAGAAAAATGATGACAAATGTCAGAAAATTCGGACGTTGAAAGACGGCGGCCAATGCATCAGCCATTGGTGACGTCCTCGATAATTTCCTCGGCAGATAAACTGAAGACGATGGAAACCGCTGTGACCGCGACATCGATCGCGACGCCAATTTGTGTGAGGACAATGCCCAGTGAACGACGAGCCGCGACCTCAAGACCTGGAATCTCTAAATGGGCATAATTCAAAAACTCGCCACCTCCGATCATGCAGAGGCCACCGACTCCAGCATAAATAAGCATGCCGACTCCATCACCATGCAGGACCTTTTTGGCGATCTGGCTCCTCGTCGCATCATGACCAAACGTGAGAACGGACAAAATCATACTGGTTCCTAAGATCACTCCACCGACAAACCCTCCTCCAGGTCCGTATTGGCCGAAAAACAACACATACAGTCCAAAGATTTGAATGACGGGAATGAGAAACCGTCCTAAAGACTGAACAATAATGCTGTCATGTGGACGAATCATGATGCTTGTCGCCTCAATAATAAAGCGCAGGCAATGCCTGCCGTAAAAATCACAACGGTTTCCACCATGGTATCTAAGGATCGATAATCCATTAGCACAGACGTGACGACATTCGGCGTCTGGGTATCTTGGTAACTCCGTTCCAGATAGGCAGGGGAAATGTGGGTGCTTGCCGGAGAGGTTGGATCTCCAAATTTTGGAAGATCATTCGCGGCATACAGCAAGAGCACCCCCAAGAGAGGAAGTGCAAACAATGCGGCTATAGGAGGCGGGGGGCGCCGAAGCCGGCTGTCTTTTGGCGCGGTGCCAAAAAGGGTCAGGAGAAAAAGAACAGTGGCTAGGCCTGCGCCAACCACAGCTTCCACAAATGCTACATCGACCGCTCCTAACCAAGCCCACACGAGCGCTAAGAAAAAACTATAGGATCCCAGCAGTAAGATCGCACTCATGAGATCTTTCACTAAAATGGCACCAGCCGCGGTTACCAGGAGGAGAATGAGAAGAAGAATTTCAAATGAAAAGGTCATGAGGTTTCCCTTTGCCACGGTTTCAAACCTGCCCGAAGAGCCGCACGAACGGTTGCATGTGCAATGACCGGGTTTTGGATATAGAGTAATGCCAACACGGCAATGATTTTCAGCACATTTTTGCTCAACCCCTCATGAAACGCGATGCCAACTAACATCAGAAATGCACCTAAAGAATCTGTCAAGGACACCGCATGTGAACGACTAAAGACATCAGGGAGTCGTATCACGCCAATAGCCGCAACAATCAGAAAAAATAACCCAGCCAGAATAAAGACGATAGAAACAAATTCCATGCTACGGAAGTCCTTTTTGTTCCAGGTATTTGGCAACGGCAAGCGCCCCCATCAGATTCAGCAACGCATAGCCCGTTGCGATGTCGACAAACATGTCGACTCGTTCAAAGACGGTTCCCATCAGAACAAGCACAATAATCGCTTTGGTCGATATGCCATTGAGGCCCAACACGCGATCGAAAATCGTGGGGCCTTGGAGAACGCGATACAAATAGGCCCCAATGAGAATCACGAGAACCACCAACACGAATAAGAAAAATGTTGTCATGGCGAGGGTGCCTTTTCCCCAAAGATGTCGGCAATTTTTGATTCTAACCGTCGACTGGTGACGTCTTGTCCTGAGACCTCATCCATGGCGTGGACAAGAAGCAATTGGCCATTGACTTCGGCAGTAATGGTGCCGGGGGTTAAGGTAATAGAGTTTCCGAGAAGGACAACGGCCGGAGGTTCCTGCAAGGTGGATTCATACCGAATCAGTCTGGGTTGAATCGGGAGGCGAGGATGAAGAATCAGTTTCGTGAGGTGCAGACTGCTCTGCACAATACGCGTAAAGAGCCAGGGGAAATACAAGAGAATTTTTCCCCAAATTTGAAAACGAGGCACAAAGGGGGAATGGCCGGAATTGATCCAGGCGACCAAGAACGAGAGGCTCACTCCTAATCCAAGATGAAAGAGATCGAATCTCCCGGACAGCATCACCCACAGAATAAATAATGCCGTGGTCTTCAGGACTAAAAATTGCGACGAGATAGGTCTCATCGTGATTCCTATACGAAGCGCATTATTTGTCTTATCAGTGGTACGATCATCAATACTTCTCCAAAAAGAAAAGCCAACCGGATGCCTCGAATCGAATCAATCATTCGAACAGCTTCTGGTTGGCTTGTACTGTCACGCATTTCTTGGGCTTAAAGAACTGGTGACCCTACGGCCTTTTCAGGTATATGAATTTCAGGCTCCAACGGTATCCCTTTATGTGACAGGGGGGTCTTTCGCTCCTCAAATTCATTGGGCGTTATACCAGGTCTCCTGCAATTCCTCAAGAGGATCACAGCAATCAATCACGTCAAGTCAGGAAATCATTTTTCTTGTCTGTTAGCATGGATAAGGGTACAATTTGCCACATAATCAGGTTGAACCTGACTTTTGTCTGAACGCAGAGAATTCTCTAAGCATTGTACATAATAGGGGTGGCTGTGACGTGTCATCCATGAGCACAATGGCGGTTTTGATAGGCAGCGCATAACATTCACCTCAAGAGGTCATACGATGTCAGACCAAACGTCTTCCCCCAAGCCATCGACCATTGCTGAGTACATGCATGAAGATCCTCTTACCATTCCCATCAATGCCACCCTCCAGCAAGCGGCTGAGGTCATGACCGAACGCATGGTAGGGGCCTTACTTGTTATTGATGACTGTAACAACTATGTGGGAATTGTTTCTGAAAAACGACTGACACGAGAGGGATTGGCGAAGGGACGTAATCCAGAGACCACTCTGGTAGAATCCATCATGAGAAAAGATCCTATTTCTGTTGATCACCACCAATCGGCCCGAGAAGCACAGGACATTATGAAAGCGAATGGGGTCCGCCATTTAGTGGTAAAAAATGGGGAGAAGATTATTGGAATTTTGGCTTTGAGTGATTTAATACGGTATTATACAGACTTCTTTGAGTAATGAAGGGCAGTTCCAGAAAAACGTGATTGTTTGACGAGACCAACGTGGCAGAATTTTCTTGATACGAGGATTTCTGCTCTCGCCTGATTGTCTGGTCACAATGTTATAGAGTGTGCGATCTTGCACTTGTGCTCTGTGCAAATTCGCACCTCATGCTTCCCGATCCGTTTAACTTTCCTTGTAAGGATGAACTTCCTGCCCATTTATAAAGGCATTTCACGCCTTTTTTTCTTTTAATCCGCCATCAACATGGAACGAATATTGCTCAGCCTTATAAGGAACGTCTGCCTAACAGAACAGAAAAAGGCTGGATCGTTGCGTTGGTGAGGAAATATCTTCTTCAAAGGCATGAAGAAAGGACATGGAGTGGACATTCAGAAGACGAAAATACGAGACCACTTAAAAGATTTTAACCCCTGGCCCAGCATTCGGATCATGGGAACCAACTTGGCCCAAGATACGATGGGTGGGATCACCGTCGCGTTTATTGCCTTGCCATTAGCGCTCGGGTTCGGTGTTGCCTCTGGCTTGGGGGCCATTACAGGAATGTGGGGGGCGATCGCTGGGGGAATTGTTGGTGGATTATTCGGTGGATCGAATGTTGGTGTCAGTGGGCCAACAGGACCGAAAACGGTTCAGCTCGCCGTTGTGATGCATGAACATATGCTCCCGAACGGACAGCCGGATTTAGGGTTTGCTTTTGGATGTGTGTTTCTCAGTGGAGTTTTCATGCTCGCCCTCGCCATCATGCGAGTAGGGAAGTATATCTATCTTACGCCCTATTCTGTGATATCAGGTTTCATGTGTGGCATTGGCGCAATCGTCATGATCATTGAGTTTAATCCATTTGTCGGTCTCCCAACGCTTTCGTCTGTTCGGGAAGCGCTTCTTGCCATTCCTTTTTCAGCCATGAATGCAAATCCTCAGGCAGTGCTGATTTCCTGTTTGACCCTTGGCACCATTATTGTTTGGCCAAAACTTACCAAAGTCATCTGGCTTCCCGGTCCCTTGGTGGGCCTGGCTGTTGGAACCGGGGTCGCGAATGCGTTTGGATTGGCTATTGACTATATTCCGGAGGTGCCAACAGGTCTCCCTGATATTTACTTCCCCCCCCTTTCACAGCTTGATGACATGATTGGCCCAGCCGCCGCACTGGCGGGGCTGGCGGTATATGACTCTTTGTTGACCTGTGTGGTGATCGACCAAATGACAGATGATCGGCACAATAGCGATCAAGAAATCTGGGGGCAGGGTATGGCCAACATGGCCGCAGGCTTGGTCGGTGGCTTAACTACGGCGACGGCCACGATGCGAAGTGTGGTGGCTATTCAATGCGGTGCCAAGACAATCACGGCGACATGTGTGCACGGATTGGTGTTACTCGCTCTTGTCCTCGGTTTCGCCCCATTGGCCTCGTATATTCCTATGGCTTCACTGGCGGGTATTCTCTTTAAAGTGGGGTATGACATTCTTGATTTCCGGGTCTTTCCTGTTTTGCACCGAATGCCGACGCCTTCAAAAATTACGTTTTGGACAGTACTATTTTTAACCGTCTGGGAAGATCTCCTCGTGGCTGTTGGCGTGGGTTTGGCGATTGCCTTCTTTTTATTTGTCCGAGATATGAGCGAAATGTGGAAGCCCGAGGTCAAGGGACTTGAAGAGTCTCAGAAACCGACTGGAGCGTTGGTGCCCCAGCATTTAAAAAAGTACATCGCAGTCCTGGAACCTGAGGGGCCAATGTTTTTTGGGATTGCCGATACGATGTATCGGCAAATTGATCGACTGGTGCATTACAAGGTGTTGATTGTGTCATTACGGTATGTGCCGGTCATTGATCTCTCCGGAGCCTTTGCCTTGGAGGACATGGTGAGTTTGGCTCACAAACGAGGGACCATGGTGTTGCTCAAAGGGATGAATCCCGCTGTGCGTCGTACGCTGACCGAGTTGAGTGTGCTCAAGCATATTGGTGAAGAGAACATTGCCGAAGATTTTGACGGGGCCTTGAGGAGAGGCATTGATTACATTGGGGAACAGTTTCTTGGGAGGGATATTGATCCCAAAGAAGCTTGAAGAGAGTTGTTCCTTTTGCGGAAGGGAGTCAACAATACGTAGCGCTGTTTTGATAGAAAGCTTTTTCTCGCCTTTCTTCCTTTTCTACCTACCCAGCCCCTTACCCAAATAGTACTAAATGCCTTGCCCCTCAAGCCCTACGTATAGGGCTAAAAAAAGCTTGCCAAACTTTCAATGATTAGTCGATAACATAAGAATAGGAATTATTGATGAATATCACTCAACAAATTTTTCCTGCAAATCGTTTTTATTGAATGTAACTAATTCAGCTATGAACATCGCCATCCTGATTCCTCTTCTTCCGTTTTTGGCAGCATTGATAATTGGCACGTTTGGCAAACGCATGGGGCATTATGTTTCCACGATTGGAACTATGTGCACCGTCAGCGCATGCTTTCTTTCTATCTTTATGCTGATCTCCGTAAGTAAGGGCAATTCTGTCCATATCATTCTCTGGCCGACACAGGACCATGGATCTAACTTTTTAAAATTTGGTTTGTTGGTCGATAGGCTTACTGCTGTCATGATGGTGTTGATCACCAGTGTCAGCACGGTCATTCATGTCTATTCAGTCCGGTATCTCCAAGGCGATCCAGGCTATGCTCGGTTTTATGCCTTGCTTGGCCTCATGACGTTTGTCATTCTTTCTCTGGTCTCAAGTCCGAATCTTCTGATGCTGTTTGTGTTTTGGCAATTCTTGAGTTGGACCCTCTATCTGATCCTCGCGTTTAATTATTCACATATCCCCGCCTATCAGAATGCATTTAAAACATTTGTCGTGCATCGTATTGGGGATGTCAGCTTTCTTTGCGGGATCTTTCTGACATACAAATATTTTGGTACGCTTGAATTCGCTGAACTCTTTCAGCGAGCTTCTGAACAATCTCAAGTCATTTCATTCTTACCAGGAAATCTCCTCGACGTCAGCGCAGTATCCGTGATCACGTTACTCATTTTTGTCGGGGCCATGGCCAAGTCTGCGCAGTTTCCTCTTCATGTGTGGTTGCCGGATACCATGGACTCTCCTACCCCAGTATCAGCACTCATGCATGCGGGGATCATTAATGCTGGAGGATTCCTCCTCAATCGGCTGGCTCCACTCTATGCTCTTTCACCCAACACACTACATATTGTGTTTGTGATTGGTGCGATGACCGTGGTGCTAGGGGCCTCCATGATGCTCGTGCAAAATGATATTAAGAAAACTCTCGGATACTCGACCATGGGTCAGATGGGCTATATGATTATGGAATGTGGCCTTGGTGCCTTTGCCCTTGCCATCTTTCACCTCATTGCCCATGGGCTCTTTAAAGCCTCGCTCTTTCTCAGCGCGGGCAATGTCATACATAACGCCCGCTACGAACCCAAATTCCCTTTCTTATCAAGTCATGAACCCACCAGACTGCCTACCCAAGCAACTTGGGTGACTGGATTACTTGTGACTTTAATCATGCCGCTCATTATTTTGATGGTCGCACATGACTTGTTGGAAGTTCCGCTCGAGGATGCACATGGAGCCGTCATCTTTCTATTTTTTAGTTGGGTCACAGCATCCCAAGCGATTTTTAGTTTATATCGACTGCATGCTGTGGCTTCATGGAAAGTCGCCAGCGCAATGATTGCCGCCTTATTTCTTATTGGATTTACCTATTTGTGGGCTGGCGAACTTTTTACTCATTTCCTATACCCGGAGCCTGGTGTGGCAGCTGCATTTTTTGTGGCGGCTGCCCTAAATCCTATGGTGTTTGATGTATTCGTTTTGGTGGCCACGCTCTTAATTCTTTTTGGGTGGATTTATGGCTATACCGATGCCAAAGGACAAAAGATCTTGAATGCAGAATGGAGTCAAGCCATTAAACAAAAAATGTATTTATTTCTGATCAACCGGCTGTATGTGGATCTCCTCTACATGCGGTGGGGAAACACACTGTTTCAATGGGCCAAAAAAATTGGAAACCGGTATTAAGCGTGGAATCGGATTAGATTGAAACCGTCATGAATATAGAAGCCACAGCGATGCTTGCCTTTGCGATTATTCTTTCTGCAGTGTGTGTAATTCTTGGCCAACACCGTTCAAAGCACTCGTCAACGGCTCATGTAGACATTCTTGTGGTGTCTGGACTTGGCCTTGCAACATTACTGATTCCCTTCCCCATCAACAGATATTTTCTTGTGGGGATTCTTGGGTATGCGGCCTACTTTCTCTTTAAGTCTCATTGCGCCGCCACGATTAAAACGATCAGTCTCGCCCAAATCGCTCTCGCGATTTTACTTGCGCTGGGCTCTTCCTTTTCGGGTAACTCATTAACCATGTTTGCTGGACTGGTTTTAGGAGTCACTCTTGTGCCACTCCCTCCGTTCCATTTACCTTTTGCCTCTCTCGTGAGTTCTTCTCATGGGGCACTTTCTGGTCTCTGGACAACGGTGTTCCTTTCTCTGGGATTGGCTGAACTCGCGCAGCTTCAAACTGTTCTGTCGGAAGGAATGCCAGCCGCCGTTTCGGTGTTGGCCTTGGGCAGTGCGCTGTATTCCTCATTTAAATGCCTGGGGCAAATCGAAATTCGGCCATTACTCACCTACGCCATCATCTCTCAAGTCTCCATGTTGTGGGGACTCACCACGGTGTTCTCGACGTTTTCCCAATGGTTAATACCATTTGGGTTAACCATTGCCTTGGTCATGACTGGTCTCCTTGTCACGTATCACTGGATTCAACAGAAGTTTGGATTACATACCATAGGAACCCTCCCAGGCTTAGCCTTGGTCATGCCGCGCCTAGGGGTTTTACTCATTATTCTGATCAGCATCGCTGTGGCGCTTCCCATGATTCCAATATTGACAGGCTTAACAACCATGCCGACAACGGACAATCAGGATGTTTCCCTCGTCATCATTTCCTTCATCATACTCAATGTGTGGATGTTGGGAGGCTGGTATTTTTCACATTTGCTGCACCAAACTGCCTTTGGTAAAGCTAGGCCAGATATTCCCTACGAAGATTTGAACGTCGGGGAAATCTGTGCTCTTTCCCTACTCATTGCTGCTGCGAGTTATAGTGGACTGTTGTATTAGAGAGAATTGATCGTGGCTGAACTCAAAGAATTGGTTCAATCAAAAGATGCCCAGCGAATGGAAATTCGCTCGCTTGTGAAACTGGCAAGTGAACCCATTTCTCACTTTTGGCCCATGCAAACCTTTATTCACCATAATCCCCTTCATGGATTGGAACACTTGCCTTTTGGTGATGCCATTAAACAAGGCACAAGGTTTCTTGGTGGGAAAGGGTATCTACCCAATCAAGAATACCGGAATTACTACCAACAAGGCCGTATCTCCCAAGATGCTATTCATGAAGCATTGAGGGATCAGACGCAAAACCAAAGCATTGCCATTGGCAATCGAAAGATTTCTCATCTCGAAGCCTTGCGTACAATGCTCATCAATGGAAGGGGCTACACAGCACCTGATGTGGCTTCAGCTATTGTACGAGAGTCAATGAGCGACAATGATGTAAAGGAGCTGATTGACAAACTCCAAGCTCTGTTCGCGTCCAAAGCACGCACGTTTTCTTTGAATGATCATGCCAATATTGAGCAAAAGGAGATTATTTCGGAGTACACCCTTTCCGCCTGGTGCGATCAAACACTTGGCACCACCATTCAAGACCACATCAGCTACGAGCTCATCAAATGGTGTGGAGGCTTTCTCGATGAAGGACATGCCCCATGGTCTATGCCGCTTCGACACAAAACGTTTTATGGTGGATGGAAGATTTTAGCTCAAGAAGATCAGTCTGGTTCTTTGTTAGGCATTCCACATTGGCAGTCCAAGATTCAAAATCTTCCGAACCGACCAGAGGATGCCATCGTCGAAAGTCTCGAGACCATGGCCATTCCCCATGATTTGTGGATTGATTACCTCACCTTGCATTTGGCTCAGATGTCAGGATGGGCCGGGTTCATCAAATGGAGATCAGAACAATCGGATTATGAATGGCAGAATGCTTATCACATCGACCTGGTCAAGTACCTCGCGGTTCGCTTGTTTTATGAAAAAGAACTGGTTGCATTGGCATGCCAGGAGAACCTTGGTATTGAAGGGTCTTATGCCTCGATCCTGTCCTACGTAAACCAGCACGTAACCGGTTACGGTCTGTTCAAGGAATGGAAGCTTACCGGCCTACCGGAAAAAATTGTTGGGAATCTTGATCTTTCATTATTCGTGCAACACCCCCTGCCTATTGACGCACTGGAGCAAAGCGCAGCGCGCATTAAAGAAACATGGCAATCAATTCGCCGAGAACAGGACATTCACCAAAAGGCCTTAATTTTGTTGCACCTCGCCAAAGCCCTTGACTTCTCTGTCAAAGAGTTAGTCTCAAGTCCTCAAGAATCCGTGGACGGGTTGCTGGAATGGGTGTCACAATTTCCAGAGTCACAACATGGTCCGATTTGGTTGAAAGCATTTGAACTCACTTACATCAAAAGTTTCCTCCCACGTTTTTCTCCGAATCTTGAGAAACTCGAAAAAATCGATGAGTCAGCGGATCAACCCGCTGAATCACGTCCTTTGGTCCAAGGAATTTTCTGTATTGATGTACGTTCAGAAGGGTTCCGCAGACATTTCGAAGAGGTGGGAGGCAATGAAACCTTTGGGTTTGCAGGATTTTTTGGCGTTCCTCTCTGCTACCAAGAGTTTGGAAGCGAGCAAGAGACCGATCAATGTCCGGTACTCCTCAAACCCAAACATATTATCAAAGAAATCCCTCGAGCGTATCAAGGTAAGGCGGCCGAACAATTTTTGGAACGGCAACAGTTAGCCAAAACTGGGCACACGCTGCTTCATGATTTAAAAGAAAACGTGATTACCCCCTATGTCATGGTGGAAGCGATTGGCTGGTTTTTCGGATTCAGGCTATTTGGCCAAACCTTGAGCCCTTTGTGGTTTAAACAAATCAAGTCTTGGTTTACAGAACGCTTTGCCATTCCCATTGGTACGACGTTGACCGTTGAAAAGCTCACCAACCAGGAGGCAGAGGAAATGGTTGCCTCAGAGCACCGTGCAACCATCTATCGCATGCTCATCGAACAATTCGGCCGACGAGGCAACACGGTTTCGCATGACCAAGTCGAACGGCTTCGCAAACAGGCGCTGAACCAAATGACCTTTGATCCGGATGCAGACGAAGAATTACACAGCAAACTCCAGTGGACGAAATCCGATCATCAGCAATTTATTCAAGATTTGAGACGCAAATATGATGTGCACGAACGTGCGGTTACTCATCGGATGCATCGCATCACGCAGACAGGATTCACCACCAACGAGCAAGTCCTTTTTGTGGAAACTGCTCTTCGGGTATTAGGTTTTACCAAAACGTTTTCCAGACTCATCTTGACGTGCGCTCATGGCAGTATTTCGGACAACAATCCCTATGAATCGGCCTTAGATTGTGGGGCCTGTGGAGGGAACCATGGGGTTTCAAATGCCCGAGCCTTTGCTGCTATGGCCAACAAAGGAGAAGTGCGACAAATTTTAGCGCAAAAAGGGATTCATATCCCTCCTGATACCCATTTCCTACCAGGCCAACACGACACCACAACTGATGAAGTCGAATTGTTTGATCTGGAGGATGTGCCAGCGACTCATCGCAAAGATTTGCTGAGATTGCAACACGATCTGGAGGAAGCCTCGCGTTGCAATAGCTTCGAGCGGTTAACTCGCTTACCTGACGAGAATGGCTGCGAGTCTTTGGGCGAGGCTTCTAAGCGAACCAAACAGCGTAGCATAGACTGGTCTCAAGTTCGACCGGAATGGGGTCTTTCTCGACATACCGCGTTTATTGTGGGGCGACGTCTCTTAACGCAAGGCATTAATCTTGAAGGACGAACATTTTTACACTCGTACGATCATTCACAAGATGAGACAGGAAAATATTTGGAAATTATTATGACCGCGCCCATGATCGTGGGAAATTGGATTAACATGGAGCATTATTTTTCCACGGTGGACCCAGCGGTGTATGGTGCCGGAAGTAAGGTCTATCACAATGTGGTCAGCCGAGTCGGGGTCATGTATGGGTCCCAAAGTGATCTCTGTGTTGGCTTGCCAGTCCAAACGGTTCTCAATGAGGAAAAGCCCTATCACGAACCTATGCGGTTATTTGTTATTATTGAAGCGCCGCGGGAACGAATTAGCATGATCATTTCTCGGCATGATATTCTTAAACGACTCATTGGCAATCAATGGATCAACCTCGTGGCCCTAGATCCGGCCACCAGGGAATTCTTTTTTCATGATTCACGGAACGATTGGCAACTTATTCAGTAATCCATCAGGTTGAGGAGGACCAGTCAATCATGAGTACCATCAAACTTCACCCGATGAAGGAGATCAAGGTCATTATTGAGGGAGAACACCTGAGTTTTGTGACAGAAGTACTCGATCGAATCAAAGCCAGTGGTTACACGATCTTCAGCAATCTCTCAGGAAAAGGGCACAGTGGATTCCACGAAGGGCATCTGATGTTCAATGACACCAGTAGCTTGCAAATGGTATTGACCGTCGTACCTGAAGAGAAAGTTGAGCCCATTCTATCAGGACTCAGGCCATTCCTAGAGCGTCATTCTGGAAGCATCTTTGTGATTGATGCGTGTGTTCTCAGAAAAGCTCACTATGAATCATCAGAGCCTTAATGATTCAAGAACAGTTTCGAGACGAGCTAAACCGAAATGAGCTCCCAGGTGGCATCGGGATTATATCGATGAAACTCGAACGTGTGAGGAGTCAAGGCAACAAGATTGAGCCATTGGTTATGCAACAACTGTTGAAGAATCGCATGCTTTTGTATGATGGACGAGATCACGTTCGGCACTTGTTCAATGATGGCTAGAAGCCGCATGGGTTCGTGATAGTGAATGTTCCCGTTATTCACTGTTTGAAGAGGAAAGCCCATTTGTAAATCGCTTTGGCTTCCCAACATCATTCCGACACCACCCACCACATTATGCAGTACCTTACTCCCACTGCCATACGCCCACGGATCAACCGCGGAGAAATAATACCCGGTGTTAATCCACTCGCCAACAATTAATGGTGCCGTCATAATTTTTTCAAGGATAGCACCATCGGGATCAGCGATAGGGTCATAGGAATGCAAAAAGACACGACCATCTAAATCCAATCCTTTGGTGAGTTTCCGTCTTCCAATGAGAAATGCGCCATTACCAGCCAAGCCCCATTCTGGTCGAGGATTGGCCCAATCGCAACTGCGCTCGTCTACATGAGCAAAGGCCTGTTCTGGCGAAATCCCAGTTGGCGCACTGGGGATGCGATGACACCGCTCGAGAGCCTGATTTGCACCAGCGTCTTCGAGATCTTTGTTTAACACACGCAAATCGTCTTTATGCGTTTCCGGCAGTTCTTCTAAATCATAAAACTCGACCCGATCAGTCGTCGTGTTATGTTTTCCTGGAAGGAACCACGTATCGTCTGGAATTGGTAATCCTTTGTCTTTGAGGATCCAACGAACTTCAGGGTCGTTCGCCATAGCGGCAAAGACTCGGGCATTCGCGTCCCCTGGTGCTCCTCCACATGCCCCACAATCCAGCGCACCATAATAGGGATTGTTGTCGGTCTCGCTGCCATGGCCGCAGAGACAGACTAATCGGGCGTAATTGTTGGTGAGGCCCATGGCACGCAATCCATTTTCGATAAAGGTCGCCCGTTCCGTCAGAGAAAAGCCCTGCGAAAGCCCTTCAGGAATCCCTTCAGTATTCACCTCTCCGATCATGGGATTGTGAGGGTCAGATGGGGTGGAAATTGAGATCTGGGTTGGAACTCTGTGCGTAAACCAACGCTGGATAATAGCAGTCATTGCACGAAATGTTTTTTGGAACAAGGTTTTGCCCACTAACCCTAGACTAAAAAAGAAACCCAACACATCAATGACCATCATCGATCCAATGGGATGGTGCTTCAGGTCGTGAAAAAGATGATGCCCTAGTTGGTGCCAACGGGTAACCGATGAATATTTCTCTAACGCTTTTCCTTCTCCAGATCGAGGTGTTTCTGTTACTGCGTGGTTAGGAGTCAGTAACACCGGGCATAAGAAAGATCGTTCTTGGCTATCAAATGCTTGATGACTGATAGGAATCCCAAAAAACCCGGCAAACCCAAATGTTTCATAAGGGCCTTGGGCTTCAATATGGCGGCGAAATGATTCGGAACGTACGTCAATACAAAATACAAGTTGTGCATGGGGACGTGAATCCAGGGCAGGCACTGTTCCGCGATGCGCTGAGATTTTTCTTAGTATCTTTTCTCGAAACGTATCTTCATACGCCTCAAGCCATACTGGACTATGCTGGTCAGAAGGAAAATCATCTAGCCAATGCAACAATGTCTGGGCATCAGCATGTGATAGGTCATGAACTTCTGTTGGAGACAATTCAAGAAATTGGGCCAAATGGAATAATCGCCAAGCGTTGCGGCATATGGCTTGTTTGGTAGGATTTGCTGAATGGGCCTGATTCCTTATTCGATTGTGATATTCTTCGGGACGGTCGATCCAGTAAGCACCCAACGCAGAAACCGTTCCGTCAACTTCCCATTCTTGCTGGCATATGACTTGGGTTAACTCCACTTCATAGAAGAGACGGACGGCAAGATATTGGGTGATGTCAATGGGATGCCTGTGTTGAGCGTGGTACGCAGGATGCTCTCCAAGCCACCGAATGTATCTTGTCCAGCCTGGTAATAGTGATAGCTGCCGAGAAAGGTAATTCTCCCATTGTTCTTGGAGGACGCCGAGTTGGAGTAAGCTGAAGCCGATTGCGTCTTCTGGATCTTCAGGAAGGGTACGAACTCTCTGAGCAAAGTTCTTGATGCCGAGGAGCTGACCTGAAAAGTCTTGCTGCGCCAGTTTTCTCCATGCTTGGTAAAAGCCTTCATTTCGTTGAGGCATTTCCCATTCAGCTAAGCCTTCATCAAGAAAGGCGGCTACCCATTTAATGAGTTGATTATTGACCTGGTCGACTAACTCACTTCCAGCCAAGCAATCTACCCAATCGCTGATGGTCCGTTGTGCTGGCAAGGAAATGGGCTCAGATATTTGTGAATAGGAGTGTTCAAGTGTTGGTGCCGAAGAAGAATGAGAGCCAGATAACCTTAAAACCTCGAGGAAGCTCTTCCACAGGTTCGCGAGATAGGCCTTTTCAGGATATTCACGGCAATGTTCGCACTCTTGAATCGTGCGTTCAATGATTCGTTTTTGGGATTCTTCCGAGAGATGCTGATGAAACCGCTTCGTTGATCCAACATCACTTAACTCCCACTCAAGCAAAGGTGTTTGGAGCTCTTCAAACCCAACCAACAGGTGCAAGTGCCAGACATCTAGGGCTGTAATTTGGTGATTTCCTACTTTGATGGTGGGTTGACTCTCTTGTTGAGGTCCAATCCTCTGAAAGGCTCGCTTAAGACTTTCCGGAGTAATGCGGCCATCTCGATAAAATTGACGATACTCTTCATTCGCAAGATAGCCATTTCCACCAAGAAGCTGTTTGCCTTTACGAACAGCCTGGTCAAAGGGCAGATATTCCAACTCATGAATAGGATTCTGCGCCACCATCGTTCTCATAGGCCAAAAGGGCGCAATGGGTTCACTGGCCTCGGAAATTTTCTGACGCAGTTGCTCTCGTTCTGCCGAAGAAAGTTCGTGGCTTGCTGGAGGAGATGTTATTAACGTCATCTATTTTTTCACTCAGTCGATTTTGAACCAATTATAATCATTGCATTGATAAATCGAATAATGACCACCTAAGATGTCTTGCGCTGTCACCTTTCTTTTGTATCATGTCATGGTCCTAATTCACCTTATAGGACATCAAACAATGACAAAAAACGAAAAAACCAAGGGCGAAGTCGAAACAGCTATTCGCAATACCGTGATTAAGTTTGAACAAGAGTTTATGGGGCGAGGCCCTATGGATGTCAAGGCTTTTGTGATCCGCGATCTCGTATTAGTACGGCTTAAGGGTGTGCTGACTCCTGCTGAGCGGCAACTGGCTAAGAGTGCTGAAGAGGTAGAAATGGTGAAGCGCATGCGTCAAAATTTAATTTCTCAAGGTGGAGAAAAGCTTCGTAGTCAAATAACCGACATCACCGGAATGGGCATCACCGGGCTCTTTACGGACATTGACACTCGTATTGGTGAACGGGTCATCGTGCTCACCTTAGAGAGTGATCTTGAAAAAACCTTTCAATGCTCTGCGTAAACAATAGGGAGCTGTGAACGGTCTCAGAAGCGATGGTTGAGGTGTTCTTTGAGGATTGTAAAAAATTATGAGATGAACAGCCGGCCAGGACGCCGGTGAATGGAAAGGGAAGAGAACTTGCGAAAGAGAAGAAACCTTAATCAAAAAATCTTTGCGATCAACCCACGAATCGGGTTGAAAGAAGCTTTGCTTGCTGATGAGCTAGATTGTGAGGAGTTGTCATGGCGTTTTACCGAATCTTGCTGGATGGTCTTTTGTGAAGACTCTGCCTTTTCCTGCTCTCCATGAAGGTTTCGAAATAAGATGTTAAATCCAGCCATGATGTCGTCTCCTTAAGGGTAGGTTCAACATTGTGTCCTGCTTACACTAAAAAGCAAATTTCAGGCCAAAATGTGAATCTACGGAAAACCAAGAAATTCATTTTAAAAACAGAGACTTATGATAAAAAAGAAAAGTGGACTAGAGAGAGCTTGCGGAAAGCCGATCAAAAACGCACAGCGCCATGTGAGCGAAAATGCACGAATTTGTTTAGAATTTTAGAGTATAGAGAGTTGTAATAGGGGGAAACTGGCTAGAAGGTTATAAGCGTAAGAGTAACGAGGGGAAGCCACGCGGTCTGTACGTTCTAGACTTTTTCTAAGTCTAAGAGCTGGACAGAAATAAATTTTGAGATACCTGGTTCTTCCATGGTAACCCCAAACAGGGAGTCAGCCACTTCCATTGTTCGTTTATTATGTGTAATCACAATAAACTGGGATTGGTCTGCCAGTTGGCTAAGGAATCTGGCAAACCGAATCACATTGAGTTCATCCAACGGTGCATCCACCTCGTCCAGAATACAAAATGGGGAGGGCTTAATGAGGAAACTGGCAAACATCAATGCTAAAACCGTCAACGTTTTTTCCCCGCCGGATAACATCGAAAGGTTTTTTAATCGCTTGCCAGGTGGTTGTGCCACAATATCGACTCCGGGTTCTCCTTCCCAGTCTTCATTCTCATGACCGTCAGGGTGCACCAAGACGAGTTCAGCTTTTCCTCCGGCAAACAGGGCTGAAAACACCTCATTGAATTTTTCTTGTAATGCGTGAAAGGTGTCTTCGAACATTTGATTGGTGCTTCGATTCAGACGCTCGATAATTTCTTGTAATGATCGGATAGATTCTGACAGGTCTTCTTCTTGTTTGGAGAGAAAGGTACAGCGTGCTTGAAGCTCTTGGTGTTCTTCAATGGCCACTAAATTGATAGCTCCCATCCGCTCAAGGCGTTGTCGAATGTCTTGAAGACGATGGCGTCTCTCATCTTCTGGCTGTTCATCCGCTGTCTGTGCTTCAGAGGTTGGGAGTTGAGTCGCCAGGTCTTCCACGTTCAATTCGTAGGTTTCTGTGAGAGTATCTTCAACGGTATGAATCCGAGTCCGGACTTCTGCCAGACGAATTTCTATGTGCCCTCGTTGCTCACGAATTGCAGAAAAAGCTTTTCGAATTTCGGCTAAGGCCTGCTCGAATTCCGTGGTGGACTGAAGCCACTGTGCATGCCGTTCTTCAGCCGTATGCAATTCCTCGTGGACGTTGTCTCTTTTCTGGGTATGTATCTGAAGGGCTGCTTCGGTTTGTGTCTGTTCCTGTTGATTGGTGTCGATCTGAGAGGCCAATTCGGTGAGCGTTACCTCAAAACGGCGTAATCGTCCTTGTCGTTCTTGTTCTTCGCCTGTCAGTCGGGTGAGATTGTGTTGGAGATGTTCCCGTCGTTCATGAGTTGTCGCGAGGAGCAATCGGGCATTGTTCACTGAGTTCTGTAAAGAGATATAGTGCGATTCAATGTCTTGAAGGGCGAGAGTGAGTTGATTGAGTTCTTCCTCGCGAGCGAATCGTTCCTGTTCTAAGGTCGTGAGTTGTTCTTCGGCATTGCTAATTGCCGTCTCAAGCTGCGTGTGTGTGTCGAGACTTGCGGTGAGCTCAGATACCGTCGTGTGATAATGCCCTTTGATTTCTTCTAACGTCTCTTCCAGTTGGCTCGTTTCTTTGTCGACAACGAGCCATTGCATCTCGGCTTCCTTGATTGATTGATCCAGTTTGGCAAGACGATTCTTGGCGGCAAGGAGGTTCTGGCATTGAGTATCACGTTGTTGCCGAGTTTTTCCCAATGTCTGTTTTGTGGTTTCGATCTGTATGTCTAAGGTTCGAATTTCTCGTCGTCGCTGGAGCAAGCCAACGGTATTACTTTGGGATCCGCCACTTACGATTCCCGAGCTTTTTAAAATTTCTCCTTCAACGGTGACGAATGTCACGGCATCCATCCGGTCAATCTTGTTTACAAGCCTGAGCGCGTTTTCAAAGGTTTGTACGACGACGACAGAATCCAAAAAGCATGACAAGGCTGGCCTGAGGGCATCAGGAAATCGCACGAGATCCAATGCCCTTCCTAATACACCATCTTCTCCTTGGCATGTGGACCACCAGGCAGGGGGGTCTCCCCCGCGCGTGACAGCCACGCAATGGATGGGTACAAATGTTCCATGTCCAAGGGCTTGTTCCTTCAGAAAGGCAATGGCCTGTTTGCCGTCAGCAATCTCTTCGACAACCCAGGCATGTATGTAGTCTCCAAGGACGGCTTCAATAGCGACTTCAAGGGCTTGTGGCACTTCCAGTCGTTCGGCAATAGCTTCGACAATACCTTGGCATTCAGCACGGAGGGCTGGAACGGTGTCTTCTCCATCTCGTCCATACCCAAATTCTTCTTGTAAGACCATTTGAAGCGCCCGTTGCCTGGACATAGCTGCGGCTTGGTCGGTTTGTTGGTCCATGAGGTGTTTATCCATTTCCTCAAGGCTAGTTTGGAGGAAATGAATCTCTTCTTGCACGTCTTTTTGCGACTGGCGATGATGTTCCAGAGTTGTTGAGATATGTTGACGATTTTCCTGATGAACAGTGACTTGTGTCTCGGTCTGTGTCTGTTGGTACTCGTAATCCTGTTGGGCTTCCTGTAATTCGATTAATCGGTTCGTGAGTATCTCTCGTTGGTCAAGGATGTTCCTGAGCTGGTTCTCGGCATTTGTCTTATCAATGGCACCTGCGAGTGTTTGGTGTCGGACGTGTTCCAGTTGCTCGTGGGTGGCGGCCCGTTTGGCCGACAGCTCATGTTCTTGTGTTTCGACCTCCGCGAGAGTCTCAGTATGTTGCGTGATTTCCTCGTCAATGGCTGATAAGCGGTTCTGGAAATTTGCAAGAGATTGGATTGCATCTACTGAAGCTTTTCGTAGGAGAGATTGTTCCTCGTGGGTATGATGGCGTTGGTTCTGAAACATGAGTAATTGGTTTCGACGAACTTCTGTGCTCGTGAGGGCTTGTCCGATGTGTTGCTCGATGAGACGCAGATCTTCTTGTAAGCGATTCATCACGGTGCCTTCTTCTGATAATGACGCTTTGGCTTCTTCGTGTCGTACCATCAGGGCGGCTTCTTCAGTCATATGCTTGGCTTCTTGTTCTTCACAGGAATTTTGTTCTTGAGTGGCCTGTGTGTGATTGGTCAGCAGCAGCTGATAATCATTAGTCAATAGCTCGATTTCTAAGGACCGTGCTTCTTGCCGCAAGGCTTGGTATTGTTCCGCTTGGCGGACTTGCCGTTCTAAGGATCGAAGTTGTCGTTGCACTTCACCAATAATGTCCCGGACACGTAGCAGATTCTGTTCAGTCGAACGTAGTTTGTTTAAGGCTTCGGACTTTTGTTTTTTGTATCGTCCAATCCCAGCGGTTTCTTCAATGAATCCTCGTCGTTCTTGAGGAGTTGCCGATAGAATTTGGGCAAGATTGCCTTGCTCAATCACCGTATGGCCTTTGGTGCCTGCGCGGGCTTCTAAAAACACACCACGAATATCCTTGAGTCGACAAGGAATCTTATTGATAAAATATTCACTCACTCCATCACGGTAGAGCCGTCGGGTGATCATAAGTTCACTAGAATGAGGAATCTCGTCGTCTAAGCCCGACACCGCTTCCAATTCTTGCCTGGATACATCGGCGACCACCAGTGAGACTTCAGCCATCCCAAGCGGCTTTTGTGTTTCAGTGCCATTGTAAATCACATCTTCCATGCGCTCACTTCGCAAGGTTTTTGTACTTTGTTCGCCTAATACCCATAACAGCGCGTCCACGACATTACTCTTCCCTGAACCATTCGGCCCGACAACGGCGGTAATGCCTTTAGGGAATTCAAGTATGGCATCAGGGAACGATTTAAAGCCGGTCATACGCAATGATTGAAGATACATGATTCACCTATATGTGATGAGAATGCGCCCTTGCCTGCTAACTGTTCATGAAATGTTTTGTATATACTACATACAGTGGTCTAAAATTGAAAGACCATCAACAAATTGTGGTAAGAGAAATTTTCGGAGTATGTTCCATGGCCTCTATACAGGCTTCAGAACTCCCTTCTTTACTTGAATACATGGTGAACTAGGAATGAAACCTATGAGGGTGTAGGTTGTAACAGGGTTGACCTAAGGAAAACCTCAAATGGCTCAGGGCAAGCACCCTAGGGTAACCATGAGAGCCAAGGCGATGAGTGGAAGCAGGGTAGCCTTTATTTACGTTGAGGCATCAACAATTCCCGAGGTAGGAGAAACTCAACATCTTCTTCGGTGACGGTTAATTCCTCAACATCGTCTGCGCCAAAATCTTTCAAAAATCTGACGACTTCTGTCACTAAGACTTCTGGTGCTGAGGCGCCAGCGGTAATCCCGACAGCATTGATGTTCTCGATCCATTCCGGACAAATATCTTTATAGGAATCGATGAGATAAGACGGGATTTTGCATCGTTCGGCCAGTTCTCGGAGACGATTAGAGTTTGAACTATTGGGAGACCCAATGACCAGCATGACATCAACCGATTTTGCCAATTCTTTGACGGCGTTTTGTCGGTTTTGCGTCGCGTAGCAAATGTCTTCCTGATGAGGGCCTTTAATCCCTGGAAAGCGCTGATTGAGGGCTTCGACAATATCTCGGCATTCATCAACACTGAGTGTGGTTTGGGTGACGTACGATAAATGGTCTGGTCGTTCTACCTGCAGTCGTTCGACATCTTCTACGGAAGAGACTAAGTGAAATTTGTCCGGAATTTGCCCTAAGGTTCCCACGACCTCTGGATGTCCCGCATGTCCAATCAGGATTAATTCATATTCATTGGTATAGTCCCGATTGACTTCGTTATGGACCTTAATCACCAGTGGGCAGGTGGCGTCAATGATTTTGAGGTTGCGACGTTTGGCTTCTTCCCATACTTCTTTAGCAACGCCGTGGGCGCTGAATATCACGAGGGACCCATCAGGTACTTCATCGAGCTCTTCGACAAACACCGCACCTCGTTCTCGTAAGGAATTGACTACATGTCGACTATGGACAATTTCATGGCGGACATAAATTGGAGCGCCATATGTTTTTAAGGACAGTTGGACAATTTCAATAGCCCTGTCTACCCCGGCACAAAACCCTCGTGGATTGCCAAGATATATTTTCACAAACGTCTCCTTTCCCTTAACCTAGGAACAGTAGTTGGATGACAAGAGTCCACGCAAGCATGTGGGCATATGACAAAATCGAAAAATGTCTTGTTGCCAAGGCTCCGACGATAGAGGATGCTCTTCTCTTTCGTCAACCAAAACTTTCTTCGAGGCCTGTTAAAAATCTGCTAGCGGCCTTCTCATTCCTCGTAAGGCATAAGGTCTTCAGAGGCCTCTTTCATTCCGTTTCGCAACTCTTTTGCCCAGTTTCTGAAGCGGTGTGGGGTAGGGTTACCAACGGATGAGCGCAGTTCCCCATGTCAAACCACCGCCAAACGTCCCAAGCACTATGAGATCCCCTGGGCCAAATGCCTCTTGACGATAGGCATGGTCAAGCGCAATCGGAAGAGACGCAGACGAGGTATTGCCATACTGTTCAATGACAGAGACCATATGCTCTGGAGGAAGGCCTAATCGTTTGGCGATAGCAGCCAACATCCGGCCATTGGCTTGATGCGTAATCACCTGCTTAATGTCTTTTATTTGGAGATGAGACTCTTGCAGAAGTTCCTGGATGCTAGCACTCAGACGTTTGACTGCTACACGAAACAGGGCTCCGCCTTGCAACTGAATGGTGTGTTGTTGGTTTTGTATTGAATGCTGGCTAAGAGGGGTTCGTGAGCCACCAGCTGGAATGGTAATCAAGTTTTGATAGAACCCATCCGCATGGAGTCGGATCTTCACAATGCCTTCTTGGTGCCCTGTTTGATGGTGATCTCTCGCAACCACGACGGCCCCAGCCCCATCCCCAAAGAGCATGGCGCTGTCTCCATGATCAGTAGTGACGTATCGAGATTTTATTTCGGCTGCGACGACAAGACATCGACGAAATTGTCCAGATCGAATAAAAGCATCAGCCATAGAGAGGCCATATAAAAAACCGGAACAGGAAGCGGCGACATCAAAAGCTGCCACGCGCTTGGCATTCAATCGATGCTGAAGATGACAGGCCGTGGATGGGAAAATCGTATCAGGAGATGTTGTCGAGACAATGAGTGCATCAATGTCTGTCATGGTCAGACCCGCCGAGACCATGGCTTGCGTTGCGGCCTCCTCGGCTAACTGTGAGCAAGGAGTGTCGGGCGTTGCCCACCGACGGGAATGAATCCCCGTGACGCGGAACATTTCCGACGCCGTCCGGTTGAATCGATAGGCCAACTCCGCGTTATCGACTACTCGCGAGGGCAAGTATGATCCGGTTCCAATAATTCGGCTGGAGTATGTCGTACCCATAACAATGCTACGGCTGGAGCCTTTTTGAGGAAGATCTGTATGACACGTTGACAAAGATAAGAATTTTAATGATTGATTGTGAAAAAATTTGCATTCCTTCTCTTTCTTTGTTAGCGTCATTCTATCTCTAATTGTTGCTGAGAATCACGTTTGTCTGGCTGAGGCATGTATGGCTTATTCACGTACGCTTCTTATCCTTATCGTATCGCTGGCCCTCATGGGCTTGGCGGGATGTTCGACGACTCCCGATGTATCATCAACCGATGGTAGCGTTTTGAGTTCGACAGATGAGCAAATTTTCGTTGGGGATGAAATTGAAATGAATTATGACCCCAATGTGATTATGAAACGGGCAGAGTCTTTTTATGAAAAAGAGGCATACCCTGAAGCCATTGTCGAATATCAACATTTCCTTGATTTGCATCATACGCATGTGCTTGCTCCATATGCGCAATATAAGCTTTCTTTAAGCCATTTCAAGAGGGTTAAGACGATTGATCGGGATCCTGATCCTGCCCGAAAGGCGCTTGATGCTTTTCAGGAACTTCTTGTCGTATTTCCGGGCAATCGTTATGAACAGGAGATCTTAGAGAAAATCACCGAATGCAAAAAAATTCTGGCGCAACATCATCTGTTTGTTGGTAAATTCTACTACCGAAAAGAAGCCTATTTAGCAGCTGCACATCGATTTGAAAAAGTCATTCATATCTATCCAGAATTGGAATTCGCTGGAGAGGCTCGATATCAATTAGCTGTGACGTACAACCAGTTGGATCTTCCCGAATGGGCGCAAGATCAGCTTGTGGCGTTTGCCCAAGAGTATCCTTCCCATGCTCGTCGTGCAGAAGGACGTCAATTATTGGCTGCCATACAGGAAGAGCATTCGGATATGGTTGTGGTCCAACACAATCCCTTTATTCAAAAACGCGTTCCTTCTCAGGAACATACTGTTCGATTAACAACCCAACCGCAATTTAATAGTTCGCCAGTCTTCCAAGGCCCTTTCCTTGCTCTGCGTCAATCTGTCGTAGCTTCTTCGACACCAACAACGACAAACTGTCCTCTGGGATCATGGTGTGAAACCGTTCCTGTGAGCGCGAATGCTCTTGCCACCCGTTCTGTACCTGCTCTGACTGCGACATGCCAACCTGGCGTGTGGTGTTGATCTTCCACGTTACGTCTGCCGCATGCTTTCTCTAGTTCAGTCTGAACGAATGGACTATTGTCCGATGTACCAGCCGATTCCATGCCGTTCAAGAAAACTGGTTGCATAGGTCAGAGAATTGCCATAAATCATGATGCCGACGGCGACTAAACATGCTCCGCTGACAATCGAGACGCCTCCCATATAGTCATGAGCCTTTTTGAAGTATGCCAGGAATCGATCGATTCCCAGCGCTGTCAAGAAAAGGGGAAGTCCCAGTCCAACCGAATAGGCCGATAACAGCAGTACTCCTGCAGACATTGATTCGGTTGTGCTCGCATAAGCCAAAATGGTCCCTAAAATAGGGCCGACACAAGGTGTCCAGCCTGCGGCAAATGCCGTTCCAATCAAAAAGGATCCAAGATATCCCACGGGTCTATGGTCAAGCTGAACAAGACGGTGTTCAGACATCAAAAATCGTATTTTTAAAATGCCCAATAAGTAGAGACCAAAAATAATAATAAGCACGCCACCAATCTTTCGCAGAATATCCTGATAGGCATACAGTAAATTGCCGATGAGGCTTGCTGAAGCGCCAAAGGCAATAAAGACAGATGAAAAACCAGCGATAAACAGAAGCGAATTGAGAATGATCGACTTCCGAAAGAGCTGCCGTTGTGTTGCATTTGAGAGGTCATCGATAGAAAGCCCCGTGATATAGGAGATATAAGAAGGAACCAAGGGAAGCACACAAGGGGACACAAACGAAAGCAGCCCTGCGCTAAACGCGGCAAACATTGAGATGTGACTCAATGAATCAATCATGATGAAGCGGTGCTTAACAGCTTTTCAATTAATGTATGGGCCTTTTCACTATTCCATTCACGTGCGCCAAAAACCTGATGGCGGATGATGCCGTGCCGATCGACAAGATAGCTCATTGGCAACGTTCGAACACCATAGCTTGTCCCTACCTCATAATCAGCATCGTGAAGAATTGGAAATGTTAAGCCATAGGCTTCTTGAAATGGTTGGGTCACCGTGGTGCCTTGTGGGTCCGTCGAAATGGCTAAAATTTCAAAGCCCTTGCTTTGTAAATGTTGGTATAGATTTTCCATGCCGGGCATTTCTACTCGGCAAGGGCCACACCATGTTGCCCAGAAATTTAACAACACCCCTTTACCTTTCATATCAGACATTGATACAGGCTTGCCTGCTAAATCAAAGAGCGTGAAATTCGGTGCTGGAGCACCCACTTGTGGGGGGCCTAGATGTTGGGCCGACGCTTGAGGTGATGAGAGTGATGGCGATTGAGAAGGTTCAATGTCACACCCCCACGTTAAGAGAGCAAGGCCGATACAAACTAGGCTGGCGATACGATACATATCCCTACGCATGTTTTTGAAGCCAAGGTCTTTCAATGGCACAGGATTTTTATAAAGAATGGCTGTAAACAAGTTCATGCAAGCCATTAGAGGTTCCAGGAGGCGGTTGCCTTGATACTCATCTTATTCGGTGTAGATAAGGAGCGTCAACGGGATCTATCTGTAAACATCGTGTCACGGTCTTCGATGTTTGCCAGTCTTTTGATTGTCACGGCTATATCAGAAATCCTGGTGAAAGCATGAAATAGCGCGTCCTAGCCAGAAACATCAGCGTATCTAGCATCTGACTAGTTCCCATTCGACTGCAGAATTAACAATTTCCTGGAGACTTGAATGAACAGGCTTCCATCCTACATGGGACAGCAGGGCAGAAGGGTCAGCAATGAGGCGTGGAGGGTCTCCTGGGCGTCTTGAAAGAAATGTAATCTGGGGAGTTACTGACAAGCGTGTGGCAATAGCCGAAATAATTTCAAGAACCGAATAGCCTTCTCCTGTACCAACGTTGAAGTTGTGTTGATTCCCCAGATACTCATTCTCTAGCGTCAAAACATGAGCTTCGGCAAGGTCCACAACGTGAATATAATCACGGATGCAGGTTCCATCCGGAGTAGGGTAGTCGTTGCCATAGACTTGCACTGGTTGTGCGGTTAGCAGGGCTCGAATGACCTTTGGGATGAGATGTTCTTCGGAGTCATGCTGTTCCCCGACTCCCCAGGCTGTATGGGCACCTGCGGCATTGAAATAACGGAGGGCGATGGAACACATGCCAAGAGCCTGAGCACTTCTATGTAGTGTGTGTTCAAATGCTAGCTTAGAGCTGCCATAGGGGGATGTAGGTTCTAGTATAGCATTTTCTCGGATGGGTGTCTCAACCGCATTCCCATAGACTGCCGCACTCGAAGAAAAGAGAAAAATCCGTACTGGAAATCGTGCACATGCCAACAGAAGACTCATCCCTGCACCAAGATTGTTGGCCCAATATTTTTCAGGTGTCTGTACAGATTCCCTTACGCTAATAGAACCTGCAAGGTGCACAATGGCCTCAGGCTGATACTTTTGAAAGACAGCCATGACTTTGCTGGTGTCTTCAAGCGCGACATGTTCATGTTGAAAATCTCCAATGCGTTCGTATGATGCGGAACGCAAATCATCAAGAATAATAGGCGTATGGCCGTGTTGAGCAAGCACGCGGACAACGTGAGCGCCAATATAGCCAGCGCCTCCGGTAACAAGAACATTCATGGAATTGGCTCCTTCATTAAGGTATGAACGGTCACCCAAACAATCATATCAGAAAATATCATAAAAAAATGAAACCCTTTTCCTGGCAGAGCTAGACAATAAGTGAGGGCTTGAGGCTTAGAGTGAGAATGTGCAGCATACTTTTCGACCATGAATTTGGTCTGAGTCGCGACTAAGTTGTTTGTATCCAGCGCGGTGCAGTTGCAAGTGATGTCTTTTATTGATAATAATAATGATTATCATTACTTTATATGGTTGGCATGTGTTCAAAAATGTGGTCTAAAGGTCTTGAACCATGTGCCTAAGGCATAAAGACAGGCCTTAGGTTTTTTGTTTTGTAAAAAACGATATAAACATGACTGTTTCTCATCCAAATACTTCATCAATAAGATCCAATGGATTGTCGCTGTCTTTGTGGTCTGCTCATTGCCAAAATGACCTCGAATGGTCTTGAAAGGAAATGCCGCCGTTGTAAATAGACCCACGTCATAACATTACCGACATTGTCTTTGTCCGGTACGAAAGAAACTACTAGAGGGTTTTTCAAACGACAGGTTCCATGAATCGTCAAACATACAACAAGGGCATGAGCAGTGGGGTAGGGGACGATGCCGTAAAAGAAGCTACTGGCTCAGAACGGATTGAGCCATTCATTCAAGAGTTTCGATGCTACTCTGCTAGATGGTTGCAACGGGTCATGGATGTTCTAGAAAAGGGCGAAGCCACACACCTGACATATAAGATGTTTTGCGAATTATTTGATGAGTTGAGCCAGATGAATGGCTCTGCCGATGATTTCCAACCAAGACTCCATCTCTTTATCTCTGCCCATTTGGACCAACGGGTCACGCTTCAGGATATTGCCGAATTCCTTGTGTATTCGGAGAAATATGCAGCTGAACTCTTCAAAAGGCGAATGGGCGAACCATTTTCCTGCTATCTTAAACGGCTTCGCCTTGAGAAAGCCAAAAGCCTTTTGATGGGTGGAGAGCGATCTCTCGCACACATTGCTGAAGCATTGGGGTTTCAAAATGCATTTGCCTTCAGCCATTTCTTTAAAAAAGCCATGGGGCATTCTCCGGCGCAATTTCGAAGAAATATCCAGTCTCCTTCTCAGTTGACGTGATTAGTATGACTAAGATCATCATGGCCAATGGGGCAAATGAACTGATCGCAAGTTCGAAACATGCCTTTGAGATATCGTTCCCTATCGTGCCACCAATGAAGATTAAATAATGATCGTCATAGAGCGATTGAATCTAGCCTCTCCTTTTTAATGCTCCATTTTTCTTTTAGAAATCTACAATACGCAAGAATGCGCGTATCATCTCTTTTTATGGTTTTTGGGAGAGTGATGGTGATCTGAAGATAGGTTCAGTACGTGCGCAGTAATCTCTGTGATTGAAAGGCTTCCCCTATTCCAAGTAGGGAAAGTCCATTGAAATACAGACAGACGTAACGGTCGTTTGTTAATCCCTGAATGGCAATCTCAAGCATTTTCTGGCCAATGCGTATGAAATTTCTGGTGATTTGGCATTCTCTCTTTTCCTCTAATGTTTTAGCATAATTATGATATTGATTTTTGTTATCAAAATAAATTGTGAAAAGCGATGAATGGGAATCTTCTTGACGCATATGCCGAGGCTCATGCCTTTCTGCAGAGAGACAAGAAAGAGAGGAGATCTGATGGTTATAGGTTATTTCTGGTGTATGAGGTGTTGTTACTGGTCTGTCGGGGTGGGGCACCTAACTTCTTGGGAGCCCTTATCAAATTTTACAGATCATCATTTCAGATTTATTCCAAATGGAGCCTTGAAGAGTTTTTCATTAATGACACCTACGTTCTCCCACGAGCAAGATGCTCAGTTTTGAATAGACAAAGAAGAATCTTTTTGTGGTGTCATGAAAAAAGAAAAGGCACAAAGGATGCGTAATTCATGAACAAGACTTTTTTTCAGGAAGTCAGAGAGCAGCCTCATTGCCCAAGATGTCAGGGATTGATGATGAAGATCTTCGTCGATTGTGTTGACAGCAGTGAATTTGCCACGCCTGGTTTGCCGGTATACTTCCAACGATGTCTCAATTGTGGAGAACGCCTTGACGAACAAATTCTTGTGAATCGACAAGAAAGGGGGACAACGAAAGTACGAAGTGGATGGCCTGCGAAAAAAGTCTCCTTATTATGAATTGGAAGATACGTACAGTGCAATGTATCGGCGGACCAAGAAATCTAGGGAATAATTTCTTATGAACAACCACGCTGAGACTGTGAGAGAGAATGGAAGTCGGTCTGGGGCACTATTCTTGAAAAAACCATCGCGCATACCAGCTGTTTCAATGAAAGATGTTCTCTTGGGTATCCAGTATCCTTCCAAGCTTTTACCAATTGGATTGGCAATTGGTTCCGCATTCGGTCTATTTCTGGGCATCCAAGGTTCTCTTGTCATTTTGCAGATCTTGGATCAATTTTCTTCATCTGTGACTCTGGTTGTCGGAGTAGGGCTTGCAGCCTTTGCGTATGGTGGTGGAGTTGTTGGGCTTTGGATGATATCGCAAAGAAGAGAATATGGCGTGGAGGAGCTCCAGCCTCGTGAACGGCAGGTTATAGGATCTAAACTGTTAGACACCAGTACATTGATTGATGGGCGTATTGCTGAGTTGTGCGCAACGGGTTTTGCCGAAGGGCCCTTTCTGATCCCTCGCTGTGTCCTAGGAGAACTTCAAGCGATTGCAGATTCCTCCATACCTGACAAACGTGCTCGAGGAAAACGAGGCTTAGATGTCTTAGAACGCCTGCAGCGAATTGATGGAGTAACCATAACGATTCCTGATGAGCGTTCGCCAAAAGGCCAAACGGTTGACTGGCAATTGATTCACTTGGCCAAGGTTCATCAGGCGAAACTCGTGACGAATGATTGGAATCTTAGAAAAGTGGCCAGACCACAAGGTATCCAGGTCATTAGTGTGAGTGAACTGTGCTATCTTATCAAACCAGCCATCTTGCCGGGAGATCTGATTCGTGTGCATCTGTTCAAGGAGGGCCAATTACAGAATCAGGCTGTGGCTCATCTCGACGATGGAACGATGGTTGTCGTAAATCAAGCTAGATTTTATCTTGGAAAGAATGTGGATATTGTGGTTACTAACTTGCATCAAACCCAGACAGGGCTTATCGTTTTTGGCGCGTTGTGTCGTACAGATGAACACGTGATCCATTGTCAGCCAATGAGTGAGCACAACCAGTCGATTGCGTATGCGTCTTCCTGAATCCCCGCTCTACGTAATTCGTGCTCAGGCATAAGCCATCTTTTGAGTTTGCTTGCTCAAGGTATTCTTCCTTTCCCTTCTCACCCTATTCCCTCACTTGTACAGGCCGTATTCATAATAGTGATTTGGACAAGCACACAGGTGTGATACCATACCGTCAAGAAGAGATTGATCCATTGTGAGATATGACCAGTCTATGAATCCAATTCCTGCGCAAACAAAGCCAAAAGGCTTTCAAGGCCTTACTGTCGCAGCGTTTGAAAGTCGTATGGCGGTGGAAATGGCGAAGCTCATCGAACGATTTGGGGGCAAGCCTATCGTTGCAGCGTCTATGCGGGAGATTCCTTTAGAAGAGAATACTCACGCGCTTGAATTTGGGCGGCGGTTGATGGCTGGCCAGGTCGACATGCTGATTTTGTTAACGGGTGTAGGGATTCGGGTGTTGGTTGATGTATGGAAAACTCATTTTCCCATAGAGGGCATAACGGATGCCCTTTCCCGTACGACTCTACTGGTTCGTGGCCCCAAACCAGCGTTGGTGGTGAAAGAACTTGGATTAACGCCGGACCTTGTTGTCCCAGAACCCAATACCTGGCACGATATTTTGAGTACTCTTGATGCCTTTCGTCCTAGAGGATTCGCGGATGTGAAGATTGGTATACAGGAATATGGCATGCCAAACCTTGATTTGCTCCAAGCCTTAAGAGACCGTGGTGCCATTGTTCAGCAAGTTCCTGTGTACCGTTGGGGATTACCTGATGATCTCGGACCGCTTCGAAAGGCGATCGCGGCTTTTCTTGCTTCCGAGATTGACGTCGTGTTGTTTACGAATGCCGTCCAGATTGATCATGTTCTGCAAATCGTGCACAAGGATCAGCAGACTGAACAATTTTTGCAGGTTGCGCACCGAACCGTGATGGCTTCCATCGGGCAAATCACGAGTGATCGACTTCGAAGCCATGGGTTGCCTGTCGATATGGAACCGTCTCATCCGAAGATGGGCATCTTGGTTAAGGAAGTCAGCGGGCGAGCGCAGGAATTGTTAAAACGAAAACGGGAACGGGCCCCATCAGCGCTCATTGCGGCATTACATAATCCTGCGGTCTATTCACATGCTATCCAGCCAGTCGATGTTTTGGAAACACACATCTCCTGGGTTTTGTTGACAGGGACCGTCGCGTACAAGATTAAAAAACCTGTGAACCTTGGGTTTGTGGATTTCTCAACGGTTGAGAAACGTCATAAGGCTTGCCTGGAAGAGCTTCGTCTCAATCAGCGCCTTGCTCCCGATCTTTATCTTGAGATTATGCCAATTTCAGGCACTCCCACAATGCCTAATTTCAATAATGACGGGACGGTTTTTGAGTATGCTGTGAAAATGAAGCAATTTCCTCATGACGCATTGCTTCCGTCTGTGCTGGAACGCACTGCCCTACGGGAAGACCACCTTGACAGTCTTGCCGATGACTTAGCCCATTTTCATGAACACATTGCTGTGGCGGACCAACATTCTGAATTTGGGAGTCCGGATCGCATCCATCAGGCTGTGAAGGAAACGTTTGATCAGGTGCCTTTGAATTTCCTCAATGGTCAATCGAGGGAGAGCCTGAACGCGCTGAAGGCATGGATGGAGAAAACTCATGCGGCATGTCTAGAAGATTTCCGTAGACGACAGTATGAGGGCCACATCCGAGAATGTCATGGTGATCTTCATCTGGGCAATATGGTGCTGAGAGATGACCGTATTCAGGTCTTTGATGGCATTGATTTTAATGAAAACTTACGATGGATTGATGTGTTGAGTGAAGTGGCCTTTTTGGCTATGGACTTGAAAGCATGGGGGCGCTTTGATCTCTCCGCACGCTTTGTGAATCGCTATCTTGAATGGACGGGAGATTACCATGGGCTTACGTTGCTTCGATATTATGAAATCTACCGTGCGTTAGTTCGTATGAAGGTCGCGTCCCTTCGGCTGACCCAAAAGCCTCTGTTGTTACACGATCAAGATTGTCTGAAAAAGGACTATAACCGTTATGCCAAGCTTGCTGAACGTTTCATGAAGGTGACACCGGTTGGGGTTATCCTCATGCATGGTCTGTCTGGATCAGGAAAAACGACGATTTCACAGATGGTTCTTCAGGAAACGGGCGCAATACGAATCCGTTCGGATGTGGAAAGAAAGCGGTTGTTTGGTCACAAGCCGGATTGCCGGAGTGATGCCTCAATTGACAGTGAGTTGTATGCGCATGACGCAACTCATGTAACCTACCAGCATCTTCACATGCTAACAGAGCAGATCCTAGATGCAAGGTTTCCTGTTCTCTTGGATGCGACATTTCTTCGACAGCATGACCGGAAACAATTCCAAGCGTTAGCCAATGATCGAAATATACCATTTTATATTCTCGACCTCTCTGCTGATGAGATGGTCTTGCGAAGACGGTTGCGGAGTCGGCATGAGGAAGGTTGTGATGCATCGGATGCAACAGAAATAGTTCTTGATCGTCAGTTAGCCGAGGCTGAACCCTTAGAAGAAGATGAAGAGCCTCACGTGATTCGCATTGTCTCAGGTTCCGTCATCGAACCCACACAGAGGACATCCTGGGCTTGTGATGATCTCCTGATGATGATGGACCGCTTCAGGTCATGGTCGCATTCCTTGTGAATAGCATTTCTTTCCCTGGCTGTGTAACCATAGCGATCATGTTGATTCAAAACGATCTGTCCTGTCTGAAAACATCCTGATGCCTGCGAGAGTTTTCTCTCCCTGTTGAATTGTAAAGGTCCATGCCTCATCTTTTTTCTTCCTCACGGGAACGGTTCCTCGATAATACGAGTCTGGTTCCATTGGTGCGATCGCTTCCCTTGCCTAACCCTGATGTGTATGAATTGTATTCCCGCTTGACGGCTGATTCTGCTCATCCATCATTTCTTTTCGAAAGCGGAAAAGGCCATGCAACATTGGCTCGCTATTCGTTTATGGGATACGATCCATACATGACCATATCGGGAAAAGGCCATAGACATCAGATTTGGACTGATGGGCAAATAGTTGAACGAACGGGTAGTGCTTTTACGGCCGTCGCCTCCTATCTTGAGCCATCTGTCGTCATGCGGCCCTCCCATCTTCCCCCGTTTATTGGGGGTGCGGTGGGTTTGTTGAGTTATGACCTCGTTCGGCAGTTTGAATGTCTTCCTCACATTGCAGTTGATGACTTGGATCTTCCGGATGTGGTTTTTCTCTTTGTCGATCTTGTGGTAGCTGTGGATCATTCGACGCAGACCCTTTCCCTTCTTTTTACGCCATCACCCAATCGATTCCACAATGAATATCGAGAACAACTCTATCGGGAAGGGTGTGAACGGTTCGATGAAGTGGAAAATCGGCTTTCTAGGTCGAATCAACAAGCCATACACGTGCCAAGCCTTGCGTTAAAAGGGATGTTTTCTCCTCAGCAGTCACGAGCCGCCTATACGGAGCGAGTCCAGCAATGCCAGGCGTATATTGCCGCAGGTGATATTTATCAAGCTAACATTTCTCATCGTTTCACCATGGACATCCCTGATGTGGTTGAGGCCAGTGAGCAGGAGATAGGGGGCTTGCTGTATCAACGGCTACGTCAGGTAAATCCTTCACCATTTTCAGCATTCTTACGCTTAGGACAGATGACGGTCGTTTCTTCATCCCCTGAGCGACTTGTTCGTCTTCAGGGACGCGTCGCGGAAACTCGACCAATCGCTGGAACACGGCCTCGGGGGAGCACCATCTTAGAGGATCAGAGTCTCATCAATCGGTTACGCACTAATCCTAAAGAGCGAGCAGAACATCTTATGTTAGTGGACTTAGCCAGGAACGACTTGGGCCGTGTCTGTCGTTATGGATCGATAGACGTTGATGCCTTTATGACGGTAGAACAATATTCCCATGTCGCGCATCTTGTTTCAAATGTGGTGGGTGAACTTCATGCACATGTGAGGCCTTCTGAATTAATCAAGGCCGTTTTTCCTGGAGGGACCATTACAGGCGTGCCGAAGATCAGATGTATGGAGATCATTGAAGAACTTGAGCCGGTGCGACGTGGTCCCTATACGGGATCGATAGGATATTGGAGTTGGAGTGGGGATATAGATTTTAACATTGTCATTCGCACAGTCTTGTTAGCCCAGCGTCATGGGTATGTGCAGGTTGGGGCAGGTATTGTCGCCGACTCGCAGCCTGCCAGAGAATATGAAGAGACGCTTCACAAGGCAGAAGCGATGTTTCAAGCGGTAGGGTAGGGTGATGTGGGTTTATGTGAATGGCCAATTTGTTAAGCAGGAAGACGCGGTCATTTCTGTTTTTGATCAAGGGTTTCTTTACGGGGATGGTGTGTTTGAGACGCTTCGAGCCTACCAAGGGCGTCTTTTTTTGCCAGAGCGTCATATCGCCAGGCTCCATCGATCATGTGCTCGTATTGGGATTGCGGCCTCTCTCCCTGAAAATGACTGGGTGTCAGTTTTAGAAGAGGTGCTATCGCGAAACCAGTTGCAGGAGAGTCTGCTTCGTATCACGATTACACGAGGGGAGGGGACAGCTGGTCAGCTTTTTTCTTCCGCTGCCACTCCAACTGTAGTTGTCTGTCCTCGAGCTATTCCTGAATTGCCAAGATCATTGCATCAAGAAGGCGTTTCTGTGGCACTGCTCCAGATTCGTCGGAATGCATCATCCGCTATTCCGGCAGAGGTGAAATCGTTAAACTTTCTCAACAACATTCTTGCTAAGCGTGAAGCCTCCCAACAGGGAGCATATGAAGGGCTTATGCTGAATATGGAAGGGTTTGTTGCTGAAGGCGCCACGAGCAATGTGTTTTTTGTTGAATCCGGACGTTTGTGTACTCCCTCATTAGCCTGTGGTATCTTGCCAGGAGTTACGCGAGAAGTGGTGATTCAGTTAGCACGGGAGGCAGGGATTCCCATTGAAGAAGGTTCGTATGAGCCTGAACGGCTCATAAGCGTAGATGAATGCTTTCTTACCAATACGGCGGTTCAAATTCTTCCGGTTAAGGAAATTGACCATTGTCAGATTGGTGCCGGATGTTCTGGAAGTATTACGATGCGACTGCAAGCGGGTTATCAACAGATGATCGCTCAAGCGCTGGAAGGTTGATTTAAAAAAAAGTCTTCACATTGTTGCTCTTCTATTACTATGCATGTAGAGCTTTGAATTGTTCCTTTTTCTGGTAACATGATCTTTTGAGGTGAGCAATTCAGCCGATTAGGTTGAACAGTTCTGATCCATTTCACCATAGAAAAATTCTTCTTTCACGATTTTTCCATTTTCAACAGTATAGAGTCCCATTTCTTCCATGGTAATTCGTTGTCCTGTATGTTTTGGCGTGACATCAAATTTGAAATGGACGATAAATCGGTCACTATGAGGAAATGGCCCGTTGACTTCACCACCATGGACTTCATGGTGGTCGACCCACCAATGATTTTTGGCTTTGATCGCCTCTAGACCGGTTTGGGTTTGTTCCATATTGGGCATGGCCATGGCTTCTATACTGATGATCGTTGGACTATAGAGTTGCTCAATGGCCTCTTGATGTTTGCCTTGTCGACATAATGCCACTAATTCTTTGCCGATATCATTGGCTGTCATGATCAAACTCCTCCTTAAAAAAGATACAGTGATGTTGGATTGTAAAAGGTATCATAATCTGTTGGATCAAGGTACAGCGAGCGCCTTCAGCATGGTTGAGAGGGAGCAAGCGAAGGCCTGCAACCATTTTTTAATAAGTAATAATACTTAAATTTGGCGTATCGTTGGATTGATGGGTAACAGCAAATGTCAGCCGCCCAATGAGCTGGCCGTCTTTTGTTTCGACATCCACACGCCAATCGCCTGGAGAAACCCGTTGCTTAACCGTATAACTTCTATAGCCATGTTCTCGTCCGCCAGAAATCGTAATCGGAATCCGGTCTGTCGTAGAAAAGGGGCGAATCGGAGAGTCGGGTGTTTCTGGTAGGGGGCGGTGTTGCCAATGATGGACGATGGTCGTTTCTAATGACAATGGGGCAAACACTGCCGTGAAGCAATACAGTGGCCCAGTTCCTTGAAACGTATCGTCTGAACGTTTCCACCATTGATACCAAGCCTCCTCGGCGAAAGTGAGATGGTACGTATCATTCGTTTTCGTGATCTCGTGATAGACTCCTCCAAATTTCAGTGAGAGCGGTACAGGTGGGATCCAATTGAGAAAATAAAATCCGACGAACAATCCGATTATTGTTAGGGCTGGCAAGGCAGTAATAATTGGGGTTCGAGGATTGGGCAATGGAAGGTTTTTATAGGTGAGTTGAACGACACGAATAATCACGATGGCACTCAAGATGGCTCCGGTGAGGAAGATCCACATGTTCATCCAGCCTGTCAGCACGGGAAGAAAAAAGGTAAAAAAACTAAATGTGACGAATGCATATAATGTGATAAGCAAGTTGAGGCTGGAGAGGCGTTTTCGTAAAAATTCGTTAATGATAAGCATGAGCAGAACAATGATTAAAAATACTGCGGTAGCATCTAACGATGCACTTTGAAAGTACACGACGGCATAGGCACTAAATAGCCCGCCAAAGAGAAATTGAAGAACCAAAGGCAAATAAGGTTGCAGCGCTCTGATGATTTTTTCGAAAACAGTGGTTGGAGGCGATATGATCCGAAATGGAGTTATTTGGGCTCGACCTGTCAAAACAATTAGGGCTCCCAATAAGCTGACATACAGTAACAAGATGAGGTTGTCCCGGATGTGGTCAATGCGAGTCAGTGTGAGGCTATCGTAAGTCACCCCTCCCAAAAAGGGGATGATTGGCATGAATGGTTTCTGAAGAAGGGTTTGGCAAGACCGTATGATGGGATGGCGATCGTACATATTAGTCGCAGTTCAATTGAGTTGTATCGGATGGCTTGTCATCACAGGTCCTTGGCTGGCTCGTCATTGGGAGTTTCTCTTGCTGGAATTTCTGGGGCTTGCTTTGGGTATCTGGGCATTGCTGGCCATGAACCTACATTCTCTCACTGTCTTTCCCGATGTGAAGACGGGAAGCTTGCTGATTACACATGGGCCGTATCGTATTATTAGGCATCCTATGTATACGGCAGTATTGCTGGTGACCTTGGCGCTTGTCCTCGATGTGTGGTCGTTAAGCCGATTAGGAGTTTGGTTGCTCCTCTTGTGTGATCTTATGCTCAAACTTTCTTATGAGGAAGGGCTGCTGATACAGCATTTTGAAGGCTACCAGGAATATCAACGCCGAACGACACGGCTTGTGCCGTTTCTTTTTTAACCACGTGTGCGTTGGTTTCGTCTCGTCTCTCTTTGTTACCTGGGTGGGATTGTGTGATCAGCTATGGTTAAGGGGACAGCTTCCCAAGTTTCTCCACCATTCTGGCTCCGGTACAGTCCCGTACCATTTGTTCCAGCATATAGAAGGTTCTGTATGTGTGGGTTAATGGCCATGGCCCGAATATTAAGGCTTTCAAGGCCAGTGTTCATAGCATGCCATGTGTCGCCGGCATCGAGGCTTTTGTGAATACCTTTCCGGCTGGCAAGATAGACCGTGTTTGGTGTGAAAGGGTCAAGAAGAAGATCACTTAACATCTGATCGGGTAGGGATTCTCCAATCTTGATCCACGAGTTCCCGCTATCGGTTGTTTTAAACAAGCCTTCCAGGGTTGCGGTATAAATCGTCATGGAGTTATGCGGGTCCACTTTAATTTTTGTGACGCTTAATGCCCGTGATGATTTCAAGACCTCTGGGGCGACAAGACCATTATTGACCTTCTTCCATAGCCTTCCGCCGTTGATCGATTTAAAAACACCACCACTTGTGCCGGCATACATGGTTTGGGGTTGTTGTGGATCAATGGCAAGCGTGATTACCATAAGGACTTCAATCATGCCATTCATTCGTTTAACCCAGGTTTCCCCCCCATCTTCAGACTCATACACGCCCATGGACGTGGCGGCAAACAGGTGGGTGCTTGATCCTGGGACAAAAACTAATTCATGCACGACAGACGTGATGGTAATTCCGTCTAGTCCCGTCCGTTGAGACGTCCACCCTTGGCCGCCCGCATAACTTTTGTAGATGGCATCACCTTTGGTGCCTGCATACACATTGGCTGGGAGGAGCGGGTCAATGGCTAATGCAATGACGCGGGAATGACTCATGCCTCGAGAAACATTTTCCCATGTTGTGCCCGTATTTCTCGTTTTATAGATGTAGGCATTGGTCGCAACATAGAGAATCTCTGGTTTGGTGGGGTGGAGGGCGATCTCAACGATGGGATCGTTGTGGCCCGTACAGGCAGGTATTGTCAAACACCCGACAAGGAAAACCCATTGCGCGTATCTTGTGCGCCGATTGAAGGTGATGAGCGATTGCAAGGAAGAAAATGGACCCACAAGATTTGGCTTGTTCCGATTATCGGCTCTGAGATGGTGTGGTGGGCACGCGACCTGCCGGTGACGGGGTTATGGTAGGCAAGTCGGACACGGGAGCTTTTGCGGCCTGGGTATAGATTGGCAGAGCTTCAGCCATCCATTGTTGAAGATCGGCAATACGTGTTTCATGGGCTGGATGAGTGGACATGAATTCCGGCGGTTGGCCTTCTGATTTTGCGGCCATACGTTGCCAAACTCGAACAGCCTCTTGTGGATCATACCCTGCATGTGCGGCGAGCAGTAACCCAACGTAATCTGCCTCAGACTCATGGCGTCGACTAAAAGGCAGAAGAATGCCAACTTTAGTACCCAATCCAAACGCTTGCATGGCCAGTTGATTCATTTGAGGGTTCAAGCCTTGTGTTTGTAAGGCTACGGCTGCCGCTGTCATTCCAAATTGTGCTAACAAGCCTTGGCTCATACGTTCAGCCCCATGTCGGGCTAAGGCATGGATGACTTCATGTCCAAGAATCGCAGCTAGTCCGGCTTCATTGGAAGCCTCCGGGAAAATGCCAGTATAGACGGCAATTTTTCCTCCAGGTAAAGCAAAAGCATTTTTAGTCGCATCATCTTTGATCACGGACACTTCCCAATCAAATTGTTGTGCTGCTTTGGCATATTTTGAGTGTTTTGCTGCTTCGATAATCCGGGCTGCTACACGCTTGACTGGATCGACTTCTTTGGGGTTTGTGGAAATAGTGATCTGAGGATCATTAGAGAGTTCTTGGTAGGCTTGTTCTCCCATTTGATTCTCATATCCCTGGGGAATAATAAGGAGTTGAGAACGTTGAGTGTATGGATTTGTTGTACATCCAATGAAAACAGTCAGGAGAAGGCTGATGGTGACAACCGAAACATGCTTGCTGATTTGATAAGGCACTGTAATCACAGTCAATTTTCTGTTTGGGGTTGAGGGATAGAGATGTCCAATTCTTGAACCGTTTGATAACGTGCAAGGGCTGGTGCTGTGCCTTCTCGTGGCCCAACGACCAAGATTGCAAACTTTTCTGGTGAGAGATGCTGCTGTGCTGCGGACCGTACTTGTTGGGTTGTTACTGCTTCAATGCCTTTTCGGAAGCGAACCAGCCAATCAGTAGGGTACTGATAGTATTCGTATGTCAGAAACTTTCCCATGATTTTTGATCGAGAATCAACAGAAAAAACAAAGGAATTTAAAATACTGGTCTTTGCCTTCTGCACTTCTTGCTCAGTTGGTGGCGCCGTCACCATTTTGCGGGCTTCTTCAATAAGGGCGTCGATGCCTTGACCAGTGGTCTCAGTTTTTGTGGACATTGAGAGGCTTGCCAGCCCAGGATAATCCCATCCAAAGCCAATGCCACCGTGCACATCGTAGGCTAACCCTTTTTGCGACCGAACATTCGAAAACAAACGAGCTCCAAACGAGCCTGATAGAATTTGATTGGTCACCACAATCGCATAGTAGTCTGGATGATTCCGCAGCAGTCCTAAATGGCCCATGATAATTTTTGCTTGGGTCATGTCCTGTTTTTCGATGTAGTAGACGGTTGGGTTGGCTGTTGTATGGAAGGGGATGGATGGGTCGTCAATGGCTGGTCCACGATTCCAGTTACCAAACACGCGTTTGATGCGTATCAAGGCTTCACTGGTTTCAAAGTCTCCGACTAATCCCATGATCATTCTATTGGGATGATAGTAGGTGCGATGCCACATGATCAGGTCTTCTCGTGTAATCGAGCCGAGCGTGTTATACGTGGGAACCCTTGCATAGGGTGAGTCGTTTCCGTAGATCAGTTTTTTGTATTCACGAGACACGATACTGTCTGGACTATCATTTTGCCGCGCAATGGACGACAGCATTTGGTTCTTGGCGATAGCCAACTTCTCTGGGTCAAAGGTTGGTTGGCGTAGCACGTCAGCAAACATTTGGATGACTTGGGAGAAGTCATCGCTCAGACAACTCATTGATGCTGTTCCAGCTGTTTCGCCAATGCTTGTTTCGATCATCGCAGCTTTGCCTTCCAAGCGATCATCAAGGGTATCCCCGGATAAGGTGGTACTTCCACCTGTGCGCATGACGGTTCCTGTCAATGACGCCAATCCAACTTTGTCCGGGGATTCGAGGCGTGACCCGGTGCGAATATGCATGGAGACATTGATCAAGGGTAACTCATGGTCTTCTAATAAGAGGACGACCAGACCATTTTCTAAAACTACGCGAGTCGGTTTGAGAATTTGAATATCGGGCAATGGTGGAAACTGCAATTCTTCCACCCGTTCGACTTGTGCCCATGCTGGGACGTTGAGCGTACCCAGTAAGAACATGGTGATGACGAGGGTCTTTCGTGCGTGTATTGTGAACATAATGGTAGAAAACTCTCTTAGTTTCGTGGATGAGAAGAAGGCTGAGCTATTGCACGTGCGACGGGATGTGTTGCTTTGGTTTCAATCATGGCAACAATGCGGTTTGATGCCTGAAACGTCTGACGAGCTACCCGCTGAATATCGGATTTAGTGACCTGATCAAATCGGTCAATGTATCGAAAGAGTTCACGCCAATCTCCAAACAATGATTGATAATCAGTTAAGCTCATGGCCAAACCCAGGTTGCTCCCTAGAGAACGAACTAACCCTGCTTTGGCACGTGTACGGAATTTTGCTAATTCTTCATCCGTAATCTCCTCGGTCTTGAGCCGTTCAAGTTCTTCTCTAATGGCCTGTTGGACTTCTTGATTAGTTACCCCTCGCGCAGGAACCGCATATGCTGTCCATAAGTGGGGGTATTTCTCTCCAGGGTAGGCTCCAAATGAGCCAGCTGAAACGGCAATTTTTTTATCACGAACCAATGATCGATAAAATCGAGATGTTCGTCCATTTGTCAGGATATCATCCAGGGCATCAAATGCTGGTTGATCTTCATGGGTGACGGCCTGTTTGTGATAGCCTTCGATATAGAAAGGCTGCGCGGGGTCTTGAAGTACAACCGTCTTCTCCGCGATGGAGGGCGATTCGACGGTTCGAATAGGTGGCGAAGGCGAACCCGAAGGGATTCGACCGAAGTATTGCTCCAACAGAGGGATGAGGGCGTTGGCCTGCACGTCCCCAACAACAGCAGTGATCATATTCGAAGGAATATAGTAGCGTTTATAAAATTGCTCTGCATCCGTCATGGTGTAGGACTGAATATCGCTGGCGTAGCCGATAACTGGATGATGGTAGGGGTGGGCGATGAAGGCCGTTGAGACGAATTGTTCGAGGAGTCGACCAATAGGGCGGCTTTCAGTTCGTAGCCGTCGTTCTTCCATGACGACATCGCGTTCCTTATAAAATTCACGAAAGACTGGATGAAGAAATCGTTCAGACTCCAAATACGCAAAGAGTTCTACCTTATTCGCGGGCAACGCATAGAAATATCCCGTGACATCGGCGCCAGTAAAGGCATTTAAATTGACCCCTCCTTCCCGTTCAACGATATCGCCAAATTCATTCTTGACGACATAGGCGGCGGCCTCGTTTTGTTTGGCTTTAAACACGTTCAAACGTTCTTGCACGCTTTGTGCATTAGCCGTGGGAGAGAGGCGTTCGTGCTGATATGCTTGGTAGGCCTGTTCAAGTTCTGTCAATGCTTTTTGCTCAGCCTCGTAGTTGGACGTGCCAATCCGTGGCGTGCCTTTAAACGCCATATGTTCAAACATATGGGCGAGTCCCGTGATGCCAGCACCTTCCTGTGCTGATCCCACATTCACGCGTGTCATAAAGGCAAACACTGGCGCCACTGGTCGTTCCACGATGATAAACGTCCACCCGTTTTTCAATGTATGTACGGTAACATGTTTTTCAAACGAAGCCAGGTCTTGGCTTAGGGCGGGCACAGCGTATATCGTGAGGACACTCACGCATACAAGTAGGAAAGAAAAATGTCGAAGATAACGAGGAAATGGGATGTTCATGCCAATTTGATCTCCTGACTCTATGATGTCTTGTCGCTTGTACGCATCCTACCCAGTGGATGCAGATCCTTGCAAGGTATTTAGGGATATTTCCCGTGCGAAAAGAAATCCGCTTCTCTGGGTTTTGTTGTTGAAACGAGGAGAGGCACTTTAAGACGTGTAAAGCCTATCTCCTTGTTCAATTGGTTTGAATCTTGTAGTCTTTTCTCTATGTCACAATCCTATTCTATTGCGCTTATTCAAATGGCATGTTCTCAAGCCCCTGAGGCAAATGTGGCGAAAGCCATTGCTCGCATCTATCACGCCGCGGAACAAGGGGCGACTGTGGTCTGTTTGCCAGAATTATTCCAGACACAATATTTTTGCCAACATGAGGATGTGGAGTTATTTGATTTGGCGGAACCAGTGTCTGGTCCGTGTATCGAGTCCTTACGCCAGGTCGCGAAAGAAACGGGAGTGGTGCTGATCGTGCCGTTTTTCGAACATCGTGCTCCAGGGCTTTATCATAATTCCGTGGTTGTGCTTGATCAGGCCGGTGAGCGAATCGGGTTATATAGGAAGATGCATATTCCTGATGATCCTGGGTATTACGAAAAATTCTATTTTGCTCCAGGAGATCGAGGATTTCATGTCGTTGAGACAAGCGTGGGCAAGCTTGGCATTTTGATCTGTTGGGATCAATGGTTTCCAGAAGCTGCTCGGTTAATGACGCTGGCAGGTGCAGATATTCTTTTTTACCCAACAGCTATTGGTTGGCATCCCACGGAAAAGGCTGAAGTGGGTCATGCGCAGCAGGATGCATGGCGCACAGTTCAACGAGGTCATGCTATTGCCAACGGAGTCTTTGTTGCTGCGGTAAATCGGGTGGGTTATGAACAGACATCTCAAACCGATGCCGGCATTGAATTTTGGGGGCATTCTTTTGTGTGTGATCCGTTTGGGATCATGTTGGCTGAAGCATCAGCGGATAAAGAAGAAGTGTTACTCGTTGAAGTAAATCGTGACCGTATTGAGGAAGTCCGCCGTCATTGGCCGTTTCTTCGTGATCGGCGGATTGATGCGTATGATGGGATTCTCCAGCGATATGCCGATCACTCTCATCCAAACGTGTCTCCTGCCGAAGAAAAAGAACCTCAATGAACGCTCATCATGAAACCCCGGCTCAGCGTGGATTTTATATGCCGGCTGAATGGGAGGCTCACGAAGCCACATGGCTAGCCTGGCCGCATAATCACACAGATTGGCCAGGGAAAATGGCTGCTATTCATTGGGTGTATGGTGAGATCGTTCGAATCTTGGCGCCAGGCGAGTTAGTAAGAATTTTGATCAATTCGGAGGACCATGAGCAGCGTGCGCGTCGAGTCTTAGATCGCATTGGAGTCGATAGCAACCGAGTTGAATGGATTCGCTTTCCCACCAACAGGGGGTGGACTAGAGATTTTGGACCCATGTTTATCAAGCGCGATCAACCGGAACCAGAACTAGGCATTGCTCGGTTTCGGTTTAATGCTTGGGCCCGTTATGCGGATTGGGAGAAAGATGATGCGATTCCAGAGCAGGTCGCGACACGATTTGGTTGGCAGTTGTTTCCCATACAAGTAGCTGGTCAAGATGTCGTGTTGGAAGGAGGAAGTATTGAGGTCAATGGAGCCGGGACGTTGCTGACTACGGAAGAATGTTTGCTGGACCCCTCTACGCAAGTTCGTAATCCTGGATTGGGCCGGTTGGATATGGAGAATATCCTGAAGGATGCATTTGGCGTGCAACAGGTGTTCTGGTTAGGCGCAGGCATTGCCGGAGATGATACCCACGGGCATATTGACGATGTTTGTCGGTTTGTCAACGCGCATACCGTTGTCGTGTGTCAAGAAAAAAACACACATGATGTAAATAGTAGGCCATTGGCTGAAAACCGTGAACGCCTTGAGAGAATGTGTCTGGTGGATGGCAGGAAAGTCGAGGTTGTGCCATTGCCTATGCCCGCGCCATTATATTTTGACGGACGCCGGTTGCCAGCCAGTTACGCCAATTTTTACATTGCCAATGCCGCCGTCTTGGTTCCGACCTTTAACGATCCTCATGATCGAGTGGCTCTGGGGATTTTGGGTGAGCTGTTTCGGGATCGTCCCGTAGTGGGGATTTCCGCTGTCGACCTAGTTTGGGGATTGGGGACGGTGCATTGTCTGACCCAGCAACAGCCTGCTTAAAAATGGTCAGTGAGCAATGGAGAGATAGTCTAAATGCTGGCCATGCCTCAAGTCGAGAAAAGAATGGAGTGAGCCATCAAAAGTCTTGAGGGTGAGAGAAATCGTCATTGAGTATGGATTTTGAAAAAGAAAGAAATGGGAATGCATCGTCCTGGGTTTGCTGTCGATATTGATAACGTCTTGGCTCGGGCTGAACGAGAAGTTCAACGGATTTTCACGGAATTGACGGGCAAGACATGGCCACGAGCATTCCATGCTAGCGCTGGAGGGCTCGATGGTGGTCAATTACATCAAGATGTGGTGGAAACAATTTTTGAGTACTTTCATGCGACATCTATTCCACGATTGCCTGTCCTGCCAGGCGCCAAGCTGGCATTGCAGGTTTTGCAGCGCCAGTATCGTATTATTCTGATTACCGCTCGTCGGCCAACTGCCCGTGTTCAAACGGTGAGCTGGTTGGAGGCACATCAGATTCCCTTTGATGAGCTCTATCTCACGGAAGAAAAGGGAAAGGTGCCTGAACAGATTGTCTTGGCGGTTGATGATCATCCAGCTCACGCGCAAGACTATACCGCATTAGACATTCCAGTCTTTCTTATGGATCAGCCCTGGAATCAATGGGTGAGTCATCCCTTAATTACTCGTGTGACAGGGTGGGATTCTCTTTTGCAAACCCTGCATTATAGAGGAACGCCTGACTGGCCTTCAGCGATTCCTGAATCACTGCCGGTTAAAGCGCTTCTGACATGCTTGGCTCAATGATGGCCACGGACATGGAGCTCTTTCACAAAGGTCGCTGTTGATCCATATCAGAAGTTTCCTCTTCTGTGGCCATACTGTGTTACCACCAATACGGGTAACCGTAAAACCATGAACGATACCTATAGGGGGAATAGTAGTAATATCTGTTGTCGGTCGATTCTAATTGATCTGGCCACACCGTAAAATGTTGGATTGTGATCACGGGGTAGGCATAGGTCATTTCATCAAGTTTATCGATCGTGCTTCCTGATATCTGACCAACAATGGTTATTCTTGTGCCGGCTGGAACAATCGCCGGATCCAAAAATTCAGTTCTGATGGCGTGAAATCGTCCTGCGGATTCTGTTCTGTCAGTTGTGGGCTCTTCATCATCTGTTAGTGGTAGGTGCAAGATGGTGAGCTGTGTATGGTCGCGCAATCGTTTTGCTGAAAGCACTTCGCCTCCAATCATGATCAGAGTCCCTTGGTGAGACAACGGATGAGCCTTCATCTCTGTGAAGGAGACTGCTCGGTTAATACTGTCAAGGACTGAAGCAGGAAAGGTGCTTTGGGTGTAAGGTGATGTACATCCGTGGAGGGCAAGGAGAGAAAGAACCAGAACCAAAGAAATGAGTAGATAGGGCCTCTGTCTCTGTGGAGTCATTCCTAACCTCTGAGGTGATTACTCAAGACCATTGTACAGGATCGTGGAAAAGGATTCCTACAAAGTGCTAAGCAGAGCGGTGCCCTTGGGGCGTTGTTCTTGTGACTCGATAGTCTTTGCGATATATTTCCTACGTCATGTGCCTCATGTGTCGTCATTGGTGCTGTAGATGAATCTCGTATTACCTCAAAAACAATCTACTTTGGTGGCTGACCTGCGTCGAATGCTCAAAGTCACACAAGTGAAAGATGATGTGGCCAGTCTCCAAGCCTATGCCGTTGATGCCAGTATCTACAAGATTCGCCCGCAAGTCATTGTCCTTCCTGAGTCGGAATCAGATATTGATGCAGTGATGATGTATGCGGTTCGAATGGGGGTACCGGTGACTCCACGCGCAGCAGGCACAAATTTAACCGGTTCGGCCATTGGCAAGGGCATCATCCTCGATGTCTCCCGCCTCAACAAAATTCTCGAATTGAATGTAGAAGAACGATGGGCTCGCGTGCAGCCGGGGATTGTCCTGAATGAGATGAACAAGCAACTCGCTCGATCAGGATTACTGTTTGGTCCTGACCCATCTAGCGGAGATATGTGCAAGTTGGGAGGAATGTTGGCCAATAATTCTGCCGGGCCTCATACATTGCGATATGGGGCGGTCAAAGACAATGTTCGCGCGCTTAGGGTATGGCTGGAGACAGGTGGTTGGCATGACGCTCAACCCTATGAGTTGATGGATCCTGGGTACGCACACCATTTAGCCGAGACCCCGGCCTTACGTTCTGTGCTAAATCTTATCCATGATCATCGAAAACTCATTCAATCAAAGCGACCGCAGGTGACTAAAAACAGTGCTGGCTACAATGTGTTTGATGTGGCGGATGGCATAGAACGTGGTCTTTTTGATGTGCCTAAGCTCTTTATTGGTAGTGAAGGGACATTGGGTGTGTTTAGTGAGGCGACCATTCAGTTAGTGGATCTTCCTCGTCATACGATCACGGGGCTTATTCATTTCCAGCATTTGGATGATGTTGGGGCCGCAGTCCATGCGTTACTGTCTTTGCAGCCAAGCGCTTTGGAAATTATGGATGCGAATACGCTGAATTTGATTGGACGGCATCGCTATGGCATTCCCTCCGATGCGGATGCGACATTGCTGATTGAATTTGATCAGGATCAAGACTCGGATCGTAGTGCGCAACTACTCAAGCTCTGTCGACCTTATCAGCTTGCTGCTGATCCGGTGATGGCATTTAGTCGAGAACAACAAGCAAACCTATGGCAAGCTCGAAAAGCCCTGTATCCCACGCTCTATCAGTACAGTGCAAGCAAAAAACCTATTAATTTCGTTGATGATGTCGTGGTATCCGCTGAGCAGACTGGTGAATTGATTCGATATTTGGAGAGTGTGTTCGGTCCTCACCATGTGCCCGTGGCAATTTTTGGACATATTGGTAATGGCAATGCCCATATTGTCCCGCTGTTGGATGTCAACGATGCTCAAGATTTTACGCGCATGGTTGAAGGGTATTATGAGATTCACCAAACTGTGCTCACACGATTCGGTGGTTCGATTTGTGGAGAACATGGTGATGGACGCATTCGAGCTGAAATGGTACGGTCTATGTTTGGAGAAGACTTATATGCCGTATTTGTCAAGATTAAAGAAGCTTTTGACCCAGCCGGCATTTTAAACCCTGGTGTGAAAATCAGCGATGTGGCTTTTACGCAGGATATTGATTTTGAACGGTTGGGAAAACCCTGTGCGACGTGTGCGAAATGCAATGCGGTGTGTCCCGTCTATGATGTGTTTCAGTCTGAAGATATGAGTGCCCGAGGATGGTACGAGATTGTGACGGACAAGACATATGCGTATGTACAGTCCAAACGGGTCGTAGAGGCATGTTTAAATTGCAAGTCCTGCCGGACCGCCTGCCCTGCCGGGGTTGATGTGTCAGAGTTGATTCTCGCGCGGCGGGCGGAGAATCCAAACTCAATGGTAGGGATGTTATTGGCCGTGCATGCACGCACGTGGTTGCTTGAACCAATTTTAAAATGTGCCGCGTGGCTTCAACCGTTTTGGGATCAGCCTTGGTTTCGTCGGGTGCTGGAGCCGCTCTCCCATTTTGTAATGAAGGGTCTAGCTGAAACGGCAAAAATCCCACGTGACATGGAACTACCTCGTTTGGCCAAACGATTTTTTCGAGAGCGGCATCGAGCTCTTTGTCTAGATCCCCATCAACCGCAATCGAGCGTGGCTTATTTCCATGGGTGTGCGGCAAATTATTTCGATGATGGGGTAGGAGATGCGGTTATCAAGGTCCTCAGACGGTATGGTGTCGTGCCTGATCTTCCACCTCAGCGATGTTCAGGAACACCCATTGACACCTATGGATATCGTGCGTTAGCTAAAGAAGGTGCCCGATTTAACCTAGAAAGCCTGTCTTCGTATGACACCATTGTCACGGGCTGTGCTTCTTGTACGCTGGCGTTGAAGGATTATCCTCGTCTCTTTACAGACGAACCAGAGAATGAAACAGCCCAACGTGTAGCTCGTCACGTCAAGCATATTTCCGAATATGTCCTGGAGTTAGAGAAAAAAACCATTAAGACAGCACCTCCTATACAATCGAAAGCCTCTCTGCAAACAGTGACCTATCATTCTTCCTGTCATTTGCGAGCAGCTGGTGTGACTAGAGCTCCGCGTGAGTTGCTCTCCCACATTCCAGGCATCACGCTTGTCGATATGGAAGATGCCGAACGGTGTGCTGGTGGGGCAGGGACCTATATCATCAAAGATTACGAAACCTCTCAACGTATTTTTCAGAGGAAGCAAGCGGCTATCCACAATAGTGGTGCTACCACCGTGGCCACAAGCTGTCCAGCTTGCATGATCCAATTGAAAAATGGCATGAAAGGAGAGGTAGTCGTGAAGCATGTAGCTCAAGTCTTGGCCGATTCCTTTGAGCGAGATGCGGCGGCTGACTGATCAATAACAATATTCTCGGGCCATCAGGCCCAGCATTATCCCAGGAGTTTACGCTATGGTTATTGTACGAGTCTTTGGACAAACACTCTTGGCCTGTGTTGAAGACCCAGAAATTGAATGTGATTTGTCTGAGCCTGTGAAGGTTCGTGACTTTTTAGAATCACATCAAGATCAGTTCGGAGAGCTCGTGGAGTTAATGAAAAAGAGCGAGTTGATGATTGCCATCAATCAAAAAATTGTGACGTATGATGCGATTGTGAAGGATGGAGATTCCATTAAACTGACGCATCAATTTAATCCTGAGCATGATGGGGCCTTGTGGCACAATCCGTAAGTGTACCAAAGCCGTTTGGATTGGCGTATCTTTCTGGTATCTGTCAATAGCGTGCTTAGTTTGAACTGGTGTCCTGCTTGAGGCAGGGTATGGCAAGGACATGTTCTGCTATTGGCGTGGTGTAGGGAAGGCTAGTTAAGAAATGCCAGCTTGCTGTTGAAGCCAACGAATGTATTGGACAATTTCTTTCACTTCTCCAGGCGTGACCTCTGGAATTTTTGGCATGTTGCCAAAATCCCAATGGTGCGCGCGGACTCCACGAGCTGCAGCGCGAATAAAGGCGTGGTCTCCGTGATGAGACGGTTCATAAATTTTGTGGACTAATGGTGGGCCTTGTGATGATCCACGGCCTTGATGCCCATGGCAACGTTGGCAAAACGTCGTGAAGAGCTTTTCTCCTGTTTGGAATGCGGATGGGAGAAGCCGTGCCTCATCGTTGTCCCTTTCAAGATGAATGGTTCCTTCCTTGTCAGGTTTTTCTGCGTTTTCTTTATATTCTGATGAACAGGCAGATAGGCCTATCCCCATGGTGATGCCCATTGTCAGTATAATAAGTATGAGAGAACGTGTCATAACCCTTGTATCTTTAATGTAATAATCCCTGAACTTTCACGTGTAATACGTCTTCATTGTTGGTAGGGAATAGGGTCTTCTATTCCTGCATCACGAAATCCTTCGAGACGAATGAGACAACTATCACATGTGCCACAAGATTTGCCTGCTTCATTTGGGTCGTAGCAACTATGAGTCAAGTGAAAAGGGACTCCAAGGCTCAAGCCTTTTTGAATAATTTCCGCTTTCGTCATGGATAACAAGGGTGCGCAAATATCAATGGTGTGCCCCTCTACCCCTCGTTTGGTTCCCAGTTTGGCTAATTCACGAAAGACGTTAAGAAATTCAGGGCGACAATCAGGATATCCCGAATAGTCACGAATATTAGCTCCGATATAGATTGATGAGGCACTCAGGGTTTCGGCATAGGCTAAGGCCAAAGACAAAAAAATAGTATTTCGTGCGGGAACATACGTCGTTGGAATTTCTGTCTGGCGATCGGCCACACTTCGATTTTTTGGTACAGCCCAATTGGTGGTTAAGGCTGAACCTCCAAGGCCACCGAGATCCAGATGAATAAACTGGTGATCCACGGGGTGAAGCCACGCAGCCACTTTTTGAGCACAGTCAACTTCAACATCATGCCGTTGGCCATATTGGACAGTCAACAGGAACAGGCTGTGTCCTTCTTTCTTGGCGATCGCCCCGGTAACGGTCGAGTCCAATCCCCCACTGACAAGCACAACAACATTCATGATGGAGTTGAAGTCATTCACTCAGTTAGGTGATGACGTGATTCCATGTCATTGAGTGTCCCAAGAGGTATGAACATATGAGTGTTGTAACATTGAATAGGGATAACCGGAAGGACAGGAATGGATAAAAGATGTAGAAGGAATGGCCCTATCCCTTCAGGAGTATCTGTTGATGTCCCAAAGAGCCTCATCCCATTCTCAAGGGTGTTTAGTAGCGTTGCTCACCTTTCTCAATTTTTTCCAGCAATTCCAAGCGAGACTTACATTCGATGCAATATCCTGCGAATGGCAGCGCTTCCAGCCGCTTCTCACTAATATCGGTGTTACATTCAGCGCACTTTCCATAGGTGCCTTCTTCCAGACTCACGAGCGCGTCGTCAATAAGTTGCCGTTCTTTGTTGCGCATTTCTTGAAGGGAGATGCCCATTTCCCGTTCTAAATCGTTTAAGGCTTGATCTCCACTGTCCATGGCTGATTCCAGCCGACGCTGCTGTTCATCGGTTAAGGATTGTCCCAGTTGGGCTTGCATGATCTGAAGCAGATTGTCGCGCTTCGCCAATAAGATTTCTCGCAATACTTCTTTCCGGGAACTTTCCTTAGGCTTAGCAGGCTTTTGGGGTGCTTTTTTCACATTTCTGGCTTGAGTCTTTGCTGGTGAAGCAGCAGACTTGGATGTTGCGCGGGGTTTCACTGACTTGCTGGAAGCGGGACTGGGTTTTTTCGAAGGTTTACTCCCCATACCAAAAATCCTTTCAGACTATGATCCTTGTACCCATTGAGGATACACACTACCTCGATATTTTTTTGTATGAGCACTACTCATACCAGCGGTAGCCTTAAACCATTCAATATAGCAATCTTATGGATAGGTCATCAAGGAAAAGATCTCACATCCATCCAGCTTTTTTCGTCCTCCTAGGGAGAGGAGTTCGACGAGGAAGGCACATCCAACAATTTCTCCCCCCATTTGATTAATCAGATTGACGGTCGCTAAGGCCGTGCCTCCTGTTGCCAACAGATCATCAACAATAAGGACCCGTTCGCCTGCTTGAATTGCATCCCGATGGACGGCAAGCGAGTTCGAGCCATATTCCAAAGTGTATTTAACTTCAAAGATATCAGCCGGAAGTTTTCCCGGCTTTCGGATAGGAACAAAGCCTGCATGAAGTTGGTAGGCTAGCGGACAGCCTAGAATAAATCCTCGGGATTCCATGGCCACAATCTTCGTGATATTGGCATCTCTAAATCGTTCCGTGAAGTCATTGACGATGTGTTGAAACCCTTGGGCATCTTTTAATAAGGGGGTAATGTCATAGAATAAAATTCCTGGTTTTGGGAAGTCTGGCACTTCTCTGATCAAGGCTTTGTAATCCATTCTTTTGCAACCTCATCTGTAAAGAAAATCAAAAAATATCATGAGAACAATAATGCATAGGGCTATTCATCATTAGGAATGATTATCGCACTGACTCAAGGATTTTGTATGAATGTTCGGTCTCGAGAATTGGAATCCATTGCACATCGCACTGATCAACCCTGGCTAGTTCAGGGCCTTGCCGTGTGGCATCAAGCAGGGCCTGAATGCTTGCTGGCGTTCCTTCTGCCTCGGCTTCAACCTGTGTGTCACCAACATTTCGAACCCATCCAACAACCTGACGGTTGGTGGCTTCCTGTTGAGCGAAGAGCCGAAATCCTACGCCTTGCACGCGGCCATGGAAGAGCAGGTGTACACGAACCATCTTGTTCATTTCTATCATGGCGTGTCGTCAATGCGTTGAAGGCCATAAAAAGGAGACAAGGTTTGAAGATGTGCGTTCAGCTTCTCGGATGCAATCAGGTATTCCGATCCCTTCATAGGCTGCTCCAGTGACAAAGACACCTGGTGATGTGTCCAAGGCTGTACGAATCTTCTGTACGCGTTCAAGGTGCCCCAATGTATATTGCGGCATGGCTCGCATCCATCGAGAGACCAAGGCATGTCTTGGTTGTGCCGTCAGGCCAATAATGGCTTGTAACTCTGTTCTAACATGTTCCACCAGTTCCTCATCGGTGAACTGAAAGACGTCTTCGCGCCCTCGTCCTCCCACATAACACCGAATGAGACATTCATCCGCTGGCGCACGATTTGCCCATTTCAAGGATGTCCAGGTGGCAGCAATCAAGGAGCGTTGTTCTATTCGAGGCACCACAAACCCAAATCCTCGGCAAACTGATTGGACATCGTGATGACGAAATGACAAAGAGATTGTTCCGGTGGAGGCATAAGGAATATCTTCCAAGACTGACGCGGCGTCGGGGTTCATGGTGTTGATGAGTGCTGCCGTACTATAGGCTGGTGTACTGAACACCACGGCGTCGGTTCTATGAATTGAGCCGTCGGATAGGGTGACCTGATATCCACCTGCACCGTGGGCAGAAGCTTCGGGATGGAGCGTGACAGCTTTTTGGTTTGTGAGGAGTGTCGCTCCATGTGTAGTCAGTCGCTGGACCAAGGTGTCGACCAAATCACCAAGTCCGTTTTGTAAGGTGACAAACAAGGTTCGTTTGGGCCCGGTTGTTGGCTTTGAGGGCATGCTGGTTTTTCGTTGAGCGAGCATGCCTTTAATTAATCCGCCATGCTGCTGTTCAATTTCTGCGAATCGAGGGAATGTGGCGGCAAGGCTCATTTCTTCTGCATTGCCGGCATAGATGCCAGCAACAAGTGGTTCGATCAAGCGATTGAATGCCTCGTGTCCCAAGCGTCGTCGGAAAAACGCCGCTAATGATTCTTCCTTTGCGAATTCTTTTTTAGGAGGAAGGACCCAATCTCCTCCCATTCGTAGGATGCCTGGCCAAGATAACAGTCCGTTTCTAAAGAGAGGACCTAATTGGGTGGGGACAAAGGCTACTAATCCTTGAGGGAACTCCCGCAGTTTCCCTCGGGAAAAAATATAGGTTTTATTGTTCCCTTCAGTGGTGTTGAGCAATTCTTGGTTCAATCCTAATTGTTCACACAACGCCAACGCCCAAGGTTTTGAAGAAAGGAAAGAGTCAGGTCCCCCTTCGATAAGCAAGCCATTGTCATGGTGTGTAAGGATTTTTCCACCCCAACGTGAGTCAGCTTCAACGATCGTACATTCTAGTTTTTGGTGTAGTTGTTGGGATTTCTGCAGAAGGAAAAATGCCGTCGAGAGGCCGGAAATGCCTCCCCCAACAATAAGCACTTGTTTAGGTTGCTTGTTCATCGTGGTCATTAGTCACCGTAGGCATGACACATGTTTGCGTATGCAGGAACAGAGACGCGATATCAAGAGCATCCAGGGCAAGATATGTCCATTGTTGTGGATGGCAGTCTATGCTTGAGCACGTTGACTGTACTTTCGGACGTACTCAATAGCTGCGGCAACATGATCGACAGGGGTTTGAGGAAGGATGCCATGACCAAGATTGAAAATATGACCAGGCCGATTGCCTACCCGTTCGAGGATATCACGTACGCGTCGTTCGATTTCGGGCAAAGGGGCAAATAAGACAATAGGGTCCAGATTGCCTTGCACGGCGATATCGTATCCTACAGTTGCCCAGGCTTCATCTATCTGTACATGCCAATCAAAGCCTAGGACATGACTGCCGGCCTTTCGCATCAAAGGCAATAACGTGGCCGTTCCAGTTCCAAAGTAAATGAGGGGAACACCTGTAGGCTGGAGGCTAGAAAAAATTCGCTGAACATGGGGCAGCGCATATTCTTCATAGTCTCCGGGCGATAAGCAGCCGACCCAGCTATCAAAGAGTTGAATGGCCTGCGCTCCAGCCCGTATTTGATTATGGAGGTAGACAAGCACCACATCAGTCAATTTTTCCATGAGGCAATGCCAAACGGCTGGTTCGGAATACATCAACCGTTTTGCTGTGATGTAGGATCGCGAACTGCCTCCTTCAATCGCATAGCTGGCTAAGGTAAACGGCGCTCCTGCAAAACCAATCAAGGGTACCCGGTCGTCCAGAGCTTGGCGCGTGACGCGTATGGCATCTGCGGAAAACCGAAAGGCGTCTTCATCTACTGGCCGTAATTGATCGACGGCACGTTTGTTGAGAATGGGGTTGTGGATAACCGGGCCTTTACCTTCAATAAACTCAAGCTGCAATCCCATAGGTTCCAACGGAAGCAAAATATCAGCAAAAATGATCGCGGCATCTAGCGCAAAAGCATTGATTGGCTGCAAGGTGACTTGTGCAGCGACATCAGGAATTTTGCATACGTCTAAGATCGAATATTTTTTCCGAACTTTCTGATATTCCGCCATATATCGACCGGCTTGACGCATAAACCATACTGGTGTTCGGTCAACGGGTTGACGCTGGCATGCTCTGAGAAAATGGTCATTCATAAGGGGTGGCATTCTACGAACGTGTTGGGGAGGTGTCAAATATGGCGCTGACTATCCGACTGCCGGCGGAAGTAAGTGGTTTGTAATCCGATAATAGTTTTCCCATCCTGAATGGATCCGTCCTGAATCATGGTGAGGGCCTGCTCAAGGGGCATATCGATGATTTCTAGCATTTCATCGCTGTCAAGGTTTTGTTGCCCTGGTAATAACCCTGTCCCTAGATAAATATGGATGACTTCATCTGTAAATCCAGGGGTCGTTAAAAAACTCAGTAAGTGGGTGAGTTGTCCAGCTCGATACCCAATTTCTTCTTGCAGTTCACGGGCTGCACAAGCGATCGGTTTTTCACCGGGGTCTAATTTGCCTGCAGGAATTTCATAAATCCATTTTCTCACCGCATGGCGATATTGGCGAATTAAGATGACCGTGGCGTCATCCTTCATGGGGACGACCGCAGCGGCACCAGGATGATGAATGAATTCTAGCTCAACTGTCGTGCCATTGGGTAAGGTCATGGTCTCGATGGAGAGTTGCAGGAGACGTCCGTTGTAAATAGGTGTTGTCATCTGGCGAGGCGATTATGATTTGCGACGTTTGTAAAAGGGCGGTTTGACCACAATGGCGGGTACACGTCGACCACGAATATCAATAAACAATGGAGCTCCAATGTGGGCATGTGCAGAGAGGACATACCCTAACCCAATTCCTTTTTGCAGGATGGGAGAGAGATTGCCACTGGTGACTTGTCCAATTTCTTTGTGCTCGTCGAAAATTGGCATGCCGTGGCGAGGGACAGATTTCTGAAGCAGTTCGAATGCGACGAGACATCTTGTTGTTCCCTCTTCCCGTTGTTTTGTCAGCACAGGTTGTCCGATAAAATCATTGTTCTGCCAATCCACAAGCCATGCGGCTCCCGCTTCAATGGGAGTCGTGTCCTCGGTGATGTCGTTCCCGTACAACAAATATCCCATGTCCAATCGCAAGAGGTCTCGGGCTCCAAGACCAGCTGGTTTGAGGCCATAGGGTTTTCCTGTGACGATGAGGGCACTCCAGAGATCAAGCGCACGATCTGCAGGGACGTAAAGCTCGTAGCCCAATTCTCCGGTATATCCGGTTCTCGTCAGTAAAAGCGAAATGCTAGAAATGGTGCATTCCAAACAGCCCCGAGGGGGAAGATGATCAATGGTCGTGCCAAGAGTATTTCGAAGAATGGCGATTGATGCTGGCCCTTGCAAGGCCAATTGAGCAATGTCTTGAGACCGATCAATGACCTCAACGGTGTGGATCAGTTGTGCCTGTTGCTCTTGCAGCCAGTCTAGAATCTTTTCATGATTGGAGGCATTCACACAAAGGAGAAATTTCTTTGGAGCCAACCGATAGATAAAGACGTCATCTTTGATTCCACCCTGAGGGTTACAGAGCATAGCGTACTGGGACGCCAGTACCTCTATTGCTGCGACCTTACTGGCTGAGACTTGCTGAAGGAACGGAATGGCATCTTCACCCTCAATCATGATTCTTCCCATGTGACTCACATCAAACAATCCGGCTTGTTGTCTCACGGTCTGGTATTCGTCGAGAATACCGGTGTAATGGATAGGCATGTCCCATCCTGTAAAGTCCACTAGTTTTGCGTTGTGCTTGATATGGGCGTTATGTAACGGGGTGTATTTCATGTTGAAAGATTTCTGGCGATTACCGTAAGTCAAGAAGTTCGACTTCAAAGGTTAAGGTGGCGTCAGGGGGAATCACTCGTCCTGCCCCGCGGTTTCCATAACCCAAATGAGGAGGAATGACGAGTTTTCGCTTTGAGCCAATATTCATCCCAACGACGCCTTCGTCCCACCCTTTAATGACTTGTCCTGCTCCGAGGCGGAATGAAAAGGGTGTGCCTCTGTCTACCGAACTATCGAATTTTGTGCCGTTTGCTAACCAGCCAGTATAATCAACGATGGCGGTTTCTCCCACTTCTGCGGCTCTTCCTTTTTCCACAATAAGATCGACGTATTGTAGGCCTGATTCTGTCGAGACCATCGTCTTGTTATTCGCAATGGCGTTGCTGTTAAGCAGTGCGATCGTCAAGAAACAGAGCCCAATGAACATAAATTTTCTGTACATCGTGAGAGGCCTTTCTCCATGAAATTGATAAAAGACGTAAGACACCTGAAAATTATCATGAAAACAGTGCAAGACTTGCGGTATAGCCGTGGATGAAATTTTTTCCAGCGACGGGACCAATTTCCCCAGCAGCAAAAAAGCCCGCAATGGGGATGTGGCCGGTCTGATGCAGGACGGCTTCGATATCATGATGGGGGTGCGGGAAAAATCTCCGACCGCGGCCATGACAACTGAATAACAGCGCGCCTTTGGGAGGGGCTTTTGAAAACTGGTCTCGTTCTTGTGCCAGCAGCAGATTTAATTCCTCACTTGCTGCGGCAGAATCTCTCAAGTGAAACTGAATGGTCTGTCCTTCTTCGATGAGGTCTGAAAGCGCAATGCCTCCAGATTGTTGATCGGCACCCATGATCCCACGAATGAGAAAGTCACCTCGGTTGAACTGATGTCGATGTTCATTAAAGGCCACACCGACTTGTAGTCCCATGGTAGCCTGTTTGCCTCGTTCCGGGCCAAGCGCATCAAGCGTTGCTTGTAAACGTTCCAATGTCGGCATGCCACCTAATTCATACACAATGTATCGCTCAGCTCTGGTGACGACATAAGGCTCTCCAATTGGTTGGCAGCCTTGGGACACAATCGTTCGAATAGACAAGGGCCCCCACATGGCAATCCCAACCAGTCCAGTCTGTATGATGTCGTTATTGAGCACCAGTTGACTCTCTCCTAGGTCAGTTCCACCGCTGGCGACGCCTCCAATCGCGGGTGCGCCAGGACACCGCTGTTCAATTTGACTGAAGACTTCATTCATGGGCGTTGAGAATGGATCCGCTAAGAGAATAAACGTTGGATGTTCTGCGGAGTGATCTAATCCTTCTGGCCATCCATCCATGATGTACCCATGCTCGACCTCGTCAAACGTCAAATGCATGGGAACAAGATGGCAATGCGGTAATCGTGCAGCCCATACGGTGACAGCGGTGGTTTCCTCGAATTCCTTATCCATGCCAATGATGCTTTCTCCCATACAGCCTAGTAAGACTCGAGGGGACAAGGTCTCATGAATATGTGAGAGCAACTGAGATATCATGTCCTTGTAATAGGGAGGATAAAAGATAAAGGCAACGTCTACAGGGTCTTTTCCCATCGATGCCCTGAGTGCCATTCCAAGTTCTTGTCCTGCCTGGTCTGGATTTGTATGACGAGAAACAGCAACCTGATACTGCATGGTAGGTTCATGATTCATAGCAAAAGAGTCTAGCAAGCGTTCAAGAAATTTGTCTACCAAACATTCTGTGCTTCTTCCTTAAAAATCACAGGGATTTGAGTCATACTTGACAACATCACGAGAGGAGATTACAATGTGTTTATAAATGAGAACGGTTTTCAATATCGTCTTCATGTAGAGGGTTGCCATGTTTCTCTGTGTCTGCAAAGGTATTACAGAATCAGATGTTCGAACTCTTGGACAATGTGGAGTGACGTGCCCCAACATGTTGGCCTCTTCTTTAGGCATTGATGATGAGGAAAACTGTTGTGGCCGTTGTATAAACAAAGTTTCTGAGTTTGTGAATATTGCCACTGAGGAACAGGCCTGTCGTCATGTGTCTTGCATGACATAATGTACTTCCAGCCAAGTTTTTTTCTGTCCAATCTCCTCGCAACTTTTTCAAATCTTTTCTTGAATGTGCCTTGAAAGTAGGGGTATGGGAAAACCAACGATTGCTTCATATGGTTCGTGGACATCTCCGCTGACGCCGGACTTGATTGTTTCGGAGACGACCAGATTGGGGCAAGTCACGGTTGATGGTGATACGCTCTACTGGCTCGAAGGCCGGCCCACTGAAAATGGTAGAAACCTTCTCGTGCGGCTGACCGCTGATGGGCATTCTACGGATATGACCCCGTTTCCATTCAATGTTCGCACGCGAGTTCATGAGTATGGTGGGGGAGCCTATGTCGTCTCGAGGGGCATTGCGTATTTTTCCCATTTTGCCGATCAGCAACTGTATTGCCAACAACCTGGAGGAGCTCCTCAGCAACTTACCTATGAAGATCATTGTTGTTATGCCGATGCCATAGTGGACCATACACATCATCGGCTGATTGTGATTCGTGAGGATCATAGGGATTCTAGTCAAGAGCCGATGAATACGATTGTCAGTCTTCCCCTCCAGGCTTACACGGATTCTGCTGAGACCTCTGAACGTGTTTCAAGTCGTGAGCCGCAGGTATTGGTATCAGGACATGACTTTTATTCTTCCTCTCGTCTTAATCCCGATAGAACACAGCTTGCCTGGCTCGCGTGGAATCATCCAAACATGCCATGGGACGGAACCGAACTGTGGGTTGGAACAGTGACGAAAGAGGGAGACATCGTGGATGCCCGTTGTGTGGTGGGGGGACAGGACGAATCCATCTTTCAGCCAGAATGGTCACCAGACGGTATTCTTCATTTCATCTCCGATAGAAGCGGTTGGTGGAACCTCTACCGAATCGAAGAGGAGACTCTTCACGCGCTGTGTCCCATGAATGCGGAGTTTGGTCAACCACAATGGGTATTTGGTTTGACAACCTATGGCTTTGAATCAGCCAGTAAGATTATCTGTACCTATACCCAACATGGCAAGTGGTATATGGGGCGGCTTGATGTCAGCACCAGTCGAGTGGAAGTTTTTGATTTGCCCTATACAGATATCAGTAGCGTCCATATACAGGGTAGACGGGTTGCATGTGTTGCTAGCTCACCCTCTGAGGCCACGGCCATCATTCGAATTGATCTGGCAACGCAAGAAGTGGAAGTCATACGGCAATCCGCTGATTTTTCCGTGGACTCAAAAGTACTTTCGCTTCCCCAAGCGATTGATTATCCAACGAAAGATGGCCAGACCGCCCATGCCTTTTTCTACAAGCCGCAAAATGCAGACTTTCTTGCGCCTTCCGGGTCGCGCCCACCGTTAATGGTGAAAAGTCATGGAGGTCCCACTGCCGCGGCATCATCAGCATGTAATTTGATGATTCAATTTTGGACGAGCCGTGGGTTTGCCATTTTAGATGTGAACTATGGGGGGAGTACGGGATATGGACGTGCATACCGAAAACGGCTTGATGGACAATGGGGAATGACCGATGTGGATGATTGCGTTGCTGGCGTGCAATTTCTCATTGATCATGGAGAAGTCGACCCTCAACGGGTCACGATTACGGGTGGAAGTGCCGGAGGATATACCACACTCTGTGCCTTAACCTTTCGGGATTGTTTCACGGCTGGGTCGAGTTATTATGGGGTCTCGGATCTTGAAGCCCTCGTACGAGATACACACAAATTTGAATCTCGCTATTTGGACCGGCTTGTTGGGCCGTATCCACAAGCTCAATCCCTTTACCATCAACGGTCACCCATTCACTATACAGAGAAGCTCTCATGTCCAGTCATTCTTTTCCAGGGCCTCGATGATAAAGTTGTCCCTCCTAACCAGACGGAAATGATGTTTCAAGCTGTTCGTCGTAAAGGGTTACCTGTTGCGGCATTGACCTTTGAAGGGGAACAACATGGATTTCGCCGTCCAGATACCATTAAGCGGGTGTTGGATGCCGAACTCTATTTTTATTCCAAGATTTTTCACTTTGACCTCGCAGACCCGGTTGAGCCCATCATCATTGAGAATATGGCCTAAGACGGTATCCTAGATACCAGCTGCTAAGCCTGGGAAGTGGAAGATAGGGGGATGTCTGGGGCAAGAAAGACCTGTATGGATGGCTTTGGGGCATGCGCCATGGTTTGCTTGAGCCAGTTTGCCCAGAGTTTTATGAGCTTTTCTGCTCTAACTGGTATTTCTCGCATCATGTTGCTTGACAGGTTTTCCCTTGCAGAATACAATCGGATCACCTTACTTCTCAAAGAGCGGGAATAGCTCAGTGGTAGAGCATCGCCTTGCCAAGGCGAGGGTCGGGGGTTCAAATCCCCTTTCCCGCTCCAATTTTACTTTTCAAACTTCATAAGTACATTCAAAGCTCCGACGGGTGATTCCGAAAGAATTGTGCCCCTTTCGTGGGGAGCATGCGAGGGGGCAGACCCCCTCTGCAGGAGTAGGCGAGGTATTTGCCGAGCCTGCGTATGGAGGGTGGTTTAAATCCCCTTTTCTTGCTCCAAGTCTCTTCTCGATAGCCTCCTTGCCCTTACTCTCAGCATGTGCTCAATGCGGAGGAGCCGAAAGGGCAGATGTAATTTAAACTGATTTAAATATTATAAAATATACTTGACCCCTTTTACATTTCTTGGTCTTTCGTGCGTTTGCGGAGGAGGTCCGGAAAAATTTTGTCAATGCAGCGGCGTTGGGTGTGGGGGGCCAGGGCATCCCACATGGATTTGCGCGCTTGTCCGTACTCCGGGAGCATGTACCAATACGTGCCGATGCGTTCTTCCATTGCACACGCCATATGATTCAGATCTTGTTCATCTTTGCCACTCCGACGATGATTGCATTTCACGAGGCGGCCATCACGTAGTACGTATATAAAACTATTAATTTATACGTATATCGTATTGTGGCGCCATCCGGAATGCAAAAGGGGGGGGGAGGGGGCCTCTAAACTCGGCCGGGATCAACCACTTTGCTGTCGAAGGAAAAGCTCTTTTAGCGAAAACACTGTTCCTAATGATGGCAATGATTGATGACTTATCTGAAGAGTGTTGTCGATTGATTCCCCTTTTTTCATTTTACCCATTGCACGATCGATTGCCATTTTTGTTGTATGAATGATCATGATATAGGCGTTAAGGGTTGCAAGGTTATGTCCCATAATTGTTGTCTTCTTTGATCGATAATTGACAGTATAATTGAGGTTTGGACCGCCTGGCATACGGAGTGCATGCACGAAATGATTACGAGCTTCGATGATTCCTTGTATGATCTTCAACGTTTCAGAAAGAGCTTTGTTTCCACTCTCATCTTTAGGAAGGGTCTCTTTATAAACTTTGCCCATTAGTTTATGAAGATCTCCCGCACAAAGATCTACCAATAACATTCTTTCTAAAGCTCGGTTCTTCAAACTGTAAGCTTCCCCGTCAAGCGGACAGGTTCAACATAGAGTTTTCCGGCCTTT
>JAALKI010000026.1:33057-38558 GCA_011088105.1 Nitrospirota bacterium | reverse complement strand
GCAGTATCGCAATGAACAACGATCACAGGTGGCTTGATTTCAGGGGAGCACTACATGTTTTTGTAACGTGTTTTTCTGTTGAATAGCATAGAATTTGCTTGCTTAAGTATACTGTTTTTTGAGTATAGAGAGGGTGGGGATAGCCTTAAATTGAGTCGTTCTTTGTTGTTATGAGGGAACTGTTCAAGAACAAGAATATGTACAAAGAGGTAGGAAAACCGCAGCAATTGATCAAACGATCCTCTAAATCCAGGTGGGAGTCAATTTCGCCTAACAGCCCAAATGGTGGCACTATGACAAGAAACGCTCAACACGGCGACCGAAGCCTTCACGCCATAGCTGGTTGTTGGAAACGATCTATGAAAAGCGTGAGCGTGAGTTATAAAGACGGCAATGATCCTTCATTTCTTGCGGAAAACTCTTTCGTAAACTTTTTCATTACTCCAACGGAATCAATCCCCAATATTTTACAAATCACGGCATATTCTACAATGTCTAGCCGCCGTTCAAAATTTTCAAATTTCCAAACATATGATTGAGGTTTCCCGAGGAGCTTCCCCAATTCACGCTGCGTCAACTCCTTTGTTTTCCGGGCGCAGACGAGAATATCCACAAAAAAATGGTATTCCCGAAAGAACTTTTTTTTCCCACTACCTACTCTCCATAAAAATCATGAAAGGGTATGATTCTAAAGATGCAAGTATTTGAACCCAAATTAGGTTTTTGTTAGGGTTCGTGAGGAAAAATGCTGCGAAAATGTACGCGAAGGGGTATGAGAAAAGAGCTTGTCGATGATGTTTTCACTATAGATGATTAAAAGGAACGCGGATGCAATTAATCAAACGATTCACCAAATCCATGTGGGAGTCAATCATTGCTGATGTGTTTCCTCAGCATTTAGATTTCCATACGGTCACAAAAATATTTCTATGGAATGCCCAGGCTGAGTATCTGGATTGCTTTTACGCAAATCCTCGACACGGCCATTTTCGAGGGGCAGAGTTTTTCCTCGGCCGCCGCGTTGATCAGGTTCTTCCAGCAGAAGTCGCCGACTCTCTGCTGCCGCTCATCCAAGATACGATTACAATCAAGGTGCCTTCTTATGGCTCGTTTATTTTGGATTTAGAAGGAAAGCCTCACCGCGTTGCTCTCCTTCTCATGCCTTACAAAGATGATAGCTGCGTAGGTTTTGTCTTCGATGGGGAACATATCCATTGTTTCGACGGTGAGCCTCTGGAAGACTACTGTTTGTTTGCTCTGCTCAATTAGAGGCATTGCCCTCGTTTGTTCTCGGGGCCGATCCGCCGCCAGCATCACAGCTAAGAGTGCCGATCCTACACGCGACGTGCCCCACTCCTTTGCTTGAAAGTGCCTAAGATATTAGGAAAGACGGTGCTGCCCTTGCGTACGTGTGCCTCATGGTTTCTTGATTTTGGTTAGCTTTCTGAAAAGCTCGGTTCTTCTCTAGCGTTCCCTCGCTGTCCTGCCGCATCGTGATGGCTGCCTTATTGCTTCCACAGGTTTTAGAGTAGCCAGCTCAAAGGCTGATTGGCTTTCACCGTCGAGGTGCATTGTTCGCGCCAGCGGTGCTGTCACGCCCATTGCAGGCTTCCTCTCTGGTCCGCCTTTACAGCCTTTTTCATCGTGTTCTCCTTCCATGGGCATAGGCTCTCCTAGTTGTGCGAGAGAGCCCATACCCATTTTCAACAAAGGAGAACACATCATGGCTACCACAACAAAACCTGTACACACGCTTCAAAGCGGAAACATGACCGCTGCAGTTTGGGAAAATCGCGGGGAGAAGGGCGTGTTCTTTTCAACCACTTTTTCTCGATCGTTTCAAGATCCAGCCGGTAGCTGGCACCGCTCCCATTCATTCGGGGCGCACGATCTTGAAGCGCTTATGAATCTGGCCCTCGATGCAAAGCAGTGGATCACCACTCATGCAATCGGCGTGTAGCCTCATCAACGGAAGCCGCTGCTCGTCGGCGGCTTCTTCCACCAAAATATTGAAAGGAATAAAACGATGACAACTTATCAAGCCTTTGCGAAAAAACTGTTAACCCTTCTCGGCGAGGGTGAGGCCGTCAAGATCATTTCTGGTGGCTATATGCCCTTAACTGTTGAGACGGTCAGCACATCAGCTGAAGGACATCACTTGCTTGCCATGTCTCACACGACCATCCAATACGGCGATGTGATGTATGATCCTGAAGTGGTCTTCTTGCTCCGGCACACGGGCGAATTACTAGCCGCTGAACCCGTATCATTTCGCAACGACTTTATGGGTATCAGACAAGACGTTTACGAATACGATGACCATGGACAGCCTACTCATGGTCATCCTCGTCTGAAAAATGAATTGCGATCATTTGTCACCATGTGGTTTGGTAACCTCAAGGCTCAAGGCTTCTTTGATAAGAACGCGAAACGGGCACGGCTTCGATAGGCTGTGCCCACTATTCCCTCAGTCCATGCGTTTACCGCGCGCTGTTTGGTAACGCTGTCCAAGTTTGTCCCAAACTTCAAGAAAGCCCATTCCGAGGTGGCCATTTTTGTGATCGTGCGGCGCTCTATCCTCACAGCCTTCCACGGGGGGTTGCTATCCCCGGGCTGAAGAACATGGGCGTGCCGGCCACAGTCATTGCGCGGCTAGCCCGTCCCTGACGAGTCTCGGTCACTCAGCCGTGTGCGCGGCGTGCTGCCTACCGGGGCCCCCTCCTCTTGGGGTCTGGTGAGGGGGAGCGGCCCCCGTGTGTCCTCCAGCCAGATGGGCGGCGCTCTGGTCGCCGCCATGAACAGGGGGCCGATGGTGCCATCCCGGGCACCTGCCTGGGCTTTCCGCCCCGCTGGCACATCCGTCACGCCAGGGCTCCTGGCCGACCATGATCCTGTCATGCCCGATGCGTTGGTCCTGCGGGGTACGCCCATTCACGCCCCTCGTCGGCTCCTTGTCCGTTGGTCCCTCGCTCTCCATCCATCCGTGAGAGAGCGACAGATCAACTTACAACACAAGGAGTCTTATCATGGCATCATCTCCCTCTTACAAACCTGTTCACCGGTTCCAGCAAGGCCGCGTCACCGCCACGATCTGGCTCAACGAGTCGGTCCAGGGGCCGTTTCATACCTTCACCCTCACCCAGTCGTTTCGGGATGGTACCAACGGCAATCTGCGCCGTGGCCATTCCTTTAGGCTGAGTGATGCGCCGGACCTCCTGACCGTCATCCAGCTCGCGCATGAGTGGATGGCCACCCCGCCTCCGGCAGCCTAAGCCGGGCCGTCCGCCCCTGGGTCCACGCCCGGGGGCGGGTGGCGGCTGCCTTATTTTTTTCCTCCTTGTCTTGTTGGCTTAGGTAAGAGAGCCATTCACCCGGAAGACTTGGCAACCCAAGACTTCCGGGTGAGCAGCCCGGCAGATCAACGAAGCGTTGAACTGCCGAATGCATGAACGAAGAAAGGGAAAGGGAGCGGGGCCGGACGGTAGGGGAGAGGAACGCAAGAGTCGAGCCCTCAGCCATTCCCCCCTCCGTTCGTTCAAGGCCCAGCGGGTTCTTCCGTTCCCCCTTGCGTATGACATGTTCCGGTGGACGGTCTTTGGTACTGCACAACCGGTGGGAGCGTCGACCGCAGGAGAATCTCAACATCATCATCCCCTCGTGCATCGCGACATCCCGCAACCCGTCCGTGGCTCCATTCCGCTCCCCCCTCGTCATCTCCCCGATCTGTTCGAAACAGATGAGAAACCGGGAGGCCATGATCAAGATAGCGTTGAGCCGCCTCATGTGAAGGATGATGATACCGATGCCCAGCCGAAAAGATTACAAACGTGGGATTGACGGCACGAATAAAACAGGTAGAGCTTCCATTGTTGCCGCCATGATGGGGAGCAATGAGGACATCGGCCTGAAGGGGAACGTCTGCGCTGTTCTGCACCATGCGCGCTTCAGCATCTTTACAGGCGTCGGGAGGATCAGAGAGACGCCGACCAATCGTATCACCCGTAAAGAGCACGCTCTGGCCATGATAGAGAAGGCGAACCACAATGCTCATGGCATTGTGTTTTTCAGCCGCTGGCGGTCCCGGGTCCGTCCACGCTTTCCAGCCAGCCACCAGAACGACCTCAGCCTCGCCTACCTGTATGGTGGTTCCCGGAATCAGATCAGCGGTTTGAAGATTGAGGATCGAGCCCCCCTGGACCGCATGCGGCCCCATGCGTTCGTTCATGTTGATCCAGGTTCCGCTGGTGCGAACGAAGCCTGTGCGAATGACTTGCCGGACGGTGTACTGTTTGAGAATGTCTTGGGCATCCCCAAGGTGATCAGCATCCGAATGACTCAAAATGAGGAGATCAATCGTCTCTCCCTCAATGATCTCCCTTGCCGCAGCGAGACATCGGCCGCCCTGCCAATGGCCCGCATCATAGATCATATAATGATGGTCTGGGATGGCGGTGATGGTACACAGCCCGGCCCCGACATCGACGACTCGGACATAGACGTCCGTCGGCCCTGGATCCAGCGCATAGGCAGGAACCGCCACACCGATGAGTAAAAAGAACACCAATTGTTTCATTGTTCCCTTAACCCCGTTCATTCATCAACCTCCTAAATGGCGTCACGAGTTTCCCTGTTTACCCTCATTGCGGCTCTATGAGAATACACGCTTGACCGGAGTCTGATTCGAACTTCTTAGCGTGTACCATTACAGGAATGTGCCTGGGACCCTTATAAAGATGTTGACGGCACAACTTTCCTAACTATTCGAGTTTTTTGTCAAATGCGCTCTATCCTTACCTCATTGAACAATTATCATTACGATGGTTCTCGAAAATGTAACCGATTGCACAATTCTGTTACATCAGCATAGGGTATACCTTAGGAACATAACAAAAAAAGTGGGGAGATGATGACCACCAATGGTAATGGATCACCTATGCCGCTTGACAGACTCACTCGCCAGGGAATTGTTTCTTTTCTCTCAGTCAGATTGCTTAGAACGGGGAAGAGGGGGGCAGCTTTAATTGACACTTTGGCAAAAAGCAAAAACAGGAAGGCCTAGACAATCACGACTGGTCGATATCTGAATTATCTGGCATACCTTCTCCTTCTTATGTTTCTGACACTATCTACAAGCTGCACGTGGAAGAGAGCCTGAACCGTTTGCTAGAGCCAGCCTCAAAAGTCTGCTGGGGAGAGGAGAAGACGTATGGTGCCTCACTTCTGAAACGGCATGACATACTTCTTGTAATACGTTTCTGAGAGAGCCTGAGCCTCAGCAAATGATGCCGGATCAAGCTGCTTCTTTGCCAGATCCTTTATTCTGGTGCTACGTGTGTTTCCTTGTGCTGTTGCGCTATTGAACCAGGCGTAGGCTTCCACAAAATTTTTCTGTACCCCCAGGCCATAGGCATACAGCCCTCCCAAGTTCACTTGTGCCTCAGCGAGGCCCTGTACCGCCGCCTTCCTATACCACTGGTACGCTTGCTTATAATCCTGGGGGA
>JAALKI010000026.1:0-33047 GCA_011088105.1 Nitrospirota bacterium | reverse complement strand
CCCTGTACCGCCGCCTTCCTATACCACTGGTACGCTTGCTTATAATCCTGGGGGACCCCCAGGCCTTGTTCATACAGCGCTCCCAGGTTCATTTGTGCCACGGCGAGACCTTGTACTGCTGCCTTCGTATACCACCGATACGCTTGCCTATAATCCTGGGGGACCCCCAGGCCACGGGCATACAGCGCTCCCAGGTTCATTTGTGCCACGGCGAGACCCTGTACCGCCGCCTTCCTATACCACTGGTACGCTTGCTTATAATCCTGGGGGACCATCAGGCCATCGTCGTACAGCATGCCCATTTCCGTTTGCGCCGGGGCGTGGCCTTGTGCCGCTCGCTGTTGGAGTTCAGCGAGGGAAAGTTTTTCTTCAGCCCCACACCATACAGGCGTCATAAGAAGTACTCCAATCACAACGATTGTGCGTCCCAGCAATATGATCTTCATTATTGTCCCATCTCCTTGATAGGTAATAGATTTCAGTAAATGCGGCTAATCTTCATCTTACGCCTTTTTCTTTATGCTTCTTCTAGAAGAGGAAAGTCTTCCTTACCAACCCGTTATTATTTAAGGTAGTACTGATGGCTGAAAACGATCTTTCAACAATCAAACTTTGGGTATACCCATGAAACTCGGTCACCGTTTGTGACTGATTGTGTCAGAATACAGGCAATGCGTTTGCGCGATCGCGGCTAGCCCGTTTTTTTCAATAATGCTCAGAAGTCGCAGCGCCGGACCGCGTGGTTTTTTAATGTCGCGCTCCCAATCAGAAACAAGATTTCTCGACACCCCAATATACAACGCGAATACAGGCTGTGAGACATCCTCTCGTTCACGGATTTTTTTAATATCCGCGCCGGAATATGAGGGGATCGCTTCAAGACAGGATTGATCAAACTTGCGCATCGTTTTTTTATTCACGAGGCCGGAAGCATATAAGCCTTCCATCGTTTGATGGATCGCCTCCATAGCTTCCGATTTATATTTTTTCTCTGTCGCCATTACTGCACCTCTGTCAATTCGTTGTCGTTGATCGCTTTTTCAATATCTTCCTCTGATAAATTGAAAAGCTCTTTGGACATTTCTTTGAAAGCGTTCAATTCATCCTCTTCGATGTTGTCACGCTGATTTTTCGCATAGCCATATACAAAAAACGCTTTATCATCTTTTTTGAAAAGGATGATGGTGCGATAGTCGCCGGATTTCCCTTGTTGGGGCCGCCCCATGCGTTGTTTAATCACCTGGCCGCCAAGATCAGCGTCAATAATCCCTTGCTCAGCGGCTTCAATGGCTTTTTTCAACGCGGCATTGGTGATTTTTGTTTTCTGGCAAACTTTTTAAACCAGACGGTTGTATATATCTTCATGATCACAGTATCACGCTTAGTGTGATAGTTCAATAAGTTTGTTCAGGCCATCCTACCCTGAATAATAAATGGAGAGATAGAGACAATAGGGTATACCTCAAGGACATCGATGAAATAGGTGGATCAAGCATCAATCACCCGGAAGACTTGGCAGCCCAAGACTTCCGGGTGGGCAGCCCGGCCGATCAACGCGACGTTCATCGGCTCGTGAATCTCCGGAAACATCAAACCCGCAGTGGCCGGGCCTACCAGGTAGAGGAGGGCGTAGCACTCCTCGGCCCGCCGGAAACACCCCCGGCCCGCCAGCGTCGTGCAGAGCCCTCATTCAATGAGAGCCGCCCGGCAGGTGTTGTTCACTTTTCTCAGAAGCCTTGGACTCTGCGAAGGCTTCAGGGAAAAGTTGTTTTTGTTTAGTAAGTGAGGAAGAAGACAATGCATTTCAAACTAGAGAAGGAGATCTCTCATGCGTGACAATCGCCAGCAACAGCGCCATCCCATTCAGCTGACATCCGGGTACCTCGCGGCCACAATCGGGTTCGATTTGGAAACGACCGTCTTACGATCAGCGGGCGGGTATTACCTTGGGACATCGAATGAAATGGGACCGGTCTCGCGCGAAAGCATGGAATATTGGAAAACATACGCCGAAGCCGCTCGCGCCCTGGCGGGTTCCCGCAACGATGCCTCTTCTCGAAGTGAGAGGAAGAAACAGGAGACAGATGATGAGTGCGTACCTCGTTGACGGTAAATGCCATTTTATCGCTTGCCGGCAATCGATTAACCATTGTACAATAATCCATGATTCTCACGTTTAAATGTAAGGAGACGGAAAAGCTCTATCATGGAAGATTTGTGAAGCGATTTGCTGGTATTGAACGACAATCAAGAATCCGCCTTCGTATTCTTGATGCCGCGCCCCATTTGTTAGCCTTGAGCAATTTGCGAAGCAATCACTTTGAATCTCTGAAAGGGGATCGAAAGGGTCAGTACAGTATTCGCATTAATAGTCAATGGCGAATCTGTTTTCAATGGGACAAAGGGGCAACAGACGTTGAAATTGTTGATTACCACTAGGAGAAGAAACTATGGCTAATTGGAGAGATCCCATCCATCCTGGAGAAGTTTTGGCTAATGAGCTCAAAGAAATCGGGCTCAATGGACATCAGTTAGCGAAACATCTGCACCTCCCATACGGCCGTGTGTATGACATTCTTCGGGGAGAACGCAGCATAACTGCGGCCACGGCTCTCAGTTTGGGACAGTTTTTAAGAACGGGACCGGAGTTCTGGTTGAATCTTCAACAACACTATGATCTTGAAATCGCTCAAAAGGAAAACCGGACCATATTGAAAAAGATTAAACCGTTCCCAGGTTCCCAAGACTATCAAGTGGAAACACATGTTTGAATGCTCCAACTGCCTCATGAATCGACGGCATTCCTTGATCCTTCTCCTATTCCTGCTTAGCTTGGTCGGTGCCTGTGCTCAGACTCCAGCTTGTGGCTTGCATGTCCAGCATGAAGACGAAGCGATGCTGACGTGCGCATTCTCTTGCTCAGATGGATCGACCTTGAACCTGTTCTGCGGGAATCCCCCACAGCTTGGCGGCTGCTGTGCACTGATCCGTCAGCAGGGCTGTCCTGAGGGCAGTCACTTGGTCAAAGGGAGTTGCGGGGAAAAGAGCTGTTAGCGATGAAGCTGACACATTCAAGAGAGGGAAAATGAGTTCAAAGATTCTCTATTATGAGCCTCCTGATAATGTCTAATTGATCATCGGGGTTGCGAGCGGCAGTCAAAAATATCCGAAAGAATGAACCAATCACTAAACCGCTTCAGTTCCAATTTCATTCTAAAATAAGCCCATGAGAAAGGGGAAAAACATAAGATCATTTCCATTATACCTCGTTGCGGGAACGCTCCTCCTTATTGGGGTGGTCTCATTCGTCAAGCCAACACCGATCATGGTGTATAACCATTCTCCGAGCCTTCCAGAAGGGGTGTATTGGCTGTCATCATTTCACCCAGACTCGTATGCCATGGGTGATATTGTCGTTATTCCAACCACCACAAACGCGTGGCCCTCTGGGTTTGCTCACCATCTCAATCCAGGGGCGACCCTACTGAAAATTATTATCGCAGGCCCTGGTGATGAGGCCTGCACCACTAATGGATCACTGGTCATTAATGGTGAGGTCTGGGGGCACATTTATCGGACAGACTCACGGGGGAATCCGATCCCATTAATCCCGTTCTGTGATCCGGTTCCAGACGGTCATGTTCTGGTGGGGACCCACCATGAGCGAAGCTTTGATTCCCGGTATTTCGGTCCAATATCCACACAGATGATCATGGGCAACGCCCATCCTCTTTTGACATTTTAACGGTGCGATTATATGGAAGTCTTGTTGTCACTCATTCTCTCCTGTGGGTACCTCGCTGATACCGAAACCGTGACCGCGGTCATGGATGCGGCCACTAAGAGAAACCCATACTACGTCAGAGTCGCCAACCAGCCAAATCCCATGATCTTTCAAACAAATGAAGAGGCCATCACATTTGTTCAGCAGCATCGCTATGATCAACACATGCTCTATATTGGCCCATTTTCACTTCCTGTTTCGTATCTCAACACGGTCAATGTTTCGGATGAGATGTTGTTTGATGCCTGCCTCAACATTGCTTGGGGAACGGACAAACTTGAAGAGTTGTTTAGCGAGTGTCGCACAGAATCACAAGACCAGGCGACGACCTGTGCGATCAAAAAATATGGGACATTTATTGGGAGAGATCCCGAAACGTTTTTAAACCGAACGATTCTTTCCTTTGCCGCGCAGAAACGTTCAAACGAGGCGAATTCTTCCATCGATCGGCCTTCATCTCCTGAGTCCTCTCCAATTTTCTTGAATGATTCGTCTCATCTTCCCATCACAATAGCTCCTCATCTTTCCACAAATTCATCAAATTAGCATCAAAAAGACTAGCCGTTTCTCCATCAGATTTTCATCAAGAATGTCGGTAAATTTTCTTGGTTTACCGTTAAAAGTCATGCTTTTTGGTTGCAATAGTTTTCATCAATCTCTCACGAGATTGACTCTAAATGCCTCTCTATTTTTAGTGATTTCTTGAATGATCTGTGTAGGGGAGAAGAGTGGGAAAAGTTATGAAGAAGAAAAAATATCTATGGCAATATAAAGAATATATATATATTCATATTATAACTTATTAAATTAAATTAGAAAAATACATAAATATTTTTAGTATATACATAGATAAGTTATATATAACTATTTGATTTTATTATATAAAATAAATAAATATATATTGAATCTTCATTTTGGCTATGCTAGAATCACAAAATGCCCAAACATCAATCGACGGATTTCACGCCACGCATTAGCCGACGCCAACCCCGTGATCCTTCCTCTCAATCTGTGTTTGCGCGGTTGGCGAAAGGCATTGCCAATTCCAAACAGACCACCAGACAGACAGGACCGAAAACAGGAGGCAAGCGAAAAACGTGGGTGGCGCGGGCTCAGGCAGTACGATCGAGGCGCGTGGTTGTCAAGGTCAGAGTGGTCAAAACGCCAACAGGTCAACAAACCGGAGGGGCCTATGCTCACCTTCACTACATCACGAGGGAAGGCATCGAACAGGAGCAGGAGCAAGACAAAGGAGCCTTATTTGATCAGGAGCAAGGTCATGTAGAAGTCAAAGATTTTTTCAAGACCATGAGCAAAGATCCACACCATTTTCGATTCATTGTCTCTCCAGAAGACGGCCACGAATTGGATCTCACGACCTTTACCAAAGACCTCATGGCGACCGTGCAAAAGGATGTGGGTCGGGATCTCGAGTGGGTGGCGGTCAATCACTACAATACTGACAATCCCCATACGCATATTGTGGTGCGTGGATTGGATGCCCACGGCCAAGAACTCAGAATTCCGAAAGACTATATTTCTCATGGGATCAGAGACCGAGCCAAAGACATTGCGACACGGGAGTTAGGCCTCAGAACGGATCTAGAAATTCGTGAAACCCACCACCAAGAAATATCGAAGGAACGCTATACCTCGCTGGACAGAACCATCAAAACCATGGCTCAAGGTCGGGTCGTCACCAGCGGTCCCTATCCGTCCGATCCTGAAGCGAGACATCGGTATGGTTGCGTCGTTGATCGGATGAAAACGATGACCACCATGGGGTTAGCAGATTCCATCGGTCAGGGCCAATGGGAGCTCCGTGAGAACTGGGACAAAGATCTCATGGCAATGGGTGAGCGCGGGGATATCATCAAAACCATGCACAAAGAGCTTGCCACGGGCATTCAAGGCATCCAAATCTTCCAGAAACGTGACCCGCAACTCCACACCGAAGGGCGCGTCGTCAAAACAGGGTTTTGGAATGAATTGTATGACAATAAGTACATCGTCATTGAATCCCTGGGCGGCCACGCCGCCTATATTAAGGGCTACACCAACGATTTCGAGGGTATGAACGTTGGGGCGTTTGTTTCCGCTCACACGATGAAGGACCCTTGGCTCCGCCCCGCAGATCATACAATTGAGGCGCAGGCCAAGGACAATGGGAGTATCTATGATGCCCGCAAGCATCTGGAAGATTTGACCCAGGATAAGACCTTTGAGGCCAAGAGACAGATCTCTTCAGAAGAGTATGTGGACGCGCATATCACCCGCGCGGCCCGGTTGGTGCGGATGGGGTATTTGGAAGAGGTTGGTCCCTCTCAATGGCGAGTCGCCAAGAATCTCACGCATGCCTTAGCTCAGAAAGATATTGATGAGCCGAAACCACCACGCCTGAACACACAGGTCTTAGATTCCAGGAGTCTTGATGACCAAATCCAAGCGAGGGGGCCAACGTGGTTAGATCGACACCATCAGTTCGGAGATCATCAGGTTGGACCATTAGGGAAAGAAGGGAGTGCCGCGAAAACGCAGCGCAAGGATTTTTTGCGTATGCATGGGTTTGATCCGGCGACACGGGACCTTCAGGCCGCGCTCTCTCGATGGGAACGGAATGAGTGGGCCAACGCGTATGAAAAGCAACACGGAGTCCATTACCATTCTCTGGAACCTGGTCAGACGCAAACGGCAATGCTCAAGGGGAAAGCGACCTTGCCATCGGGTTCACCACTCGCCGTCCTTCAAACAGAACGATCATTTGCGATGGTGCCCTGGCGTCATCATATGGAGCCGCTGAAGGGGCAGCAGGTGACCGTGGGCATGACGATGAATGGGACCCCATTTGTCCGCCCCATGGCCCGTCAAATCAGCAAGGGGTTTGAACGGTGAAAAAATTTACTTTTCGCGAGGATCCACGCACCCTTCTCTACGTCAACATCATTTTTACTTTTGCCATATTTGGCAGCGCGTGTTGGGGCACGACGCAGTATTTTGCGACGCAACTCGGCCATCAAGAAGCCCTGGGGTCGCCATGGCTCGAAGTGGCTGAGTATCGGATCTATCTGCCGTGGCGATGGGTCCAATGGCAGTATTATTACCACTTTTACGACCCAGGCCTCTTCTCGCAATCATTCTGGATCATGGGCGGGGCCACCATCCTCCAAATCATGATGCTGGTGACAACGGCCGTGTGGCGAGCCAAACAAAATGCTCCTGGTGATGCCTATGGGACATCACGTTGGGCCACGGACAAGGAGCTCAAGACACTGGGACTTCTTGATCGTGCGGGTGTGGTGTTGGGCCAAACGCCAAAGGGCCAACTCATCCAGGATAACAGCGGGAAACATGTCCTGGTCTTTGCGCCCACGCAGTCTGGGAAGGGGGTGGGGTTGATCATTCCGACGTTGTTACGCTGGAAAGAAAGTGTGATTGTCTTGGATATTAAACGGGAGAATTGGGACATCACGGCGGGGTTCCGCCGCCAATTTTCCTATGTCTGGCTCTTTGAGCCGACGTCTCCCCTGTCAGCTAAATTCAATCCGCTCTTGGAAGTGCGGCAAGGTGACCGTGAATTCCAGGATGTCCAAAATATTGCGGAAATGGTGGTGATGCCCAGCGACAATCCGAAAGAGGACCACTGGACCAAGGTGGGGAGAACCCTCATCATTGCGGCGATCCTTCACCTGCTCTATGCCGAAGAGGATAAATCTCTTCCGGGGCTCGCCAATTTCCTGTCGAACCCTCAACGGGATATTGCCGCGACCTTGGAGTACATGCGTGGGTACCCGCACCTCCCCACCGGCCCGCATCCGATCGTCGCGAGTATGGCCCAGGAAGTGATGAATAAAGCTCCCAATGAGTTGTCTGGCGTGGTCTCCACGGCGATGTCGTTCCTGACGGTCTACCGGGATCCCGTAATTGCTGAGAATATCCGCACTTCTGATTTTTCCATCAATGACCTCATGAATCGCGACGCCCCTGTGAGCTTGTACCTGGCATTTCCCCCCAGTGATCTGGAGCGCACCACGCCCTTGTTTCGGCTCATCCTCAATCAGATCACCCGTCGGTTGACGGAGAAGATTCAAACGCCCTCTTCCCAGCCGATCTATGCGCATCGCTTATTACTCCTCCTCGATGAATTCCCCACCCTCGGGAATATGGCCTTTTTAGAGCAGGCCTTGGCCTATCTGGCAGGATATGGAATTCGGGCGCAACTCATTGCTCAATCGCTCAATCAGCTTGAGAAAATCTATGGCCCGAACCATGCCATCCTCGATAACTCGCATATTCGTGTGACCTATGGCTCGCTCGATGAACGCACGGCCAAACGACGCGTGACCTTGGTCATGAGTATTCTAAAAGGCAACACGTCGATTGCTGAAGCGACCCAAGTGAGAAAGCAGTCCAACTATGCTGGCTCTCGCCTGGCTCCGTTTTTAATGCACACGATGGTGACCGAACAAGAAACCCCCCGGCCCCTGTTAACACCTGGGGAGGTTCTGATGTTGCCGGCAGAGGAAAGCCTGATCCTCATTGGTGGTCATTACCCGTATCATGCCCGCAAAGTGTTTTACTACAAGGATCGAGCCTTTGCCGGTCAAGCGAATTTGACCACACCGGAAACTCGTGAAGCCATGGCTCGTGAGTTTCCGCCTCAGGTACGCACGGTCTGGGAATCACTCCCCATGCAGCCCATTCACCAGCATGCCTTGCCCCCTGCCACAAGCCAGCGTGACGGAGGCTCCGGCCTCGGCCAGGATGTTGAGGAACACCTTGAGCAGAGCGAGTCGAACAGCAAGGCCGATCATGAACAGGGCAGGGAGTTGCCCGAGTGGGGCGAGGAGGATGCTTTGCTCTCCGTGCATAGGGAGGAAGATGAGGAACGCGTCAAGACTGAGGAGCAGCGGCGCCAAATGGCTGAACGTCTTCGGGTTCAGCCACGGCGAATGGATATTTGGAGTGACAAAAGTATGGATGGACCGGAGCTGTAAAGTCGGCCACCAGCACACGATCGTTGACGATGCCCAAAGCACCAGCCACACCCAAAAAGGTCAAACCCTTCGCCAAGTCTAAAAAGCGATTATTTCAGGCGTATGTCACAGAACAAACATTGGATGATGCCACGCGGCTGATCACCGCCAAGGGGATCACCAAGTCCGCCTTCTTAGAAGCCGCCTTACGCATGTACCTCGATGATATGAGCCAAATTGATGCGTTGTTCCGCCGCCTGGATCGGCAAACACGGCTGTTAGGGAAGCTGACCCGCCATCAAGAATTTGTCGCCGAAATGTTCTCGACCTATCTGCAATATTGGTTTGCCCATACTCCCGAATTAGGAGACTCGGAAAAACGCCCCGCCAAGCTCGCGAGCCAGCGGCGCTACCAAGCCTTTCTTGATTATGTGGCGCAACGGCTGGCGACCCCTGAACCCCCAGACCAACCCGAGGAATCCGCAGAAGCTCAAGAGGCGTAAGGTTGTTCTTGGCCTTTGGGCTCGTGAGGATGTCAATTTGATACCCGTCATGTGACGGGTTGCTATGAAAGATCGTAAAACCCCCCAACACTTTTTTATTGACAAATGATGGTAGATATACCATCATAAATCATGCCACGGCGAATCTCATGGATTAAGGCCGCACATAAGGCTTTCACTGAGTTTCCTATTGATGCGCAGGATCAGATCATGACAGCTCTTCGCTTGGCAGCTACAGGAAGAAAGTCCGATCTGGCTAAACCATTGAAGGGTTTTGGTTCTGGTGTTCTGGAAGTGGCCTTGCCGTATAGAAGCGATGCGTATCGAATAGTCTATGCGGTTCAACTCGGTGATGATCTCTGGATCATCCATGCGTTTAAGAAGAAATCGACCCAGGGCATTAGAACACCAAAGAAAGACCTTGCTGTGATTGAAGAACGGGTCAAGCAATTAAAAAAGGAGTGGCGATCATGAGAAACGATACACTCGAATTAGTCAGAGGAAGCGACAATCCGTTTCGGGATGTTGGCTTACCTGATGCGGAGACGAAGCTGTTAAAAGCTGATCTGAGTGGAAAAATTATTGATATTCTGGATAAAAAAGGATGGTCACAACGCCAGGCCTCTCAGCAAACCGGCATTAATCAAGCCGACATTTGCCGGATCAGAAAGGCCAATCTGAAAGGCTTTACGATCGACCGGCTCGTCAAGATTCTCCATACCCTTCACCACAAGGTAGAAGTCACCGTTCGCCCGGTCCGCCGCGGTGCTCGCATATTGGCTCACGCGCCGCTGTAAGAAAGATTCTCTCATGGCTCAGCGTACAATTTCATGCCAATACACGTCGTACCCTTACCACTTTCATGAGTTGAAGGGGAATCGTAAAGAGGGTAGGAGGCCCAGCACCGGGGGTACATTGGCCCTGGGTTTTGTCCAGGTGGGTATGAACATCTCATGAAACCCTTGTTAGGGAAACCGAGGGATACCATAGTCATTAGCTCTGCAGGGATATCCATCAATAGTGCTCTGATCCCGAACAGTGCCCCGATTCCCACTGATAATCTAGCCCAACCGTCTCACCCTGAAGCCAGACGAGTTTTTTCCGGTCGCCACGCTCGATGGTTAAGAACTCGATGCTGGAACCGCCAGTGAAATTGGGTTCGCCGCCGCCGCCAAAGCGCGAGGTAGAAGGCTTGGACGGCAACCTGGACAGCGTCCCAAGTCAGACCGGCTCGCACCTAAAGTTGTTGCGTTGATCAATTGAACTCACAGCCGATAGCGGAAACGCAGTAAGTTTCAAAGGAAACTTTTCTCTCCTTCAATTGCAATTTTTGCTTTAGGAAAAAGCACAAATTAAGAATGACTAGAAATCATTTGTCTGCACACAGGGAAAAAGCGAGCCTTAATTAAACAACACTTCCGGGTTTTTCTCGACGATCCTGAGTAAAGCTAAGGCTGGACCCCGTGGTTCCCGTGTCCCTTGCTCCCAATTGCGCAACGTCTGAACGGACACCCCCAGCAACCCGGCAAACGCATCTTGCGTTAAGCCCAGTCGATGCCGGATCACATCCGGGCTAGAGGGGGCTTGAAACGCTTTCGTCTTCAACGGTTGCTTCCCAGTCTTCTGCGCCCGGATCGCCGCCAGTTCTTCCTGTAAATCGATGTCTAACAAATTACTGTTCATCTTCATTGCTTAATCTCCTCAACTAAGTGTTTCACGATTATTTTATCGGCATGCGATAACTCTTCTTTGTCGGTCTTCGCGTACAGCGCCAACATCCATAATTGGTCTTCCTATCCATGATGGAAATAAATCACCCGCACACCACCCGTTTACCTTGACGCTCTTGCTTCCATCTCACTTTTCTTGCACCGCTGGTGCCTTGTATCACGGCTCCGGCATCCGGCACCGTACACAAAAACCATTGCAGGGCCTGATACTCCTCATCCGAAAGCAACGACCTGACACGCCGTGTAAATGCCAAGGTTTCTATGATCACCATAGGCTATCACCCATTGGAATATATTTCTACTTCATTGAAGTATACATGAACGACGGCAAAGTGCAAGAACCATTTAGAAAATGCGGACTATAGGGTATACCTTAGCAACACTACCGGACAGCCAAGAAAATCGCTTTTAGACACCACTTAAACTACACAATTTAAACTACACAATTCTTCCAACCCCACCTCTTCCTCGCTGCCTGGGACTTGCTGGATAGGCTTATGAGGGTAGCTCTTACTCTTCTTGGCCATTTTCAGCTTGAGAGTCCAGTAATGGCCATTGCTCGTCTTATTGTCGATGATAAGCTGCATTTGGATAGTTGACAGGGAGTGGAACTTGACAAATGTTTTAATTAGTACTATTTTAGTTAAAACAATATGCGTGGAAGGTGAAACTTAGTTGAAGAGAAATCGGGAGCAGGATTTAGAACGATGCCCTCCCAGGGATAAATCATATCTGGAGTGTGTCCATGGCAATGCCTGACTTTAAGAAAGATCCGTATCTGCGTCTTGTCCGTCCATTGGTTGAGGCATACCTCGCATTCTTTCGGGTGGCTAGCCGCCACATCGAATCGTTGGGCCTGACGCCGTCGCAATTTGATGTCATCGTCGAACTTGGCGGCACTCATGGATTGACATGTATTGAGCTTTCGCGAGCGACCTTAGTGACAAAAGGCACGTTAACTGGCGTCTTAGATCGATTAGAAAAGAAAGGTCTCTTGAAAAGAGAACAAATCAAAGGTGATCGCCGTGCTATTAAGATTCGCTTGACTCCTCAAGGGGAGACGCTCTTTCAAAAGGTGTTTCCTGCGCATGCGGCCTTTATTCGTCCATTTTTTGAGCATGCGCTGACCCAGGAGGAAGTGAAACAGATGAAGCGGTTATTGGGGCGGCTTCGGGAAAATTTTGAATAGTTAGAAGATATACATGGCAGGATGGCAAGTCAGAAACGTTAATGATTTTAATAAGGCCGAAATAGTGCAAGGAACATATCATGAAAGCACAGTATTTGGGACATGTGGTGTTTTATGTCAAAGAGTTAGCCCGGGCGCTTCAATTTTATCGTGATCTCTTGGGATTCAAAGAGATTGGCAGGGTTTTTGAGGACAACGCTGCCGTTTTGACCTCCGGGCGAACGCATCATGAGCTCTTACTGATTGAAGTGGGTGACGCACCTGCCCCTCTCACAGGGGGCAGGCGGGGTCTCTATCACATTGGTATCAAGATCGGGGATAGCTTGGAAGAACTGCGTGAGGCAAAAGAGGAATTGGATCGTGCCGGCATTCTGATTTCTGGCATGACGGACCATGCCGTGACTCAAAGTCTGTACCTTCACGATCCTGATGGGAATGAGGTCGAACTCTATGTCGATGCTCAAGCAGTCGATTGGCAAAACAATCCAAGGGTGGTTCTCTCTCCGAGCAAACCACTTTTCCTTTAAGAGTGATCATCGAGTTATGCCAGAGGGATGCACATCGAATGATGTGTCAATCGTGAAGGAAAAGAAAGGAAAAAATCTTTATGAGTACTTCAGACCACAGTCAGGCGCCTTCGCCAGCGTTGTTTTTCCAAACGGTGAATGCGTATCAACGAACAGCCGCGTTGAAAACAGCAATCGAATTAGAACTGTTTACCGCTATTGCCGAAGGAAATTCCGTTCCTGTTCAATTGGCTCACCGGTGTGAAACGTCCGAGCGTGGGATACGTTTATTGGCTGATTACCTGATCATTGGTGGATTTCTTACAAAACAAGGGATAGCGTATGCACTTACTCAAGACTCCGCGCTCTTTCTTGATAGGCATTCTCCTGCTTATATGGGCGGCGCCATGGAATTTATGCTGTCCTCTCCGTTACGTGAAGGGTTTCAACACCTCACTCGTGCAGTGAAGAAAGGCGGAACAGCGATCGATGCCCAAGGAATCATCGCCCCCGAGCATCCTGAATGGGTGAGATTTGCGCGTTCGATGATGCCATTGATGCAAGAGCCAGCAGAATGGATGGCTAAGTGGGTATGTGAGCATGCACCTAAGACGCAAAAGGTCTTAGACGTAGCCGCCGGGCACGGGATCTTTGGTGTGGAAATGGCCAAGAAGCTGCCAATGGTCGAGGTGGTCGCACAGGATTGGGCCAATGTCCTGACTGTCGCACAAGAGCAAGCTGCCGCTGCGGGTGTGATAAATCGGTTCCGAATGTTGCCTGGCAGTGCGTTTGATGTGGAATTTGGCGAAGGGTATGACCTGGTTCTCCTGACCAATTTTCTCCATCATTTTGATGTGGGCACCTGTGAGGCTTTGCTGACAAGAGTTCATGCCTGTCTGGCCGATAGTGGACGAGTTATGACGTTGGAATTTGTCCCAAATGAAGATCGAGTCTCTCCGCCAGCCATGGCAGAGTTTGGTCTGACGATGTTGGCCATAACGCCTGCGGGCGATGCCTATTCGTTTGCCGAATACGATCGTATGTTCCGACAAGCTGGATTTGTGAAGAGTATCATGCATGATGTACCCGCCTCGAATGAGCGGGTCATTATCACTCAAAAATAGGCGAAAGGAGTGAGAACGATGGCTGTGCAGGTGTATGGAGTCAATCATGTCGTCATCGAGGTCGATGATGCACAAAAAGCCGTGGAATTTTATTCGGATGTATTTAATCTCACGATGCTTCGGGGCGGCGAAGGGGCTGCATGGTGCCAGTTAGGCGAGCATCAATTTTTGGCAATCTTTGAAGTCAAGGAATTGAAGCCAGATCGAATGAAGCATTTCGGTCTTATGGTTCGTGATGCAGCTCAGGTTGAGGAAGTTCGTCAAAAGCTGAAGAAAAACTATGGACTAACATTCGAATCCGGAGGCAGTTGCGATTTTCGAGACCCTTGGGGGAATCGTATCCAGGTAGTCGATCTTCACGATGAATCGCTCGTCTGGTTGCTCCCATATCGAGAAATTCAAGACTTAGGTATTACTTTTTCAGAACCGACAAACAGGCAATCGTAAAGAAGGAGGGAAGTCATGAGTCTTCGCAATCAGGTCCAAGCCGTCATCGACGGCGTTGTCACAGGAAAGATCCTCGAAACGTTTGATACGTACTATGCGGATAATGTGGTCATGAGTGAAAATGGAAGTGATGAACGGGTGGGAAAGGCTGCGAACCGTGAATATGAATTGAAGTTTTTAGCAAGCGTGCAAGAATTTCATGGGGCTACTGTTGGAAGAATTATCGTCGATGGTGAACAGGCTGCTGTGGAATGGACGTTTGAGTTGACCTTCAAAGAGGGAAATCGCGTGGTGATGAAGCAAGTGGCTGTGCAGACCTGGCACGATGGCAAGATTGTCCGGGAAGACTTTTACCACGGCTAAAAAAATACTTGTGACACGGAGGTGCCTTGGGCACCTTTATTTGAGATAACCAACAACCGAAGGAAAATTCCCTATGTTTACACAATCGTGTTCTCAGCAATCCTATGCCTTAATGCGCATCGTCGTGGGATTCCTCTTTCTTTTTCACGGCACGCAAAAACTCTTCAGTTTTCCGAATGCCATGCCCTTTGAAGCCCCAGGCTTGGTCCTCTATGTAGCTGGGCCGATCGAGGCTCTTGGTGGACTCTTGGTTATGGTTGGGCTCTTCACGCGTTGGGCGGCTTTCCTTTGTAGTGGGTTGATGGCCGCGGCCTATTGGATGGCGCATGGGACAAAAGCGCTCTTTCCGATTGAGAACGGTGGTGAACTTGCCGTGTTGTACTGCTTTGTATTCTTATGTATTTCTGCACAGGGTTCGGGTATCTGGAGTGTTGATAGTGCACGAAAGGGGCAGCAGCACTGACATGAGTCATGTTGTCTCTCCTGTGCAGACTCGGGCGCATCCTCGTTTGAAAGATATGCCGCCTTGTGGAGGGGAAGGGGTGTCGCGTTCGGCCTTGCATTGGCCCACGCAAGCCACGTTGGGGCCCCCCAAACTTTCTGAGGCTTTGGTCAAGCGACTTTAGGTTCTCATTCAGGAGTATCCGACCTATGGCTATCGCCGGCTGTGGGCGCTCTTACGGTTTTGCAAGGGGTGGGGGCATAATCGCAAAGCGGTGTATCGGACGTTATGCCTCAAACGATGGTTGATTCATCAACGAGTCAGCACGCCGTGCCTACGGGCGCAGCGCCTGCGGAGCCGAACCCTGGAGAGTGCTGGGCATGGATGTCACCCATATCCCCTGCGGACGGGATGGCTGAGGGCATCTGACGGCGGTGATTGATTGTCATGATCGAAAGATTGTGGGGTCTGAGTTCGCGTTGCGGGGACGGGCCAAAGAGGCCGAGCGGGCCCTTGAGGCAGCGTGTTTAGCCCGGTTGGGAGCATGCCGGTGCTACGCAGTGATAATGGCTTGATCTTGCAGAGTTGCCGGTTTCGCCAAGCCCGGCGCGCCTATCATTATATCACAGGCATTCATCACGCCCTATACGCCGGAGCAGAATGGGCTGATTGAACGGTTCTTTCGCAGTTTGAAAGAGGAGTGTGTCTGACAACAGCACTTTAACAATTTTGAGGCCGCGCAGCGAACGATCAACACTTGGATGCGCTGGGACAACAAAGAACGCCCACACCAAGCATCGCCGTCCCGGAGCCCTCGGCAATATCGGAAAGCAGAACGTTCACGGGTGGCTTGATTTCGAGGGAGCACTACAACATCATGCTATGAAAACTTATTCACGGGTTACATTTAGAGAGGTATGAGGCGGCTGGGTTTTTGGTGTAGGAAATTGCAACAGCAAAAAAATAAATTGATGTCGCGAAAAAGGACATGAGCCATCTAGGTGAAGTTCTGAAAAGGATGCTTAGAAAATAAGTCAAGGGCTGTGGTTATCCTGATAGCAATGTAAATGTAGCTGTGGCGGAAGCCGCTGCTAAGACGGATGAGGTCATTTATCATTTGTGGCAGAAGGGAAAAGAGTTTCCTGGTGGGACAGTCACGTTTCCTCAATCGTTGGGCCATATCTTCAATCAACCGAATTAATTCATGCTAGCGAGAGGGGATCTATGAGGTCACCTCTCGTTTCGCACGAGAGAGGAGAAAACATGTCTGGTTCGGTCGGAAGTGAAAGAGGGTGTCGAGCGATGTCGAAGTGCAGATCTTCAGGTAACATGGTGTTGATGAAAATTCCTGATCCCAACTCAAATCCAGCAATAATGGTGACGCGTGGGAGAATTTGGACATGCCAAAGGATATTGTCTTTCGACTCATCCTCTGTCCGTGAAGAAGGAATGTTGTCTTTACAGCTAACGCAAGGAAAATGCCATACAAAAAGATTGGGTAAATGATCATTTCAGTAAAGCATTGAGATTGGTGTTTGCTTGAATGCGATTAAGTTCCTTATCAGATACTCTTTTTCTATAGTTTTTGGCAGAGTTCATACGTAAGGAAGATCCTATGCAAATTCCCCTACCTCGCTACTCTAATAAGATCTGTGATCCGCATCTTTCTCATTATTCTTGAGAAAAAAAGCAAGAGTAACGCCAAGTAGGATCATGCGGTACTTCTGTTGCATGAGTGAAACTCTGAGATATTTTTTACTTCTTGATCAACAGGATTTGGGGAAATCTGGTACGAGAATGAAATGTTGCAGTGTCGCAAAATGCAGCATGTTTTAATGTTACTGACCGGTTATCATTTTCTGCTGAATTTTTATCAGGTGAAAGAAGAGTATTAGATTTTGAGTAAAAGCGCAGTTGAGAGCAACCTAATTTAAAGAAGATGACACGATGGACGGCCAGGTAAATCACGACACGCACCAGCTACCTGTTCATGAAGTGCTCCTATTATTGGAGACAGATGTGTCTCGAGGCCTCACTCAAAATGAGGCCATGGATCGGCTTCAGCGGTTTGGACCGAATGTGCTTCCGTTGATTCGTCGGCATGGTCCATTGATACAGTTCTTGCTGCAATTCCACCATCCTCTGATCTACATCCTCTTGGCAGCGACGATCGTCACCGCCCTTTTAGATGAATGGGTAGACGCCAGTGTGATTTTCGGGGTTGTGCTGGTGAATGCCATCGTTGGGTTCATTCAGGAGTCCCGCGCAGAGCGAGCACTAGAAGCCTTGATGTCAATGGTCAAAACAGAAGCCACGGTTTTGCGGGAGGGAGAAAAATGCCAGATTTCTTCATCTAGCCTGGTCCCAGGCGATGTTGTCCTCGTACAGTCTGGCGATAAAGTCCCGGCTGATCTGCGCCTGGCTTCCATCCGCGAATTACAGGTCGATGAATCAGCCTTAACCGGGGAATCCGTCCCAGTTGTGAAGGAGGAATTGTTGTTACCATCTGATACCGCTCTGGCAGATCGTCGGAACTTGGCTTACTCCGGCACGCTAGTGACCTATGGTCAAGGAGTTGGCGTGGTTGTCGGTACGGGGGCCGAAACTGAAATCGGCCGCATTCATCAGCTCATCGGCAGTGCAGCCGATATCGCCACTCCGCTGACCAAAAAGATTGCACACTTTAGTCAGATCCTGACCGTTGTTATTCTGGGATTAGCCACCGTCACCTTTGGCATTGGGATGTGGTGAGGGCTGCCTGTGGTCGAAATGTTCATGGCCGCCGTGGCCTTAGCGGTGGGTGCCATTCCAGAAGGGCTTCCCGCCGCTGTGACTATTACCTTGGCCATTGGCGTCAACCGTATGGCCAGACGTCATGTAATCATACGCAAGCTCCCCGCCGTGGAAACTCTGGGCAGTACAACGGTGATCTGTTCAGATAAAACGGGCACCCTCACGGAAAACCAGATGACCGTCCAGGCTATCGTCGCTGGGGACCAAGAATTTTCGGTAAGCGGGAGAGGGTATGAACCGGTTGGAACAATCGAGCGAGATGGGAAGGCTATAGATCTCGGAAAAGCACCGGCACTTCGCGAGTGTCTGATAGCCGGGATGCTTTGCAATGACGCACAACTGGTTGAACGGGATCAGCAATGGATGATCGTCGGTGATCCTACCGAAGGCGCGTTACTAGTGGCGGCTCGAAAAGCTGGGCTTGATTGGAAGCAAGCCTCTCAACACACTCCCCGTATCGATGTCATTCCCTTCGAATCCCAACGGCAGTATATGGTGACCCTTCATCAGAGGACGGATGACGCCTCGACGGTCGTCTACATTAAAGGTGCTCTGGAAAAGGTCTTGAGTTTGTGTACCCAAGAACGAGGCGCAGACGGGAGGATACGGCATTGTGATTCGGACACGATCAATCGTGCCGCTCATACACTCGCTGAGCGTGGCCTTCGCATTTTAGGGTTTGCACAGGGAGTTGTATCGTCAGAGACCAACAAGCTTGATCCGGACCGGCATTTTTCTGAACTGATATGGCTTGGTCTCCAAGGCATGATGGACCCCCCTCGCTCCGAGGCAATCGGAGCGGTGCAAAACTGTCAACGTGCTGGGATCGAGGTCAAAATGATTACCGGTGACCATGCCATCACGGCAAGGGCCATTGCCCAGAAGATTGGACTTGGGGCAACAACAGTCTCGGATGCAGGGGAGCCAAGAGTCATGACGGGGACTGACTTGGGAATGAGCTCAGTGAACCAAATGGCGGATTTTGCGAACGAGACCTTGGTATTTGCGCGAGTGGCACCAGAGCAAAAACTGCGACTGGTTGAAGCCTTACAGGCACGTGGACACGTTGTCGCAATGACTGGGGATGGGGTCAATGATGCACCGGCACTCAAGCAAGCCGATATCGGTGTGGCCATGGGCCGAGGGGGTACAGAGGTGGCCAAAGAAGCTGCAGATATGATTCTCACCAATGATAATTTTGCTTCAATTGAAGCGGCGGTTGAAGAAGGACGAGGGGTCTTTGACAACCTGACGAAGTTTATTGTGTGGACTCTTCCGACGAATATGGGAGAAGGACTGGTGATCCTAACGGCTATTGGTGCTGGATGGGCCTTGCCGATTTTGCCAGTGCAGATCCTCTGGATCAACATGACCACCGCAGTGGCGTTAGGACTCATGCTGGCCTTTGAGCCCAAGGAGGCGCGGATTATGGAGCGCTTCCCACGGGATCCCAGCCGGCCGTTACTGACCAGCGAGTTGGTGTGGCGAATTCTGCTTGTTGGGGCACTCCTCCTCGTCGGTGCGTTTGGCTTATTTTTTTGGGTACTGAGCACAGGCGGCACGTTGGAGGAAGCCCGGACTGTGGCCGTCAATGTCTTTGTGATGGTCGAGTTGTTTTATCTCTTTAATTGTCGTTCACTGGACCGATCGATGTTTCAGCTCGGCCTGTTCAGTAATCCTTGGGTCACCGGTGGTGTCTTGACAACAATTGTGCTGCAATTGCTGTTCACCTATGCCCCGGCGATGAATTTCCTGTTTCATACTGCCCCAATCGATGGAGCAACATGGATACCGATCATTGGCATTGGGCTGGGGAGCTATTTCATCGTTGGGATGGAAAAATGGTGTCGACGAAGGCTGAAGACATAACTTAACAGACCGTGGAGAAAGCGCTGTCCTTCCCCTAGTCCCCAGTGTATAACAATCAACATGGGCTGTTACCTCCTGAAGGTGGCAAGGTGACAGATTGAAAGGGTTTGCACACAGCTAGAACTTCTCGTTCCAAACAGAGAAAGGAGCCTATGCATGAAGGTGTTACTGGCCGTTGATCAATCACGGAATTCTTTAGCCGCGGCCCATTGGGTGCAAGGACTTCATTTGTCGGCAAACTCTGTCGTGTATATCCTGGATATCGTTGAAATAAAACAGTGGCCGGAGTGGACTGCCTTTGATGACGCCAGCCAGTTTCGTGACAAGATTGCTGCTGTCTGGGAAAAAGCAACAACGAAAGCTCGTCGGTTCATTAGCCGTTTGGCAGATTCATTATCCAGACCGAGGTTAGAGGTTCGAACCGATGTCGTAGAAGGCATCCCCGGGGTCGAGATTCTCACGGCGATTGACCAACATCAGATTGACTTGGTTGTCGTGGGTGCCAAGGGGTTATCAGGCATGAAACGATTTCTCCTCGGTAGCGTCAGTGAGTGGGTATTGAGTGACGCTACATGTTCGGTACTCGTGGTGAGAGGCGATCCCCGTTGGATCCGTCGTAAAGCACGAAACATGCGCGTTCTGCTCGCGGCAGATGGATCCCAAGACTCTCAAAGGGCCGTCACCCTGTTCAAGAGCTTGAATTTTCCAAAATCGACACACCTTAACATCCTTCATGTCGTGGAAACGCCTGACTCTCTGACACGCATGGCCTATGGGTTTACAGGCCATTTGAGGGCAACACAATTGACTGCGGCTATTAAACAAACAGGTGAGCAAATGGGAGAAATACTTCTTCAGGAAACGCGGCGTACCCTTGGTCGAAGAAAATTGTGTATCGAAGCGAAGGTAACTGAAGGGCATGCTGCCGATGAAATTCTCAAGGCAATCAAACAAACCCGAGCTGATCTTGTTGTGGTGGGATCAAGGGGACTCACAGGGTTGAGGCGCTTCCTTTTGGGAAGTGTGGCCCACAAAGTGGCGCGCAACTCATCGTGTTCCGTGCTCATAGTGCGCTAATCAGATTCAAATTGAGGACATTAGGAAAAGAGTTTCTAGTTGTTGGCATGTATGTTCCAGCGACCCAAGGCATTCTCGACGTGTCACCAGTGACGTTAGGGAGTTGGGGATCGCTCATTTTTTGGTGTTTACGATATTAGTCGCCGTGGAGGTCTTTAAGGCGATAAAATGGCGAACAACGGGTCATTCACCTGAGGAGTGAGCGCATGGATAAGAAATTTCGTTTTTCCATATGGTATTTCATCATCGCGTTTTGGGGGCTCATTATGCTGCAGGAAATATATTTGGCCTCGCAGCATCTGGATGAAGTGCCTTATAGCCAGTTCAAGGCCTGGCTGCTTGAGGACAAGGTGGCTGAGGTCGCGATTACGGACACGATCATTAATGGAAAGTTCAAGCCTGCTGTCCAAGAAGAGAAGGAAAAGTGGTTCAAAGCGATTCGGGTCGATGATCCTGATTTAGTAAGACTTCTTGAGGAAAAGAATGTCGAATTTTCTGGAGTGATCGTGAGCACGTTATGGAAAGACGTGGCGTCATGGGTAATTCCCATATTGATCTTTGTGGCCATTTGGATTTTCATGTTTCGACGAGTTAGTCAAGGGCCGGGTGGTAGTTTCATGCGAATCGGGCAATCCAAGGCGAAGATCTATATGGAAAAAGACATCCCTGTGAGTATGAAAGATGTGGCCGGAGTAGATGAAGCCAAGGACGAGCTCTTAGAGGTTATCGAATTTCTCAAGACCCCAGAGAAATTTACCCGTATCGGTGGTCGTATTCCCAAAGGTGTTCTGTTAGTTGGTCCTCCGGGAACGGGGAAGACATTATTGGCACGAGCGATTGCTGGTGAAGCTGCCGTACCGTTTTTCTCAATCAGTGGTTCGGAGTTCGTCGAAATGTTTGTTGGGGTGGGAGCTGCACGAGTGCGAGATTTGTTTGAGAATGCAAAGGGAAAGGCTCCCTGCATTATTTTTATCGATGAACTCGACGCGCTAGGAAAAGCCAGAGGCGCTGGTCCAATGGCTCACGAAGAACGTGAACAAACATTGAATCAATTACTAGTGGAAATGGACGGATTCGACCCACGAGTCGGAGTGATTATTCTTGCCGCCACAAATAGACCTGAGATTCTTGATCAAGCCTTACTGCGGGCAGGCCGATTTGACCGCCAAGTCTTAGTGGACCGCCCAGACCGATCCGGTCGAGAGGCCATTCTGCAGATCCATGCTAAGGTGATCAAACTGGCTAGTGATGTGGCACTTGAAAAAATTGCAGCCATGACTCCTGGAATGGTCGGGGCAGATCTCGCGAACGTGATAAACGAAGCCGCCTTATTGGCGATTCGAAAAAATCGTGAGACAGTGGAACAAGCAGATTTAGAAGAAGCGGTGGAGCGAGGGGTCGCTGGACTCGAGAAAAAAAACCGTGTACTGAGTGAAGAAGAACGAAAACGAGTGGCTCATCATGAAGTGGGGCATGCCCTGGTGGCCATGCTGATCCCAGGCTCCGATCCTATTCAGAAAATTTCTATCATTCCACGAGGTATTGCGGCATTAGGCTATACGATGCAGTTACCAACTGAAGACCGGTATCTGCTCACTCGATCGGAATTAGAAAGCAAGATTGCTGTTCTTTTGGGTGGTCGTGTTGCCGAAGAACTCATTTTCGGTGAAGCTTCAACTGGAGCAGCAGATGATCTTCAAAAAGCTACCAACATTGCCAAACTGATGATCAAAAATTATGGTATGAGCAATACATTGGGAGCCGTGACCCTAGAGCAAGGCTTAGGGCAGTCCATGTTTCTCGGCCCGAATGAACATGCTTCGAGAGAGATCTATTCAGAAGAAACAGCAAGAGAAATTGACCAAGAAGTGCGACTTCTTATTGATAACCAGCAAACTCGAGTCCAATCTCTCCTTACTCAAATCAAACCTGTATTAGTTCAAGGAGCTAAAAAACTCTTGGCTGATGAAGTGATGTCAGGCAAAAGTCTTCAAGAACTCCTTCGCTCGCACGAAGAACCGAAAATCAAACAAGTCACCTAGGCTCGGCGCAATTTCTTAAGATTTTCCTGCTGATGCCTTTTGCCCCAGGCCTTAATTTTCTTCGAGTTGCGTTTCGCCTCAACTCTATAACCTAAATTGAGGAGTTTTTAAGGCGATCTGCATCAATCCTTTGCGTGCCAGCTTTAAGAAAAAGCCTCAATAGACCGCAAAAGGCTGTCTGCGTTTTTAAAATCCTCTGTCGTTTCAAGATCTTGGCACATCTTAGCCATAAGAATCGTTCAACGCAGATATCATTCTCATTGACCCGTAATCAGAAATTCCCCTTCCATTTTCTCATCTGTCATTTCACTGTTTCATAGGTCATGTCGGAACACTTCCGTGGGGCATGGCTCTTGCTTCTATTCATTAAAGAAGGATAATCAGGCGTAAGACAAAACCAGGCGGTTCCATCTAGGTTTTATGGGCGTTGCTGATGTTCCAAATCCGTATTCATGGACGTGGTGGACAAGGGGTCGTCACTGCAGCCGAGCTTTTTTCTGTAGCGGCTTTCTTCGATGGGAAGTACGCGCAGGCGTTTCCAAGTTTTGGATCTGAAAGAATGGGCGCTCCTGTGACAGCTTTTTGCCGAATAAGTAACGCGAAAATACGATCACATGAACCAGTTTCCCATCCAAATGTCGTCATCATTCAAGATTCAACCTTGCTGTTGCATGTCGATGTCTTCAGTGGTTTGTCGCAAAATGGATATGTCCTTATCAACTCCACGAGAACACTTGAGGCTTTACAGGTCGAAGAGTTTTGTTCGACGCTTCCTGAAGGACATTGTCGTGTGATTCCTGTTTCTGAAATCGCCATGCAACACTTGGGACAACCGTTCGTTAATACAGGGCTTGTCGCAGGGTTTGCGAAGCTCACGGGTTCACTCAGCAAACTGTCGGTGGAGAAAGCTATTCAACAAAAATTTCCAGGCCATTTGGGTAACCTAAATGCCAAGATCGTCGCAAAAGTCTATGAGCAGAACATTGGCTAAATCTTCTTAGTCTAAGGTTCCAGCATGAAACAACAAATAGAAGGATCTCAAGCCGTCGCTACCGTTGTTGCTTTCTGTCGACCCGAAGTGATGGCCTGTTACCCCATCTCACCGCAGACTCATATTGTAGAAACCTTATCTCAAAAGGTGAAGGCTGGAGAAGTTGGCACTTGCCAGTTTCTCAATGTCGAATCGGAGTTTGCCGCATTGAGTGTGCTCATTGGCGCATCGGCCATGGGAGCGCGGGCCTATACAGCGACGACAAGTCAAGGGCTTTTATTCATGGCTGAAGCCGTCTACAACGCTGGCGGTCTTGGCTTGCCAATCGTGATGACCATTGCCAATCGAGCTGTCGGAGCACCCATTAACATTTGGAATGATCATTCGGACAGTATGGCGATGCGTGATGCTGGTTGGATCCAACTCTTTGCGGAAAATAATCAAGAAGCGGTGGATCTTCATATTCAAGCCTTTCGGTTAGCAGAAGAACTCAGTTGCCCTGTGATGGTTTGTATGGATGGGTATATTCTGACACATGCCTTTGAGCTTGTTGATTTGCCGACACAAGAACAAGTCGATGACTATCTCCCACCCTTTGAGCCTGTACAAGTCCTGGACCCCTTGAATCCTATTTCTATCGGCGCCATGGTCGGCCCAGATGCTTTCATGGAAGTACGCTATCTTGCTCATGACAAACATATTCGAGCCTTGGAAGCTATTTCTCGCACGAGTGAGGCCTTCCATGAGCAGTTCGGTCGAATGTCGGGGGGCTTGTTGGAGTCATATCATACAGAAGGGGCAGAAACGATTATTGTCGCGCTTGGTTCGGTCAATGGGACGATCAAAGATGCCATTGACGAATTGCGTCTTGCGGGTCTTTCAGTTGGTTCCATTAAAATCTCATCCTATCGTCCTTTTCCCACTCATGCCTTTCACGAGGTCGTCAAGGATGCAAAGCGGATCCTCGTAATCGAAAAAGATTTGGCTGTTGGGAAAGGAGGAATCGTTTCCAGTGATGTAAGAATGGCGGTGCAGAACTTACCTCTTGTAGTGATGACCGTAATTGCAGGATTAGGCGGTCGAGCGATTCCTAAGAGTTCGATTGTACGGATAGTCCGTGAAGCATGCCTTGAAGGATTGGAAGAACCACATTTTCTCGATCTCAATTGGAATGCTGTGAATGATGAATTTGTCCGGCAACAGAAGAAACGCCGATCTGGGCTCATCCCTAAAAATATTCCAGGAGACGTCGGTCCCTTTAAATTGAAAGTTGGACAATAAAACGGATTCGATAGCTCGCATTCGGTAAAACATGTAAACGCAAGGCTAGAGGAGTCTCGATGGCCCATCAACCCATTAAATTTTATCAAACGGGAACATTTACGATTGGGAATCGTCTGCTCGATAAATCGGAACAAACCCTGCAATCTCAGGTAGAACGAACCAATTCACTGAACTCTGGTCATCGGGCATGTCAAGGTTGTGGTGAAGCCTTAGGGGCACGCTATGCCATTGATGCGGCTATGCGGGCGAGCAACAACCAATTGGTTGCCGTGAATGCGACAGGGTGTCTTGAAGTCTTTTCGAGTCCGTATCCAGAAAGTGCTTGGCAAATTCCTTGGATGCATTCACTCTTTGGCAATGCGCCAGCAGTTGCAAGTGGAGTAGCGGCAGCTCTACGAGCCAAAGGGGAAAAGGGGGTCAAAGTGATTGCGCAGGGTGGCGATGGTGCGACAGTTGATATTGGCTTTGGGTGTCTTTCGGGTATGTTCGAACGCAATGATGATGTGCTGTACATCTGTTACGACAACGAGGCCTATATGAATACAGGCGTCCAACGCTCAGGAGCGACGCCACCGAAGGCCTGGACAAATACGACACAAGCTGTTGGAACGCATCCAGGAAATCCCGTAGGCATTGGGAAAAACGTCCCTCGCATTGCGATGGCTCATGGGATTCCATATGTGGCTACGGCGTCGGTTGCGGATCTTCACGATTTAGAAGCTAAGGTTGCAAAAGCGATGGGGCTACATGGTGCGCGGTACATTCATATTCATGTGCCCTGTCCCTTAGGATGGAAATCCGATCCAGCGCTCACACTGAAGGTGGCGCGTCTTGCCGTTGAGAGTGGGTTGTTTCCATTATTTGAAGCGGAGTATGGAGAAGTAACGGATTGTACGCCGATTCGAAGACAGGTTCCGGTTGAGCGTTACCTTGAATTGCAGGGGCGGTTCAAGCATGTGTTTGCTGATCCTTTAGCTCGTGAAGCAATTGCTGAAATACAGGCCATAGCCGACACCAATATCAAGCGGTATGGATTGGTGAGAAAGGGCGTCACAAATGGAACATAAGCCATTTGCCATCACGCTTGATCCGAACTCAAGCCGTGCCAACCATACGGGTGACTGGCGGACCATGAGACCTGTCTATGGAGACCATCTTCCTCCATGCAACCATGCATGTCCAGCTGGAGAAAACATTCAATCGTGGCTGTATCATGCGGAAGAAGGAAGCTACGAAAAAGCATGGCGAAAAATTATGGAAGATAATCCATTCCCGGCGATTCACGGTCGGGTCTGCTATCACCCGTGTGAACCTGCATGCAACCGAGGTCAGTTTGATGAACCGGTCAGTATTCATGCGGTAGAGCGTTTTCTTGGGGATCATGCGATCAAGCAAGGATGGCAGATAAAGCCTGGAGCGATTACAGGAAAACAAGTGCTTGTGGTGGGCGCAGGTCCAAGTGGTCTGTCGGCCGCTTACCACCTTGCACGATTAGGTCATCAGGTGACGATTTATGAAGCGGGTCCCAAACCTGGAGGAATGATGCGATTTGGTATTCCAAAGTACCGCCTCACTCGGGATGTACTCGATGCAGAAATTTCTCGGATTGAGGCGATGGGTGTGACGATCGTGCTGAATAAGAACGTGGAAGACCTGGAGGTGACGATTAAGGAAGAACGGTGGGACGCCGTGTTTCTAGCAGTCGGGGCTCACTTGAGCAAACGAGTCGATATCCCTGGTCGAGACGCTGGCCGAATTGTGGATGCCCGTTCCTTTCTCTCTAATATGGAGGGGGGAACGCCTCAAAAAATTGGGAGACGAGTGGCTGTTTATGGCGGGGGAAACACCGCTATCGATGCTGCGCGCACGGCAAAACGCCTTGGTGCTATGGAAACGATGATGATCTATCGTCGAGATGAGACGCATATGCCAGCTCATGCATTCGAAGTAAAAGAAGCGGAAGAAGAAGGAGTCCTGATGCGTTGGCTCCACACCATCAAGCAGATGGATGAGGGAATCATAACGGTTGAGCGAATGGAATTGGATGAACATGGTTGGCCACAACCAACAGGGCAGTGCGAAACGCTTGAAGCGGACACTCTTATTCTCGCGCTCGGTCAGGACGTCGATTTGAAATTTTTACAAAACGTTCCGGGTCTTGAGGTTTCTCATGATGGGGTGATTCAAGTAGATGACACCATGATGACCAGTCGCGTGGGTGTCTTTGCAGGAGGGGACATGGTGCCAGCCGAGCGAACAGTGACGGTCGCCACAGGGCATGGGAAAAAGGCTGCGCGACATATTGATGCGTATCTTCGAGGTATTCAATACGTGAAGCCATCATCCAATCCATTCGCATTATTCGAGAACTTGAACACGTGGTATTACACGGATGCCGACAAAAGTCAGCAATCCTCTTTAGCCGTGATGAGAAGACAGGCTAGTTTTGATGAAGTCGTCAGTGGACTTGATGAGAACACTGCTTTGTTCGAAGCAAGACGGTGTTTATCCTGTGGGACGTGCTTTGAATGCGATAACTGCTTTGGTGTCTGTCCAGATAATGCCGTTATCAAGCTTGGTTCAGGCAAGCGTTACGAAATTGATTATGAGTATTGCAAAGGTTGTGGTCTGTGCGCAGAAGAATGTCCCAGTGGTGCCATCGATATGGTCAAAGAAGTTCGGTGAAGGATGGGCTCCTTCTTCTTCAATTGTTCTCTCCTTTGTGGGGGAAGGGTAATATCTTTTGATCGTTTGATAACGTTTTCCATAATTGGTAAATGGAGAAACACCTATGAAAATCATGCTCGCAGTAGACGGATCTGACCAATCCTACGAGGCAGCACGAGGACTGAGCGGGTTAGCTCCCGCAGAAGAATTGACGGTTCTGACGGTCGTCAGCGTTCCAGGGTTATCGTATCCCACCATTGGCGCAGAGTTAGCCAAAGATTTATCAATGCAAGTAGAAACAGCCATGAGAGAGGACGCGGAGCGACTATTAGAGAGAGTCGTCTCTCTGTTATCTCTCAATCCAGGTCCAGTAAAAAAAGTATTACAGCTCGGAGATCCAGCAGAAATCATTATTGGGACAGCAGAAGAACGACATGCGGACCTGATCGTAATTGGGGCGAGGGGGACTTGGACACATTCGGGAGCATTTGTTAGGGAGTGTTTCACATCGAGTGATGACGCATGCACCGTGCTCGACTCTTGTCGTCAAAGATTCATTGAGGAAAATTCAAAATATTCTTGTTCCCTTTGCGAATCAGGAGGATGGGGAAGAGATTGTTCGTTTCTTTGAAGCAAAGCCGTTTCGAGAAACCGTTCATGTCACCCTGATGCATGTGGTGCCTTTTTCACAGCCTGTCTGGCCAGTGGGGGCAATGATTCCAGAGAACATTCGAGAAGAGATCATGGAGCATGGCAAACAGCTTGCCGGAGAGCTTTCTGAGAAACTCAAGAGTTTGGGACACACCGCCAAAGGCTTTGCTGTCATGGGGGCGCCCTCAGTCAGTATTGCAGAGGAAGTTCAAAGGCATTCGCCCGATCTGATCGTGATGCGGACGCACAGTAGGTCTGGCCTCAGTCGTTTTCTCTTAGGAAGTGTCTCGCATTCAGTTGTCCATCACACACATTGTTCTGTCCTTATTGTGAGATGAAGGTCTGCACCAAGAAGACAAGATGCAAAACAGGAAAGGTGGCTTGTGTTCATGAATGGGGCGCAAAGCTGGGGGGTGTGAATGGGAGTGCTGAATGAAAGAGGATGTCGTGGGGAAAAATGCCCAGGAATACGTTGGATGGCAAGAGGCCTCGGGCCGGTTCAAAAAAGTATGTCCAGTAAGGCATAGCCAATTTTGAGCGTGGAGCGTACACACAGTACGTGAACACTTAAAATTGTCGAGAACGCCGCTGGGGGATTTTTCAGCAGACCCTGAATGGCGGCGAAAGGAGGGTATTCCATGTTCAGTAATCCATCACTCATTACTCGAATCGCCATCGGCAAGGGGATCGGCTTTATCGTCGGGCTTGTAGGCTTTGTGTTCTTACCTTTCTTTCTGCCTGATGCCAGTTGGTTATTACGCTGGGGTATCTTGTTCTGGTACACGACCGTCGGCGCGGTCATTGGCGTATTCGGAGTCTTCACATGGCACCCCATTTTGAAGATCCCGTTGCCATGGTGGTTTCGTTCAACCTTGATTGGTGCATGGATGAACTTTGTCCTGACGTTCTTTGCCTACACCGATATGAAGGCCATCATGGTACATACCTTCGGCCCGAATGGGGTATTGTCATCGCCATTCTGGTTCGTACTCGAGGGAGCCATAGTCGGGATCATCATCGGGTATTTCGCAACTCGGTTTGGTGGTGAAGGAAAGGAGACCGTCGAAGAGCGAGGGACGATGGCCGCAACGCCAAGCTGATTCGCTTCCCGGCGCGAAAGTAAGTGGCAAGAAAGTCAGATGCTAAACAGGAAGGGGTTTGGTCTGGCATATTGTAGGGAGCGATTACCGTGGGCATTGTCATCGTTCTCTACCTCGTGTTCTTCTGTCCTGAAGAATGTCACTGATCTTTTCCGCATTGTCCCTAGCTTCACTATAGTAGTGTAAGTTGCAACTCAAAACTCTCCAAATTCTCTCGCCTCCATAGATGGGGAAGATGGTAAAGTGAGGAGGCTATGGATTTGCATTCGGTTCCTTGACTTCTGAATAAATTAGCCTATAATTAAGGACTATATAATGTTGAAGCGAAAAGGAGAGTCTGTATGCGACGTACTATTCCGTTGGCCGAAGCCAAGCATAAACTTTCAGCAATTGTCCAAGAGGTCAATGAAACCTACGAACGAATTGTGATTACAAAAAATGGGACTGATGCGGCTGTGCTCCTGAGTGCCGACGAGTATGAGGGGTTGCTAGAGACTCTCGACCTGCGAGCTCACCCCGACGAAGAACAGGCTATCCTTCGTTCCCAAAAACAAGCCCGCAAAGGGCAGACAATTGCGCTCTCCACCCTGAAGAAAAAACTGGCACTCTCGTGAATTATGCGGTTCGATTCACACGTGAATCAGAACACGATATGACCCAAATAGCCCAGGCAGACCAACAGCTTTGTATGCGAATCACTCGAAAGCTGGAGGCCTTGCAGATTACACCACTTCAAGGGAAGCCATTAGTTGGGAATCATGCAGGAGAGCGATCTTTACGAGTAGGAGCCTATCGAATCGTGTATGAAGTCTGGGAAGGCAAAAGCCAGGTGATCATTCTCACGGTCAAACATCGCCATCATGTCTATTAGGCCAGACTGAAAAGGGGATCAGATTCATATGTGCCGCAGGCGGACTTACCCCTAGAGTTCGACCGACACCCAATTTCCCTTGCCACCTCCGCAGGTTCTCTTGTTGCGTCATATCGTGAGGGAGATCCCACAAGATGATGCAGGAAGACCGGGGAATGGAATTGCAAAATAGAATAAACGAACTACAAATAAATCTCCTCCCACCTCATTTTTTCTCTCGTTTTTCAAACCCACAACTTGACTTATTTCTTCAATTGACCAAGAATTCTTCTGATCAAATCCAATATATGAGTGGTCGGCTGAACAGAGTCTGCGTTTGGGGCTGATTGTCAGTGCTTGCGGCGGCCGAACGCGCGGCTCGAATAAACGGGCCTGTAGTCTTCTGTTTAGGCACGGACTAGAATAGCTCGGTGCGCAGCAGGATCTGCCACCATTTGATAAGTTGGATGACGACGATTTCAGTTAATCTGTTCGAGCCACCAATCCAAAACAGGTCCCACAACAGGTTTTGCTCAATCAGTATTCATCGCAACGCCTTCCCAATAAAGGACTATTCTGCCGCCGGCCCACTGACTATGAATCATCTGCTCTGATTCTTAGTGGACTTGACATAGTTCAGTGGGATTCAATCCTTATTTCCGATCAGTGACTCAAGTTGGGTAGCCAATACCCACGGGACGACCATCCAGCCATGGGTCAGATAGGAGCTCTCGATACGCTTTCGGCAGCGTGTTTGCCATCGAACACCGTACGGCTGAGATATGGAGTAAATGAGGTGCTTTCGACAACTCTGACAACCGCATAATCTTAGATGTCAGCTTTCAGCCTCTAAAAGAGAATGAAATCTAGCATCTATAATCTTGCCGTTCGCAATCGGAGTGCGTTGGTAATGACCGACACCGAGCTAAAGGTCATGGCGGCCGCAGCAATCATCGGACTCAAGAGGATGCCAAATGCGGGATAGAAAATGCCGGCGGCAATCGGCACCCCAATGGCATTATAGAAAAAGGCAAAAAAGAGATTTTGACGAATGTTGCGCATGGTTGCTTGGCTGAGCCTGCGGGCACGGGCAATGCCTCGCAGAGCACCTTTGACTAGGGACTTTCCATCGCAACATCCGTACCCGTTCCCATCGCAATGCCGACATGGGCCTGGGCCAGTGCCGGTGCGTCATTGATGCCGTCTCCCGCCATCGCCACGATTCTTCCTTGTGCTTGAAGTTGTTTAATGATTTGGCCTTTCTGCTCGGGCAAGACCTCCGCTTTCACCTCATCGATGCCAAGCTTTTTCGCCGCCGCCTGCGCTGTTTGCTGATGGTCACCGGAAACCATGACCACTTGAATGCCTTCTTCATGTAACAGGCGAATGGCCTCTGGTGTCGACGCTTTGACAGGATCGGCCACGCCCACTATTCCCACAGCCCGATGATTCATGGCCACAAACATGACAGTTTGACCGTCTCGGCGCATGTCCTCGGCCTTGTCCGTTAACGGCTCGAATTCCTCGTGATTCACTTGGTGATCCTGCTCCAAAAATTTCCGAGTTCCGAGTGCCATGACGTTTCCCTGAATGGTTCCGATGACACCTTTGCCGGTTTTCGACTGAAAGTCTGGAGCCTCCCCCAAGTCTAGCCCTTTGTCTTTTGCCCCGCTCACAATGGCCGCGGCCAGAGGGTGTTCGCTGTTTCGTTCCAGACTGGCCACCAATCGCAGCAGATCGTCTTCACTCAGATCGGAAAGGGATACCACCGACATCAGTTTGGGTTTGCCTTCCGTAAGGGTCCCGGTTTTATCGACGACTAAAGTATCCACTTTCTCCAACTGTTCCAGCGCTTCCGCATGTTTCATCAGGACACCGGCCGTGGCACCTCGTCCGGTTCCCACCATGATAGACATAGGGGTGGCGAGTCCCAACGCGCATGGACAGGCAATAATGAGCACGGCCACAGCATTGACCAGGGCATGAGCCATACGAGGCTCCGTGCCGAGAATAGCCCAGATGACGAAGGTGAGCGCCGCAATCGCTATAACAATCGGAACAAAATAGCCAGCCACCAGATCGGCCATCCGTTGAATGGGGGCTCGGCTCCGTTGGGCTTCGCTCACCATGCGGACGATTTGGGCCAGCACTGTATCCCGGCCCACTCGTTCAACTCGCATGACCAAAGCCCCCGTGCCATTTACCGTGCCCCCGGTAACCCCGGCACCGGCCTCTTTTTCCACCGGTATGGATTCTCCGGTGATCATCGATTCATCCACGGCACTTTGACCCTCAAGGATGACTCCATCGATCGGGATTTTCTCCCCTGGACGGATGCGAAGTTTGTCCCCTGGATGCACTGCTTCCACGGGGACGTCTTCCTCCGCACCATTCTCCCCAATGCGTCGGGCGGTTTTTGGTGCGAGGCCAAGCAAGGCTTTAATGGCACTGCCGGTCTGGCTGCGGGCCCGCAATTCCAAGACTTGGCCTAGCAGCACGAGCACGGTGATCACGGCAGCGGCCTCAAAATAGACCGCAACCTCACCGCCCGCTCCTCTGAATGAATCGGGAAATAATTCAGGAGCAAGGGTGGTCACGGCGCTATAGATGTAAGCTTCCCCCAACCACGGACAGGCGCAATGTAGAGCTTTCTGGCAGAATG
>JAALKI010000025.1 GCA_011088105.1 Nitrospirota bacterium | reverse complement strand
TCCGCATCCAGCCATCCTAAGATAACTCTCGTTATCTAGGACAGCCCCTTTTTTTTTCGTCACCGGCCTCAAGGGCGAGACAAGGAATAAAGGCAAGAGTGATTCCTACAACCTGTTGGCCCAACATTCCTCCCAATGGTTGACCACTGACGTGACGGTTGGGATCAATTACCGACACAATACCCTCTCCTCAAATTTTACCAATGGCTTCCATGATGAAAATCGTTTGGGGATATACCTGCAAGATGAATGGCTGCTCACGTCTGGCCTCCGGCTGATCAGCGGGGTTCGGTATGACCTCAGTTCGGGGATTACGCCTACCGTCAGCCCCCGGATTGCACTCATCGTTTACCCACGAAAAGACCACACGGTGCGTCTCTCCTACGCAGAAGGGTTTCGGCCTCCTACCCTTGTTGATCGCCACCTCCACTTCCTGAATAACGTTTCCAGGCCACTCCCCAAATCTGTTTCAGTCATGGGCTCCTCTGACTTGAAGCCCGAACATATTCGGTCGTATGAGTTAGGGTACCAGGGTTGGTTTTTGAAGCATCGCCTGCGGACACGTGCCAGTATCTTTTACAATGAACTATCCGATTTGATTGAATTTCGAGGTGGAACTGCACCAGATCTTTTGCCCACTGTGGCCACCAATGTGGGTGAGGCGGAGATCTATGGAAGCGAGATAGGCCTAGAAGCGTGGGTGACACCCTGGCTCCGAGGATTTGTGAACGTGACCTATCAAGACATAGAGCAAAAGATTTCTGAGGAAAATCGTCGGGTAGGCCCTGAGTTCAAAGTTAATGGGGGAGTCCGGCTGGATGGCCCCTATGGTCTCAGCGGGGAAATTTTGGTGCATTATGTAGAAGCGACAACCCATCCTCCGATTGATGTCTTTAGCTTATTTGCACCACTCGGCGTGGAGGCACCGCCCACCCACCTGAACAGCTACACCCTCTTGAACCTCCGTGGTGGGTATCGGTTCTGGGACGATCAGGCCGAGTTGGCCGTATCTGTGTTCAACGCCTTGAACGATCGACATAAAGAGCACCCGCAGGGAGATTCCATCGGCAGCCGCGTGATGGGGTGGCTAACGGTAAAATGGGGTTTTGCCGAGAACTTTCAAAGAACTATAGAGGGGGTCACTTTCTAATAATAGGCTTACGATTAGTACGCTTACGATTTCCTCAATGCCATGCAGAAAAAGGTCACGGGGAGCAGAGGACCCCCTTGGGCCCATACCTTGAGAATTTCCTTTGCTACCATGGTTTGTTTAGTAGTAAACTTGACGAAATGTTTTTGAAACTTTCCTCTTCACTTTGCTTGATGATACAGATGCTCTCCATTCCTCCCCACCACGGGGCACGCACCCGTCGATGGCCTTTGTTGGTCTTCTTGGTCTTCTTATGTGTTGGCTTCAAATCGGTCGAGAGTGTAGCGCATGAGATCGCCATTCTCATCTCCGCCGACTTCCCCCCCTATCATCAGGCAGTAAACGGCTTTGCCAGTAGGCTTCCACCTCAAACTCAGGTGACTCAGTATCATTTAAAGGGGGACATACTCCAGGGTCAAGAAATGGCCATAAGTATCCGAGCCTCCCAGGCCGATCTGATTTTGGCTGTCGGATTCAAAGCCGCATGGGCAGCCCAATTAGAGATCGTGGATGTTCCTGTTGTGTTTTGTCTGGTCTTGAATCCTGTAGACCATGGGCTTACAGCTCCCAACATGGTAGGAATCTCTTTGCGAGTGCCAAGTCATCAACAATTGCAAGCCATTCAATCGGTCCTCCCTTCCGTCCAGTCCGTAGGTATTGTGTTTGACTCAGAAAAATCTGGCTCCTTTGTGGCAAAGGCGGAGAAAGACGCTCAAGACTTGGGGGTAACGCTTGTCTCCAAGGAGATTACTGATTCTTCCGAGTTGCCGGAGAGCCTTCGAACGCTTCTGCCACAAGTGAACATTCTGTGGCTTATTCGTGATACTACGGTGATCACCGAAGAATCCATTCCCTTTATTTTAAAAACAGCCTTTCATTATAGACGCCCCGTGTTTGGATTTTCGTCTGGGCTGGCTCAACATGGAGCTCTCGCGACGTTATCCGTAGACTACACAAAACTGGGCGAGCAAGCTGGCACCCTCGCCAAGAAGATTCTCCGTCAAGGAGCACTATCCTCATCCCTTCCCCAACTTTTGGATCCGCAACAGCCCCAACTGGCGTTCAACCTTGGAACTTCTCAGTTTCTTGGGCTTTCCACTCCTTCAAAAGTGATTCAATTGGCCGGTACCGTGTTCGGCGGTTCCAGTGTGCGGGTTCAGATGGATGCATCAGGTCAGTCGAACCCCAAGGCCGGCGTACCAGAAGACACGTCAGCCATTCAATAATCTTTCATTAATTATGACATGGCCTTTAGATCCTCTATCCCTTTCTTTCGGTTTTCTCTCCGTCACAAACTCACCCTATTCATTAGCCTACTTATCATTGGAGTATGGTGCACCCTGAGTTGGTATTTGATTGTTCAGCAAGCTCGACTCATTCATAAGTCCTTAATCGACACCAGAACCATTCTGACAGAGCGACTGGCCTCTACCAGTCTTTTTAGTGTGATCACCAGAGATACGGTCAGTCTCAGCTTCTTATCTAAAGAAATACGTGGAATCCCTGAAATTAAATATATTCGATTCTTAGGGGATCAAGGCGAAGTTCTGTTCGTTGAACCAGAAACCGATCTGGGAATGAAACAGGTTTCTGAACTCAATAACCTGCTGAGGATGGAGTCATTCATTCAAACCCAAGACACCTCCTTTCGAGTCATCGGGAAAAAAGTGGAACCCTTCGATGATCACTTGACGACCACTGAACTGCTGTTCATGATGATGGGTATCGCCAAGGGAGAAACCATTTTTGATGTCATACACCCCATCCGTGCGCCTGAATTGGATCCATCCCTCCTACAAGATTTGGAATTGACCTCTCTCGGAGCTCCTTCTGATAAAACCCTTCACGGATTTATCCAAATTGGGATCAGCAACAAGGAACTTCAAGATAAAATTCTCTCTATGGCCCAACAAAGCCTCGCGAGGACCGGGTTTATTATTCTCACGGCACTGGGCGTGACCATTCTCTTGGCAGGTCGCCTGGTGACAACCCCTTTGAAGAATTTGGCATCTCTGACCACCAAAGTCGCAGGTGGGGACCTCACGGTAACCGTGAAACCAACCACGACTGACGAAATTGGAGAGTTAGCTCAAGCATTCAATCACATGATTTCCTCTTTGGAACAACGAGATGCGGCGTTAGCCCATCAAATCAAACGCTTGAGCACCATCAACCAAATCGGAACGGCCATTGCTTCATCGCTCGACCCCATACGAGTATCAGACATGGTGTTGGAACTCCTCGTGAAAAATGTGGGTTTTCAGCGAACGCTGTTGATGCTATACGACCCTGAACGCCACATGGCCTTTGATGCTCGTATTGCGGGGGTTTCTCAGGAAGTTGCTGAGGCAGCTTGCATGGTTACTATTCCCATCGAACAAGACGGACCTCTTCCCTCAGAGATCCTCATGAAAGGAAAGAGAATCTTGGTTGCGGACCTTGAGGACATCGCGTTTCGAATGGATCCTCAGCTTTTACAATGGGCTCGATCCATGGAGACGACTTCTCTTATCTTAGCCCCCCTAACAAGTCAGCAACGAATCTTAGGATTTGTTGGAGCGTCCCGTGGCAATGTTCCTTGTACTCAAGAAGACCTGGACTTACTCTCCACGATTGGCAGCCAAGTTGGAGTTGCCATTGATAACGCCCAAGCCTATCACCAACTTGAGACGTTAATGAAAAACTTAGATGAACGAGTCCAAGAACGAACCGAGGCACTTCACCAAGCCAATGAAGAACTCAAAGAGCTTAATCGGCTCAAATCGGCTGTTGTCGCAAGTGTCTCCCATGAACTGCGAACACCTTTGGCATCCATTAAGATGCATGTGGATAATGCGCTTGATGGAGGGATTGGCTATCTGAGTATAGAACAAAGAGGTTCTTGGAACCGTGTTCGGAATGATACGGAACGACTTTGTCGGCTCACTAACAACGTGTTGGACCTTTCACGGATAGAATCTGGTCATTCCACCCTGGCCCTCATCTCTGTCTCTTTGCCCGAAGTCGTTAGCAAAGTGGCAGATACCCTTCAACCCTTCGCCACCAAAAATCATCTCAAACTTAAAGTGATTACCCCTTCGAAACCGATAATGGTCTGGGCTGACGAGGATAAACTAGACCAGATCCTTGTGAATCTCGTGCACAACGCTTTAAAGTTTACTCCCCAAGGCGGTGGTGAGGTCCGAATTATCACTGAGCAAGGCATGAATGGCTACGCACAAGCCTGTGTTGCTGATACAGGCAATGGTGTTCCCCCTGAAGACCTAGAGAATATCTTCCTTCCGTACTACCGATCTTCCTTGGCTACCGTTAAAAATCGCGGTGCAGGGCTTGGTTTGGCTATTACCAAGAGGTTGGTCGAGATGCATGGTGGAACACTTTGGGTAGAGAGCACCCCGAATCAGGGGAGTCGCTTCTTTTTTACATTGCCTCTTGATAATGCTGGAACCGTTCCTAGTGTTTCTCAATAATCTTCACTGAATGCGATGCTTCCACTCTTTCGATCATTTTGATGGAATGGGAGGTGAACTCGGAACTCTCAGGCGTTTCATCAGTCGGACAAAATACGACCGATGAATTTTCAAGGCCTCTGCAGCTTTGGTTTGGTTCCATCCGGTTTGTTTGAGTGCTTCCCACAACAAAAAACGGCTATGACTGTCCATAGAATCCCGATAGGAGGAGATATGCATCAAGGGCGTTGATTCTTGGGGACTCTGTGATTCTCCTTCCCGTAATCTCAAGTCCTTCGGTAAGATTTCGTCTCCCTGACTTAAGAGCGCAGCCCTTTCTAAGACATTTTCAAGTTCACGAATATTTCCTGGCCAATGATACTGCATCATGGCCTCCAGAGCCGAAGGGCTTAATCGAAGGGCTCTCTTTTGCTGTCGGGCTAAGAAAAGTCTGACCAGTTTAGGAATTTCTTCTACCCGCGTGCGAAGTGGAGGTACGGTAATCGAGAAAATGTTCAGACGATAAAAAAGATCCTCTCGAAACGTTCCTTCGTCAATACATTTATTGAGGTCCTTATTGGTCGCTGCAATAAAGCGCACATTCACTTGGATGGGGGTCGTACCTCCTACTCGATAAAATTCTTGATCCTGAAGGAGTCGTAGAAGCCGACCCTGTAGTTGAGTGGGCATATCCCCAATCTCATCCAAAAACACGGTTCCTCCATTTGCCGCCTCAATCTTTCCCTTCTGTCTTTCCTTGGCGTCTGTAAAGGCACCTTTTTCATGACCAAACAGTTCATTCTCAAGGAGGTCTTCTGTGAATGCTGAACAGTTAATCGCCATGAAGGGACCAGCATGACGATTGCTCCACCGGTGAATATGCCTTGCGAGAATCTCTTTTCCTGTTCCTGTTTCCCCCAAGAGGAGGACCTTTCCGGATGTGCTGGCTACTCTTTGAGCCTCATCTACTACCGCTTTCATAGAAGGACTTTCTCTCACAATGGTGCCATAGCGATCATTGATCTCCTGATCCAGGTGTTCCGCCTGTTTTAAACGAGAGGTTTGTTCAATGCTCCGTTGAATGAGGACGGACAAGTGTTCAAAGTTAAAGGTTTTGGTTAGAAAATCATAGGCTCCCAATTTCATCGCATCGACGGCTGTTTTTATATCACCATAGGCTGTCATGACAATCACAGGAGGATCAACCAACTGATACACCCCTAGTTTTTCCATCGCCTCATTTCCTGGATTTATTCTCATCTGCTTCAATACATCGAGCCCAGGCAATTGAGGCAGTTCCAAATCTAGCAACACGAGATCAGGAGATTCTTGCTTAATTTTTTTGAGAGCGTCTTCACCATCCCCAGCTGTGACAGCATTGTAGCCCCACATCACTCATTGCCATGCAGGAGGCCGCACATGAGTGCCCGTCGAACGAAAAGACTGCTGCTCCGTTTTCCTCCCATCATAGCCAAGGGTACGCCCAATGGCTGCGGCTCAAACGATCAGTCGACTACTTGACGGCCTCCCAGGCCATGACTGACCTCTTGCACCAGGAAGGTGTGGCTCTGGAAACGTTGCAGCAGACTCGACAGACGCTTACTGAACGCGACACCCCACAACAGCGGCGAGCCTTGATCAAAGCTGAACAGGCCTACGACAAGGCGTGGCAGGCACGAGAAGCACAAGAAGAGACCATTTGCCAGCAGTTTCACTTGTTCTATTGGTGGGCCCCCGACGCTCCCGGCATCACCCCAGACACGGCCTGGACCCTCTTCTATCCCCAGCTCCAGCCCAGCTCGGTGACCGTGCTCGATCCACCGCGGTCCCGACAACATTCTGGGGGAACCAAGACTACCCGCGACGGCACCCTCTTGCTGGAGGTGGATACGAAGGCCCCGATCGAACACACACTGGAGGCCGTAAAACGGATGCTGCACTTCCATCGGCGGGCCTTGAAGCCAGCCACGACGCGACAGCATCCGGACAAAGACATAGAAGCCCTGGTCATCTATGACTACTATTGTGAACACCCCTCGTTTGCCGCTGTCATGAAGCAGTTCAAGCTACCCAAAAGCACTGTGCAGAGCCGGTTTCTCCGCGGCCGCTATCTAGTGGATGGGGATGCTCCCACGGGACCGATGAAACACCGCCGGGCCCAAGTCCTCAAGAACCCTGAGGCGGAGTTTCAACTCCATCTCGGGACCTGCAGCCGGTGCCAAAAGGCCCAAACCGCGGAGGCACTCTGTCCGAAATTTCTGGCTTATGTCGACAAAGACACCAAAGCATAAGTCGTATCCCATAAGTTAAGCCCCTCCCTTATTTCGGCGCTTCCTATATTAGAATCACAATTTATGGAGGTGCTTGATGACCTATCCCTTTGCCAGTTTGTTCCAACGCTACGTGCCTGATCTGAGTCGTCCGGATGCCGAAGGCTGGGCCTCGGGCTCTTGTCCCTTCTGCGGCGACCCCGACACGTTCCGCGTCAATCTGCGATCCGGGCATTGGGTCTGCCTCCCCACCTCGGGATCGATTCAGGATGGAGGTGATGAAACATGACCGCCAATGAGCTGAAAGCACGCGTGTCCATCGAAACCGTCTATCAGGCATTAGGAGGACGACAAGGGACCAATGGGTATTGGCATTGTTTACAACCGGAGCGACACAATAATGGTGATCGGAATCCTTCGGTCCAGCTCCGGCAGGACCGGGGTTTTTGTTGGTCGCAGGAATGTTTTGGGAACAAAGGGGCAGATATTTTTGCACTGGTCCAAATAGTGAGACAGTGTTCATTTGCTGCTGCCAATACCTGGTTACTAGAAAGCTTCCAATTGAAACCGGCATTACACTCTTCTCAAAGACGAATCCTTCGTCGGTATCAGTGGACAGATCACCACGGCCAGGTAGCCTGGCACCTGCGATGGTCATGCGGAAACAAGTTTAGCTGGAGTCAAGATTCGGAAGGGAAGACTTCAGGATTAGGCCCCTGTCAGCCCACCTGTCGGAATCTGGACCGTATGGCCCAAGCCCCGGCCATTATTCTTTGCGCCGGAGAACGTGACCAGGACACCCTCAACGCGATGCTTGACGCGTTAGGACTCGAAGAAGTCTTTGCGACGACGCCGTACACCGGCGAATCCGCCATCCGCGCTGACGTGTTAGTGCCGTTGCATGGCAAACACACGATATATCTGAGTGGAGATAATGACCTTACGGGTCACACGTATGTCGAGAAATGCGGGCAGTGGTTGGAAGACAAAGTCGGCGAGATCAAGCAGCTGTCTGTGCCTGAAGGTTCGAACGATTGGACCGACTGGAAGACAGCGGGAGGCACCCCTGAGGCATTTCTCGAATGCTTGCAGAACGCGGCTCATTTTTCTTCTTCCGCCGATAAGGAATCTACCCCGACAGAAGAACACGCAGATGTCGTGCAACAACCGTTGACACCGTCAGCGATGACCCCGTCTCCTGTCCTGCCCTTACAAGAGGCCGTGCTGGATTATTCCGCAATGCTCTCGCTCGCTGTGCCAGAGCGAGCTTGTCTGTTCTCGTTTCTGCCAGTGGGTGGCAGCGTGATGCCGTTCGGCCCTCGTGGGGTGGGCAAGACGTTTTTTAATTTATCCCTCACCGCGAGCCTGTGCACGGGGACTCCCTTTTTACGGTGGGCAGCGCCAGAACCCACGGGGGTATTGTATGTGGATGGGGAAATGGATCTTGGCGAACTGCGCGCGCGCATGACCGCTTTACTTCCGGAACCGCCCAAAGCCCCCCTGCGGTTTCTCACAGGTCATTACGTCTATACCACCTTACAACGAGACTTAGTCCTGACCAATCGAGCGGTGCGTGAAGAAATCACACATATTCTCGATGAGGATGCGGCCCTCCGTGTCCTGATTCTTGATAACATCTCCTGTTTGTTCTCCGGCATTGATGAGAATCGCAAACAGGATTGGGAGCCGATCGCCGCGTGGTTGGTGCACCTTCGCCATCGGGGCATCACCGTGGTCTTGGTGCATCATGGCGGGAAAGGGGGACAACAACGGGGCACATCCGGCCGTGAAGATGCACTCGATACGGTCATCAAATTGAGTCCACCCACCAATTACGATCCCAAGGAAGGCTGTCACTTTGAACTCGGGTTTACCAAATGTCGATCAGCCAAAGGCGAGGAGGTGGGTTCTCTGGATGTCCGGTTACAGGAACAGCAAGGGCGACTCTCCTGGGTATGGAAGCCGCTGGAAGTCTCTAAGGAAGATCAAGCGCGTACCCTCTTTGAAGAGGGCATGACTTCGCCAAGTGAGCTGGCAAACGCGATCGGGATTACCAGAAGATATGCGTCGAAATTGTCATGCAAGTTCAAAATGAAGCAGGGATGTGTTCCTGGAGGTTTCCTCTAATGTTTCCTGGGCACCGGGCAGGTTTCCTAAATTCTGAGCATAAAATTGCACAGAGGAAACAGGAAACGTTGAAGAGCATTCCCTTCTCCATCGCTGGGATGGGTGGTTTCCTGGAGTGGAAACAGAAAGAGGCTGAGGAAACGTGTGGTTTCCTCCAATGTTTCCTAAAAGGAGTAGACGATGGCCATTGCCGGGGTTAGTGTTTGTCCATCTTGTGGAGCGGTCATCAATATCCATTGGGCATCGTGTCCGGCCTGTGCCACGGCCCTAGAACCCCAGGCGGTGCCTCCCCCCACTCCGGAGCAATGGGTCACCTCTTGGCGAGAGCTCGCCCACCTAACTAACGGGATCGAGAAAACCGAACAGCAATTTCACCCAGTTCTGCAGGCTCTGGATGAGTGTGATAGGGCTTTCCTGCCTAATGATTGGCCACGGTTTCAAGCAGCGGTTGAAAAAGTAAGACGAGTGGTCTCAGAAAGAGGGTGAACGTGGCGGTCAATCCCAACAAAATAATTCATGCCGAGCACAATCTCTTAGAAAGGCCAATTAATGTTGGAGGAGCGGAAGCCATTGGCTAGACATGCCTATTTTCAGTCAGCGGCGAGTCTCGAATATCAATTTGGGTTCTAGGCATCGCTAGATAAAGCATGAACTCTCAACAACTGAAACGATTGTTCACTCTTCATGAAGCCGCTATCTATCTTGGCCGCTCAGTGTGGTCAATCCGACGATTGATTTGGAACGGGGACTTACCGCAAGTACGGGCTGGTGGACGCGTCCATGTCGATATTCGGGACATGAATGAGTTCATCGACAAGCATAAAGAAGAGGAACTCACTTGAAAGGACTTGCCTGGAAATAGAAAAGAGTGCTAACATTTATGTTAGCATTATGAATCGACTTGTCAAACGTAGGAAAGAAAAAGGATTGAGCCAACGAGGCCTTGCCAAAAAAAGCAAAGTCAGTCATGTCACTATTGCGCGAATTGAAACTGGCACGTTTGATCCTAGGCTCAGTACCTTACGGTCATTGGCCAAAGCTTTAAAGGTCAAAATTCATGACCTAATCGATTAAATACTGAGGTGACACATGGGCATGTTATACCGACGCAAGAAGAGGAATCCGAAGACCGGCAAGCTTGAACCGACAGGTCCCTGGTGGATGAAATATTACGATCAGGGCAAGCCCGTGTACCGAAGTACAGAGCAGTATGAGAAACGAGAAGCACAGAGAGCCCTCCAGAAGGCTGAGGGTAAGGCCGCCGAAGGACAGCACGAAGGTCCGGCCATTCACCGTACAAAGTTTGAAGATCTCATTGAAGACTTGCGACGAGACTATGTTTTAAATGGTCGCAAGACATGGCCTCGCCGCTTAGAACATCTGGTACATCTTCGAAAAACATTTCAAAACATGCGAGTCAAGGCTATCACGACAGACCGGCTACAGGAGTATGTCTCAAGACGATTGAGTGAAGTTGCCTCCCATGCAACGATTAATCGTGAGCTCGATTGCCTTCACCGAATGATGGTCTTAGGTGCTCATCAGACTCCTCCAAAGGTAGGTCGGACTCCGCATTTCCCTAAACTGAGAGAAGACAATGTGCGTGAAGGGTTCTTTGAACACGATGAATTTCTGGCTCTTCGCGCTGTTACACCTGATCACATTAAAGTAGCGATGACAATCGCCTATTATACTGGAATGCGTAAGCGTGAGATCATTGGTCATAAAGGGTTACGGTGGGATCAAGTCAATTTGGAAGAAGGAAGCATCCGTCTAGCATCTCAGCAAACCAAGACAAAAGAATCACGTGTGATTTATATGGCTGGTGACTTCTTGTTTGTCATGATGAAGGCAAAACAGTTAAGGGATCTCAATTATCCGCATTGCCCATATGTCTGTCACCACGATGGCAAACCTTTCAATGATTTTCAGCATAGTTGGAGAGCAGCTTGTCGTCGTATTGGTTTAAAGGGAAAAACTTTCCACGACTTAAGACGTAACGGGGTGCGCAACTTGGTTCGTGCAGGAGTCCCAGAAACCGTGGCCATGCGCATCAGTGGGCATAAGACTCGCTCTGTTTTCGACCGTTACAATATTACCAATGAGAAGGATCTGAAAGAAGCCGCAACAAGACTAGCAGACTATCTTCGAGAGGAAATGGTTACATTTACGGTTACACCTTCAGATTTAAAAGAGGAGAAAGTTATACCAGATAACTCAGAAGTTGTTGATTTTATTGGCGGAGGGGGTGGGATTCGAACCCACGGTCGCTTGCACGACGCCGGTTTTCAAGACCGGTCTATTCGTCCACTCTAGCACCCCTCCACATCTCTAAACTGCTGTAATCAGCTATGTCGTCTATACAGGCTCGATAGACCTTACGGAGAGAAGAGCCATACTACTGAGAGCCCCCTGTTTTTTCAACATTGAGAAAATTTGTTATGGCTCTTGGCAACCACTTCTTCTTTTTGCAGAATTGTTATGGTAGCATGCGTTTGACTTATGTTCTTTGGTCTTACTCACAGTTCTCTTCGCTCTATCTCACCACTTGGCATTTCCTCTCACAATCCAATGGAAAAGTTCTCAATACACTCTTGAGAAATTCACATGTTTGACGAAGAGGATGGGATCGTAATTGGCATGAATGGAGAAACACTGACCGATGAAATTGGAATGGTCTCACGAGAAATTTCGATTGACGAACAAGTCCTCTGCAGTCGCTAGAGAAAATCTTGGTTCAGGTTTAGGAACACGTAGGGTTCTTCGGTTTCTGCAGTGGGGTACGCTCCTGATATTAGCAGTCTGCCTTCTTCACATTCCTCTTGCTGAAGCGAAACGCAAGCGAGCTTACCGTCCACCTCCACTGAAAGTGCTGAATGTTTCGATGGACCCGGTACCGTTTATCCCAGGGAAAGACCCTCTTGAAATCACCGTTGAGGTCGAATTGCCTGAAAAAATGAAAGGGAAAAATGAAAATCGTCAGAATATCCTTGAGGTCTCCTCGCTCATTAGTTTTCCCACGAAGCGATCGATTCGGTTTCTTGCTCATCGCCAACAGGTTGTCCTCTTACCCCAGCAAACCGCCAAACAACGGGCCTATTCTGTTTTACGATGGGATGGGAAGGATCAAAGCGATGAATTTGTCGAAGCCGGCCAGTATGAATATGAGGTTCGAGCAAAACTGATGGCCATTGGAGAACATGGGCCGCGCACAACGATGGTCTCCATACGAGCTCGAGGAGAGGTCGAAGTGAAACCGCCTCAACACTCCTCTTTCACAGGGAAAAGACCCTCGCAGCACCCTGAATATTTCCCGCTGGGACCGGAAGCTGACGAATTAGAACGCAGCACCAAATGAGAAACGCCTCATCTCTCTCCATTCAAAGCCTTAGTCATACAATCCCCACGTAAAAGTGTCGCTATGCGCCCTCTCCAAGAAGATTAATCCGGTGAGCAAGACAAGCCGCCCCAAATCCATTATCAATATTGACCACACCGACGCCACCTGCACAAGAATTTAGCATGGCCAACAACGCCGACAGGCCACCGAAATTTGCGCCATAACCCTGACTCGTTGGAACCGCAATCAGCGGACATTGGACCAAACCACCTATCACACTTGGCAAGGCGCCCTCCATACCGGCGACCACAACCACAACCCGCGCCTGGCGTAATCGGTCAAGCGTTGGGACAAGACGGTGCAGGCCGGCAACACCGACGTCGTATACCGTATGCACACGACTGCCCATCACAGTCGCACAAATTTTCATTTCTTCTGCAACAGGAAGATCAGCTGTCCCAGCCGTCACAAGGACAATGTCTCCTTGTAAGGAAACCGGACGGGATTGCAAGACAACCAGGCGAGGGAGCTCATGATAGACCACTCGGCGATTCCACCGTTTCAGAGCCTTGGCAATATCCGAGTTCACACGGGTTGCTAATAATGTTGCTTGGGCTTTACGCAGGCTTGTGGCAATTTCTACAACTTGGGTTGCGGTTTTCCCTTCACATAAAATGACTTCTGGAAATCCTTGGCGAAGACTTCGATGGTGATCGACCGAGGCAAAGCCTAAGTCTTCAGACGGCAAGAGCGCCAGACGGGCCATGGCCGATTCAATCGAGACACGTCCATTTTTGACCTGAGCAAGAAGTTTTTTCAGTTGGCGAGGGTCCATGACGGTATTAAGACGAAGAGGGAAATGTGGAAAGAGTTGTCGAATCACTTTCACGTTTTGCAGCCCGAACCATTAAACTGCTCACCGCTTCCTGTGGATCTCTTTCCTCAAAGAGAATGCCATACACACTTTGGGCAATGGGCATATCAATGCTCAACTGGTTCGCAAGGCCGACAACCGCACGAGTGGTTCGAATACCTTCAGCTACCGTCTTCGTTGTTTGTAAAATCTCAGGTAAAGATTGCCCAGCACCAAGTTTCTGTCCGACACTATAATTTCGGCTAAGCGGTCCCGTACAGGTCAGCACAAGGTCTCCCAAGCCAGAGAGCCCATAGAGGGTGCGCATATCGGCACCCAAAGCAGTGGCAATCCTCACCATTTCAGTTAATCCACGGGTTATGAGAGCGGCACGAGCATTGTACCCAAGGTCCAAGCCATCCACGACGCCTGCCGCAATAGCCATCACATTTTTTAATGCGCCTCCTATCTGAGCCCCCAACACATCCGTTGAGGTATAGACGCGAAACTGAGGAGTCATAAAGACGGTTTGAAGGGACGTCACCAATTGAGAGTCTTTTCCAGCAAGAACAACCGTCGTGGGCTTTTCCTGACAGACTTCTGAGGCAAAACTGGGACCCGCCAAGACTGTCAGCCACGAGTGCCAAGAAGGCGGGAGAACCTCGCACAAGAGTTGAGACATAAAGTGATGAGATCCCTCCTCAATGCCTTTAGAGGCAATGACAACAGGACGAGGCTCTGACAACATGGAGCCAAGGCGACTGCATACTACACGCATGGCATGGGAAGGTACTCCCAAGACGAGAAGCTCTGCATCTTGGACGACCTCTTGAATATCGGTTGAGGAACGTAACCGATCAGGCAAGCGCACCCCTGGCAAAAACAGGGTATTCTCGCCGTGAGTTCGAATGGTTTCGACCACCTCGGACTCATACGCCCAAAGATGGACAGTCAATCCTTTGTTCGCAAGGTGTCGAGCGAGTGTAGTGCCCCATGCTCCAGCCCCAATGACCGCGACACGATGGATGGGTGTAGACAATTGATTCATAAAAAAGACTGAGGGGAAATCAGGGAGGCAGTATAAGAAGGAGGGTGTTGTCTGTCAACGAACCAACAACAAGTTGCTTGAGTCATCCACACTGACTGGAAAGCGGCCCATGACTCGTGTAGGCTTCGGCCCTAGAACCGGCCATTCCCGTTTCCAGGGTAGAAGAACTGAACAGCCATCGTATCGCGATGAAGACTGAGGCAAGACCATGAATGAGATGAAGCCCTGTCCATTTTGTCAGCGTGATCTGCCGCATCATGCCAGGTTTTGTCCCCACTGCGGGAAACAGATTCCGGCCCCTGCAGACGCCACAGAGCCTGATGCGCTCAATATCCACATCTTATATCTTATGGTTGGCACCCTGATCATTGCCCTACTCTTTCCTCCCTGGGAAAGCCCACCAGGGGACCCTCCGCAATATTTAGGATTTCATTTTATCTTTGAGGGGCCAACGCCTACCGCTGTTGTCAGTCGAGCACTGCAAACCATCGAGCTGGTCACGATTGCGCTCGCGGGGCTGTATGGATCCTGGTACTTCAGAGGAAAATCCTAGCAGAGGACAGTGAGGCTCACGAAGACGATGCACCAGCAGTTCGCTCGTGTATGTCGACGTAGTCACGATGCCGAAGCCCCGTATAAATCTGACGGGGGCGACCAATTTTGACACGTGAATCGGCCATCATTTCCTTCCAATGCGCAATCCACCCCGGTAACCGACCAATGGCAAAGAGGACCGTGAACATGTTGGTGGGAAACCCCATCGCCTTATAGAGAATTCCACTGTAAAAATCCACATTAGGATAGAGTTGTTGGGTAAGGAAAAAATCATCCTGCAAGGCTATGGCTTCGATCTGCCTGGCAATATCCACTAAAGGATCATGAAGACCGATCTCCGCCAGTACGTCGTCACAGGCCTGCTTTAAAATCTTCGCTCTTGGGTCATAACTCTTATAAATTCGATGCCCAAACCCATACAGCCGATACGGATTCTGGCGATCCCGTGCCATCTCCACATACTTGTCAACATTGCCGCCATCGGCATGAATCTGTTCCAACATTTCCAGAACCTTTTGATTTGCGCCGCCATGCCGTGGCCCCCATAAGGCATACACACCCGCAGCCACGGAAGCAAAAAGATTCGCATACGAAGATCCCACCAATCGGACAGTGGCAGTGGAACAATTTTGTTCATGATCGGCATGAAGAATGAACAATCGTTGCAAAGTCTTCGCCAAAATGGGAGTCACGTTATAGGACTCCGTGGGAACCGAAAACATCATGTGGAAAAAGTTTGTGCAATACTCAAGAGAGTTCTTCGGATACACAAAAGGCTGGCCAATGGATTTTTTGTACGAATACGCGGCAATCGTTGGCAGTTTCGCAAGCAAGCGATAAATTGAAATATTCACCTGTTCCGGATCCGTGGGGTCATGACTATCCTGATAAAACGTGGAGAGGGCTCCGGTCACCGCAGAAAGGATTGCCATGGGATGCGCATCTTTGGGAAACCCATCGTAAAATCGTTTGACATCTTCATGGAGCATCGTGTGCCGGGTAATAGCATCCTGAAATGTGTGAAATTCCCCCGAGGTCGGAAGGCTGCCATGGATCAACAGATAGGCGGTCTCCAGAAAATTCGAACGGTCGGCAAGTTGTTCAATCGGAATGCCACGATACCGAAGGATGCCCTGATCTCCATCAAGATAGGTAATGTGACTGGCACAGGCTCCAGTATTAACGTACCCAGGGTCAAAGGTCGTCATCCCCGTCCGTTCCCGCAATCGACTGATATCAATCCCCTGCTCGCCCTGTGTACCCTGAATCACGGGGAACTCCGTCACCGTCCCATTCACATCCAGTTTGACTCGTTTATCCATGATCACCCCTCGCTCACGTCTTCTTTCTTATCATTGTACACAAGTCACGCGTGAAAGGATGCGCCACACATGAGGGCTTTGACTCGTTGAAGAACGCTCCTATATAGTCCAATTGTCTTCACCAGTCTTTTGCCCTATGCCTACATTTCTCCTGACATGGATTCATCTTGTTGCCGTCGTGACCTTGGTTGGCGGATTGATTTGCCTTGACGTGGTCTTGAGACCCATTCTGAACAAGCTTGAGCCTATGTCACAACGGATGGAGGTGATACGACAGACCAATCGTCGATTTCGGACCATCGCCTGGGTGAGTATTATTACCTTAATTGTGACAGGCGCGGCGCAAATGCTCAATGAGAGCGGAACCGCGAGAATTGAGACAACATGGGGCGTGATACTCATGATCAAACTCTTGGTCTTTGCGATCACGTTTGGGCTTCTGCTTATTCATGATTTCATTCTCGACCCTCACACACACGTGCCTGATGCCATCCCGACACCCTCACGCCCACCGCATCAGCCCAGCCGAACACATTGGCTTCGGCACACCATCCTGTTCTTGACGCTTTGTATCCTGCTGATCGCCAGCTATCTCACCGCAATGTAAAGGGACAATGGGGGCACATGACACCCAATCGTTGCCAAATCGAGGCTTGTATTACCCGCGTAAAGTGATATACCCTTTTCCCTATTGTTCAAACACCCTCATGGCTCAAATTACTAAGATGAATATGAAGGAGACAACGATGAGCAAACCGTTGAAAGGAACAAAAAGTCACGATAACCTCAAAGCCGCGTTTGCTGGAGAATCTCAAGCAAATCGACGGTATCTCTACTTTGCCCGTCGAGCAGATATTGAAGGCTACCCCGATGTTGGGGGCCTCTTCCGAGACACCTCGGAAGCTGAAACCGGTCATGCCTTTGGACATCTGGATTTCTTAAAAGAAGTTGGCGACCCCGCAACCGATCTCCCCATTGGGAATACAGAATCCAACTTAAAAGCCGCCATTGAAGGGGAAACCTATGAGTACACACAAATGTACCCAGGGATGGCGAAAACAGCGAGAGACGAAGGATTTGAAGAATTAGCTGAGTGGTTTGAAACATTGGCGAAAGCCGAGCGATCACATGCAAACCGGTTTACCAAAGGGTTGGACTCGCTGGGTCAATAATCTCTGACGAGGTGGAGCCTAGTCTCCACCTCGCACCTTCCGTATTTATTTTCATTTATCCTCATTGATCTGATCAGAAGGACTGCCGTGAGTCGATTCGACCTCGTGACCCCAGGATGGGGTCGTCCGGAACTCGAACAAGAAACACACCGAGTTTATGATGTGTGTGACGGCTGCCGCCGGTGTTTCAATTTATGCCCATCCTTCAACACCCTTCTTGATCGTATTGATAACTATGACAGCGATGTCACCAAACTCACGAACCCAGACTTCGAGCAAGTTGAGAAAGAATGTTACTCGTGTAAACTGTGCTACAACCATTGCCCCTATACGCCTCCGCATCAATATGGCATCGATTTTCCGCATCTGATGACGGCATGGAAAAAACAACGGATTACGGAACAAGGCATCACCTGGCGCGACCGGCTCTTAGTCAAAACCGATCGTCTTGGAAAATTCGGATCCCTCACGGCCACAATCACAAATTGGGCCTTACGCCAGCCATGGATACGGAGTATCATGGAATCCACCATCGGGATTCATCGTGATCGGCACGTGCTTCCCTATGACAAAGAACCGTTTTCAACATGGTGGCAGGGCCATACGGCATCGACACCACAGACCTCACCAACCCGCAAAGTTGTGCTGTTTCCAAGCTGTCTGGTGAATTACCAGGCTGTCGACATCGGCAAAGCGACCGTACAAGTTCTTGAGAGCAACGGCATTGAAGTTGTCGTGCCTAAAGGGCAACAATGTTGTGGGATGCCGTCGTTAGAGCTAGGCGACATCGAGACCATGGCGCAGACAGCACACCAGCAATGGCACATGTTCAAGCCCTATGTGAATGAAGGGTATGATATCGTGATTCCAGCGCCAAGCTGCAGTCTGATGTTTAAGCGGGAATATCCCTACATCACCAAAAGCCCGGAACTCGAGCACATGGCAACACGAACCTTTGATGTCTGTGAATACCTCATGAGAGTCAAAAAAGAAGGTGGGCTCTCCATGACGTTTCACTCAAACCCTGGCCGCATTGCCTATCAAATTCCCTGCCATTTGCGAGACCAAAACATTGGGTGGAAGTCCAAGGAACTCATGGAGCTGACCGGCGCACAGGTCAACCTTATTGAACGCTGTTCCGGACATGACGGAACCTGGGGCGTCAAAAAAGAATTTTTTGACCTCTCAATGACTATTGCCAAGAAGGCCGTTCGTGACATTGACCAAGCTCCTGTCGACCGCGTGGCATCGGACTGTCCACTGTCCGCTCTCCAGCTGGACCAAGCGAGGACCGGACAATCTGACGCGGTACTCCCAACCCTTCATCCGATTCAAATCGTCCGAGACGCGTTGCAGAGGCAGCCATGACACCCGTGACCATTCAAGACTTGTTGTCATCTGTCGACTATGAGCATTGTCGGCAAGAATATCGGCAACGCATCATTGAACGAAAAAAACGGAGACGGATTACCGTGGCAGACTGCATCACCCTCGTGTTTGAAAACCGAGAGACCGTGCAGTTTCAGACACAAGAGATGATTCGTGCAGAGCACATCGTTGATACTCAGAAAATTCAAGAGGAACTGGACGTCTATAATGCATTACTCCCGACCAAGAATGGGCTCAGTGCCACCCTCTTTATTGAAATCACCGATCAAGATCGTATTGAAACACTCCTCAATGCCTTTCGGCACATCGACGGCCCGGACACACTCGCCATTCGTATCGGCAACGAAGTCGTCTATGCTACCTTCGAGAGCGGGCATAGCAAAGAAGATAAGATCAGCGCCGTGCATTTCGTCCAGTTTCCCCTGACACCAGCCTGCACGGCCATGCTCCCAGACCTTCATACGTCGGCATACATTCAGATCCGGCACCCCTACTGTCAGGCTGACGTGTCCATCCCCACGGCCTTGAGACAGGAATGGCTCACAGACCTAGACATCCCTTTGCCCTAACAGATCCGGAGAAACTTTTTTCGAAACGATCTTTTCAAACATGCCGCTATCAAGTAAGATGCTCCGACGCAGAGGGAGGACCGTCTTCCTTGAAAGCCTTTTCTATTCGTACACAAGAGACACAATCTCATAGCGTTCAAACGTCAAGACTATGGCTACCCTCCCCTCGCAAGAAACACCCTTTGCTGCGAAAGCCATCCCATTTGGAGAGCTGTTAGAAACAGGGAAGATTCCAGAGAGAATCTTAGTGAGCGACTATATCACCGAACAATTTGTAGAACGATTAGTCCATTATGTTTTGAGTGTTCCTAAAAATGCATACTCTATTGCCAAGTTATCGGAGTTACTCGAACAGCTCGACCCTCGCCAACAAGTTTTCTTTTTCAAAAAATTAAAGGAAACCAGTCCACATAGCCTGAAAGATTTCGCCCCCCTCTATTACGGGTTCATGGCCGAGTTTCATCCACTTTTGTTTACGTAAGCCATTCTGCCCTCATTCTTTACGTCCAGCTATTCATCAACGCTCGTCAACATCCTTGCTATGCTGTCGGTTCAACGACGGTTCCTAAAGGGATGCACAGCAAAGTCGATGGCGCATGAAGCGTGCAGGCTAGTACCTGAGCACGACAACGGGCTGAAAACCGCACTGATGCCCTTTTCCAACATTCTCAGGCATGGGAAATGCAGATATTTCTGCCCATGCATATATGCCGGGAAGGATATACCCTTACTGAACTACTCATCACGCTAAGCATCATGGGCATTATTGCAGTCTTGAGCGGTACTTGGCTTCTGGAACACATGCCAACCCTCCGCATACGTGGAGCGGTTCGCCAGATTCGGTCTGATTGTCTCGCGGCAAGAATGGCTGCCGTAAACCAAGGCAATGAATTCCGTATATTTTTTCGCGATCCGTATCGATACGATATTCTTGACGATGACAACAACAATGGGAAACCTGATGCTGGAGAGCAGATAGAGTCGAGAGATCTGCGGATTGAGTATGGCGATGTCACACTCAATGCTACCAATGATCCTATTTTTCATCCGAGAGGAACAGCGTCGAGCCTCGCGACCATTACGCTCACGAATTCAGCCGGAACAAAAACATTAACAGTGGGGATTACTGGAAGAGTGAAAGTACGTCTCTCATGAGCACAACACGTTTATGGAGACAGCCACAGACGCTGCGTCACAAGATAGAAGAGACTCAAGGCCTCACATTGCTGGAAGTCATGTTCGCGATGGCTTTGGTAACGGTGGCACTGTTTACCCTCTCCGGGCTTGCCATTGTCGGAATCAAAGGCGCTTCAACAGCGAACAAGTTGACCACGGCGACAACGTTGGCACAGGAAAAACTTGAAGACATAATCAGAACGGGATATAGGCCTCATCTGGCTACACGACATACAGAAACTGAATCTTATGGATCGATTCCAGATTTCCCTCTCTATAAACGGGTCAGTCAGACCACACCGCACACCCCCCTTTCGGGCATGCACACCACAACCGTCATGGTCTCATGGGAACAGGATACTCATTCCGTCACATTGACGACGGCATTCACAGAATGAGGAACATCCAAGGGTATCAACCGTCACAACATCAACGGGGAGTGACGTTGGCCGAACTGCTGGTGGCATTAGGGATCAGTACCGTAATCCTTGGCGCGATCTATACCGTATATCTGACACAAACCAAAACCCAAATCGTGCAAGAAGATGTCGTGGGCATGCAACAAGAAATACGAGCCGCACTCAATTTACTCGTCCGTGAATTGAGGATGGCAGGGTATGACCCACGTGGGGTTAATGCCGATAACGATCCAACCAATGATTTTGAAGGCATTGTCTACAATCCGTTTCATCTCCATATCCAGGCTGATCTGAGTGGCAATGGGAATCTCAGCGAAGCGAATGAATCAATTCAATATTCACATGACACCACAACACTCACACTTAGGAGGAGAACAGGAAGAGGCGGGTGGCAACCACTTGCCGATCAGGTCCAGGCATTTAGCGTAGAGTATTTTGATCAAGATGGCCAACCAACCACGACCTCTGCCCATATTCGAACGGTCGAGCTCACCATCACCGCACAAACAGCCCATGTTGATCCTCGCTATCCCAAGAATAATGGGCGCCGCACCTTCACACTTCGATCTCGCGTCCAACCACGAAACCTTGCTGTGTATCAGGGAACGTCGTAATGTGAGGCAGGCCCGAGAACCGTCTGTCTACGATTGAGCCAACCCTTTGAGCGCCTCACGGATAAGGTCTCCAAGCGAGAGGGAACCCTGATATTTCGCTGCACAGGCCTTAACCGTTTGTTTGACTTCTTGTGGGCGATAGCCAAGATTAATGAGTGCCGAAACGGCATCGGTCTCCAATTGACTTGACGGAGAGGGTACGGGCAACGCCGTTGAAACAGGGAGCACCGTTTGAATGGTCTCGAGTTTATCCTTCAACTCTAAAATCATCCGGCCGGCCGACTTTTTCCCGACTCCAGGAACTGTGGCCAGTTTTTCCGCGTTATCGGTTTGCAGCGCCAAGAGCAAATCCGCAATTGGTAAGGTTGACAAGACATTCAACGCTAGCTTTCCCCCAATCCCAGACACGCCCGTTAGCAATCCAAAGGCGGATTTTTCCGGCTCGGTGAAGAAACCAAAGAGTTGAATCGCGTTGTCTCGGAAATGCGTATGAATGTGCAACCCGACGGTATCATCGAGGTTGGGAAGGGCAAAATACGTACTGAGGGGAATGAGGATGTCATACCCAACGCCATGAACGTCGAGGATGACCTGGGACGGAGCCTTTGAACTAAGCCGGCCCGTCAGATTGGCAATCATGATTATCCAACTGCGGCAACCTTTTCCATGACATCATCTGAGATATCAAAGTTGGCATGGACTTTCTGAACATCATCATGGTCATCAAGAACTTCCATGAGTTTCAACATTTGCTCAGCGGCTTTTTCCTCAAGCTTGATTTGATTTTGAGGAAGAAAGGTCACTTCAGCCAAAGACGGTTCAATCTGCGCGCCATGAATCGCCTCTTTGACCGCCTCAAAGTCTGAGGGAGATGTCGTGATTTCAAAGGATGTCCCTGACTGTTTGACGTCCTCAGCACCCGCTTCTAAAGCCACGTCAAGCAAGCGATCTTCGTCAACCGTTGTCCCGTCAACGACCAACAGCCCTTTCTTATCAAATTGCCACGCAACCGCACCAGCTTCAGCCATATTGCCATGATTTTTCGTGAGGAGACTGCGAATTTCGGCAACCGTTCGATTCCGGTTATCCGTCATAATCTCTAACAACACAGCCGTGCCTCCCGGGCCATACCCTTCCAAAGCAAATTCCTCGTAATTGACGCCAGGAAGTTCACCGGTTCCCCGTTGGATGGCACGCTTAATCGTATCAGCCGGCATATTGGATTCCTTCGCTTTTGCAATACACAAGCGAAGCCCAGGGTTTCCATCAGGATCACCGCCATTGCGTGCCGCAATCGTGATATCACGGATAATTTTGGTGAAGATTTTTCCGCGCTTGGCATCCTGCGCGCCCTTATGCCGCTTAATTGTCGACCAATGACTATGACCACCCATATGACATTCCTATTGGCAAGAAATCAAAGAAAACTCCCAAAACATTCAACTGGCTGCTTGTAACATACCGAAAAAAATGTGTCAACGACGCAAACCCTCTCCATACAGCCTCTATACGCACCTGCAACGGCCAGAGATGGCAGAGCCGTGAGAGACTACAAAAACCAAGCGGAACCGTTCTCTTGCGTTATTCATCAAGAGAGCATTCTTCAATCGCATCCATATGGTCCGGATAAAAAACAACATAGTCTGCGATGGCTGAAACCGAAGAGAATGGGGCTTCGTAGCTCCACACAGCATTTTCTGCAACTCGGCCTTTAACATCGACCGTAAAATAGGACGCATCCCCTTTAAATGGACAATGCGTCGTATGATCCGTCTTGCGTAAGTAGGACATCATCACATCTTCACGAGGAATGTAGGGAACCGACGGCAAAGGCCCTTCACGAAGCACAAGCGCCCGTTGCGTATCAGCAATGATCGTACCATTAAACGTCACTGTCACGCGGTTTGGATTCTTCTCGATCGTAATGGCATGAGGATGATTCGTGGCGGTCATATTCATCGTTCCTTTCGTCGCTATAGCAAGGGCTGAAATCTCATCAACTTAGGATGTCGTCTCAAACTGACATGTTAATCATTTCAAGACGGGTTACCTCATCAGAGGTTAGTTCGAAACCATCGAGAATGTGAAGGTCTTCCTTCATATGTTGCGCGCTCGTTGTTCCAGTTAAGGGAAGCATGCCCACTTGGAGCGCGAATCGAAAAAGAACCTGTGCGGGCGTCACGCTCAAGCGCTCAGCCATCGCATGGACTTCAGGATGTGGCAAGACATGTTGGTTGGCGGTAAGCAGAGAAAAACCTTGATAGACAATATCATAGGCTCGGCAAACAGTCCGAACGTCGTGGTCCCATCCCATCATGGCAAAACACCGATTCTGAACCACCATGGGCTTGATCGCCGCCTGTTCGCACAATTGCTGAAGTTGGTGCGCATTGACATTACTGATACCGATCATCTTGGCATGTCCTGCCTGATAAATCCCTTCCAAAGCTTTCCAGATGGCCCAATCCGACGAGCTCAATCCCATCCGTGAAGAAGGCCCATGCAAGACATACGCATCGACATAGGATGTGTGGAGATGTGTGAGTGAACTCTCAAAGGACTGAGTCACTTGGGTCGCGGGGTCTGCCGTGGGATCATAGGGAGTTCGATGATCTTGACCACCGACCGAGGTAAACTTGGTTTGGAGAAAGAGCGATTCTCGTGAGACACCCTTCTCTGCAAGCGTCAACAAGGCCTCGCCCACCAGCGCTTCCCGGTAATGAATAATTTGATTCGCCGTATCAATAGCCGTGAATCCCGATGAGACGGCTAATTCAACTAGGGTAGACGTCGTCCCTTCCTTCCACGCCGTGCCATACATCAACGCCGGAATGGTGACATGATTATACGTGGTGAATGTCATGATGCGTTCCCTTCTCGTGATCTGAACCTTAGAACAGACATGTCGTCAACCCTGAGGCTGGCTCAGCTGCCGTTTCGTCTCTAATGCCGTCCATCGAGCATAGCATTGCTCCACATAGGCTTCCGCCGCTTTCAGGGCATCATAGGCCTCTTGAAGGTCAAGATGATTCGTGGCAATAGCTGGATCTTCCGTTTTAGCACGACAGACATCTCGAGCTGTTTCGGCAGCGAGGATACGCTCCTCAATGGTGTCATATTCTTGCTGTTCCCGAAAGCTCAACTTTTTAGGCTTCGGCGATGATGACGCACGGCGTGAGAGACGAGCCGATTTTGATTCCGGTGCCATGCCAGCCCGTTGCCGGCGAAACCAGACTTCCCATTGTTCATACTCAGCAAAGACACCATGAGCGCCATGCCCGTCGAACCCGACAAAGTCCGTACAAACAGCTTCTAGCATATACCGATCATGCGTCACCAACACGAGTGACCCCGGAAACTCGCTCAAACTCTCTTCCAACACTTCACGGGTAGGAATATCGAGATCATTGGTTGGTTCATCCACAATCAAGACATCGGCAGGTTGAAGCATCAATTGGGCAATCACAGCCCGGGCTTGCTCCCCTCCTGATAAAAGGGCAATGGGAAGATCGAGCTGTTCGGGTTGAAAGCGAAACCGCTTCGCCCATCCAGCAAGCTGGATGGTCTGGCCTCGATAGGTCACCGTATGGCCCGTGTCAGAAAGGGTTCGCCGCAACGTCATGGTGGGGTCGAGACGATGACGATGTTGATCAAAATAGACCATCTGCAAGTTCTCCGCATGAGTGACCGTTCCTTGATCAGGCTCGAGTTCCTTGGCCAGCAACTTGAGGAGGGTCGATTTACCGGAACCATTTTGTCCTAAAACCCCAATAGCACGCCCTGGAGCCAACACCATCTCCACATCCCGCATCAACACCCGTGCGTCAAAAGAATGGGAGAGCTGTTTCGCAACAATCAATTGCTTGGTTCGACGACCGGAGCCGACAAAATCAACGGAGGACTCGGTTTCTCGTAACCGCGCGGTCGTCTCCACCAATTCGGCCTGAAGAGCATGGGCGGTGTCTACTCGATATTTAGCCTTCGTCGTCCTGGCTTTGAGCCCACGCCGCAGCCATTCCACTTCTCGTCGGACTTTGCCAGCCAGAGCTTGGACCTGTTGCGTTTGCACATGCTGATAGTCTTCTCGTTTCTGCAAGAAATCTGAGTAGCGCCCAGTGACAAGAAAGAGGCCATCGGGATATCGTATGTTCAGCTCCGCCACTTTCGTTGTGGAACGATCCAACAACCACCGATCATGACTCACAATCACCCAAGCCCATGGAGCTTGAGACATCATGGACTCCAACCACTGCATGCCTTCTACATCGAGATGGTTAGTCGGTTCATCCAACAACATGACATCCGGGATTTGAGCCCACCCACAGGCAATGGCTAACCGTTTTTTCCATCCACCGGATAGCGGACTAACGTGTTGATCTCCATTCTCAAATCCTGTTCTTCCTAACGTTTCCTGCACCCGTGCAATGCAATCCTCTTCAGACACACCCGACGCGAGAGCAGCTTGTTCAAGGACACTGGCCACCGTCGCATCGGGAGCAAACGTCGACTCTTGAGGAACATAGGCAATTCTGAGGAACTGACGTCGAACCACATCACCTTCGTCGGCAGGTTCAAGCCCGGCCAAGATCTTCAGCAATGTGGACTTACCGGATCCATTGGGTCCAATAATTCCGAGCCGGTCATTATCAGAGACGCCAAGCGTAAGGTCCGTGAACAAGCGTTTCGTCCCAAACGACTTACTAATAGACTGACAATGGATCAGGGCCGCCATGAAATGCGTGTTTCCTTTTTACGTCAGCATGTTTGGCAGGAACGCGATGGGCAAAAGGACCAAGGGGGATCTGAAGAGTGAGCAAACCGTCAGGCCGCCCATTATCACTCCTGAGAAAGACGTTAGCAAGACATGCGGATAAATGACTTCACCACACTTAATAGACACAGATATACCGTTGTGTTCCATAGTAAAACGGCTTGGAAAATGCGGCCAGGATGGCGTCTTCTTCTGCATATTTCCAAGCCTGAAACCACACGGTTTTGGTAGGACGATAGACACCATTTCCCAGCCAATCCCGATCTTTCAATCCTGCATTGATATGCTGAAGTTCAGCCTCTATCCCATGCATCAATGTCGTTTTTCCTGAGCCTCACGAGCCATAAACCCCCAGGACCAATGGCGTCTGGTTAGTTTTCTTTGCCACCATCTCAGCCAACGTTTGGGCATATTTGTCAAACCCAAACTCGAGATTGCCCTTCAACGGCTCATCACTGATGATATGTGGGGGGTTGGAGTTGTATGATCGGGGATTGGCCATGCTTATGTTTGATTGGGGCCTTTGAGTTCCATTCTGGTGCGTTCAGCTTCTTCAACAAGCACTGTGGTCTTTCGATACACGGGCATAGATACTGAGGGGGAGTCTTCGTCAAGGGCATTCCAGCGATCACGGAATGATGTCAGAAATTCTTGGATGGTGTCGGGCTCTGAGGATGAAACGGCCATGACTTGTTCGATTTCCCGACGAAGCCCGGCGTACTTGACAGCCGCGACTTTATGCTTTTCCGCCAGTTCGGGATAATTGAGAAATGTCTGCAAGCTGGATAACACTCCAGCCGTAATACTGAGCAAGCCCACCACAATCTGAATCGCGGGATGTGGCGATTCCGAAATCGTGGCAAAGACTGCCGTGCCCACGACGGTAGAGACAATCACGACAGGTGTCCCAAATAATCGATGCCGCCGACTATAATCGGCCGCCGTGGTATGGTGAGCTAGTTCAAGAATACGCATGCCTTTATACCACCGACCGAGTATTTCCTGTGGACTGATATTTAGTATTAGTGACATGATGAATCTTTCATGAAGGGATCGTTGAATAAATCCCCTGTTCCTTCTGATGTTTGAGGGTCTCTGTCAAAACGGCCTGCAACCAAAAGATTTTTGAATGCTTCAACCGTTCCATAACAATTGATGAGTTTGTGATGTTTATGAGAGTTAGGTATTCATAAGAGATTGTGCCCGTTTGTATTCTCGAAGGAATCCCGCATTGGGGATCAGGCCTTCGCCTTTTTCTGAAAATTCTGGTTTGAGGCCATGGACAAAGTACATTTCCATTTCCCCTTTGTTTTTAGCTTGAATCTTTCCACGTGGTTCACACGAAAACCAATCTTTCACACGTTCATAGGTATCGCACGAGATATTGATTCGACCAGCTTCGCCCGATGATTCCATCCGACTGGCAAGATTGACAGCATCTCCCCACACATCATACGCAAACTTTTCTTTTCCGATCACACCGGCAACCACCGGCCCCGTATGAATTCCGACTCGCATGCCACAGGCAACAGCATGGGCTTCTTCTAGCTTCTCAGCCCGTGCCATGAGAAATTGTTGCATTTCCAACCCCGCGAGAATGCAATCCATCGGATGCGTGACAGTTGGTTTTGGCAGACCGCCGGCTACCATGTAGCTATCCCCAATTGTCTTCAGTTTTTCTAAGCGATGTTTTTTGACTACGGTGTCGAAGTGATTGAAAAAGATACTTAATTCATCAATCAACGCTTGTGGAGTAAGCTGTTCCGCCATTTTTGTGAACCCGATAAAGTCCGTGAACAAAATCGATACATCATCGAATTTCGCCGGAGTACTGGATCCATACGCAATGAGTTCTTCTGCGACGGGTTTAGGTAGGATATTCATCAGCAATTGTTCGGACTCCTGTTTGCTTTCTTCAAGTTGCTGATTGAGTTTGGTCAACTCGACCTGGGCTTTGGTCAAGGCTCGATTCTGTTGTCTTGCATTTTCGTAGGTCGATAGGAGGAGGTTTAAGATTCTCTGACGAGTTGCCGTAATGGTATACTGCTCTCCCGCAAATACCACTTCTTCCTGTTCATGTTCTGGGGAATGGTAAAAATCTTTCAGCAACGCCCCCACACGAGCCAGCAGAACTTCTTCATCATACGGTTTGGTCACATAACTATCAGCGCCCGCATTGAGCCCCTTCATTAAATCCGTTGGACTTGCCAGCGACGTCAGGAGCATGACCGGTACATCCTGAAGTTGTTCATCCGCTTTAATGGCGACACAGAGTTCATAGCCATTCATGACTGGCATTTCCACATCCCCGATCACCAAGCCAAATGGATGCTCCCTAAGCTTTGGCAGCGCATCACCGCCATGCTTCACTATCGTCGCTTTATATCCATGTTGGGTCAAGATCCGTCTCAACATAGTCGCTTGGACAGGACTATCTTCCACAATCAGGATTTCTTGATTATCGGCATGAAGGATGGTCTGTTCCATGAAAAGTTCCTTTCCTACTCCTTATCGGCTCACCGCTGACACGATGGTTGGGGCAATCTTTTGTAAGGGGAGCACTTGTGCCGCTGCCCCCAGTTCAATCGCCTGCCTGGGCATGCCAAACACGACACTGCTCTGTTCATCCTGTGCAATTGTCAAACTGCCCGCTTCTCGAAGCGTCTTGAGCCCAGCAACGCCATCACGTCCCATCCCGGTCAATAACACACCAATGGCCGATTTCCCATACCAGTGTTTAGCGATGGACTGAAAGGTCACATCGACTGACGGTCGATGCCCTTCGACGGCTTCGACCGTTGATGAGCTCAAGGCCCCTTTGACATCTAATTCTAAATGCATGCCTTCTATTGGGAAATAGATGACCCCTGGTTGTGGGACAGTACCCACTGTAGCCGTTTTGACCTTCATGGCACATTGGGTAGATAGCCAATCCACCATGCCTTGCAAAAACCCTTCGCTGATATGTTGAATGCAGATCACGGGTACAGGAAAGTCTGCCGGCAATCGAGTTAAAATTACCTGGAATGCCTGCGGTCCTCCAGTTGAAGCCCCCATAACCACCAGCGAAAACCGTCGCGATGACCGGGACGGTGACGTTGGCTGAGAAAGGGAAAGCGATGGTAAGCTCATTGCATCTTCCTGCCGGCGAAAGACGACTACACCAGCTAGGATCTTGATTTTGGCAATGAGTTCCTGTGCCTTCAGCAAAAAGTCCTCGGTTTTCCCTCCTCTGGGTTTTGGAAAGACATCAATAGCTCCCGCTTCCAGCACCTGAAAAATCGTACGAGTGTCCTCTTTCTGTACATAATTACTGACCACCAAAATTGCTCGAGGATAGATCTTCATCAGAGTTTTGGTGAGTTCCAAGCCATCCATGACTGGCATTTCGAGATCCGTACAGATGACATCCGGGGCAGCGGACGGAATCAGATCCAAGGCTTCTTTGCCATCTTTGGCGGTCCCTACGACTTCCACAGCTGGAGATGTGGCTAGCATTTGCTTGAGGATGGTCAAACAGACCAAGGAATCCTCAACGAGAAAGACTCGAATACGCCCATTCGTCATCTATATCAAGCCCCTGATCGTCTCCAACAGTTCCGCATCACTGGACGTGGCCTTGCTCAGATAGGCGGTAGCCCCTGCCTCCATTCCATGTTGTTTATCAGTTTCGGTGGAAAGAGACGTAAACAACACAATGGGCACATGGCCCCCCGATTGTTCACGAATTGTTCTGGTCAACGTCAACCCATCCATACGAGGCATTTCCACATCAGAAAGTATCACATCGAATTCAGCGGTCTGCATCTGGTCGAGTGCGTCCAAGCCATCTGTTGCACTGGCCACCACATAGCCTGCATGCTCCAGCATTCGGCTGACTCGCGTCCGAATCGTTAAAGAATCTTCGACCACCAGGACACGCCGCTTTCGCCTTGTGGTGACAGGCATGTTTTCTATTGCTGACCGATGCCCCAACATTTTCCTTGCTGAATTAATGATATCGTGTGGGTTCAAGACAATACAGACTTCACCGGAGCTCAGAATTGTCGAGCCTGAAACATGCCGAACCCGCTGTAAGATCCCATTGTGTGGTTTCATGACAATCTCTTGTTCATCGAGAAAGGCTTCGACCAAACAGGCCACCTGCTCGTTGCCAACTGTAAGGATCACGCAGGGGATGGCCTCTGCCCTATTTTTTGATGCGCTAAGAGCTTGTTGCGCTGGCAGTGGCGAATTGATCTCTAATAGACCGGCCAATCGGACAACCGCCATAGATTGTCCTTGGAGAGTGATCATCTCTCTCCCTTCTAGATCGTCGATATCGTGTGGATCAATGAGACAGGTCACCTGCACATTGAATAACGGCAGAGCATAGGGATACCCATGAATGGCAATGAGGAGGACGGGCGTGGTGGCAATGGTCATCGGCAAACGAATCTGCGTCATGCACCCTTTTCCTGGCGTGGAATCGAGGTGAATGGTGCCTTTGAGCTGTTCCACATGAGTACGCACAACGTCCATGCCCACACCTCGACCCGATAATCCGGAAACAACGTCGCGAGTCGAAAACCCGGAGGCAAAGACCAATGACTGAATCTCGGCAGGTGTCATCGCAACAAGGTCTTCTTCTCGACACACCTGTCGTTCAAGTGCCGTCCGTTTAATCGCATCCATATTTAATCCCTGCCCATCATCCTGAATTTCGATCACGACCTCGGTGGCAGTCTGATATGCACAAAGCCTCACGGTCCCTGTTCGAGGTTTGCCTCGTTGGACTCGGTCTTCCGGCAACTCAATCCCATGGTCGATAGCATTGCGAATTATATGCATGAGCGGGTCTTTCATCTCTTCCACAATTTGCTTATCTGCAGTCGTTTCTCCACCTTTGATGACCAGATCCACTTCCTTGCCGAGATCTCGAGCAATGTCTCGTACAAGGCGACGAAACAGCTGAAACAATGTAGAAAGCGGCAGCAAGCGTACCATGCGAATCCCTTCCTCGAGGGCATGCGCAATCGTTTCCAAATGTCGATGTTCTTCAGTCGTCGCTTGAGCCAATGACTCAAGCAGGTCCCCAATTTGGTTGACATACTCGGATTGCGTTGTCCCCTCTTGGGCGATATTAGACTCGAGCATCGTGGGCTGTTCGACCACATTTTTTGCCGCCATATTCTGCATGACCTCTCGATTCCATACTTCCCAGAGCGCAACTAGCTGAGAAACCTTTTCTACATAAAGATCCATACGAATCTTTGCCACTTTGAGTTCACCGGCTTGGGTCATCAACAAGTCCAACTTGCTGGAATCCACACGGATCGTGTTCATGTGAGAAGATGGACGAGGTGAAGATTGTTGCGAAGGCTGCGGAGGAAATTGAAGTGGTGTGATCCCTGAGGTCTCAATGACCGGAGGCACCTCGTCTTTGACTGCCAACTCCGACGTCTTTGCGAGAGCCACCTCTGTTACCGACAGAGTCTCCTGAGCATGATTGGAGGTGTCGAGAGATGAATGGGACTGGCCCGAGTCTCGAGTGAATCGATCTAAGAAGGTCGCCACATCAACGCCTGCCATTGTTCCCGTAATGGCCTCATCAACTAGTTTCCGAATGCTATCGAGCCCTTGATACAGTCCGTCAAATAAATCTGAGGACAGAGGAACTTCTCCACGTTTAGCCGCACCGAGGACATCTTCGAAACAATGCGCAACAGTTTCCACATCCGTCACACCCAACATCCGAGCCGCACCTTTCAGGCTATGGGCCCCACGGAAGACTTCTTCTAGGACTGGCCGATCATGCGGATTGGCTTCAAGCCGCAACAGTCCATCGTCGAGGTGCTGCAGATGCTCTTCGCTTTCAATGCGGAAGAGTTCTCGCATTTCTTCATCTTCAATCATCATGAACGATTACCGTTTGCTTCCTAAGCATTACGCGATCATGCCCAGTCCTCACTCTTGTTCGTTTACCATCATGGCTCCACTGGTCAAGAGCTTTGGCACATTGAGGATACTGGCTAGCCCTCCACGATACGGAAAGGTGCCCGACAAGTATCGCTCGTTTTCCACACTGGTCGCGAGCGGCAATGGTTGCAACGCGGTATGGCTCACATGTATCGACTCAAGCACGTCATTGATCAATATGCCCACCAGTAATTGACCGCAGGTGATCACCATGACCTTGGTTGGAAGATGCCCCCCATGAAGAGTGAAATTCAATGTTGTTCGAACATCAATCAGGGTCAAGATATCCCCGCGCAAGTTCATATTTCCGACAACAAAGGCCGGGCAACAGGGAACAGGTACCATATGCCGCGCCTCGGTGAACTCTCGAATGTATGACAAATCCACCGCAAGGTAACTTTCATTCAACTGGACAACCGCGAACGGGAGACATCCCGATACGTCCTCATGGTCTGGCTGTTGCTGAAGCGCGACTGCTCGTTCCTGCAACACGACCTGTTCCTCGTGCGTCACTGTGGGCCAAGACAATGCTTCTGTCTCTTTGAGTGGTTCTTCAGTCGACGGGGCCATCATTTCAACATCATGAATCACCGTGGCGGGGTTGATGATCATCAACAGCTCCTGATCTACTTTTGCCATGTGCTTCACAAATCGGAGCTGTGCGTCGACGCCAACTTCCTCAAGGGGCACCACACTAATTTCTGACTCGGCAATACCCCGCACATCTTTAACTTCATTGACAATAACCCCCACCGTTAACGTATTCCACACAAAAATGACGACACGATCGTTGAGGTGAAAGGTACCCGACGGATATCCTAATCGCTTGGCTAAATTAATGACCGGGATGAGATCACCACGATAATTCAGCATGCCTGCGAAATGAGTAGGAAGAGATGGGATAGGGGTCAATGCTGGAAGCCAGACAATTTCACGCACCGTATTGGCTTCAATTGCGTAATGCGTATGACGAAGCGTAAAAATGAGGTAAGCGGTCTCAGCGATCATGAAGAGAGTCAGCTCATAGAGAGTTTCATCACTAGCTTCACATGCTGTTCCTGGCACGCTTTTTGGCTATTGCTCAAGATCGACGTCTTGAACCAGACATGAACATCCTTGCTGTTTCATGCTCTTCGCCCACACTGTCCTGCAGGCCCCAAAGGGCTAGCAGATCATCACATGTCGATTTCATGAGGCTTCGAGCCGTGGGCACACGACGCCCGTCACATGGCTTTCAGCCGGTGTGCGGCGTCATTGAGCGTTTGAATCCCCGCACGTGTCTCATGCAATCCAGCGGCTGTTTCCTGAGCACCTTTTCTGATTGAACTCATTGTATCCACGGCTTGTTTGACCGCCGTGGCTTGCTGTTTGACATTCAAGGAGATTTGCTGGGCATTTTCTAATGCCAAATCGAGCGCAGCTCGGACATCGGAGAATTTATCTGCCGCATGTCGAGCCATCTGCACGGCTTGTTCGGCAGTATGCATGCCGTCCTGTGTCACCGACACCGTCGAATCCGTCTTTCTTTGAATATCCTCAAGCAACGTATGGATTTTTTCAGCTGAGGCTTTACTTTGGTCAGCAAGCTTTCGAATTTCTCCGGCAACCACGCCAAAGCCTTTTCCATGTTCTCCGGCTCTGGCAGCTTCCACTGCGGCATTCAATGCCAGAAGGTTCGTCTGATTGGCGAGATCGCTCACGAGTTTCGTGATATTCCCAATTTTTCCCGTATGATCGCTCAAATGGCTAATTTGCCCGGCAATATCTTGGACACGATCCTTCATGCTGAGAATTTCATCCATCGCCTGCTGAACCATCAAAGCGCCTTCTTGTGCCAGTTGAGAAGCCTGTTGCGACCGATGGGCTGCTGATTCGGACTGTTGGGCCACTTGTAGCGATGAGACACTTAAACCCTCCATCGTTTCGGTCGTTTGTGTAATGGAAGCGGACTGCAGCATGGCGGTTTGTTCCTACTGTTCGACAGTCGCTGCAATTTGTGACGACGTTGATGACATCACACCCACAGTTTCACGAAGTGGTTTTTTGATTGAAAAGTGACTCACCCCAACCACCAAGGTAAACCCGGAGGCAATAATGATCAATAAGAGCAACGTTCCTACGAAGAGATCATGCTCCACTTCATCAACGGGGGTGATCACTTCCACAACACCACGAACGTCTCCAACTTTTCATCCAGTTTTTGGCGTTTCCGGATGGTTGTTATGACAACCGACACAGGCTGGACGCATCACATCCGCAATGGCATAACGGACCGATAACCTGTTGCTGATTGTTTCGAACCGATAAAATGGCGATTGAGGATCGCGTTCTAGTTGCTCCAAGGCATCCAGTTCAAATTGATCATATGTTTCTGTCGGCTTTCGATGAGGGAAGGGATACCGACTATATAACCGAATGCTGGTTCCAGGGTTAGCTTTCGCAATACGTTCTCCAACTTCGTTGGTAAACGTGGCCGGGAGCGGCAGTGTGACCTCATCTTCGTTCCAATCGTAATTCACTCGAATCTTGTTGCGCTTGGCACGACTGACGACCTCCTTAGTATAAAATGTACGAAGTAGCGTGATTTGATCTGCAAGCGCTTTGGCTTTATCGACCCCGACTTGTTCGATATTTTGTGTTTTAACGAAAAAGAGCACCCCTCCACAGACTATTAAGACCATCAAAGCACTCAAAAGAATAGGCAATACAACCTTACTTTGCTTTGTAGACTTTTTCATATCTTCCATGATTAAACCTTCTATTTGACTTATGGAACGGGAAATGCTCTGAACCCGTCATGAGAAATCTTGCATGACTCATCATTGAGACTCATCTGAAGTCGAATCCAAAGAATTGAAATGCCCTCGTCTGCTGGGCCTACCCTGAATCCACAACAGCCATCCAGCTGTTTATTGTAGCATGTAATGGGAAGATCTAGCGATTCTTTCTCCAACCGTTTCTCTTTCCGCACTTGCGTTACACGTGAATACCCTGAAACAATAAATATAGCAGTATATTCAGTATCTTCACACTGTGAATGAGAGTCCCATGGCGCCGCGCACAAACCTCTTTCCCACTCAACATGTTTCTGTCACCGCAGCTCCATCATCGATAAGCTACCAATTAATTGCGGCAACTGCTTTGTTCATTCTTGCCATTCTTGGCATTATCCTATTCACCATTATCACGATTCAGAACCAAAAATTGGATTCGCTTGTGATCGACTTAGCGGGTCGCCAACGCATGCTGCATCAACGTCACATGAAAGAAGTTATTCTGGTATCCCAAGGACATCAGGCTGATTACATGACGACTCGGACGATTGCCTTTGAAACCTTGCAAGCATTACTGCATGGCGGAGTTGCACGGGTCAACTTGCAAACGAATCGAACTGATATCATTCCTTCTGCTCCTTCCCCCGCGCTCATTGAGAAACTTCAAGCCCAACAGACACTGCTTGCTGAGTTTGCCCAGAAAGCTGATACCTTTCTTCAAAATTCTTCCACAGACTCACATCACACACCACACCTTCATGCTCTCCTCGATTTAACCGCTAATCTACATACTGTTGCCGATGAGGCCGTCAGGCTCTATAGCCTCCAGACCTCTTCAAAAATTCAGTGGATGATTCGCTGGGAGCTCATCATTGGCGCCATGGTTGCTGTGCTCGGCATCTTTCTCACCAGACAAGTCCTACGTGCAACGCGGGCATTGAAGGAAGAAACAGCCAGTCGACAACAGTCAGAACTCTCGCTTCAGGAAAGTGAAAAACGGTATGAGCAAATCGTAACTACAGCCAAAGAGGCCATTATTACCATGACATCGGATCAGCATATTCTGCTATTCAATAGCGCAGCAGAAAGTTTGTTTGGGCTCCCTAGTCCATCGGCCAAGGGACAACCCTTCTCTCAATTTCTTTCTGCACAGTCTTCTCAATGGCTGACACAACACATTCACGCGTCTCATAGTCGGGAAGGCCAAGAAGCCATGATTTCTGAAAAGAAAGGATTACACGGGAGACGGGCCAATGGGCAAGAGTTTCCCGCAGAGGCGACAATCTCAAGTATCACCATCTCTGACCAAACCTTCTTTACGATTATCTTTCGCGATCGGTCTTCTGATGTGATCGTTCCGATTTGACCTTCTAATATGAGGCATGGAAGCTCTTTCCTCTTGTACTCCTAGGCCATGGCATAACACACCTGATGCATCCTTCCTTAATGGAATCAGTTGACATCCATAGGAGTCCCCCGTACGCTTCTTAGTAGATTCTCCGGAGCACCCAATGCCCTCAGACCTTCAGATTCGTCATTCAGCAGCAGGCCAAGACCCTACGGACAATGTGATTCCCCTCAACATTCCGAATAGTCTCACCATCCTAAGGATTGTTTTGATTCCCGTGTTTGTGGGCTTTCTGATATATGGTCGTTATACCTCCGCGCTCCTGACATTGCTGGTAGCAGGAATCACTGACGCCCTTGACGGCACGATCGCCCGGTTAGCGAATCAACAGACTCAGTTCGGGGCCTATCTCGACCCACTTGCCGATAAACTCCTTTTAATGTCTTCTTTTATCACATTAGCTGGATTAGAGCTCGTGCCGGCCTGGAGTGTCATCCTTGTCGTCAGTCGTGACGCCATGTTACTGGCTGGCACACTGCTGGCCCACCTAACAGCCGTACGCATGAATGTTGACCCAACAGTCTTGGGGAAAATGACGACATTGTGTCAACTCATCTATGTCTTTCTCGTGGTCGCCCTTCACGCCTGGTCAACGAATCTTTTTCTCCTAGAGCCTGTACTTTATGTGATGAGCGGGCTAACCGTGGCATCAGGATTGCGTTATGTTTTTCGAGGCATCAAGCAGTTACACCCATCTCCATGAATCCTCCCCATGCTCAGAGGTCAGACACCACCCCCATTCAAGAACCACTCGGTCAACGCCTCATCAACGCTGGATTGATTTCCGATCAACAGCTTCGCGAGGCCCAACAGGTCCAACCACGCTATGGTCGGCGCTTGAGCAGCCTTCTCGTTTCCATGGGCGCCTTGACCGAAACGGCCCTATGTCAATTCCTGAGTCATCAATATGGAATCCCTCTCCTTCAAGCATTCCCCCTGGGATGGAGTCCCTCTCTGGTGGACCTCGTTCCGCATGAACTCGCCAGAGAATGTCTTGTTGCTCCGATCACGATAGTGGAGTCCCAATTAACCCTTGCTATGGCTGATCCTTCCAACGTTGCCATCATTGATGAACTTACCTTTCGAACAGGATGCCAGCTTGTGCCCTTGGTCACCACAGAATCTCAAATCCAGACATATATACAGATGCTGTATGGTAGGCCGGCATGGAACCCATCTCACCATATCGCCCACCCTATGAACCAAGCGAGCACTGCGCCGGAAGGAGCACCCACGTCTCAACAAGAATCAGCCACTTCTCTGCCCATCGACGCACATCTTCATCCCCCTCAGTTACTTCAAACCAAGGAGTTGGAACACTTATTGGAAGCCGCCGCTGCGACACTTTCCGTGAGTGACCAATCTGGAAAAAGCGATTCCTCTCTTGAAAAAAAGGCGCCCATTGTTCAATTAGTCAATCGGATCCTGGGTGAAGGTGTGGCAATGGAGGCCAGCGACATCCATATTGAACCTTATGAAACTCATGTCAGGATTCGCTACCGGTTAGATGGAGTCTTACATCCCGTCATGACGATTCCCCTCACGCTTCGCAATGCTATCATTTCCCGACTGAAAATCCTTTCCCATCTGGATATTGCCGAACGACGATTACCTCAAGATGGGAGGATGAAATTCCAACAAGCTGAACAGAATGAGATTGATGTGCGAATTTCAATGTTGCCTGGCCTTTATGGAGAAAAAATCGTGTTGCGTCTACTCAACCAGGCCAATCTCCAACTAGATATGACGAAGCTCGGGATGGAGCCACAAGAGTTGGCAGCCTTTCGCAACACGTTATCCAAACCGTATGGCATGATACTGGTGACAGGCCCCACCGGGAGTGGAAAAACGACGACATTATATTCGGCGCTTCAGGTCCTCAATTCCCCAACCGTGAACATTGTCACCGCAGAAGATCCCGTCGAGTACAATTTTCCCGGTATTCATCAGGTTCAAATCAAAGAAGACATCGGGTTCAGTTTCGCCGCAGCCTTGCGATCGTTTCTCCGACAGGACCCTGACATTATCATGGTTGGGGAAATTCGTGATCATGAAACTGCACAGATGGCGATCAAGGCCGCTCTCACCGGCCATCGCGTCTTATCAACAATTCATACCAATGATGCAGTACGAACTATTTCTCGGCTGCTGGATATGGGTATCGAGCCCTTTATGGTTGCCTCATCAGTGGCATTGATCATTGCACAGCGGCTGATTCGGCAAATTTGCTCATCGTGCCGTGAACCCTATGCCGTACCGGTGGCCCAACTTGTCGAGATTGGATTCAACAAGTCTGATGCTGGTTTGCTCGTTCCGATGCGAGGACGCGGATGCGCAGTGTGCCATTACACAGGATACAAAGGTCGCATCGCACTATTCGAAGTGTTCCCCCTCTCTGAAACCCTGGGCCAAGGAATTCTCCAGCGTGTGTCTCCTGGAGAATTAAAAAAAATGGCTATGGCCAACGGGTTTCGAACCCTTCGGCAAAATGGCCTTCAAAAAATTCAAGATGGTGTGACAACTATTGATGAAGTACTCGGGGCTACAGAACAGGACGTTGCCCTTCTCTAGCAAGATCGAATGCGATGCCAACATTTTCGTATCAAGGCGTAACGCGTCAAGGCGAACGGCAGACAGGACAGGTCGTAGCCCGCGACCCCAAAGACGCCACACGCGTGCTGCGTCATCGCCAGATCTTGGTCACACGCCTTCGGGAAATATCGGAAACGCATATGCTGTGGCAAAGTCTCTTCCAACGCTCCCGAATTTCTGGCAAAGACCTGGTTGCCTTCACGCTTCAGTTTGCCACGATGATCAAGGCGGGTATTCCTCTCATCCAATGTCTGAATATTCTTTCGAGTCATGCCAACACCTCAATATTTCGACAGACTCTCATGAGCATTCGGCAAGATGTCGAAAAAGGTAGTGCCTTGGCTGATTCATTTCGCAAACATCCTCGTGTGTTTTCCCCTTCCTATATCAGTATGGTGGAAGCTGGTGAAGCCGGGGGGATGTTAGATTCTGTCCTTCCCCGGTTGGCTGTAAGCTTCCCCCAACCACGGACAGGCGCAATGTAGAGCTTTCTGGCAGAAT
>JAALKI010000024.1 GCA_011088105.1 Nitrospirota bacterium | reverse complement strand
AAAGGCCGGAAAACTCTATGTTGAACCTGTCCGCTTGACGGGGAAGCTTACATTAGGGCCTGTGTTTGACGCTGGGACTGGAGGACATTCGATTTTTGCCAATGCCTTCCTCAGTGTGTTGAGAGAAAATGCTAGTGGTTAGAGAGTGAACGGCTCTTCTTGGCAATCCGCACTCGTGTGGCTCAAGCAGCCAAGCGTTATCAGATGAAGCAGGTTCCAACCTATGTGCCCATCCATCGCGCTGGCCATGCTGGTCTGGGGAATTTTATCTTCGTCCCTCATCAGACTTGAGAACACTCTATAGCAAGCTAGGGAGATTGTTAAGTGAAAATAGGGAAATAGCCCCCGCTTCTGAGTTTTCTGTATTCTTCCATGTACTCCTATCTTTCAAGTCCATCCTTCGACTTTCCCTGCAGCAGCTCCAGCTGCTCTTTCATATGCCTGGCGTGAAAGATGAGTTCTTTGATGGGGCAGGATGAACATGGTTTGGTTGGCGAAGCCGACCAAGGAATCCGTTCGTAGACTGTCACGGCTTGGAGCGCGCCACTTTGGAGTAGATGAACAAAGGCTATTGCTTGATCTAAAGAATGCGCTACCCATACCACCGACTGCATCTCCTGACGCGGAATGTTCATGGGAACTGAAATGCGGTACTCCTGTGGGTCCAAATCCTGAACCGGACTTTCGACAGATTGGGGCAGCATGCGCCTGACTAAAGTACAAATCTTTTTCATTTCCTCTTCAAGATTTTCGCCTTCTAGTTGAAAGTTCTCTTGGAGCATTTGGGGAATGCCTGACTGGCAGATCTTAACAAGGGTTCCGGCAGCCGACGGAGGTTCTTGCAAAACTGACACCGTGGCAATTGCCTGATCAACGTTCAACGCTAAAAGGGGAATGGTAGTCATTGCCGCCTGCTCGGTCTGGAAATGATCAGACGAAAGGGGATAGCTGGACACAATGGCGCCACTAGCTATCGTTACTCCACAAAAGAATCCAATGCCTATAATCCATCGGGGCCTAAGAATACCCCAGTCTTTAACGATGTAGCGTTTGCTTCGCATGGTTTTCTTGCACTCCAATCTCCATTATTGTGCAAAGACCTCTTTGAGGAGGTCGGTCACACGAGCCGCAGGGTCTGTCCGAATCTGTTTCTCTTCCTCCGCCAATACCGTGAAGAAACCTGAAAGGCTTTTGTCCACCACGTATTGATCAAGATCAAAGGCTATGTCTCGGACGAATGGAATGGCCTGATAACTTCCTACTAATTCCTTGTATTGCCTCACAAGGTCAACCTGATTCATCGCCTGTTCCACTTGTGGCCGAAAGGTTTTACGTAATTGGACCGTCGTTTTTTCCTGAAAATAGTCAGTGGCCGCCGTGTTTCCCCCTTGAAGGACCCCCTTAGCATCCTTAATCGTCATTGACGCAATCGCCTCCCACAAAATGGGTTTGGCCAACGGCGCTGCATGTTCAGCAGCTCGATTCATACGCACCACAAATTCATCTAACTGTGGACCATATCCGGCAAATCTCAGCACCTGATCAAACATCTGAAGCTTCTTCGGCATGAGAATTTTAATGTCTTCATTTCCATAATATCCATTCTCAATACCGGTACGCTCTATGGTTTTTTGCGCTCCCACTTGAAGCGCCTCCTTTAACCCAGACACGATGGTATCTTGGCTCAGTCCGGTCGATGGCGACATGTTCATCCCCTTTTCGAACAGCCCTTTCAGAAGGTCGCCAAACTGCGCCGACACTGGGACACTGATGAAACACACTATGAGGCAAACAATTGGAACAAGTCGACCAAACATCAAAAACTCCTTTCAGAATAAACTCTCGGCCCACAAGCAAAGGCGCGTTAGCGCGAAATCCTTTGCGACCGCTTATTAGAGTTCTTCAATTCACCTCTCCACGAGATCCTTGTCCATAGACAGTATCATCTGATTGCCCTCCCATAGTTGATTGTACCTGCTGCATTGGCAAACACACTAATGCGCACTAAATGAGGGTGTCATATTTCTTCAAGTGAAATGATTATTGACAGAATATCCTCTCGTCTTTAGATCCGGAGACAAGGAATTATTATCGCCAATCGTCGGCCAACTGAATAAGGAACTTGCCAAACGTATGATGAAACTTCTGAACCTGATCCCTTTAGACGACATGAAAGGGCAACACTTGTATTAAGTAGTGATACCTCAACAAAACTTCCCAAGAGCATGCTGGCTCTGTCGGAAGCAACCCATCGATCCTTTCTGTGTCAATGCCATCCTGGATGATAGGAAAACAACGTCCTGCTACTTTACAAGTTCATGCCTCTTTGTTGGCCTCCTACCATGTGGCGAATTGCCTTCCACAGTTCCTGATGTCCTTCATGGGTGTGGGCGGAATACAGGATGACCTGATGCGCGAGGTTGACGGGGAGACTCTGTTGAATCTGTCTCAAGGCTGCTTGACGATGAGACCGAGAGAGTTTATCGGCTTTGGTGACCACCACCAATGGCTCATGCCCAAGGTGCCTGATCCATTCGACGGTTTCCACACCATTCGTGTCATTTCTTCGGATATCGACCAATAAGACCACACCACAGAGTCCGGCTCTGGCCGTGAGATAGGTTTCAATCATCGGTCCCCATTGTTCTCGTAACGTACGAGGCACTTTGGCATATCCAGCGCCGGGTAAATCCACCAGAAAGAAATGTTTGAGCAGGGTATCCGTGCTGGCAATCCGAAAAAAGTTGATGGTTTGGGTTTTGCCAGGGGTCATGCTGACTTTGGCTAATCCTTTTCGTTTGAGTAAGGCATTGATTGTGGAAGACTTCCCAACATTGGACCGACCGAGAAATGCCACTTCCGGTAGACATTCTTTGGGATATTGGTTGGAAGCAACACAACTTTTGACAAAATCAGCTGAAGAGACTTTCATGGTTGTCGCATACCCTCAGTGATCACTTCCGTTCCTTCATCGCTCGTTCAATTTCTCGCCCAGCCTCACGTTTTTTCAGAGTTTCTCTCTGGTCATAATGCTTTTTCCCTCGTGCCAATGCCAGTTCTATTTTGGCGAAACCTCGGGGAGTGAAATAGATTCGGAGAGGAATGAGTGTCAGGCCTCGTTGCTGCACCCGTCCAATCAACTTGTTAATTTCCTTGCGATGGAGGAGGAGGGTTCTCGGACGGACCGGTTCATGGTTCATCATATTCCCATGGCTATAGCCCCCGATATGGCACTGATGCAAGACAACTTTTCCCCGCTCCGCTCTGGCATAACTCTCGCGCAAGTTCGCTTTTCCCTCTCGTAAGGATTTGACTTCAGTTCCTTTGAGGACTAAGCCAGCTTCCATTTTTTCTTCGATGAAAAAATCATGGAACGCTTTTCGGTTGACGGCCACGTCTTTGTGCGTTGATTCTTTTGCCATTCTTTTTATGTTCGAGCCGGGATTCCTTGACCCATTTCGTAGCCCCCACCTACAATAGCATGATGGCTGGCAACCCGTTTAACCACATTCATTCCATCCTGAACACCGTTGCGCAATCTTACGGATTGGATACCAGGTTTTGGGAATACCGCCTGCAGAGCAACTGGGACCAGATCGTCGGCCCAGCCGTTGCAGCGCATACCCAACCCGATCGAATAACTTTTCGTAAACTTCAGCTTCTTGTGGAAAACTCTCTGTGGATGCAGCAACTGGTCTTTCTCAAACCCCACATGCTGGAAACCATCAACGCCGCGATTGGCAAACCCCTGATTACCGATATTCTCTTTCGTATTGGAGACGTTTCTCACGCCCAAGACAAGGCCAACACCTTCGAACAATTACCAGCCTTACCCACTCCATCAGCAACGATGCTCTCTGATCTCTCCCATTATACGAAACATATCAAAAACCCTGATCTCCAACTTGCACTCACGCAGGTGATGGCCAAAGCGCTTATGGTGTCACCCGTGACTCATGACCGGACACACCGAGCGCGCGCGTTTCCTCAAACAAGACCTGGTGGGCAAAGTCCGGCATAACTGTCTTTTCCCAACCCAAGGGCCCTAACCATCCCTTCATCCCTTCTGGGTGAAAGACAAATCCTCCTCGAACTTCTGCTTCAAACTCATTTTTAAATTGCTGCTCTTCAGAATTGTCCGGAATCCCCAGTGTCAGATAGCGATGGAGCACTTTAGGCATTGCCCATTCATGGTTAGCAAAAATATAAATCGTGATTCGTTGATACCAGCCGTGAGGGTCATCCGGTGTGGTCGGCTGAATCTTCATCTGGCCGAAATTCCCCGTGTCCTGACCAACGGCGCGAAACCGATGGAGTAAAGCTTGAATCTCAGGATCACTCGTCCAAGACGGGACATGGACCGCCACAACCGTTTCAGCCTGAGCCCCAATACTATAGGGTGGAATCGAGCGATCAGGCCTGGAGAGGAACATGCCCATGCCAATGAGGACAAATGATCCCAGTAAAACCCCGAGGCCCAGCCTGGGCACCGGATCCAATGGTCGTTTGCTCAAGGGATTCATAGACACACACAGCGGGAGGAATACCGCTCCTGGTATTTAGGAAGGAGGCGCTGAAGATTCGTCGGAGGTCTCCGCCGACACATTGCCCGTTTCGGACTCATCTTGTTCGACGGCATCTTCCAACTTGGCAACACCAACCACACGATCGGTCTCGTCCATGTCCATAAGCCGAACGCCTTGGGCATTCCGGCCAATATCTCGCAAGGCATCCATCTTGGTTCGGAGCACCTTGCCTTCAGCGGTCATGATCATAATCTGATCCGTGTCGCGAACCTGATGAAATGAGACAGCTGGACCATTTTTCTCCGTGACTTTGACACTAATAATACCTCGGCCAGCACGGCCTTGAATCCGATATTCTGAGACTAATGTTCGTTTCCCATACCCCTGCTCCGTCACCGTGAGAATCGAGGCGATGGAATCGGCTGTGATGGTCTCCATACCAATCACTTCATTGTCATCATCCAAATTGATGCCCCGAACACCTCGCCCCACACGACCAATGGGTCGAACGTCCTCCTCATGAAAACGAATAACGATGCCGTGTTTCGTTCCTAACAGAATATCACTCTGACCATCCGTGACATTGACGCCAATGAGTTTATCCCCCTCATCCAAGTTCAGCGCAATAATGCCCCCTTGTCGTGGATTGCCATAGGCAGACAACGCGGTTTTTTTCACGATCCCGTGCTTCGTCGCCATGATGACATACTGATCTGCACGAAATTCCTTAACAGGCAAGGTGGCTGTGACCTTTTCGCCCTCACTCAACGGAAGCAAGTTAATCATCGCTTTCCCTTTACTGACTCGCCCAGCTTCAGGGATTTCATAGACTTTGAGCCAATAGACTTGTCCTGCATCGGTGAAAAACAAGAGAAAGTCGTGAGTTGATGCGGTAAACAGCGTTTCGACAAAGTCTTCTTCTTTGGTTCCCATCCCAATCTTCCCTTTGCCACCGCGTCGTTGTGCTCGGTAATCGGATACCACATTTCGCTTGATATACCCAGCATGCGAAATGGTGACTGCGACTTCCTCATCAGGGATGAGATCCTCCATATTGATCTCGGCTTCTTCTGGAAGAATGTGTGTCCGACGATCACTTTGGTATTCCTCTCGAATCTCGACCAATTCCTCTTTGATAATCCCTTTCACCAAAGCCTCAGAGGCTAAGACGGACTTCAAGTAGGCAATTTTCTCCAGCAGGTCTTCATATTCTCGGGTCAGCTTGTCCCGCTCCAACTGAGTAAGCCGTTGCAACCTCATATCCAGAATTGCTGAAGCCTGAATCTCTGACAAAGGGAATTGCTGCGTGAGCGCGGTTCGAGCCTCGTCAGGAGAAGACGCCGCACGAATCAGCGCAATGACGGCATCAAGGTGATCTAAGGCCACCTTCAAGCCCTCTAGGATATGGGCCCGTTCTTCCGCCTTCCGCAAGTCAAAAGCCGTCCGTCGAATCACGACTTCACGTCGGTGATCCAGAAAGGCCTGCAAGATCTGTTTCAGATTCAACACCTCAGGACGACTATTCACCAAGGCCAACATGATGACGCCAAAGGTATTCTGTAATTGGGTGTGCTTGAATAATTGGTTTAAGATCACTAAGGGGATGATCCCTTTTTTCAATTCAACGACGATGCGATACCCGTCTCGATCTGATTCATCCCGAAGATCGGAAATACCTTCAATCCGTTTATCTTGAATGAGTTCAGCAATTTTCTCGATGACTTTGACTTTATTCACTTGAAACGGAATTTCCGTAACGATAATGCGGTCCCGCTCTGTGCGCTCGTCCGTTTCAATATGGGTTTTGGCACGGAGGGTCAATAAGCCTCGCCCCGTATGATAGGCATCTTTAATACCCCTCGTGCCATAAATAAACCCAGCTGTTGGAAAATCAGGACCAGGAATGTCTTCCATGAGATCTTCTATGGTCATTGTCGGGTCTTCAATAAGCCGCAACAAGCCATTCACAACTTCCCGAAGATTATGAGTGGGAATATTAGTGGCATACCCCACCGCAATACCCCCAGCCCCGTTAATCAAGAGGTTAGGAACTTTGGCGGGCAAGACTCTAGGTTCGGTATCGGATTCATCATAGGTCGGGATGAAATCGACAGTCTGTTTGTCGATATCCGCCAGCATTTCTCCGGCGAATTTTGTTAATCTCGCTTCGGTATATCGCATGGCTGCTGGTGGATCACCATCAACCGACCCATAATTGCCTTGGCCATCGACAAGGAGATCCCGCATATTGAAATCCTGTGCCATGCGGACAAGGGTATCGTAAATGGCCGAGTCGCCATGGGGATGATAATTCCCCATAATTTCCCCGACAATTTTGGCGGATTTGCGGTAGGGCCGATTAAAGGGAAGGCCCATCTGATTCATGCCGTACAGAATCCGCCGATGAACTGGTTTGAGCCCATCCCGCACGTCCGGTAAGGCACGACCCACTATCACGCTCATGGCATAGTCGAGGTACGACAAGCGCATTTCGTCTTCAATAGCAACTTGGGTCAGATGTTCATCTACCGGCATTCTCGGCTCCTTGGTCGTATCCTTGTTTTTTGAGCAATCCCTGCGCCTACTAGTGTTTGGGAATGTCTATTCTGTGGCAGCGCTCTCGAAAGATGTCTGCATCATACCCCGCCCCTCGCTCTCCATTTTCTTGTCCTAGCGCACCTGATACTGGATGTTCCTATGAAGAGGACACAGGAAAGGAACAACAGACCCATCACCGAAAAGACCTAGACATCCAAGTTACGAACTTCTAGGGCATGTTGTTGGATAAAGTTTCGTCTTGGCTCCACCTCGTCCCCCATCAAGATGGTAAAAATCTCATCAACCCCTGCCATATCTTCGAGTTTCACCTGTAACAGAGTTCGCGTTTCAGGATCCATGGTCGTGTCCCATAATTGCCCGGGATTCATTTCGCCCAACCCCTTATACCGTTGAAGCGTCAAGCCTTTTTTCCCCATGTCTAAAATGGCTCCCACCAATTCATCACTTCCATGATAGTGCATCTCGGTATTACCAAATTTGACTCGATAGGGTGGATGACCGAGACCCATCGTGGATGGGGACGTTTTTTGTAATTCTCGAAAATCGGCGGACCCGACTAAATCATGAGTGATCTCCATCGTGTGGACGACACCATTGGTCGAAATCCTGCACACGACGGTATTGGATTGATGTTCCTCATTGTCTTCAATCTCCATCGCAACCATCGCATCTGGATAGGCCATCCCTAATGATTGTTTGGCATGATCCATAATACGGTGAAGAGCCGTTCGATCCTTTAACAGCTCACGGCTTATGTCCTGCTCATTGACAAACGCCCGAAGAATCCCTGCTTCATACACAGTTTTTCTCAACCGAGCCAATAAATTTTCAAAGCTGATGAGTTTTTTCAAGAGAGGAAGAAAGGCTGGGCCACGCAGTATGGTCTCAGACGTCGCAAGATAGACTTCCAGGGTTTCCACCGCGAGATCAGCCAAATAGTCGTTGAGACCCGTTTCATCCTTGAGATAGCGTTCCGTCTTGCCTTTTTTCACTTTAAAGAGGGGAGGCTGGGCAATATAGATATATCCGTTTTCGAGCAGCTCCGGCATTTGGCGAAATAAAAATGTCAGCAGGAGTGTTCGGATGTGGCTTCCATCTACATCCGCATCCGTCATCAGGATGATTTTGTGATATCGAGCGCGGGCAATGTCAAAGGCGTCTTTATCATCTCGACCCTTTTCAGCATCTTCTCGCTTTCGGCCAATACCCGTTCCCAATGCCATGATCAAGGTCCGGATTTCCTCACTGGATAACATTTTGTCAAAACGGGCCTTTTCGACATTGAGAATTTTCCCCTTGAGCGGAAGAATAGCCTGAAACCGGCGATCTCGTCCTTGTTTGGCCGACCCTCCGGCCGAATCACCCTCGACAATAAAAAGTTCACTCAACGCAGGGTCTTTTTCCGAGCAATCCGCAAGTTTTCCCGGAAGCGATCCTCCATCAAGCGCGCCTTTTCGTCGGATCAGGTCCTTTGCTTTTCGGGCCGCTTCTCTGGCCCGAGCCGCATCAACGGCCTTGCCAATGATCTTCTTCGCAATTTGAGGGTTTTCCTCAAAGTATGAGCCCAGAGACTCATTCACGGCTGCTTCGACAACACCTTTGACCTCACTATTCCCCAACTTGGCTTTTGTTTGGCCTTCAAACTGCGGATAACGAACTTTGACGCTCACCACCGCGGTTAATCCCTCACGCACATCATCACCCGCTAAAGAATCCGCATCCTTTTTCAAGAGATCATTGGCATACGCATAGGCATTGATCGTTCTAGTTAAGGCTGCCTTGCACCCGACCAGATGGGTACCACCTTCTCGTGTATTGATGTTGTTGGCAAAGGAAAAAAGATTTTCCGCATAGCTATCGTTATATTGAAGTGCAACTTCCAAGATGATATCCGGCTTTTCCATGGCGATGAAAATGGGTTTATGAAGTGGTGTTTTGGCTTCATTGAGGTGTTCAACAAATGAGACTATTCCGCCCTTATAGCAAAAGGTTTGTTCTTTTTCCTTCTGCTTTTCGATAAGGGTGATCCCCAAACCCTTATTGAGAAAGGCTAACTCTCTCAGACGCTGAGCCAACGTATCGAAACTAAATTCCACCGTTTCAAAGATTTGGGTGTCCGGTTTAAACGTGATTTTGGTTCCCCGTTTTTTGGTTTTCCCGGTTACTTTTAAGGCATCTTCCGGGATACCTCGATGATAGAGTTGTTCAAACACCTGACCATCCTGCCAGATTTCTAATTCCAACCACTCGGATAGAGCATTTACGACAGAGATCCCAACCCCATGAAGCCCACCAGAGACGGTATAGGCGCCTTGTTCAAATTTTCCCCCCGCATGCAGGACAGTTAACGCGACTTCAGCGGCAGACTTTTTTTGAGCGGAATGCATGCCCGTTGGAATACCACGACCATTGTCAATCACTTGGACACTGCCATCGATTTCCAAGGTCACCTCAATGGCTTCTCCAAATCCAGCCATGTGTTCATCCACACTATTATCAACCACTTCGTAGACGAGATGGTGAAGGCCTTCAAATCCCGTGCTGCCGATGTACATCGCAGGACGTTTTTGTACAGCCTCAAGCCCTTCCAACACTCGGATTTGGTCGGCGCCATATCCCTCGACAGAGACATCCTCTAAGGCAATGGCTTCCTCCGAGCTTAGCGGAGTCTGAGATTCTTCTTCTTCCAATGACATCGTTTAACGTTCCTATACTTTGACTGGCATGACAACAGCCGAAAAATTTGGGTTTTCTGCTTCCTTCACCAAACAGGGGCTTAAAGGCGCATCCATTTGAATCGACAACGTTTCTCCGTCCATGACGCTTAACACTTCTAAGAAATATCGAGCATTAAAGCCTGCAGAAAATTCTGTTCCGTGACATGTTGCCGGAACTTCTTCGATCGCTTCCCCAAGATCAGGATTCGTAGAAAACATAGTGATACCGGTTGGGGAAAAGGTGATCTTGACTGAGGATGTTTTGTCTCTCGACAAGACAGAAACTCGTCGCAGGGCACCTTCAAAATCTTCTCTCTTGACCAAGACTTTCTGGTTATTCTCTTTCGGAATGACCTGTTGATAGTTAGGATACGTCCCTTCCATCACCCGTGAGGTCAGGACCAAGCCGCTTTTGCGAAAAATGACCATATGTTTAGTGAACCCGATTAATGGTTCATCTCCACCTTCCTCTAAGAGCCGCCGAATTTCCTGCGCGGCCTTTTTCGGGATAATGACCTTCACTTCCCCTGAGGGGATAACGTCTTGAGGCGCATGAAATTCTTGATCCGCCAATGCCAGACGATGGCCATCCGTTCCCACAATGCGAATCACCCCTTTTTCCCCAGAGGTATTCATCGTCACTAATAGTCCGTTGAGGACATATCGTGTATCGTTATCGCCTACGGCGAAGATCGTTTTTCGAATGAGCGTCAATAATCCAGACCCCGGGAGGGGAATGAGCCCTTCACGGTCAATGGCCGGGAGCGTAGGGAAGTCTTGACTGGGCAGACCAACGACTTTGAATTGGCTGCGTCCAGCTTGTATCGTGATTAAGTTATTCTCTTTGACAATAAGGGTAATGTCTTGTTCTTTGATTTCTTTCAAAATCTCAAAGAGCTTTCTCGCTGAGAAAGTGACGGACCCTGGTTCGTCAATCGTTGCCTTATACAACCCTCTCATCCCAATTTCTAAGTCGGTCGCAATAATGTCCAGTCCTTCAGGTTTTCCTTCCAGAAGAATATTCGCGAGGATGGGCATCGTATTGCGCTTCTCCACCACTCCTTGAACCCGCTGAAGTGCAGTGAGGAGATCCGTCCGGGCAATATGAACCTTCATGGCATACCGTCCCTCCCTTAAGCCTTTGTAATTTCGCCTTTCAGACTTTCAATAACTTTTTGCAGCTCCAGGTCCGTGCTCAGGGCTTTATCGACCTGCTTACAGGCATGCATAATAGTGGTGTGATCTTTTCCGCCATAGGCTTGTCCGATCTCAGGAAATGAGGCATCGGTTAACTCTCGAGAAAGATACATGGCTACTTGCCTGGGATAAACCAATGTTTTGGTGCGACGCTTTGATTTTAAGTCTGATACTTTAACACGAAATCGAGTAGCGACAGCCTCTTGAACATGTTCTTGTGTGATCGTTTTTCGTTCGGTGCCCAAGACATCTCGCAGAACATCTTTGGCAATATCCGTGGTAATGGACTCTCCCGTAAATGACGAATGCGCTTTTAATCGGATGAGTGCGCCTTCTAGCTCTCGAATATTGTTTTTTAGGTTGATGGCCAGCAACTGCAGAACCTCGTCGCCAACGGGAAGATCTGCATCCTCTGACTTTTTCCTGAGAATGGCAATTCTTGTTTCAACATCCGGCTGTTTAATATCGGCAATGAGGCCCCACTCGAATCGGGACCGGAGCCGCTCGTCAATGCCTGGCATTTCTTTGGGAAAACAATCGCCAGAGAAAACAATTTGCTTGCGAGCTTCGTATAACGTGTTAAACGTATGAAAAAACTCTTCCTGTGTCCGCTCTTTTCCCGATAAAAACTGAATATCATCGATCAGCAGCATGTCGACATGACGATACCGTCTACGCAACTCGATCATTTTGTCATACCGAATGGAGTTGATGACTTCGTTGGTGAATTGCTCAGTTGTGACGTACGCAATGCGAAAATCCGTTCTTTCCGCGACAAAATTCCCAATGGAACCTAATAAATGTGTTTTTCCAAGCCCCACTCCACCATAAATAAAGTAAGGGTTATACGTTTTCCCTGGCGCCTCGGCAACGGCCATACTCGCGGCATGAGCATATTGATTACTGGCCCCAACAACAAAGTTTTTAAACGTATAGTTAGGGTTAAGAAATTGTCCTTTTCTAGTCTTTCCACCTCCGACAACACCTTGCATGCGTGTCTGTGTTTGATCTGGTCGAGCACTACTTTCTTTCACAATAAACTGCACATCCAACGGTGTGCCATCAGCGACTCCCTGTTCCTCTAGTGCTTCAGCAATTAACCCTCGATAATTTCGACCAAGCCACTCACCAAAAAATTTACTGGAGACACCGATCTTTGCTACAGAACCGGAAACCTCCTCTAGAGCCGTCTTTTGAAACCAGGTTTCTACAGCATCTCTCCCAATCTTCGATTCTAAATACTTTAACGACTGTTTCCAGACTTTTGGGAGCTCTAACACGAAAAAAACCTCAATTTATTCACAATATTATCAACACCTGTTAATAATTTCCCCTATATTCCCATGCTTTGCCGGCCATTTATCCAAAATCATGATTTAGTGGATGCCTGTTACCAACAGGATACCCCACAGATGTCCCAAAGCCATTCCTGCCTTCATCCCTATGTTCTCTCCAAGCTGACACCACGCAATATGCAGATCTAGCAAGGACATTCTCTATTTTCCTCACTATCTACAGACCTTATTCATATTCCTACGACTACGATTTTTTAGTTCTTTTATGAATAATCCTAGGAGAAGAGAGAAAACATGTAAGTTTGCATACATTACAACGCTATTACCGTATCTGCATCAAAAATCATCGTTACCATATCACGATAGGAGATCTTGGGAAATGTCGAATGTCCATTTCTGAGCGTAAGATCGTCCTCAAGCACATACGTCTTGTCCGAAGGTGATTGTGTCAGGTGAATGCCTTCCTGTATCAGAATCACAGTCAGAACGGTATCAGTGTTCGAGAGGAACGGTATAAACTCGACATCGTCACGATTAGAGCTTTTTGACAGGAGAGCAAGAAGTGTTTTCATACTGTTTTACAATCTTAAAAGGCTAGTATACGGTCACTTTTCGTAATCAACGAGGCAATGTCATCGGAAGAAGCTTCTTGAATCGAGAAACCTGGGTCAAAGTCAAATTGAGACGTAGCGTCTTGTGAAACCACAAGAGGGAGCTGAAGTTCCTGAATCACTGGTAAGTGTTTTTCAATAATCTCGGCATCAATGACCTCTTCAACTTCATCAGTAAGGAGAAGAGGAGCCTGGCCTAGGAGAACAATCGTTATAGGGTTTGGTCCAGTGGAAAGACCAAGGGCAATACGGAGTCCTTCGACTGCTCGATGGGTGTGCTTGGGATTTTGAGTGATGAGAATCACGATGGTTAACGGCATCGACATACGTTTTTTGCCCTACATAAGTATAATATTCTCGGTGCGAGTCGAGAAGGACGGACAAAAGAATTGTCCTCGTAGAATATTTTGGTAATGAGAAGTTGGTTGTGAAATCGTTAGTTATTGAAAAATAAGGGAAAATTATAGTTACTAGGAGTGAAAAAGTCAAGAAATTATGAGGCGATGGATTAAGAAGATAGACGTGTCTTCAGGGTGTCAGGCACGGCGTCAATGGGGAGAAATTCTTGCTGTTTAGACGACATATTTCGAAGTATAGCTTGCCCATTTTGGCATTCGTCATCCCCTAAAATAATGGTCAACGTGGCGCCAAGGCGATCAGCGGATCTGAGATGAGTTTTTAATGTCGAAGACTGAAAGTCTGTGTCAGCCATAATGCCGTTGGCTCGGAGAGCTTCTAGTACACACATACCAGATTGTTGCCCGTTTTGGCCAAATCCAGCTACGTAGACTAAAGGTGTAGGGGGTAGAATCACTGACTCGGGAAGAACGGAGATGACGCGTTCGAGCCCAATGGCGAAGCCAACGCCGGGAGACGGGCGCCCTCCGAGGGTTTCCAGTAGTCCGTCATACCTCCCGCCAGCTCCGATGGCATTTTGTGCTCCAAGGGAATGGCATGTCACTTCAAAAGTCGTTCGGGAATAATAGTCCAGCCCCCGGACGAGACGATGATTAAGGACATACGGGATGTTTAGGAGGTCTAATCCCTCCAGAACTTGTTGGAAATGGTCACTGGATGAGGAGGAAAGAAATGAGGAAAGGGTTGGAACCTCTGCTGTAGCTGTTCTGCAAGAGGGGACTTTACAATCAAGGACGCGGAGGGTGTTACTATGCATTCGTCTTTGACAGTTTCCACATAAATTGGCAGAAATCGGCACAAGAAAACCTAGAAGCGCATCCTTGAACTGTTGGCGCTCGGTTGATACGCCAAGAGAGTTGACTTCCAAGGCAAGCCCATCAATCTGCAGGGATGAGAAAAATCGCCATAACAGGGAAATAACCTCAATATCGATCATTGGACTAGGGCTTCCGATAGATTCCACACCAAATTGGTGAAACTGCCGAAAGCGACCAGCTTGAGGACGTTCATGGCGAAACATGGGGCCAATGTAGTAGAGTTTTCGGGAAGTCGGTGTATTGAGAAGGCGATTTTCGATAAAAGCCCGAACGACGCTTGCCGTTCCCTCGGGTCTGAGGGTCAACGATGTCCCATCACGATCTGGAAAGGTGTACATCTCCTTTTCGACAATGTCTGTTTCTCCACCGATACTCCGGACAAAGAGACTGGTATCCTCGAACATCGGCGTACGAATTTCTTTGAATCCATAAGATTGTGCAAGACGATGTGCCGCCTGTTCGGCTGTATACCAAAGGGAAATATCATCAGGCAAAACATCTTTGACACCACGGATACGATGAATCATACTCGTTCTTTCATAGTCGCCAAGTCTGTCATTGACAGAGAAGAAGGTGTTTTTTAGAATAACTTCTTGTTATAACAGAATATTTTCTACAGTAGAAAGGTAATAAGCCATGTCGATGACCTACAGGCAACCCTCAAATCTTAAGCGAAAACGGGATCATGGGTTTCGAAAGCGCATGAGCACAAAGAATGGTCGAAAAATCCTCGCAAGACGGAGAAAGAAAGGGCGCTCTCGTCTCACAGTATCGGATGAATAACCCAACATACAACAAGAGGCCTACCCAAAGCCTCTTCATTCATCACGGGCGAGATTTTAACCGAATCAAGCGAGAAGGAAAACGGGTCGTCACACTTTTTTTTACTGCCATGATTGCCCCAGCCCCTACCCAACGGGGAAGAGTTGGAATCGTCGTGGGGCGGCGCTTAGGAAAGGCCGTTCTCCGAAATCGGGCAAAGAGAATTTTTCGAGAGTTGGTACGGAGTCATTGCCGAGTTGTCCCCCCGAAGAAAGATTGTATTGTGTTTCCGCGCCAGGCATCATTGACCGTAAAACACCAAACTTTGGTAGACACGTGGACAAAGACCTTGATCCATGAAGAAGTATAGGAACTCCCAACAAAGATATATGCGTCAGCTCATTCTTCTGCTCATCACCACCTACCAACGCCTGGTTTCCCCATTTTTAGGGCCCAATTGCCGTTTTGATCCTTCCTGCTCTCAGTATGGCTATGAGGCAATCGCACGGCATGGAATTCTCAATGGGGGTAAGGCTACAATTATCCGCCTGCTCAAATGTCATCCCTTCCATCCGGGAGGAATTGATCCCGTCCGATAACTCAGGTTGGGGCGCGAGCCCATTGCTTTTTAACCACTTCTTTTTCTTAACAGGCATCATGAGACCCCTGGCGTTTCATCCTGTTGGGAGTCCGCGATACGTATAACGGAGCGACTAATCGATGGAAAAACGTGTTGTTGCCTTTCTGGTGCTTTCTCTCGTCATTATTTTTGCCTATGACTTTTTGATGAAAGAATTGGGGTTGATCCCCGACCAGGACACCGTCCTTGAAGAGGCATACGATGGGGAATTGCCAAGTGCTCGGAGGGACGCTTCCCCAATTGCATCATTGCAAACAGATACGGAACGTGAGCAACCCACAGGTTCTTCGTCATCGATGGAGGTGGAAGGAGAGAGTGCATATTCGGCACAAGAGCACATTGAACATATTGAGACGCCTTTGATCCAAGCCACCATCACCAACCGCGGTGGACAAATACAAAGCTGGAAGCTAAAGCAGTATTTAACCCAAAATGACGACAATCCTCATGCCATCGATTTAGTCTATCCTGAAGGCCACTTCCCAGGTCCTCTTTCGTTAAATCTGCCCGATGCAGCGCTCACGAAACTCCTGCGTGATGGGTTCTATGAAGTCAATCGAGATTTTACCGTATTGGATGCTGACCATCCTGACGGGCATCTAACCTTTTCCTACCAACTTCCCGATCGAAACATCAGCATTCAAAAAGTGTTGACCTTTCATCACGATAGCTATGCCGTAGATGTAGAGGTCAAGGCCGAGGGCTTGGAAGAAGAGATTGATGTGCTGTTAGGAACAAACTTCGGAGTTGTGGAATGGGGGCAAGGGTTTATTGGGTTCCTGGGCCCAGCCTGGATGATCGGCGACGAGTTAGAAAAAGAAGTGCCCGACCCAACGCTTCACCGGAATGGAGATATTCGATGGGCCGCCTTACAGGATAAATATTTTATCAGTGTCATTATCCCCAAGGGGGGAGCGGAAGGCATTTCCGCCCAAAAAGAAGCCGAATATGTCATGTCTGCAGGTATTCGATTCCCTCAGGCCTCTGGGACACAACATCTTTCCTTTCAACTCTATGCAGGCCCCAAGCAATTCGATCTTCTCAAAGCGTTTGAGGTTGGTCTGGAGGATACCATTGATTTTGGATGGTTTATTTATGGCAGCTGGGGCGTCGTGAAGGCGGTGGCCAAACCCCTCTTTTACGTACTGAGGTTTTTTTACGAGTATACCCACAATTATGGCGTCGCCATTATTCTCCTCACGGTTGGGATTAAGCTGCTATTTGTTCCGCTTCAGTACAAAAGCTATACCTCCATGCAAGGGATGCAGAAGATTCAGCCCAAAGTTGTGGCCCTCCAAACGAAACTCAAGGATGATCGAGAAAAACTGAACAAAGAACTCATGAAACTGTACCGTGAACACAAGGTCAATCCCGTAGGGGGTTGCCTGCCGATGTTGGTCCAAATGCCAGCCTTTGTCTCCCTCTTTAATATTTTATATATGACCGTGGACTTGCGGCAGGCGCCCTTTATATTGTGGATTTCGGACTTGTCGATTCAGGACCCGTATTATGTCCTCCCGGTGCTGATGGGCGCCTCCATGGTCATTCAGCAAAAAATTATGCCGACCACCATGGACCCCACACAAGCAAAAATGATGTTGCTGCTTCCTGTCTTCATGACCTTTTTATTTGTCACTTTTCCTGCCGGTCTGGTGTTGTACTGGTTGACGAACAACGTCTTGACGATCACCCAGCAGTTTGTGACGGATCGATTTATTTTCAAGCGATCAACTTTTTCTCAAGCTTCTCTCGCGACCAATGAAAGTCAGACGGAATCGAAAGAGGCGGATCACACGTCATCCCCCAAAAAGAAAGGTAAGGGGAAAGGGGGCAAGAAGGAATCTGAAGAAGTCTAACCAGTGGGGCCAGAAACATGGACCAGGACTTGGACGATACAATTTGTGCAGTGGCCACCCCTCCGGGAGAAGGGGGTATCGGTATCATTCGAGTCAGTGGAAAAGACGCCATTGCCCTTACCTCGCAAGTGGTGAAACCTCGCCACGGTCGCCCGCTCGATACCCTTTTGACGCATACCCTCCATCTGAGTGATGTCCAAGCGGTCGTCACCGCAGGATCAGCCTCTCCTCCAGGGAATTTAGATGAAGCGTTGGTTGTCGTGATGCGTGGTCCTCACTCCTTTACAGGGGAAGACGTCGTAGAGATTCATACCCATGGGGGTCCCTATGTTGTCCAAGCGACCTGCGAGGCCTTGGGACAGGTTGGCATGAGGTTAGCGGCTCCAGGTGAATTTACCAGACGAGCATTTTTGAATGGCCGACTAGACCTCACCCAGGCCGAGGCCGTTCTGGATACGATTCGAGCCTCTACGGCAAGTAGCCTCAAAGTCGCCCAAAGCCAGCTTCGTGGGCACTTGTCGCAAGAAGTCAGTCGAATACGGAATGAACTCCTCCGCCTCTTGGCTCATATTGAGGCGGGGATGGATTTCGTCGAAGAAGATATGACTTTTGTGGAAACGGGTGAAATCCAATCGACCCTCAGCAAGGCATTCGAGGATCTTCAGCAACTAGTGAGGACTTATGCGGAAGGGCGCATTCTCCGGGAGGGGATTCGAGTGGCGATCATCGGTCGTCCCAATGTCGGGAAATCAAGTTTGTTAAATGCCTTACTTCAAGTCGATCGAGTGATTGTGTCTTCGATACCGGGGACGACGCGTGATGTGGTAGACGAAGTCGTCAACATCCAGGGTGTCTCAATGCGAATTGTGGATACCGCCGGGCTTCGACACACACAGGATGCGATCGAACAGGAAGGCATCAAACGAACCCGTGACGCGATCACCCAAGCGGAACTGATCCTTATGGTGATTGATGGGTCAAGAGGTTTGTGCGAGGAAGACCGCGCCCTTCTTCAAGAAGGCACGGACCAAAAGCGTTTATGCGTGATTAATAAATGTGACCTGCCCTTGCAAGTTGAACGATCTGATGTCGAAGTGATGGGGGAAGGGATACGGGTTTCGGCACAGACCGGGGAGGGATTGGACGAGCTCCGAGAGACCATGCGAAAATGTGTGCTTCGCCGAGATTTTGAGCCTGGTGAGTCCATAGTGGTGGGTCGAGCCCGACATCACGCGGCTTTAGTACGAGCCAAGGACTCTGTCACGAATGCCTTAGACTCTGTGACGAACCAACTATCTGGGGACGTCATTGCATTAGATATTCGATCATCCCTCGACAGCTTGGGGGAAATGACCGGCGAGGTGAGTAGTGAAGAGGTCTTGGATCATATCTTTCGCGAATTTTGTATTGGCAAATAGACGGTCAAGAACAAACTCGATCATTCAGAGACAAGAACTATGGCACTAGAACGAGACATTGTGGTCATTGGAGGTGGGCATGCGGGGTGTGAAGCCGCATTGGCCGCTGCCCGGATGGGGTGCCAGGTTGTGTTGTTAACCATTGAGACAAGCAAGATTGCGCAGATGCCCTGTAATCCGGCCATTGGAGGGATTGCCAAAGGGCATCTCGTCAAGGAAATTGACGCGTTGGGTGGAGAGATGGGGTATAACACCGACAAGGCCGGCATTCAATTTCGAAGACTGAATACCAGAAAAGGTCCGGCGGTTCGTGCGCTGCGAGTTCAGTGCGACAAGTCTCTGTATAAGCAGGCCATGCAAGAAACGTTGCAGGCACAGGCGGGACTGGAGATTGTGCAAGGAACTGCTGAACGGATTCTAACCAAACAGGGAAAGATCACAGGAGTCGTCACCAATCATGGGGATGTGATTCATACACGGGTAGTGGTCATTACGTCAGGGACCTTTTTAAAGGGACTGATGCACATTGGGCTCAACCATCTGCCTGGCGGCCGGGCTGGTGAATCACCCGCTGAACAATTGTCTGACTGCATGAGAGATTTCGGGTTTGAGGTCGGACGTTTGAAAACAGGAACACCGCCTCGGCTGGACCGTGATACCATTAACTTCGGGATCTTAGCCAGCCAGCCAAGTGATCCTCACCTCAGACCCTTTTCTTGTCGGACGACAGCCATCACAAACCCTCAGATTTCCTGTCATCTGACACAAACGACCGAAGAAACCCATAAGATTATTCAGGCGAATCTCGATCGGTCGCCGATCTATGCTGGAACGATCGACGCCACGGGGCCTCGATATTGTCCTTCAATAGAAGACAAAGTCGTGCGGTTTGCCGATAAGCCGAGCCACCAGATTTTCTTAGAACCTGAAGAATTGAAATCCAACTCCTATTATCCCAATGGGATTTCCACCAGTCTTCCTGTCGATGTCCAATTAGCCATGCTCAAGACGATTCCTGGGCTAGAGGATGTCAAGATGTTATGGCCGGGCTATGCTGTGGAATACGACTACTTTCCTCCTTGGCAATTGCATCCGACCCTAGAATCAAAATATGTGGAAGGTCTCTATCACGCAGGCCAGATCAATGGAACATCTGGGTACGAAGAAGCTGCGGCGCAAGGGCTCATGGCTGGCATCAATGCCGCACAGAAAGTTAAAGACGCGCCGCCCCTAATCTTGAATCGGTCGCAAGCCTATATCGGTGTGTTGATTGACGATCTGATCACTAAGGATGCCAGAGAACCGTATCGGATGTTTACATCTCGCGCTGAGTACCGGCTCTTACTGCGTGAAGACAACGCTGCCGAGAGACTCATGGAAACAGGATTTACGCTAGGGTTAATTGACGAACCCCTCTATGTACAGTTTCTCAGAAAGCGAGAACGCATTGAACAGGAAGTGGACCGGTTGCGCCATACGGTCTCGTCATGGAAAGAAGAGCAACGTCCACTTTGGGAGAAGTTGGGCACCGCGTTTCCGGAGCAAAACCCAACGTTGGCACAGCTCCTGAAGAGACCGGAAATCACGTATGCCACGCTGATGGACTTGTTAGGAGAACAGGGCGAGGAAGATGAAGCCGTCCGCGAAGCGATTGAAATCACCCTGAAATATGAAGGATATATCGCACGCCAGCTGCAGCAAGTGGATCGGTTTAAGAAATTAGAAAACCGCTCTATTCCACCGGATTTTTCCTATCGGCATATCCTGGGGTTTTCCAACGAAGTCGCAGAAAAACTCACAAGAGTCCGTCCGGCCTCGATCGGGCAAGCCTCTCGCATCTCCGGCGTAACCCCAGCGGCAATTTCCCTTCTGCTCGTGGCGTTGGAGCGTCGTCATCAATCGCGCCTTAAAGCCAGTGTGTTGACCTAACACATTGCCTGTCCTACTCGTTGTCTCTGGTCTTATCGCAACGAGTCTTTTATACCGACCCCAACACCAATACAATATCCAATATCAATAACGTCGAACTTTACAACGAGTGACGACCTGTACGGCAAACTTGAGCATCTGACCCATCATGAGTGCTGAGTTCACTTTTAGAACTCAAAAGTGGTACAGGCAGTTGAATAGTTGTCGTTTACCCGGTGCGGCGGGGTGTATTGACGCATTCGTACCTGACTGCTAGTTTGCCTGCTCCGGTTGGTGGAACACACATAAGGAAAGTACATTTTATGTCACACAGAAAAATAGTTGACGGCTCATTGTATTTTGTCTTCATGTTCCTTGTCGGATGCGCTGGCATGACGCCAACGATGGAGCAACCATCTTTAGGCGTTGATCGCATTGCATGTGTCGGAGAGGTTGAACATCCACCGAAGGGTCTCGTTGAAATAAAGGACACCATACTTGTGCAGAAAGCGCTTGGGGCCAGTGGGCAAGGAAAACTCTGCGTGGGCAACGCGTTTGTAACCACGGAGCCGGTTCCTGTTTATCGGGTATGGAACAAAGAGAAATCTTACACCCTCTATGGAAGCTGGTGGTCTTTTGAATTACCTAAAGGACCAAAACAGAAATATCGCGAAGAGAATGGGATCTGTCCATCTTGGAGCCCGTTGGATCGTATGAGTTCTTGTACGATTAAAGTTGGAACAAACGTCGTTGTTGGCCCCGGGCAAAGTGCTGTGTGTGAGCAGGTAACGTATCCAAAATCCGCAGTGAATCAAGTGTTTATCCCAAATGACTCTCGGAACAACATGCTTCTCGTTGAGAACTGTTCGGCAGGCGCTGATTGGCCTTGAATCGTTGCTCATACATGACAGGAGATAGTCTGCTGTTCAAGAGGGGGGAACGTGCGGGTATTCTTCGATCATGCCGTGATAAAGAGCCACCCATTGATTAATGCCGTTGTAGATGATCTGGATGGGTGTTCCGGAATGTGATGGGCAACGACCGAGTTGTTCCAAGCAGCGTGGTAGTATGTGATAAAACCGTTGAGTTGTTTGGCTCAAACAGATTGTTCTATGCACGTTCACGAAAGTGAATCAGTTCAGTGATATTATTCTCTTAGGAATGATAATATAGCCTTTAATTGTTACCGTAGTCGTTGACAGCATCCCTCCTTTCTTTTTGAAAAGATCCTTACTTGATAGCGAGGATATCTTCCAGTAAATCAAGTCCGGTGAACGGAGTTGTGTCTCTCAAGAGGATAGCGTTGACTCGGACGAAAACAACCTTCCTGGGAAACTAACGGGGGAGACTCAAAAGAGACATTCAAGTCAATACTCATGCTCGACTTCATTCTGAATTCAACCAATGAGTAACACTCGCGGAGGGAAAAAATGAAGAGAAATTTTAAAAGCGCCCTCAAGCATGTACTGGTCCACGAAGGTGGCTGGGCAGATCATCCGAAAGATCCTGGGGGTGCAACGATGAAAGGGGTCACGCTGACCACGTATCAACGCCACTTTGGTGAAGAGAAAAGCAAGGAGGACCTGCATAACATTCCTGAGGAGGAATTAGAGCAAATCTACCGTGCTGGCTACTGGAACAAATGTTGCTGTGACAAACTTCCGCCGGGTGTCGATTACGCCGTTTTTGACGCTGCAGTAAATTCCGGTCCTGGGCGAGGAGCAAAATGGTTACAGGCTGCAGTCGGAGCCAAACAGGATGGAGGTATTGGTCCTAAAACGCTTTCTAAAGTAGAAGAGTTCAATCCCACCGTCGTTGCCGATAATATGTGCGATCGTCGTCTAACTTTCCTGCATAGCCTTCCCACCTGGCCCACGTTTGGAAAAGGGTGGGGACGTCGTGTTGAGGGCGTGCGTACGACTGCCATCACGATGGCCGGTGGAAAGGGTCCATCTGTAGAAATTATCCCATCGGTTGAATACAAATTGGTCAAAAAGGGTTCGAGAGGGCTCTGGGTCCGTAAGCTTCAGGAAACGCTTGGAATCCAAGTGGATGGAAAATTTGGTCGTGGCACGGAGGTGGCATTAAAAGCTTGGCAAGAACAAAGTGGGTTAGAACCTGATGGTATTGCAGGCCGGAATACGTACCGGTCGCTCGGCTTGCTCGCCTAAGAATTATGCTTCATCCGCCAGTGGACCAACTGAATGTCTCCAGAAAAACTGCGACATCCAGAACGAAAGAAATTTGGTAGGTGGTTGGTTACCCACCACCTTCCACGGAGGCACGTACTCTAACGAAACAGGGGGTTTAACCACTGTGAGGTTGTCAATAGATGGAGACTTCGTGGGGTAAGAATACCTGTGATTATCGCAACTTGGCCTCCATAGAATAAGGTTCTCTAATCCCAACATGGTGTCAATACTGTCATCTGTTAGAATTGACCTATCCACAGTTTAGCCGAAAGCAAGATTTCCTCTTTACCTGCTTGAATTGTTTCACCTGAGTCGAAGAGATTATTAAATCTTGGAGACACTGCAAGTCTCTCAACATTGCGCTATAACGTATTCTAGAAATATCGTTCCGTGATGCGTTTCTCTAAAGTCAGCCTTAGTGTGTTCGAAAAGAAGAATCGAACAGGCGATGGTCTCAGACCATGAGGAATCTGAAATATTATCGATGTTAGAATATCTTTATTACTCGTGGGTATTGTTATTCCTGACGCGTACGTGTTTTAGCGGCGTGTCTCTTTCAGGAGGCTAACATGTTCGGTCCCATTACAGTCCCATTTGGGGCGAAAATGCTCTTCAATACGGTCACGCTTAAGCCCGGTGTCAGCTTCGATGAAGTTGAGTTGGCCGTGGGAGAAATGTGCATGGTTGTCAAAGAAACCTACGGTGGTGAAAAAGGAGGATTTCTGGCTGGACAGGTCTTCAAGTTTTCCGGTTTCGTGTCTGATGAAGGCTCACTCACTGATACCAAAACGGCCGATGAGCATTATGCCATCGTGACGTATTGGCAGTCGTTTGAAGCGCATGAACAATCCCATGCCGATGAAATATTCAAGAAAACATTTTCTGCCTTGGCCTCCATGTGCTCTGAGACTAAGGAACTCGGATACGACATGTTATGGCAGGGATCAACAAAGAACGAATAACCCTTGTCCCCACAGGCGGTCTAAGCAGACAGAGGATGAGGAGCAGAAAATGTTGTGTTAAGAGAGGTCAGCTCGTTTGGAAGCCGTGGCAAACGGGCCTTGAAGTTTTAGCATCATTCTGGCCCAAAGGGTCCGGTAGGTCTCGTGGCTTTGAAGCATTCCACAATACCGGCGCAGCAACCCTTGGTACGAGACGGGAAATGTTCGGCCCACCCAGCGATGCCAAGATCGGGGAATACCATACACGACTTTATTTAATCGGGACGCAATCCGAAACTCAGGACCAAGCTCTTGGATAATGGCCTCTTCATAGGCTTCCAAATGTCGATTCGTGTTGTGCAAATAGTCCACAATCGTCGTGGCAGCCAACTGCCCGGACCGCACCGCATACAGAATCCCTTCTCCAAGAAGGGGATCAACCAAATGCCCTGCGTCACTCACTAACAGCGCATGAGTATGCACTAACCCGCCATTCCAGCGTTGCCCCTTCTTGTCGGCGTACCCGTTGCAAATAGGAAGAGGGTGTCCTACAGGGGGAGGCACAACATATCCTGACAAATTTGGATCTTCTTGAATGAATTGTTGAAAACTTCGCTTAGGTCGGCTGTCTCCACGAACAAATTCTCCTACACCAATCGACAGTCCATGGTGTTTAGGAAAGATCCACCCATAGCCTTTTTTCGCAGCATTTAGACTAATGATGGCTACGTTGGCATACCGCCTCAATTGTGTGTCAGGTTGACCCGCTCCCAGGTTCATTTCTCCAAAGAGAATCTCACTCTCTAGCGCGGGAACTTTCTGCAACCGCCGTCCTGGAAATAATTGCTGTGCGACCACACTCAAGGCGCCATCAGCACCTACCACGACACGGCTAAAATATCGTCCTTTGTCCGTCTCCACCTCAACGCCTTCTGGTAGCGCTTTCAAGCGAGTCACCGTTTCATTCTGGTGGACTTCCGTACCAGCAACCTGTGCATGGTGTACCAACCATTGATCAAAACGGGAACGCATGACCATATAGACAAAGGGCTTTTCGGAATCAATCACATACGACTCCTCCGGCCCATAGGTGAAGTGCAAGCGGTGGACCTCTTCCTCAACCACCGACTTAAAATCCGTGGGCAAGTACTGCTCAATGCGTGCGGATAACCCCCCTCCACATACTTTGTACCGAGGGTGGGTCTGCTTTTCTAAGCCCAATACCGAGACCCCAGCCCGGCTTAATTCAAACGCTACTGAGGACCCAGCGGGCCCCATTCCAACGACAATGACATCAAATTGCTGAGATGTGGGTATCATGAGCAGTAACTTTCCTATAGCACATCTGTTGCCCCAACTGTACAGAATTTCTTTGTTTCTTGTCACAGAAAATCACAGAAAAAATACTGTGGATTTTACATCGATTCCTTATAGTTTCAATACCGTGACAGCAAAAGAAATGAAGTGTTATAACTCATGCAACAATCCGTGTTCTTCAAAAGGACATCACGACAAGGAGGATCTATGGCTGAATCACCAGTTACCCTACCACCAGGTAAAGAAATCGCGACGCTTGGGGGTGGCTGTTTTTGGTGTATTGAAGCGGCATTCGACCAATTGCAGGGTGTCGACTCGGTCGAGTCAGGCTATATGGGTGGGAAGCAACCCAATCCATCCTATGAAGCGGTATGCACTGGTGTGAGTGGGCATGCTGAAGTGGTCCAAGTTACCTTCGATCCATCCGTCATTTCTTTTCGAGACATTCTCTACGTCTTTTTTGCCGTGCATGATCCCACCACGCTGAATCGCCAAGGGAATGACGTCGGCACGCAATACCGATCCGTAGTTTTTTATCACTCTCCAGCACAAGAAGGTACAGCCAAAGAAGTTATAGCAGCATTGACCGCAGACAAACTGTTTGACGCTCCAATTGTAACCGAAGTTTCACCCGCACAACCCTTTTATATGGCAGAGGATTACCATCAGGAGTACTTCGTTCGTAATCCCGCTCAACCATATTGTTCCTATCTCATCGGACCTAAAATTGCTAAGTTCCGTCAGCAGTTCGCCTCAAAGTTAAAAGGATAACTTCTCTATCTTATTGATAGGCTACCTTTGATGAACGACAAGCTTGTGCCCCAAAGGCGAATCATTCAGGAGCCCGTTGACATGGCACAAGATGTCGTCAAAACGTTGTCGGAACCCAACCTCCTTTCTTCCTCATAAGGCTGTCCAAGTTTAAACAATGTCTGCAGAGGAAGAGGAGGGAGAGGCTAGATTCTCCATCATATATAGGAGTAATATAGGAACAGCTGTGAAAGGAGGGTCTGATGCCTGCTCTTGAAACCACATTAATTCATTTAGCGTCAGTGCAAAAAAAGAAATTATCCCAATTGGCAAAACGCCGTCAGACGAGTTTTGCGAGTGAGGTGCGTCGTGCGATTGAATGTTATTTAGCAATTGGGGCTGAGGGAATTGATTCTGCTGAACTCGCTGTTGCAGCGAAAACAGCCAGAGAATCGGTTGCAGCGATGACGTTGCAAGCAAAGCGCGCAAACCGCCAATTAGAATCAGCCTTGCATGAGTTACGGAAACCGAAACAAAAGGCCTCATGAGTGTTGCCGAGGACATCTACAAGACACTAAAAGGGCTTGTTGGCTTGCAAGATCAAATGAAGCGAATCGAGAAAAACCTTGGTGAGGTTGCAACGGAATTGAAAAACCATCGTGACCGGCTTGTTCGACTTGAGACAAAAATAGAAGTATATGAAGGCTTAAGTCGACGCCGACTCCCCAAATCTTAACAGAGCCCCATACGGGCCGCAGATTCGTCCCTTCACAGCCCACCATTTGTTAGCTGCGACCTCAAAATTGGTAATGCTCCGTGTCTTTAGGGCAAAAGAGATTGCGTTTGATTCCGGGCTCGCGGGTAATCTGCGAGACCAGGCGGCTCCCATTTGCTAATAACTGCACTGCTTCGCGTTTAAACTCCGGCGTAAACGTTTTCAGTTGGCTCATGTGACACCCCCTCCGGGGGTCCTGTCCCCTTTTTCAGGTGTCTGTCAATTCTGGGCCACCTCAGTGTGACCCATTATATGACCCAATGGGGCAATCGGTGGGAGGACGTCTTTTTCTCGGATGATGGTCGTCTTCAACACCACGTGGCTATGCTGGCTATTGCCTCGTGGTTCTACCAAGCAGGTTCTCTCGCGAGCTTGCCAGATCAAATAAGAGCACGTATACTTTATTTAAACATACGTATATGGAGATTGTCATGAAAACGAAATTAACCGTTACCATTGATGAAGATTTACTTCCGAAAGCCAAGCAGTATGCCCGCGCTCAAGGCCATTCCCTATCTCAACTCATTGAAACTGCGCTCCGTGACATGAGTGCTAGGAACACACCGTCCTTCGCGAGCAAATGGCGAGGTCGGTTGAAACCTGCATTTCGCCAGGATGACCGCTACCGACAACTGGCGAAAAAATATCTATGATTGTCTTGTTGGATACGGACGTCTTGATTGACGTCGCGCTGGACCGAACATCCCACGTCGAAGCCTCTATAAAACTACTGGAAGCGTTGGAGATGCGACGAGGTCAAGGGTTTGTGGCCTGGCACAGCCTTTCAAATTTCTATTATCTGGTTTCTCCGGCTAAAGGCGCCCATCACACCCGGGATTTCCTCGACGACTTGATACGATTCATTGATATTGCTCCTACTAACCGTGATAGTTTCCATCTGGCTTGTCAATTTCCAATGAAGGACTTTGAAGATGCCATGCAAGTCGCCGCTGCTATGGCCTGTGGAGCCGATGTCATTGCCACGCGAAATATTCGTGACTATGCACAGGCTTCCATGCGAGTAACGACTCCTGCTTTGCTTGTGAAAGACATGAAGTGAGAGTGGTCCGTTCCGTCTGAAACCGTAAGGGTCGCAAAACTCAAGTAAGGATTGTTTTCAAGAGACCTACCGATAGAATCGAATGAGCCCCCTTTTGATCGCTGGGATAATGAAAAGTGATAATTTATGAAATCATCTGAAACAGGAGATCAACATTTATCCTGTGTCTATTGTGGACAGCCAGTCTCTACCCAAGACCATGTTCCTCCAAAATGTCTCTTTCCTGAACCGCGTCCATCGTTAATCACTGTTCCCGCTTGTTACTCCTGTAACAATGGTTTATCACAAGATGATGAATATTTCCGTACAGTGCTTGTATCAGAACTGCGAGTATCGGAACATGCCGAAGCCCAAAAATTACGTCCAACGATCAAGCGTTCACTTCAACGGCCCAAGGCACAAGGGTTTCGTATCTCCATGCTAAAAATTCTGAAAAAGATTCCTTTGATGACAGTTGGGGGGCTGTACTATGAGGAAGGCATTGCCATGAAAGTGGATGGTTCTCGAATAAGTCGTGTTCTAGAACGAGTTACGAAAGGCTTGTTTTATCATCATTTCAACAGGCCTCTACCAACCGATTACTCTATTTCAGTTCATTCATCAGACACGATGGAAAAAACACCGAAAGCCATGAACGCGGTTCTGAGAACAATCAATTTCATCAAAGGTTCACCCAAGTATAGTATCGGTGATGAAGTTTTTTCTTATAGCTTTGCCGTTTGTCAAGATGAACCTAATGCGACATTCTGGGTTCTCGGATTCTTTAATACTAAGCCATTTTGGGTTTTTACTATGCCCCAGGAAAAACCATCAGAATAAAAAGGGAGCATTCCTTTTTTCATTTTTTTCCTTAATCTCTTAATCTTTCTCCGATAAATCAAAGGATTATCTTTAAGCGAATTGTGTGTTAAGGGCCTGTGCTAATACTTGTTCAACTGCTGAAGTCGGGATAAAAAAAGGGAGAGGTCTTTTTGACCTCTCCCTTTTATCAGACGCATTGGGGTTATCGTTAGAACCGGCTGCGACGGGTACCTCCTCCAAAATCCCCGCCGCCGCCATAGCCACCACCGCCAGTGCGTGCGGCTTGGGCTTCTTCTCCGGACGACATTTCGATAAATCCAAATCCACGGGATTGGCCGGTGAATTTGTCGCTAATGACGTTTGCTGATTGGACCGTCCCGTGTGCCAAAACAGTTAAGGAGCTATAAAAAGGGTACACCTCCCTTTTTCTATGGGATGCTACCTCCATGCCTCGCCCGGACGATCTTTGCCCACGTACCCCATCATATGACCCAACGTGGCAATCGGCGGGAGGACGTCTTTTTCCCGAATGACGCTCGCCAAATCTAGCTGACTTGGCTGAAAGACTATTGCCATCAAAACCACGTGGATATGCTGGCATATTGCCTCATGACAATCACATCCACCTGGTGGCCGCTCCGGCCACCAAGGAGAGATGGCAAGGGGTGCTCAAATCCTTACACATGCGTTATGCTCAACGGCTCAGTCGGCAACGTGGCTGGAAGGGACATGTCCGGCAAGGCCAGTATGTCTCCTCGTCTTGGGACGAAGTCTATACCTGAGACGTCCGAAGAAATACAGACATGAAGGAACAGGGCCTTATTAATATGGACGCGCGTCGCCGCCAAGAAAAACTCACCCGTGGGTTATCATTATTCCTCTCGGGCATCGTTTTTACGTTGTTCCTTGTGATGTTGTTGCCGGAGAGACAGGCAACTTTAGACATCGCCATCCGTACCGCTGGGGCTTTCATTGTGGCATTGTTCCTGTTTTTGTTTCTGACGCGGAAAGGCCGACGTCGGGCGGCACTTCGGAAGCAACCTTTTCCCTCAGCTTGGGAAACCATCTTGCAGCGGGAGGTGCCGTTTTTTCAGACACTCGATGAATCGGAGAAGGACCACTTTCGGGAAGAGGTGCGCATCTTTCTGTCTGAAAAACGGATCACTGGCATTAAGACCACAGTCGATGACACGGTGCGCGTGTTGGTTGCGGCAAGTGCCATCATTCCCATTTTTGGTTTTCCTGGGTGGGAGTGGGACCAAATCAGTGAAGTGCTTCTTTATCCGACCACCTTCAATGATCAATATGAAATTGGGCGTGTGGGGAACCAAGATGTGCTGGGCATGGTCGGGACCGGGGCGATGAATCGTATGATGATTCTGTCCAAGCCTGATCTGTTGCGAGATTTTCGCGTGACGCAGGATCGGAAAAACGTGGGCATTCATGAGTTTGCGCATTTACTGGATAAGTCCGACGGCGCCGTTGATGGGGTGCCTTCGGTCGGGTTACCTCGGTCTGCCATCACTCCATGGCTCAAGCTGGTGCATAAAGAAATGGTAAACATCCGGGCCGGTCACTCAGATATCAATCCCTATGGATTGACGAATGAAGCCGAATTTTTTGCGGTCGTCTCTGAGTACTTTTTTGAAAACCCGGATAAAATGAAGCGAAAGCATCCTGAATTATACACCGTGCTCGAACAGATCTTTCACCAGGATCCGCAAGCACGAGTCAAAAAAGCTCTGGTGTCCATGATGAAACTCGGAGCTGGACGACTCGGCCGCAATTCCCCTTGTCCATGTGGTAGCGGGAAGAAGTACAAACACTGTTGTTTGGAGGGTTAGAACCTTGTCTTGCTCCTTCGATCTTCTCAGGACAGGGGCCGATGAGGAAAGGAATGTCTGTAGTCCGTCATGCCAGCAGGAGTAAGCGGGCATCCAGCCTTTCAAATTTCTATTATCTGGTTTCGCCGGGACGATGAAAAGTGTGACCTGAATTCGTGATAAAAAAGGGAGAGATCTTTTTGACCTCTCCCTTTTATCAGACGCATTGGGGTCATCGTTAGAATCGGCTGCGACGTTTATCTCCAAAATCCCCGCCGCCGCCATAGCCACCACCACCGCCAGTGCGTGGTGCTTGGGGTTTGGCTTCGTTGACCGTCAATGTTCGGCCACCAAACTCCGTAGAATGTAAGGCTGTAATTGCGGCTTGGGCTTCTTCTCCGGACAACATTTCGATGAATCCAAATCCACGGGATTGGCCGGTGAATTTGTCGCTAATGACGTTCGCTGATTGAACAGTACCATGTGCCGAAAACAGTTCAGTTAATTCTGTTTGAGTCGCGGAATACGGCAATCCACCTACATACAATTTTGAACCCATGGGGTTCCTCCTTTTGAAAAAATGATATTGTCTTAAGCTCGGGAAGGGTAAACCCTTGTGAAGGGGTAGGCCGCAGACGCTGCATTCAGGCGACAGAGGTCAGACACTTTCGAGTTATCTCTCGGGCAAAACAACATCGGTTGTGGGCTTTATTAATTTGCATTCTCATAGCCAAGCCTAAGGCGATAAGTTTCTTCAAACTAGCACGAGAGAGGAATAAAAGATAGTCGGTGTCCAGTAAGAGGAACAGAAAATTTGCCTCTTCGCCTGTGATCTGTCTCGAATGGTTGTTACAATACGTTCTTTTTCTCCAGTATTTTTGCTGCTCCGGTATAATGGTCGTATCCCAAAGCCATGAAGATACAGTGTCGAAAAAAAACAGGAAAAATCTCTTCAACTTATGATTCCTCACTTGATAATGGCAATTCTTTGAAATTTGCCTTGTCATCCTGAACGAAGTGAAGAATCTCTTTCCAGCATAAGCCACTCGACCACATTACCCCGACAACTTTCTCTGCCAGTGCGGGTAGCAACCGGGCCGAACTATTTCTTCACTTCCCAAATCGAATCCACGAAGTAGTTGTTTCCATCAAACAGGTGCTTCACAATCCGATACCCACTGTTCTCAGCCAACAATGTGATTTCTGATAGGGTGTATTTGTAGGAGTGCTCCGTTTGCATCGGTTCCCACGCACCGAAGTGAAATTTCTCTCCCAAGGCATCAATGGACACAACCTGCTCTCGGGTACTGTAAATAAAGCTCTCGACCGCATGGGCTCGCGGATTATACTGTCCCTGCTGGACATAATAATCTTTGACAAAATTCGCCCCCAGCTTTTGATTTAGGACATCAAGGAGATGGAGGTTGAATCGTTCGAACACTCCTGTTGAATCGTTGTAGGCAGAATACAGCGTCTTCGGGTGCTTCATAAGATCAAACCCGATCATGACGTAGTCCCCTTCGTTCAAAGATTCCCGCACATTCCGAACGAACTGCTCGGCTGCGGGTAACTCCATATTTCCAATGGTCGAACCCAGAAAGAGAACCATGTTTCGTAGATTGGCATGTTCTTTGACCGTACTGAGTCCATCAAAGTAATCAGTGGCCAATCCTGTGACCGACATGGTACTCTGGGAAAATCGTGACTCCAGAAAGGCCACGAGATTCTGGGTGGCGCCCTCGGAGATATCGATGGGCACATACTCAAAATGCAGCTGGTTCTGGATGAAGTGCTCAAGAAGAATGTGAGTTTTCCGCCCATCTCCTGCTCCCAGCTCAATCACCCGAAAGGGCGTCTTCGCAAAGATATCGGTGACGGCCTGTTTGTGCGTCTGGAATATCTCGAACTCACATTGAGCTGGATGATATCCGGCAAGTTGGGTAATCTCGGTGAAGATTTCGCTGCCCTGATCATCGAATATCAACCACGAAGGAAGACGTTTCGGTTCTCTCAAGAGGCCTTCACGCACGGCTTGAGCAAACTGGTCATCGACCGATGCTGCAGCGGTTCCCGATCGTAAATTGTGATAGTGAAATGACATGGGTCTCCTTCTTACACGGTTGATCTCGTTGAGGATTTGCTCACCCTGAAGGGTGCTTGCTAGAATGTGACCGTACTATCCTTCAATATATATCTATACAGCCTTTTTATATTTTTATCCTCATCTGATGAGCCTTTCTTCTTTTCACACCATTACCGATATCGATTATCGCAAAGCGGAAGAGGTCTTGACGCACCTCCTGCAGCATGATGATCTTGATCGGTATGTGTCCGATACCCCTGAGTGCCTAGAACCCTTCGAGTCTGTTCTGGGTGTGGCCATATTAGAAGCCTACGAAGACCAGCCGACTTCTCCCAACGCACATCTCTTCCTTCAAAGGATTCTCTATCGCATCAACCGATTAAAACTGTTCTGGTATGACGATCTTGAGAATTACACCAATGAAAGTTCGGCGTTCCTCTTTTCCTTACGGAAGAGAATTGAGACCGTCTGGCAGGACTGGGAGGCCCAGAACATTGCTCTGTCTTCCTTGAAGGACATAGATGTTGAGGCCGCGCTTCGGGAACGTACAGCGGAAGACCTTGATCCAGCGCCCTCGCAGACTGGCCTGTTCTTTCGCAATGAGATGTCACAGACCGGGTACCGTCAATTGTTGGCCATCACCTCTCTGGATGGATTGGTAGAAGCAAGCCAATTGTCACGGGTCATTGGCGGCGTGGGGAACGAAGTGCAAGCCATGCTCACCAAAATCTTGCTTGAGGAGTATGGAGGAGGGAAATTGGCGAGGAAACATTCCTCATTTTTTTCGGCAATGCTGAGAGAATTTGACATGGATACCATGCCAGAAGCCTACTTTGAAATCGTTCCCTGGGAAGTCCTCGCCAACATCAATCACAGCTTTACTGTTTGTGAGCACAAGAGACATTTCTTGCGATACATTGGGAGCCTTCTCTACTTCGAAACCTCAGTCCCTGCGGCATTCCAGAATTATAAAATCGCAGGGGAACGGCTTGGCCTCAGCGAAAAAGCCATTAGCTACTGGGATGTGCACATCAAAGAAGACCTCCGGCACGGCCAGTGGATGCTGAATGAGGTCGCCTTTCCACTCCTCACCCGCTATAAAGATTCAGCATGGGAAATCGTATGGGGATACGATCAGCAACGATTTCTCAGTACCCGTGCCAGCCAAGCCATCGTCAAATCTGTCCAGCAGGCCGAGAACTCCTAGTCTTGTGGAAACCAGATTCTAGCATTGGGTGTCATCGGCACAGCATGTATCGGATGACAGCTCAAGAGATTGGAGCACCTCGATCGACCCGACCGCGGTCAATAACTGATCTCGACCAGGCGGGTGTTTCAAAAAGAGGTTTTCCAATATAGAGAGCAATCATCGTGCTGATTGCGATGGGGTTCATTGAGAAAGAACGACCAACACAGAAGTGGAGGAAGGAATGAGGGCGGTACGGGTACTCGTTGGTACACGCAAGGGAGCATTCATCCTGACATCAGACGAAAAGCGAAAACAGTGGGATATCAGCGGTCCCCACTTTGCGGGCTGGGAAGTCTATCATATGAAGGGGGCTCCGGCTGATCCGAATCGGTTGTATGCATCTCAGTCGACTAGCTGGTTTGGGCAGCTCATCCAACGCTCCAATGATGGAGGCAAGACGTGGGCGCCGGTGGGAAACCAGTTTGTGTATGATGGTGTTCCCGGTACCCATCAGTGGTACGATGGGACACCACATCCCTGGGAGTTCGCACGCGTCTGGCATCTTGAACCATCGTTAACCGATCCGAACATAGTCTATGCCGGGGTTGAAGACGCCGCGTTGTTTCGCTCAATCGATGGCGGTCAGACATGGCAAGAGCTTTCAGGTCTCCGCGGCCATGGCTCGGGACCCTCTTGGCAACCAGGCGTCGGCGGAATGTGCCTACACACGATTGTTCAAGATCCCAGCAATGCCGCGCGGATGTTTGTTGCCATCTCCGCAGCGGGTGTGTTTCGGACGGATGATGCTGGAAAGACGTGGCGACCGATGAACCGTGGCCTGCGGTCCGAAAACATCCCTGATCCACATACTGAGGTTGGTCACTGTGTGCACCGTATTGCCATACACCCATCGCGTCCGAACGTGTTGTTCATGCAGAAACACTGGGACGTCATGCGTAGCGATGATGCTGGCGAGTCATGGCATGAGGTCAGCGGAAACCTTCCAACAGATTTTGGGTTTCCGATCGACGTGCATGCCCATGAGCCGGATACAGTCTACGTTGTCCCGATCAAGAGTGACTCGGAACATTTTCCACCTGATGGGAAACTACGTGTCTATCGCAGCCGGACGGGCGGACAGGAGTGGGAGGCGCTCACGAAAGGTCTGCCGCAACGTGATTGCTATGTCAATGTTTTGCGCGATGCCATGGCTATCGACTCGCTCGACTCATGCGGCGTGTACGTCGGCACAACCGGCGGGCAGGTCTACGCATCAGCTGATGCCGGAGACAGCTGGATGACTCTGGCTCGAGACTTTCCCGCCGTGTTGTCTCTGGAAGTTCAGACGTTGTCATGATCCGCATTGTGCTTCCAGCACATCTACGGACATTGGCGCGGGTCGAAGGTGAGGTGATGCTTGATGTGCCGGGCCAGGCCACGCTCTGCTCAGTGCTCGACGCGCTTGAGGCTCGCTACCCCATGTTGCGGGGGACGCTCCGTGACCAGGTCACGCAACAGCGTCGATCGTTTGTCAGGTTTTTCGTATGTGCGCAAGATCTGTCCCACGAACAAATGGATGCTCCGTTACCCGACGCAGTCACGATGGGGACAGAGCCGTTTCTCATTGTGGGGGCTATGGCTGGAGGATGAGAGCAGTCACATTGTAATAGGCCACTGTCACAATATCCTGGTTGTCATGAAATTGTCCCGGCCTCATGGATAAGGATGATTCTTTATGGCCGTGGTTCATTCTCAAGCCCACCCCATAGACGGAGAATTTCGCCATTCATCGTTCCTTCGATGCTTTGGATATATCCCGCTGCCGCTTGTGCTGCTGTGATGGTGCCACGACCTACTTGGTCGGAAGAAACCACTGGGGCTGGACTCACAACGTTCAAACGTATGCGTCGAGGTAAGAGTGGCCCAACCGTTCGAACAAAAGAGTCGACGGCTGCATTAAATGGACCTGTCGCGGCACTCGCTGGATTTGGATAATCACTGAGATAGCCACTCGACAACGTGAATGATGCACCATCCCGAGCGTAAGGTGTTCCGGTTCGTACAAGATTAATTTGCGCCAGAAACTTTCGCTGAAATCCATACACAAAATCATCGTCAGCTAAATCTTCGTAAACTTTGAACAGGCTATCATTGCCTACGGCCACAACAAGGGCATCAAAAGCACCAACGGCTTCGAACATATCTTGCACGGACTGTGTATCAGTATAGTCGACCTGTACATCACCATTCCGGCTTACCTGGACAATGTCGTGTTGTGGTGACATGGCCCGAACAATCTCACGCCCAATGATTCCACTGGTTCCCATAATGATGATCTTCATAATCTTTCGCCTTTGTAAAAGGAGAGGTAATAATCCCCATTGAAAAACGGAAGCCGTTTAGAACGGGACCTTAAACAGGGGTAGCGCCCAAAGCCACAAATGCGGCCTGCGTCCCATCGTGGAAAAACTGCTGAACCTGTTGGGCTTGGGTCTCATTCGATTTTGTCTCAGTCAAGACGGATGTGGTGAGAATAGCCCCAACCCACCCCTCGGTATGCCAGAATCCACCTGATAACGCGGGAAGCGTTTCTTTCTTGGGATACGGCCAGGGTGTAACATAAAAATAGGGCTCAGGGTACGTGTGATCCCCTGGACTCATACCGCATCCCACCGATCGAGCGTCTTCACTGCCTTTTTCTGGATCCAATGCGACCAACGTCGCAATGTCAAAATGATGCGGCCAACATCGAATAGGCAAAGCCTGGCTCCATGGGGCTGTGATCTCGTGAATCGCGGAATTTGCATTGGAATACCAGCGGTGGAGTTCTTGATATGGGACAGAGTCGTTCATAGAAAAAGGCATGCCCTGTGCAACAGGATGGGCTGGCATATCATAGTCGCGTAAGGCAAAGGGTTTGGGGGCAGCAGACCCAGAGGCCTGAGCATAGGTGGTGGCGAGCCACACCAATGCTTGTTGGAGAGTCTGTGCTGATAGTCGAAGTTCAATCGGGGTTGTATGTTGGGGTGTAAAAAAAAGGAGAGTCAGGTCCGCCAGCCGAAGGCCAACACAGATCCCATCTGAGGACGCATGACTGCAGAGGGCTCCCTGAGAGTCAACCCATCCGAGGTTTGATTGACTATCATCTGCTTGAGGTTCGAGCACCGTATTCCCAAAAGACCCCACAATTTGCACGGCCCAGTGTAACTGAAGTCGTGCATCGAGAAGGCTCGATGTCGAGATGGCTCCAATCGGTTGCCATTGGTGATGTAGCGATTCTGCCGTCATAGTCAGACTCCTTGAGATGATGGGAACGTTTCGTTTGTCTGTCTTATCTATTGGGGGGGCCTGCTTACTGCACGCCACCAAACGGGATCCCGGTCAGTTCAGACATATGTCGTTTAAATGTCGTCAAGTCATCGAGGCAAAACTGATGGAGGTGTGTGTGTCCACAGGCTCGTGCCAAAATGCTCATCAATTCTACGGAGGTTTCAAAAAATCGCGCGAGACGTTGAGCAGATTCTTCGACCATGAGACGAGCACGTAGATGGTCTTTTTGGGTCGCGATCCCCACGGGACAATTGTTGGTATGACAGGCACGCATACCCAAACATCCAATGGCCTGCATCGCGGCGTTGGAGACGGCAATGGCATCGGCGCCTAAGGCCAAAGCTTTGGCAAAATCAGCAGGTTTGCGTAACCCTCCGGTAATCACCAAGGTCACATCTTGCCGGTTGAGTCGATCGAGGTGTCGACGTGCTCGGGCCAAAGCAGGAATCGTCGGTACGGAAATATTATCACGGAAGATGATGGGGGCCGCACCGGTTCCACCACCACGGCCATCAAGGATGATGTAGTCCACACCAATTTCAAGAGCGGCATCAAGATCTTTCTCGATATGCTGGGCCGAAAGTTTGTATCCAATCGGAATGCCCCCGGTCTCTTCACGGACTTGTGTGGCAAAGTCACGAATTTGGGTAATGTCCGTCCAGTCAGGAAAGCGAGCAGGTGAAACAGCGGGTTCTCCTGCTGGTAACCCACGCACTTGGGCAATTTTGCCTTTGACCTTCGGCCCGGGTAGATGCCCGCCTGTTCCGGTTTTGGCGCCTTGTCCGTCTTTGAAATGGAAAGCCATGGCATCGTTGGACTTTCTCCATCGAAAACCCAAATCGTCCAGACGCGAGTTCGTAGAAATACCGTGAGTTTCCAGCTTGCTCTTCCGGCAGCATACCGCCTTCACCTGAACAAATACCGGTGCCTGCCAGCTCGGCTCCTTGCGCAAGGGCGATTTTGGCTTCTTCTGAGAGCGCGCCGAAACTCATGTCCGACACAAACAATGGCAGCATGAGCCGCAAGGGTTTCTGGGCATTGGGCCCGATGACCACGTCTGTTCCGACCGGCACATCATCAAGCTGGGGAGGTGTTGCCAGTTGTGCGGTCACAAATTGAATGGCATCCCACATGGGCAATTCCATCCGAGGTACCCCCATTGCAGCTACGAGGCCATGATGGCCTGTTTTTTCTAGTCCATGTGCTGCATAGCCTTGGATGAGACTGACATGAGGTTCTTCTTCTACAGGATGCGTATCGGCATAGGTGCCAAGATAGGTATCCCGTTGAAAGGGCTGAGGATTCTCGCGCTCCCATGCGGCCACTTCCTCTTCGTCTACCCAGACTTGGCCATCCTCGACCCAGGCGGTGAATTTGTGCAAACGCTCGGCATTGTTGTACGCGCTAATCCCTGTCTCATATTGAAAGTCCCAGCCGTGGAGACCACAAATGAGATCATTCCCTTCAACCTGCCCATCGGCTAAGAGCGCACCTCGATGAAGACATCGTCCGTACAGCACGGAGACCTGTTCATCATAGCGCACGATCACCAGATCCACGTTTGCCACTAAAGCGTAGGCGGGTTCTCGATCTTTAAGATGTTTCCATTCAGCAATCGATACATTCTTCATCTAAACAGGCTCCTTCAAACTCATCAGTAAGGTTCTGGCCATTAACTGTGTTCCGCAAGGAATGAGGTCTGCCATTACGACTCTCTCACGATCAGCTCGAATATCGTCAGAGGTCTTGACGTGTCTCAATGGGGATAGGGTTGGGAGAAGCGGCTTCCCTATTGAGTCGCTGTCTGACAAAGCCTCAAAACAAGAGAGCCAGGAAATCCGTTTGAGCAGAATGGTCACGGAATATTTTCCGGTCAGACAGAGAACCTTCTCTCGGGTGTGGCTTGAGGCCTTGATCAGGCGAATGCATATTGACGGAAGAAGGTCAGGGCATGAGACCTGGCTTCTTTTTCCATTTCCCATCAAGTTTAATAAGGTGCCCAGGCTTCGTTTTCTTGATGGCTTTCTGGCCTGCTAAGGATTCAATGGCGCCTAGATTGGTCTTATTTCTACGAGCGATTTCCCCATATTTTTGCTTCCGCTTCTGGTTGATCTCTTGCATCAATGCCCTAACGTCTCCAGAAGCTGAGGGGTCGACGAGTTCGAGATAGCCGCTCAATGTCTCGCCCACCAACCCTTGGGCTTTGGCCTCATGGAGATTCATCGACCAAGCAGGCATGATTGGTTGAAGACAGAATGTGCCGAATAGAAGGAAGAACAGAAGCCTTTGAGTCATTCTAACATGCATGATGTACCCTCCTCAGGGCATTAAAACAATTCACTGTCGTCTGACAGCACGTCATCAAGTTCTTTATCGACTTTGATCCGTACTTCATGGTCAATTTTCACATTGAGATTGATGGTAATCGGTTTTTCTGGGGCCTCGACCGCAACTTCAACTTTTGGCGAACACCCCGTCGTGAATACCAAGAGACTCAATGGCACAAGCAACAGCAACCAAGATTTTGTGTTTTGCCATCTGTTCATGGGGATAGACCTTTGTTGATCATGAAAAGTTCCTGCTGAACAATTCAAATTCTCACATGACTCATCAATCACCGCTCTTGCACCATCTTTTCGATTTGCTCTTCAATCCCATGGGTCACCTGCAAACTTTGGAGTAACGCCGGAATGTTTTCTTGCATATTCAGATTCAGATGGATCGGACGCCCTTTCTGGAGGGCTGGGTTGTTCTCCTGCAATGTCGTCTGTAATTTCAATGTCCCATCAGTTTGATATTCGACGCCGACCTTCAGCCCATCATAATGGAAAATTTCCAGAGCTTGCAAAACCAGGATTTATTTGAGAGCGAGATGGGCATGTTTCTAGACGACAGAACTTCGATTCAGTAGGGAGAGTTGCTCCTGTTCGAAGATCGACGCCAACCCGAGAATTAGTTGATAAATTCTCACATTGGAGTATAATTTTCCAAGTTCCAGATGAAGGGGGTATCATGGGCAGGAGAGGGAAAAGTGGCTTCAATAAATTTAAAGGTTTGGGGCTGTCCTAGATAACTATTTCATATAAGGCTTAACCCACTGTTTTAATT
>JAALKI010000058.1 GCA_011088105.1 Nitrospirota bacterium | reverse complement strand
GCAATGAACAACGATCACAGGTGGCTTGATTTCAGGGGAGCACTACAAAACTTCCTTAATTGAGGATAATGGAACAAGAGCAACCATTTGTCTCTTATGCCATATAACCGGCAAATTAAATGCCATGGAAATATGTTAGGCGCTTTGCCGATTTTCTTCTTTACCCTAGAGTATGAATAAAGAAAAAGATGGCCTAAGAAGAAACAATCTAATTATGAACAATGGGGCATTTTAGGGCAGGAATGTTGCTTAAAAGTTTACGAATAAGGAATGCCAGTGACAACTTTTTTGCCACACCTTTTTAAGGAGCATGGTCAGTTGTTGTAGGCAGTGATAAAAAAGATAGAGGCTTGTATTGCGAACTATTTATGGCGATTGTGCTTCATCTTCCTTGCCAAGTTGACGTTTGAGTCGGGATAGCTCTGCTTTTAGCTTTGAGACCTCTTCTTGTAATTCTCTCACTTCTATAAGACTAGAAGGTAATAGAGCCGAGTCCTCTTTCGAATGCTCCGACCCTGTTGGTCTCTCAGTCACTGTCGTTCTTGGAAGATGGGTTGAGGTAAGAAAGGCTTTATAATCGAGAATTAATTCAGCTGCCGAAGACTCAAATCCACCAGATACCCAATTTCTTTGAGAGTTGACGACGTAGTCATCAGATGCGAACTGCAATAAGCCTTTCACACCATTCACTATATGAAAAGGGTTTCTCCGAATAGCCAGAATCCCTTCTTCTTCCGATAAAACACGTTCGTGGTGGTTGGCAAGGATAATATGGAGCATATGGTCTTGGAGAAAAAAACCTCCAGACGTCACCTCTAGCGTTTCTGATCGAGGAGAAGAAACCCAGAACGCAAATACGATCCAATCTGAGGGACGCGCAAGCTTAAAGGCGTCGCGTAAGCCAGGCAGCAATGTCGGTATCTCTTCAGGAAAAAATACAGCCCGTTGTAGTCTTGCTGTATCCAAGAGTCCGCCTTCTTCTTGGATGCGTAATTGACTCAGGATGGCGTACAGATCAGTTTCAGCCCATTCTACAGGGTGCTCATACCTGACTGTGGCCATCTGTTCTTGGGTGTGAGAGCTTGCAGTCCCGATGAACAGGTTTGCTTCGTCATGAAGCGGACGGACCATCAATGTTGGGTTGACGCAACTCACAAAGGAGAGAAGCAAGGTTCCAAGAACACTTGCGATAATCATCTTTCTCGTGATCAAGAATAGACGAATGAACAATGCGTCAGGCATGGGGATGAAGAAGAAGGGCTATTTGTTTGAGGACAAGAAAGAATAATGCCGTGGCATGATAAATGAAGTCAACTGTAATTGCTAAAGTTCGATGATCTTCAATCGCCGATTTTTAGCATGGGCAGCCGATGCCTCAGGCTTGTGCCAATAACACAGCAACATACAGGATGCCTAAACTGAGAAGAACTGTTGTTCGATTGATCCAAGGTGAAATCCACAAGAGCCTTTGTTGATGAGGCATTCGATGCGCTTCAGGAGTTTTTCTTATTAGTTTGACTCTCGGTCCAATCACAATTTCATGGAAGAGCGAAAGTGCAATAAGGAGCGCCACTAAACTCAATTTAATCAGGAGAATTGAGGGCCAGTCGGCAATGGGTAGAGAGAAGAGGCTTCGTTGATGTAACAAGAAGAGGCCAGTAAAAATTAAGACAATCATTGACATGCGGGCGTACAATTTGAAGCGTTGGGCAGCCATCCGAAAAAACGTTTGTGCAAAAGTTTGCTGGGACTGTGCCCGTAGTACTGGCACTAAGACCAAGGAAAGAAAAAGGATGCCCCCGATCCATACTGTAGCGGCGATGAGGTGAAGCCAAATAAGCACAAAAATAGATGAATGTGAGAATCAAGGATCATAGGCGCGAGGCATTTATTCAATGTCTCGCGCCTGTTTTGAAGCTAAAAGGCAATCCCTACATAAGCGCCTGCAGTGCCAAAATTATTGTTTGTATCAGTTTGGTCCGTAGTCACGTGGTATCGACCATCGACTCCAAGATGAAAGGCTTTCCAAAGACGGTACTGTGCGCCTACCGCAAACTGGGCCCCAATATCCAAGACAGTAGTATCATTGGATGGAGGGCTAATGACATGAAAGCCTAAACCAACAGGAATAATCCATGGCCGGAATCGACTGCCTTCCATAAACATGATTTTAGGAGAGACGGTCACTGATAACATGGTGACTTGCACCTTGTCTCTTTTGAGTTTGCACGTACTAACATTACCTGTAGCCGCACAGGTCGAGGGAACTGCAACCTGAACTTTTTTCGAGTTAAACCGCTTAAATTCTACTCCAATCTCTCCAAGCACAGATGTCTTAGGAAGCATTCCCCAAGTGTCTTTCGTGAGAACGAGATCGAGACCAGCCCCAATATGATACCCAGAATTTCCATTATTACTACCATTGAAACCAAACACATCAGAAAACACTTCCCCTGAACGATCAGTTTCCAAAAAGGCTCCACCACCCCGGAAAAACACCATATTGCCAGTCTCCGCATACACCGGAAGGGCAAAGACGCCCAAAGCTAGAAGACTCAACAAGACACTGACCATCATGGCTCCCATCATCTGCTGCATCATGTGCTGTTTTTTCATGAGTACCTTCCTTAGTCAAAGTGAATATATTTATCGTGTCATTCCATCTTTTCTCAAAGTTCCATGCGATGCATGGTTTAAGACGACAGAAATGGAACAAAATACGATCCTTACCAAAGGAGCACAAAGCCTATGAGTAAAATGCGTTCCGTAAGGAAGCATCTACTATCACCAAAAAATTCATCGAGAAAGAACGAACGTGAAAAATATCAAGCATGAATCATTTTCGCGTTGCCTGTGCTAATAAGGACGAAGGCGTGACAGTGATGCTCATGGATGTTTATTCATTTTCTTCAAGCGGTAATGGAAACGAGATGATAATGCCACCCATAACATCCCCCAGTTTGTAGTCACGTTTGGAACTCAGAATGTGTCCATTATGGCAATTGACACATTCTTTAGAAACAGCAAAGTCTGGGTAAATTGCTTTGAAAAACTTTTTGTTTCCTCGTTTGATGATTCCGCTATATATCTCGCTTGGGTCTTCAGCCACGACTTGTAACCCGGTTTCTTCAAAGACAGAGGCGGGACCGTTTTCTTCATAAATTGGCCATAGACTGGCCAAGCGATATCGAAGACCTGTTCCTCCCATTTCAACCATTCGACCAGCCATGAGGAGCATTTGTGCCGGGAGCGGAAGAGTCTTTCGCTGTTTCCAGGCTTCAGCGGCAATCACAATTCGTTCTTGATTCATCCGCTCGACCACATGAGTGGTATAGAGCGCTCGATCAGCCGCAATCACGGCATGAATATAATTCGCGACGACTTCAGGAGAAAAGCCAACTTCCGATAGAAGTGGTTCTTCTAATTGCGGTACGGCCTCATTGCCCCAGCCCGTTCCTCCCCCATGGATCATCAGCACAAGAAGGACCCCACAGCACACCAATGTTTTCGTCATGGTTACGCCTCCTTTTTAGGTTCGACTCATCATCGTCAGGGTTTCTGAATTCTAATCGATGGCACAATTTCAACCCCTTCCCCTAACAACTCTAGTCCAAAACGTGGATTCTCCTCAATTTCATGCGCGCTTCGTCGACCTTGTGGTGCCTGATATTCAAAGTTTATCGAGATAGCATGATTGGCCTGGACAATCACAGTTTGTTCTAAGAATGAGCCCATACCTGGATGCCAAGCCGATAAGACGTATTCCCCTGGAGGCACATCCGTTATTTCAAATTTTCCGTCTTCTTTGGTAATCACAACATATGGATTCTTGACGACCAAGCCCCAGGAAAACATGTATGGATGAAACCCACATTGCATGACAAAAACATCTCGTCCTTTTTTGAGATGAATGCGTTCTTTCATGGGGTCACCGGCAAGATATTTCTTTCCAAAAATCCCGGCGACTTTTAAAAACGGATTCATCGGCAATGGTCGATTAAAGAGGATACGAGCCCCGCGAGCTCGTGCGGTCTCATATCCTTGAATGTCATGCTCCACAGGATCCATATTGACGACTTCAATTTCATCACGATCCTTTAAGACGTTCACAAATGGAAGAAAATCACAGTCTTTTGACTCAATCCTGACCTTGGGGAGTGTAAACGCTTTTCCCTTTTTAATATCTTTGAGCCGTACCACAACATCTTTGAGACTACGATCTGGGCCAATGATAAAATCCTCGACGATGCGCCATCCTGTCCCAGTTGAAATAGTCCCACAAAACACGGGATCAGGAATCGTTACGAGATTAAACGCCATGGGTCTGGGTTTCTTCCCATTAATCGTGACATGTCCACGAATAGTTCCACCATTTGTCACGTGTATTTCTTCATAAGCCCAGACCGACTGACCATAGAGGGGGATGCCAACCCCCATGAGTAGCATCAAGACAATTCTGCGTATCATGAATCCCTCCCAATGAATAACGACCGACCCTAATTGGGATCTGATTTTACAAACATTTGCTTGACAAAAAAACGGGGGAGCCAAATGGCTCCCCCGTTTGCAACACCCGGCCGTCACTCCCCTCAATCACTTAAATGACGCCGGGGTAGCTGGGGTAGACTCAGGTGTTATGATATTCACCTGTTTTTTTCCTGGTTGGGCTCCTCCTAATGGGAGAATACGTTGATCTCCCTTTGGCAGTACTCGGAAATAGCCCCATTGTCCAGATTGGGCATAAGGAAGCCGACCATTGCCCCACATATAGTCGCCGGGCATTGCATGGGGGCCACCAGCCGAAGAGAGAAAGACATCCAAGCCCTCCGAACTGGCAAACTCAACTGTACTAATCATATCTGCCCCTTCCATAAATGGCTCAATTGGCCATTCATGCTTTTCAATCGTGAACATTCCGTTTTGTTCACTACTAGCACCAAAAACATGAACTCGAACCTGGTCTCCCGCATGTGCTTGAATCAGCGGGGTAATCGGATCGGTTGGATTATCCGCTTCGCAGGGCTCGAACATACGTCCTAAGGAACATCCCGCTTCTTCCCGATAGAGATAGGGCTCTGATCGGTAATTGACGCCGGTCAGTCCTGCGACATTTTGGACATACGGCATAAAACTGGTCCCGATGATGTTATCCTCATCCTGGAAGAACAAGGCTACATCACGATAGTTGGCGCGAGTTTCATTGCCTTGAATGGTCTGATCCACAATGACATCCGCTACCCAGCTATTTTTCAAAGAAATGTCTTCTCCGGTTGTCGGATCACGATACTGTGAACCTTGAGGCCCAATAATGACCCCGCCAAATAATCCATTGCGGGGATTCATGGCGACGTTGCCCCAATCCCATACGACCATTTGCATTTCCCCGTTGAAAGGATCGGCATAATACGTATAGGTCCGAGATTCACCAGGAGCCACGGTTTGATCCCCAGGATTATTCCCAAGGTTTAATCCTTGAGAGTCTTTAGGGTCAAACGCCATGCCTAAGGCTGAAAATGATGCCCGGCTCTCTTTCATCTTATTAGTGAGGTTGACTTTCAGACAATCGCCTACATTCACTCTGACAGTTAACGGCATTGGCTGAATGCCTTCAGCAACCTTGGTGGCTTCTTCTTCCAAAACATAAATCTTTGCATCTGAGTTCCGAAGCATGATGGTTCGTTCAAAGTCAACTTCAATTGCTTCAGGTGCATTGGGATTAAAGCTCATCTGCGGGTAATCCATTGCCACGACGTTGAAAGTTTTGACTGGTGCTTGCTGAGGGCATACCGGTAGTCGTTCGGGAATTCCCTCATTCCCATAGGCCTGGTTGGGCAATGGTTGAAGGTCAGAGACTTCTTTATCCAAAACTCGCATAATGCCCCATGACCCTTCGGAGAAGTGCGAATTTCTTCCATTGAAGAAAATGTAATCCCCGGCTTGCCGGCGCGGACCACCCGCATCTGGGATCACAAAGTCATAGCGTTCGGCAATACCAATATGGAGAGAATGTTTCCGACTGGCATCCGATGCGTAGCGCTCTGACCAAAACGTATGTCCTGAGAGGGTAAAGACATTACTTTCATTCATGGTAACATCGAGCATTCGGAAGACAACGGTGTCACCGAGATAGGCACGAATCATAGGAGTGCTCGGATCACCATGTATACGACTATTAAAGATTTGTGAGTGATCCGGGTTATTGGCCAATCGTTGGGCAAATGGTTCCGCACGGATATTAAATGCCCCGCCTGTGGTATGGGTTCCGCCATTGAGGAATGGCATCGGAGTCATTTTGATATTCTCTGGCATAATAAAAGAAATCGTCTTTCCAGCCTCTAGGGCAACTTCTACCGGTTGCCCGGGAGGATTCCCTGCTGTCACGACATTGACGGTATGCGGAACGGTATCTTGGATATGGAGGAGAAGCTCACGGAAGCTTCCAGCGACATCATGTCCTACACGAGAAGACGTATGAATATCTGCCACGGGCCCTGTCCGAATGGGCTCACCGGTTTTGGCGTCATGCCAGGTTGACCCAATTGGTTCGATTAAAAAGGTACAAACGGCACCATGGGGCCACGTTGTTCCGCCAAAGGCATGGTCATGACAAAAGACTGTCCCAACATCGGCATCCGGATAGAACCGTTGCCGGACAAATTCTACCGTTACAATATCATTCACTGGATGATCATGCTGTAAGGGTTTTTGAAACGTCAGGGTATTTCCTTGAATTTTGACAATCCGACGGACTTCATTTCCTGTGACATTGTCTGCCCCGACAAGAATAGGAATCCCTTCATGATATTGTGAGGCATTGGTCACATGAATAGTCTTTTGTCCTTTTTGAGCCGCCTTGGTGATCTTGGCGTTCATGGGGACTGGAAGCCCTTTATCTTTTTCCTTTGAAAATTGAATAAATGGTCTGACGGACTGTTCATAGGACATCCCTGAAATCACCCCGTCTGAGGCTTGATTATCAAATTGAACAAAATGAAAGTGTGTATTAATTTTGGGGGCTATCCTAGATAACTATTTCATATAAGGCTTAACCCACTGTTT
>JAALKI010000057.1 GCA_011088105.1 Nitrospirota bacterium | reverse complement strand
ATTAAAACAGTGGGTTAAGCCTTATATGAAATAGTTATCTAGGACAGCCCCTTAAAAAATATTAAAATGGCATATTGAGAAGAAATTTTTTAGACTACGCTCTTGAATCTCAATAAAACTCAATACCGGAATGGGAAGAGATCGTGTGAAGGCAACGCGCCACCAGTCACCACTCACAAAATCCATGTTCTTGGGATTGGTCACCGCCATTCTTGGGGTGTTGGTTGGTATAACGCCATTTGGATTGACTGTTGAAGAGGAGATGGGGCTCCAGTGGTTGTTTACGTTACGAGGTACGCGGTCACCTCCTGCCGATGTTGTCATCATTGCGACAGATCGACAGTCGGCCTTTGACCTGAACGTGCCACAAGAACCCTGGAAATGGCCAAGATCGCTCCATGGTCGTTTGGTTGAAATCTTGTCTCAGCAAGGCGCAACGGTCATTGCGTTTGATTTGTTTTTTAAAGAGCCTCGAGACCCACAGGATGATGACGCTTTTGCAGCAGCCATGCGTGAAGCTGGCAATGTCGTGTTATTTGAAAAAATCGTCACACCAAATAGAGAGATTAGTCCATCAAATTTATTCATTACTATCAAGCCGGTGTCCCAACTGGCCCAAGCTGCCGCAGCACTAGCCCCCAATCCTCTGCCGGCGATCCCATACCGAGTCAACCAATTTTGGCTTTTTGAGCCAAGTGTTGACCATACTGCCACGCTTCCCCTTATGGCCTTTCACGCGCATGCCCTTGCTATCATTAGAGATTTTCTTGGCACTGTGAAGGAGATCGACCCTGAACTTGCGCTTCAGTTGCAAGAAGATAGGCATGATGTCGATGGGAAGCCTCCTTGGCAAGTCATGGCTCAAACCCTCAGGGAATATGTGAGAACGCATCCTACTCGTACTGCCAAGATTCTTGAAAAGGTAGAGATTCAGGATGGGAACCCCCCGAGTTTACAGGCTTTGCTGCTCAATTCCCTCCTAAAGGCCTATAGTCAAGGCGATGCCCGGTATCTCGATTTCTATGGGCCACCACGAACCATTACGACCATTCCGTATTCGTGCGTTTTAGGATTGTGTCAGAAAAAGCAAGATGCACAACCAGAGACTCTCGCAATCGATTTTAAAGGGAAAGCGGTCTTTGTGGGATTTTCAGGATCGATTCAATTAGAACAGCATGACCGCTTTCATACCGTCTTTACGTCTGCTGACGGAGGCTATGTCAATGGAGTCGAAATGGCGGCCACGGCCTTTGCCAATTTGTTGGAAGATCGACAGGTTTGGCCGTTGCGCATGGCTTTTCTTCTCCTGGTATTAACGGGATGGGGGATAGGGCTTTGTTTGATTTTTCGATTGATTCCATTTGAATATCATCGTCAGTCGGGAATACAGACTGTGCTGTTGTATGTCACGACGGGCATCGTCGTCGGCCTCACTTATGTGGGCATGGCGTATGCATTGTTCACCTGGGGTGGAATATGGCTGCCTGTCATCGTGCCCCTCTTCCTCCAACTTCCCTTCGGGTTATTCGGCATCCTATTCTGGAACTATCGAGAAACGTCCCGGCAACGACAAAATATTCAACAAGCATTGACGCACTATATCCCTGCCCCCATTGCTCAACAACTCACGCGAAGCATCGAGAGCATCAAAACAACGAGTGAACTGGTCGAAGGTATTTGTCTTTCGACCGATGCGGCACGGTACACAGCGTTGGCGGAATCCTTAAGTCCGGAAGCCTTGCGGACATTGATGAATCAATATTATGAAACGATCTTTTCGCCGGTTCGGGAACGTGGAGGCATGGTGTCTGATGTCGTCGGCGATGCGGTTCTCGCCATTTGGGCGTCGTCGACGTTGCATGACAAACTCCGACAACAAGCCTGTGACGTTGCGTTTGACATTGCTGATGCGGTGGTGGGATTCAATCGGCAGCATGCCGATTGTCCGCTCCCTACGCGAATGGGGTTACATGGTGGGCGTATGGTGCTTGGCAACGTTGGCGCCATCGATCATTATGAATATCGGGCGGTTGGCGACATTGTCAGCACAGCAACACGGATTGAGGGCCTCAATAAGCATTTAGGGACAAGAATATTAGCCTCTGCGCTGGTGGTAGAGGGGCTTGAGGAGATTCTGACTCGTGAACTGGGGACATTTCAGATGGCAGGGAAAGCTCAACCCATTACGGTCTATGAACTCATCGGCCACATGAATGAGGCAACAGATTTGCATAGGACAATGCTGAAAACGTTTGCATCTGGGTTAGATGCCTTTCGCCAGGCACAGTGGGATGAGGCCATTCAGGCATTTCAGGCATCCTTAGCGCTGTCAGATAACGACGGTCCAAGTCACTATTATATCGAGACATGCGAACGGTTCAAAGCCTGTCCTCCCCAGCCAGGCTGGGAAGGCGTCGTGATGGTGAGTGACAAATGAGCATTCACTCACAAAAGGCGTACGTTGGATGGGTCATATTCTTCATGCTGGTAGCGAGTTGCCTAACACAGCCCACCTGGGCCGCGCCTGAGTGCAATCCCTGGGTCGCAAAAATTGTCTCCGTGGAAGGTACCACTGAGGCTCGCCGAGCGAACCAAGTCAATTGGAAGCCGGCCACCGTCGGCGAGACGTTCTGCGCGGGAGACCGGATTCGAGTCCTTCATTGGCGAACCGCCATTGTCTTGAGCAATAACACCATTATCCGTCTCGATCAGGGCACCACGCTCACATTCACAAAAATTGGGCAGGAACAATCCTCGTGGTTGGATGTGGTGAAAGGCATTGTACACTTTATCAGCCGGGTTCCTCGACGCCTCACTGTCACGACCCCATTCGTCAATGCCGATGTCGAAGGCACAGAATTTATGGTGCGTGTGGATGACAAGCAGTCCACCGTGTGGGTTTTCGAAGGGCGCGTCCATGTGAAGAATGCTCAAGGAACATTGCTTCTCACCAAAGAACAAGCCGCCACTGCTCAAGCCGGTCTTGCCCCGCGCTATATCCTGGTACAGCCCAAAGATGCGGTGCACTGGGCCATGCATTATCCCACATTGATTGATACGCATGCGGTGAGCTTCACAGGGCCTTATCGGCAGATACTAGAGGGTGCCCTGGCCATGTACCATAGTGGCGATCTCAACGGTGCGTTGCAGCAGATGGATGTCGTCCCACTGAGCGAACGAGATACACAATTTCTAACCATGCGAGCAGGGTGGCTCCTCTCCGTGGGACGGATCAAACGAGCCAGTGAGGATATTGCCCAAGCCCTGCACCTTGAACCTGGCCATGGTATGTCATTGGCCCTGCAATCGATTATGGCGGTGGTGCACAATGACAAAGAGATGGCGTTAAAGCTTGCCAAGGAGGCGGTGCGTGGCAATCCAGATGCCGCCGTTCCACACATTGCCTTGTCCTATGCCTATCAAGCTGCCTTTAAGATCGAACAGGCTTTGACGAGTGCGCAAGACGCGATGCGCTTGAACCCAGCAAATGGTTTGGCTTGGGCACGAGTTGCAGAGCTATGGCTTTCGCAAGGCAACGTTGATCGTGCCTTGGAAGTGGCAGAGCAGGCCGTTGGGCGTAACCCAAAGCTAGCTCGAACTCAAACAGTCTTAGGATTTGCTGAACTGTCACAGTTCAATAGAGCGCAAGCTCGAGCGGCGTTTGAAGTAGCCCTTGCGCTTGATCAGGCAGATCCTCTTCCCCGCCTTGGTTTAGGGTTGCTCAAGATTAAGAATGGGCATGTTGGGGAGGGACGACAAGAACTTGAAATTGCCGCTAGCTTAGATCCCACCAACGCCCTTATCCGTAGTTATTTAGGAAAAGCCTATTTCGAAGAACGGCGAAATGATTTGGCTGCTTCACAACTGGATATGGCCAAAATGTTGGATCCAAAGGATCCTACCGCCTACTTCTACGACGCTATTCGTAAACAAACGGTCAATCGCCCAGTGGAAGCTCTATGGGATCTCCAAAAATCTATTGAACTCAACGATAATCGGGCGGTCTACCGCTCACGGCTGTTGTTAGATGACGACCAGGCTGCACGAAGCGCCAGTCTTGGGCGGATTTACACGAACCTAGGATTTGGTCAACGAGCCCTAGTGGAAGGGTGGAAATCACTGACGACGGATCCCCGTAGCCATTCGGCGCACCGGCTGCTGGCCGACTCATATGCGTCTCGGCCGCGCCATGGTATTGCCCGTGTGAGTGAGCTGCTGCAAACCCAGCTATTGCAGCCAATTAACATTAATAATCTCCAACCAAGCCTTGCAGAGAACAGAATCGGCCTATTGGAGTCAGCTGGCCCATCGGTTCCCTCCTTCAACGAATTTAATCCGCTCTTTATGCGGGACCGGCTGGGATTTTTGGGCAATGCGGTGTTTGGTAATAACGATACTGTGGGAGATGACGTTGTTGTATCAGGCATGTTAGCCGATCGTCTGTCGCTCAGTCTTGGCCAATTTCATTATGAAACGGATGGATTTAGAGCAAACAACGATGTGAAGCACGATGTGTATAACATATTTCTCCAAGGGCAACCTCATCCAAAAGTTAACATCCAGGCAGAATTTAGAAGGCGGCAATCCGAGCAGGGTGATCTTGAGCAACGCTTTTCGCCAAACTTTTTAAAAGCCACGGAACGACGAGAAATAGAACAAAATGTGTATCGAGTTGGGGCTCGAGTTGCCCCTACCTCTGACTCAGATGTCATCTTTTCCTATCTTCACAGCAAGCGAACGGATACAACATTTGAACCTGGAGTGTTTCGTGGTGAAGGGGAAGACGAAGGATACCAAGTAGAAGGGCAGTACCTTTTTCGCCATACTGAGTTCAAGGCCGTTGTTGGAGGAGGTCGGAGCGATATTGATGCAGATAATCTTATCAATGGTACGTTTATTCCTGATATGCCAGATAAATTCCGCAGAGAATATACCAACGCATATGTTTATGTGAATCGTGAATGGCCAAAGAATATAACGTGGACTGGGGGGCTGAGCTATAATGACTTAAGTGATAAGGGACTTGATTTGAGAAAAGTCAGTCCCAAAATGGGCATCCAATGGGATTTTGCAGAAGGAGCTCGTTTTCGCCTAGCCTACCTCCAGGCTGTAAAACGGGCTTTAATTGTAAATCAAACTATTGAACCCACACAGATTGCAGGATTCAACCAATTCTACGATGATCCCAATGGTACTGAAACGGAACGATATGGGGTAGCAGTTGATGCGACTTTTTCTGCCAATCTTTTCGGCGGTGTGGAATATTCTCAGAGAAATTTGAAAGCTCCTGAAGGATCAGGGAGCAAAGAAAGAAGACGGTTCGATCGAATGGAAAAAGTATTCCGGGGATATCTGTATTGGACTCCCCATCCAATGTGGGCCTTGGGTGCAGAACCTGCATGGGAGCAATTTAAACGTCAAGCTGATGCGCTTAGTGTGACTGGTAGTGGTGCCGTGCTTCCCAAAGTTGAAACATTCCTTCTCCCGGTAGCTGCCAAGTTTTTTCACCCTTCGGGTTTCTTCGCGACAATAGGTGGAACATTTGTTCGGCAAAAGGTTGATTTGGCTCCGGCGTCACCATTCACCAAAGATCGTGAAAGTTTTTTCCTTGTCGATACCTCTGTGGGATTCCGGCTGCCGAAACGCACAGGAATCATTAGTCTAGAAGTACGCAATCTTTTTGATGAAAGTTTTTTCTATGAGGATCTGAATTTTGTAACGGCAGGGGAATCAGTCATTGGTCGGTTTGTTCCTAATCGAACGATCTTTGGTCGTCTGACATTATATTTTGGATGAAAACCCTTAAAAGATTTGTAGTTTCGTATCTCTAAGAGAAGAAATCGTAGGCACTTATTAAATATCATCGATCTAGTCCCGAGGGATTGCTTATTCCCCTAGATAAGGAGAAGCAGAACTAAAAACAACATAAACCGTAACCTTAATTATGTGCCTGTTTTTATTACGACAAACAGCGTTCTAGCTAGTCTGGGTCTATGTGGCAAGGGTTATGCATAAGCAATCTTTCGGTATCTACCGTGTGCTTGTTTCAAACTACTATGTAGGAGGATCCAAAGAATGAAGAAAGTCTCGATATCTACTATCGCATGGTTGGTCATGCTCATTCTATTGTTCGTTGGCGTTCTCACAGCCGGTCCGGCCTTGGCTATGTCTAAGGTAACAGGGGCTCTCGACATGCACCCCTTGTCCCAACCAGTAGACAATTGGTTCGCCCAGTCCAGTGGCTCCTATCGAGGGATTGTAGTGTTGAAAGATCACAAGGCCGCGATGTTGCTGTATCATAGAGGGCTCAAACCCAAGAAGGCGACGGACCACGAGGATTTTGTGTCTGCCTCACGGCTCAAGTTTTACCGAAATGGTACAAACAGGTGGGATGTGGCAACCCAACATGTGCCCGGGCAGGTACACATTCGAACTCTTTCCCCAACAATCGAACAATGGATAGCCAAACGGACCGGGCAGTTTCGAGCCGTTCTCATATTAAAGCTAGATGGCACGGTTGATGTCTTTCAGCCGCGTGCTCACCAGATTCACCAAGCTGCCACGTATATGATGCAGGTCAGCCAACTAGCGCGATCCACAAGTCCCGTGGCGAATGTGTCCTATCACCGATTGCCGGATGAAGCAATTGTGTGGGGCTGTATCTGCATTAATGGGGACGAATACTATTGGTAAGGCAAGATCTATTCAGGAATTGTAGGGTGGGCATTGCCCACCCTACATCCTCAATGCAGCGGAATCACGATAATGGGGTTAGGCCTACTCCCATCTTTTGAAAAAGCTGTCATCTTTGTTGACAGTCAAGAGCACCCTTCCAGATACATCTTGTCTCTTCTTTCCAGCGTTTCGCACAGAATACTGACAAAACATTGGAGAAATGTTCGATAAACACCAGCGATTATTTCGTTGCGGTGACTAACTGCCTTGCATTGCCGACAATTGGCATCTTCCTTGCTTCTCCTATGGGCAGTGACGCGAAAGAACATGAAGTATCGTGTTATCTATGAAAATTTACCTAAGGATAATGCCTATGAACACTCAAGAACGATCTGAGGGGAAACGCAAAAAGTTAGGTAAGCTTCCGTCCTCCACCTCGACGCCCGTACGGGCTGATTTGTAGTGCTCCCCTGAAATCAAGCCACCTGTGATCGTTGTTCATTGCGATA
>JAALKI010000023.1 GCA_011088105.1 Nitrospirota bacterium | reverse complement strand
CAATTTATTCAATTAAAACAGTGGGTTAAGCCTTATATGAAATAGTTATCTAGGACAGCCCCTTTATTTTTCGTCCAAGCGTCGTTGTATATCTGCCAATCGGTTCAGTGCCTCAAGAGGGCTCATGTTGAATAGATCCATTTGCTTGACCTCTTCAATAATAGGATATGGTGAAGGCAGTTCAAGGTTTTGAACGGCGGAATCTTGAAGAAGTATTTCAGGTAACGTTTCAGGAACATGAGGATTTTCTAATTGCTGTAAAACTTCGTTGGCCCGATGAAGCAATGGCTTTGGCATTCCTGCTAATTTAGCCACATGGATGCCATAACTACGGTCAGCTTTTCCTTGAATAATTTTCCTGAGAAAAATAATATTTTCGCCATCTTCCTTAATGGATATGGTTAAATTTTTTATCCCACCTCTGCTGTGTTCTAATTCGGTCATTTCATGGTAATGAGTGGCAAAGAGTGTTCGGGCCCCTAAAACATTGCGGTCTTGAATATATTCAGCCAGCGCCCAGGCAATGCTCAGTCCATCATAGGTGCTAGTTCCACGGCCGACTTCATCTAGGAGAAGTAGGCTTCGATACGTTGCTACCTGGAGGATTCTAGCTGTTTCCGTCATTTCAACCATAAATGTGCTCTGTCCTTTGGAAAGATTGTCGGAAGCCCCCACGCGAGTAAATATCCGATCGACGAGGCCAATTTTGGCTGATGTCGCAGGGACGAAACATCCGATCTGAGCCATTAATACAATCAAACCAATTTGCCGGAGATACGTGCTCTTTCCTGCCATATTAGGACCAGTGATGAGCAATACTCGGTGGGTATCTAAGTCCAGATAGGTATCATTTGGAATAAATCCTCCTTCTAAACTCATTTGTTCAATGACCGGATGTCGGCCTTCCCGAATATCAATAACTCCGCCTTCATGCAGGATAGGACAAACATACCGATTGACATGAGCAGCTTCAGCAAAAGCCAGAAGCGCATCGAGGGTGGCTAAACATTGAGCCATGGCCTGTATTCTGGGAGTTGATTTGGCCAATAAGGAGCGAAGTTGAGAAAAAAGCGTTTCCTCCAGTTGTCGAAGTTGTTGTGTTGCGCCAAGAACGTTACCTTCCAATATTTTTAACTCTTCTGTTGTAAAACGTTCCGCGTTCGCTAATGTTTGTTTTCTCATGAACTCAGGAGGGACCCGTGATAAATTGGCTTTAGTCACCTCAATGTAATATCCAAACACTTGGTTGTATTTGATCTTTAAGGAATCAATCCCTGTTTGTTTTCTTTCCTTGGTTTCAAGATCCATGATCCATGTAGTGCCTTCCGTAGCCGTATGCCGCAGTTGATCAAGTTGCAGATCATAGCCATCTTGGATGATTCCTCCATCACGGAATGATATCGGGGCTTCAGACTTCACAGCATTCTGGATAATGGTTTGTACGTCGGATAATGGATCCCAGGCTTTGAGAAGGTTCACGAGCAGGGGCGCCTTGAGGGGGGAAAGGAGTGTAGAGATGTCGGAGAGGCCAACAAGCGATTGGTGTAAGGCGAGGAGTTCACGCGGATTCGCTGAGCCGAGGGAGATTCGGCTACTAAGACGTTCAAGGTCTTGAATTGATTTAAGCAGATGCTGCAAGGAACTCCGAACCTGTATCGTATCAATGAATTCAGATACCGCATTGAGTCGTTCTTGAATGGCATCAATATTGGCTAAGGGACGCACAATCCATTGACGCAGCAACCGGCTGCCCATGGCAGTCATCGTTCGGTCAAGAACAAAAAGTAGCGTCGTGTCTTTCTCATTTTCTGCCAGAGCTTCAAGAAGCTCTAAATTTCGAATTGACATGCGATCTAAAGGGATTTCACCGCCGTATCGACGAACAAGAGGACATTGAATGTGCTCGTGAACAGTTGTGGGTTGTGTTTTGCGAAGATATTGAAAAATAGCGTGGCCTGCCTCGATACCCTCTCTCACATGATCAAGACCGCATTCATGTAATTGCGAGGGAGTGAATTGCTGGGAAAACCATTGCGTTGAAGTGTCAAAGTCAAACCAGGAAGGGGCAACAGGAGCTAGTCGCGGAAGTTGGAGCTTAGATAAAAGTGCCTGGAATTCTTGGCAAAGATTAAGAGAGTGCAACAATTCCTGTGGGGAGACTTTGATCAATTCATCAATGAAGTCTTCACGCGCTTGCTCACCGGAAAATTCCCTGATCCAAAACTCACCCGTGGATAGCTCAACTGCGGAAAATCCGATTCGTTGAGGCCCTGTTTCCTCTGGTGGTGAGACAGACAATGCGGCTAAAAAATTCGACTGATTGGTATGGAGGAGCTCTGGGTCATACAGTGTGCCTGGGGTATACAGACGAACGACCTCCCGGCGTACAAGACCCTTAGCCAATTTAGGATCTTCGACCTGTTCACAAAGCGCTACAGTCAGTCCAGCATGTAGCAGTTTGGCAATGTACCCCATTGCGGCATGGTGGGGGACACCACAGAGCGGAATGGGGTTAGGGCTCGTTTTGTCTCGTGACGTCAGAGCAATGTTGAGAATCGCTGAGGCCTTATGGGCGTCTTCATAAAACATTTCATAAAAATCCCCAACGCGGAAAAAGACAATCGCTTCCTGGTGCTGCTGCTTAATCTCTTGGTATTGCCGGAAAAGAGGCGTTAGATCCGGTTCAGACATTGCGTATTCCTTGTAGAAGAAAGCCACGTGGCATGGCGTTCATGAATGGCTGGGTGAAAATGATTGGGTGATTTGCATAAAGAATGTTTCACTGCGTGGCCCAGTGGGTTGCAGTGTAACGGTTCGAGACTGTTGTGTGTGATGACAGAGATAAATCTGTAAATGATCAGCCACCAATGTGGAGGATGCCCGATCTGCCCATTCAATGACAACGGTGTGTTGACCATCGAAATAATCTGAGAGCCCAAGATGGTCGAGATCGTGGGACTGGTGAATCCGATATAAGTCAACATGTACAAGGAAAATGGGACCACGATACTCTTGAACCAGGGTAAAGGTCGGACTACTCACTGCCTCAGGAGCGATGCCAGCCCCTAAAGCGATCCCTCGGACCAAGGTGGTTTTTCCTGCACCGAGTTCACCCATGAGGGCAAGGACCTCCCCTCCCTGTAAGAGTTGGCCGATCGTTTTCCCCAGGTGATGTGTAGCTTGTTCTGATGGTAACAGCTGTTTCCACATTGACTGGTCCATGGTGCTTGTATCCATGTGGGTGTATGTATTCTCAGAGGTCAGAGACCCGATGGGAATGTCTTATTGAAGATATGAGGTAAAGTCTCAAGGACATCACCAGCTATGAGCCCGGGTTGCCCCCATCGTTGTGATGCCAAGTCACCAGCAAGGCCATGGAGATAGACCCCTAAGCAGGCCGCATTCCATGGAGACAGGCCTTGAGCTAAGAGGCCGACCACCGTGCCAGTGAGAACGTCGCCCATGCCTGCTGTTGCCATGCCCGGGTTGCCGGCTGGGCAAATTGCCGCTTTCCCATCAGGGCCAGCCACAATGGTTCTGGCTCCCTTGAGAATGACAATGGCTCCTGTCTGGCGTGCGAAGCGACGGGCAATCCCCAATCGGTCTTGATTCACGGCTTGAGGGGAGACTTCTCCCACAAGCCTAGCCATTTCACCTGGATGCGGAGTCACAATTGGCTGAACAGAACAGGTTTGGAGAAGTTCAGGTTGCCCAGCGAGTGCGTTGAGGGCATCGGCATCTATGACACATGGACAATCAAGCTCAGGAAGAAGTGATCGAATGACTTCGGCTGTCTCAGCATGGGTTGATAATCCTGGGCCAATAGCAACAGCTGTTCGATTCTTGGTGAATATCCGCAACGTCTCAAAAGCTGTCTGCGCTAATGTGCCTTCTGGTGTCTCTGGCATTGGTGTGGTCATCGCTTCAAGGACCTGACCTTCTAAGATGGCATTGGCGCTGGTCGGTGTCGCGACGGTGACCAGGCCTGTGCCAATGCGAAGCGCTGCTTTGGCTGCTAGGGCAGCAGCCCCTGTTTTGCCGATCGAGCCTGCGATAATGGCAGCATGACCAAATCTTCCTTTATGAGAAGACATAGGACGGGCGGGAATAAGGTGAAAAGTATTTTCTCGACTGAGGAGATGGGTGTCGATGGCCATGGATTCGATATAGTGAGGGGGGATGCCGATATCGACAGGTATAATCTTCCCCGTATAATCAATAGCCTCTCCAAGATAGAGTCCCAATTTGGGATAGCCGAAGGTGACCGTAAGGGTTGCGCGGACAGCGACACCAAGAATTGTTCCATTATCTGCATGGATCCCAGAAGGCAAGTCCACGGCGAGAACAGGGACACGAGAGGCGTTCATGGCTTCAATCGCTGTGCGATAGAGACCTTGAACGTCAGCAGTAATCCCGGTTCCTAACAAGGCGTCGACAATCAACTCACTATGGGTGGTTGTCTCTTGAATGTCGTATGCTGAGGGTAATGTGCTGATGACAGTTGGTCCGGCCAATTCGATGAATCGTTGATACATGGTTTGCGCATCGTGGGTGAGGGTGTGAGTCTCGCTGAGAAGCAGTACGCGGATGATGCTCTGTTGTTGATGAAGAATTCTGGCCAAGACTAATCCATCGCCACCATTGTTTCCCTTGCCACAGACAATGGTCACTCGTTTGCCGGTAGGAGAACCAAAGGTTTTCTCCAAACAGGTTGCCAACCCTTGTCCTGCATGTTCCATCAGTGTTGTTCCAGCAATCCCCGCCTCTTCGATTGTTCGCCGGTCAAGTCCGTGCATTTGCGCTGCAGTTACAATTTTCATAGGAAATCGTTGGTTTTGATCCTTTCTGTCTGTGAGTATGGTGAGAAGGCATCCTCTTTCATGAGGCAGAATGACAATGAGGAAGGCGGGGATGGCTAACCGCTAACTAAGGCTTTCATTTCTTTCACCGCGCGGTCCATTCCCACCAAGACGGCGCGTGCCACAATACTGTGACCGATGTTGTATTCAACGATTTCAGGAATTTGGCGAAGGCGTGAGATGTTGCGATATGTTAACCCATGCCCAGCATTGACAATGAGGCCAAGCGTGTTGGCCAATTGTGCTCCTTGTGATAAGAACGCATATTCTTTCTCTTCTGCTTCCTGTTGGCAAGCATGGGCATATCGACCGGTGTGAAGTTCTACTGCATCAGCTTGAACAAGGTTGGCTGCATGAATTTGATGGTGGTCTGGGTCGATAAATAGACTGACGGCAATCTGAGCTTCATGTAAGGCTTCGACGACGACCTTGATCTGGTCCTGGTATTCGGCAATATCTAGTCCTCCCTCGGTGGTCAGTTCTTGTCGTTGTTCAGGAACAAGCGTCACCATATCAGGACGTACATTCAGCGCAATGTCGACCATGGCTTTATCGGCGGCCATTTCCAGATTGAGTTTGGTCGAGATTAGTTCCCGGAGAAGCCGAAGATCTCGCTCTTGAATATGGCGTCGGTCTTCACGGAGATGGACAACGATCCCGTCAGCTCCTGCAAGGTTGACAAGGACGGCAGCTGCCAATGGGTCGGGCTCTGATCCACCGCGAGCTTGTCGAAGCGTAGCGACATGATCAATGTTGACGCCTAATGTGGGCATGAGGGATAGTCTTTGCTGAGCAGTATCTTGAAAATGCTGTTGCCAATGTATCAGGAAATGTCATTATCCCAAAAAGGAAAACAGCTCGCAAGAAATTTGCCTGAGGAGATCCCTTGAAATGTCGAGGGAGGAACGGGCTTCACACCGACCGTACGGAATATTCTCTGATGGACGTGAAAAGTATCAAAAATATGAACAATATCAATTGACTGGTTTCGTAGGCTAATCTAGAATAACTACGTTCTTTGGTAGGTGCCCATAGGGCTTTGATGTGACGCTAAGGGTTTCTCTGTTATGAATTCAAAGGCTGAAACATTCTTTCGGCTCAAGCGATTGCCGCCGTATGTGTTTGCACAAGTGCAGACACTCAAACTTGAAGCACGCCAACGGGGTGAGGATATTATTGATCTTGGGATGGGGAATCCCGATCAGTCAACACCCCCGCATATTGTTGATAAATTGACTGAGGCGGCGCGGATGGGAAAAAACCACCGCTATTCGGCTTCTCGGGGGATTACCAAACTTCGTCATGCGATTTCTGATTGGTATGGGAGAAATTATGACGTGGATGTGGATCCTGAATCTGAGGCTATTGTCACCTTAGGGGTCAAGGAAGGATTAGCCCATTTGGCGTTGGCGATAGTCGGCCCGGGCGACGTGGTCTTGACTCCAACTCCAACGTATCCTATCCATATGTATAGTGTCATTATTGCTGGGGGAGAGGTTCGTGGGGTGGAACTACAACCAGCCGGAGATTTTTTTGAAAACTTGACCCGGGTCTATCGCCAGACACAACCCCGTCCTTGCGCCTTAATTATGAGCTTTCCCCATAACCCCACGACCAGCGTGGTAGATTTGGAGTTTTTCAAAAAGGTTGTAGCCTTTGCCAAAGAACACCAAGTGTGGGTCATTCATGATTTGGCGTATGCAGACTTGGTATTTGATGGGTATCGAGCCCCAAGTTTATTGCAGGTTCCTGAAGCGAAAGAGGTTGGCGTCGAGTTTTATTCCCTTTCCAAAAGCTACAATATGCCTGGGTGGCGTGTGGGGTTTTGTGTGGGAAATCCAGAGATCATCAAGGCATTGACGACGATCAAAAGTTATCTTGATTATGGCATGTTTCAGCCGATTCAAATTGCCAGCATTATTGCGCTGAATGGGCCACAAGATTGTGTGAACACGGTCGTGGAGCAATATAAACGCCGGCGAAATGCGCTCGTGGCGGGTCTCAATCGAATTGGTTGGGCTGTGGATTACCCTCGTGCCACGATGTTCGTCTGGGCCAGAATTCCCCCAGCCTATGCCGGCATGGGGTCAGTGGAATTTTCCAAGCTTTTGTTGCGGGAAGGCAAAGTTGCGGTTTCTCCAGGAATTGGGTTTGGAGAGGGAGGGGATGAGTATGTTCGGTTTGCGTTGGTGGAAAACGAACATCGTATTCATCAGGCCGTGCGAGGCATCAAAACAGCCTTAAAATTCAAACAGGACCCAGAATGAGATCTCAAATTAATGTCGCGGTGATTGGCTTTGGCACCGTAGGGAGTGGTGTTGTCACAATCCTCATGCAGAACGCGGATGTTATTGCTCGTCGAGTGGGTGTGCCGGTTAATCTGTTGCGAATTGTCGATGTGGATATTACCACCGACCGTGGCATTGTCGTGCCGGCTGGCGTGTTATCCACGGATCTTCAAGCCACACTAGAGGATCCTTCAATTGATATCATCGTCGAATTGATTGGAGGGTCTGATATCGCAAAACATGTCATGGTAAGCGCCATTGCGCAAGGCAAACAGGTGGTAACGGCGAATAAAGCCTTGTTAGCGATACATGGAGAAGATATCTTCGAGGCCGCCGCCCGAGCCAGCGTGGATGTGGGGTTTGAAGCAAGTGTTGGTGGTGGGATTCCGGTCCTTCAGTCGTTGACGCGAGGGCTGTCGGCTAACCGGGTATCGTCGGTGATGGGCATTTTAAATGGAACGGCGAATTATATTTTAACTCAAATGTCTACCGAGCGACAGGGTTTTCAAGAAGCGCTGAACTTAGCTAAAGCTTGTGGCTATGCAGAGGCTGATCCCACGTTTGATATTGAAGGCATCGATACAGCCCATAAATTGGCCATTATGATTAATCTAGCCTTTGGAACACCTGTAAATATCAAAGATATTTCCACCGAAGGTATCACGGGGCTCACAACCTTGGATATTGACTATGCCAAAGAATTGGGGATGGTCGTGAAACTGTTGGGTATTGCGAAACTGTATGATGAGCAAGTGGAAGCGCGAGTGCATCCGACTCTGGTGCCTCAAACATCACCACTGGCTCAGGTCCATGGTGTTTATAATGCTGTGCATCTTGTGGGGGATGCAGTAGGGGATATCATGTTATATGGTCAAGGCGCCGGGTCGCTTCCTACAGCTAGCGCAGTGGTGAGTGATGTCATAGAATGTGCGAGAAATGTGTTGATTCAGGCATCGGGCACAATCCCAGCGCTTTCGTTTCAGCGGAATCAACGGCGACCATTGCGTCTCCGTCCGATGGAAGAGCTGATGAGTGCCTACTATCTTCATTTTATGGTTCTTGACCGACCTGGGGTCTTGTCGCAGATTGCCGGAATATTGGGTGCGCAGGGGATTAGTATTGCTTCCGTGCTTCAGCGGGGCCGCCAAGAAGGACAACCAGTGCCTGTTGTGATTACGACGCATCGAGCTTTGGAACGGGCTGTTCAAACAGCGCTTCATGAAATTCATGCGCTTTCTAACTTTGTCTCAGAGCCAACGACATTGATTCGCATTGAGAGTCAGGAATAGATAGTGGAACTTGGATTGATTCAACAAATGATGAGACCATCATGATCATGTGGCGTGGAGTGATTGAAGAGTTTAGGAAGTTTTTGCCTATTGATGAGTCCACGCCAGTGGTGTCCCTGTGTGAAGGGAACACACCGTTGATTCCTGCCACGTGTCTTGCCAAGCAATTGTTTCCCCAGATTAACCTGTACCTCAAGTTTGAAGGGGCTAATCCCACAGGATCATTTAAAGATCGAGGAATGAGCCTGGCTGTTTCAAAGGCCCTTGAGAAAGGTGCGCAAGCCTTAATGTGTGCGTCAACCGGAAACACGTCAGCTTCTGCTGCTGCCTATGGGGCAAAAGCGGGGCTACCGGTGTATGTTCTGGTGCCTATGGGAAAAGTTGCCCTAGGGAAACTGGCTCAAGCAATGGCTCATGGCGCAACGGTCATTCAAATCGAAGGAAATTTTGATCAAGCTCTAGGCATTGTCAAAGAATTGTCTCAGGATGATTCCATTGAGTTGGTCAATTCTCTGAATCCGTACCGATTGGAAGGACAAAAGACGGGCGCGATGGAAGTGAGTGACCAACTGGGCGTAGCACCTGACCTTCATATTCTTCCAGTGGGCAATGCAGGGAATATTTCAGCGTATTGGCGTGGTTACAAAGAATATCGAACAGCTGGGCAAATCCATGCCCTTCCTCAAATGATTGGGGTTCAAGCCGAAGGGGCTGCGCCATTGGTCCATGGCCGTGTAGTTGAGGACCCTCAAACGATTGCGACCGCCATCAGGATTGGGAATCCTGCGAGTTGGAGATTGGCAGTGCAAGCTATGGAAGAATCGAATGGCCGTATCTTTGATGTATCTGATGAGGAAATTCTCCATGCCCATGCTCTCTTGGCTCAGGTTGAGGGAGTCTTTTGTGAACCGGCTTCTGCCGCGTCCCTTGCTGGGCTCGTGAAATTGAATCAAGTGAGTCATTTGCCTGAAGGGACAACCATTGTGTGTACCTTGACAGGCCATGGGTTAAAAGATCCTGATACCGCGATGAAAGCGTCACCTGAGCCCCTAACTGTGAAAGCCTCTCGTGATGACGTGTCGGCGGCGCTCCGCCTCTAGTTTCTTCCCTTCGCTTGGATATTCATGACCATGAATGCTTACCTTTCGTATGGAACATGAATGAGCCCACTCTTCATTCATAAATATGGAGGTACCTCCGTCGGGAGTATTGACCGAATTCGTCAAGTGGCTGATCGCATCGAAGGGGTAGTGCAGGCAGGGCATCAATTGGTGGTAGTGCTTTCAGCGATGCGTGGGGAAACCGATCGATTGCTGAGATTAGCTCATGAAATTACGTCGTGTCCGGATGAACGGGAACTTGATATGTTATTATCGTCAGGAGAGCGTGTCACTATTGCTCTGCTGGCTATGGAATTACGGGCACGAGGCCTCAGGGCAAATTCATTTACTGGTCGGCAGGTGGGGATTCGGACGAATAGCGCTCATACCAGGGCGAGGATCTCTCAGGTAACTACGGGACGGGTCCAAGAAGCCTTAGCGAACAAGATGATTCCCATTGTGGCAGGCTTTCAGGGCGTTAATGAGCAGTCTGATGTGACCACACTTGGCCGAGGTGGCTCTGATTTAACGGCTGTGGCCTTAGCGGCATCGCTCAAAGCCGATCGCTGTATCATTTTTACCGATGTCGATGGAGTCTATACCACTGATCCCAATGTAGTTCCAGAAGCGAGACGAATACCTAAGTTGTCCTATGAGGAAATGTTGGAGTTTGCGAGCCTTGGGGCCAAAGTCTTACAGGCCCGTTCCGTGGAATTCGCTGCGAAATTTGGGGTGTCTGTTGAAGTGAAATCGAGTTTTATAGAAGGAGAGGGTACGTTAGTGAAACAGGAAGACGTAGATATGGAAGGGGCGGTCGTGTCTGGAGTGACAGGTGATCGAAACCAAGCTAAACTGACTGTGGTGGGGGTGCCGGATAGACCAGGGATTGCAGCAAATTTGTTTGGCCAAGTCGCGCATGCCTCCATATTAGTGGATATGATTATCCAGAACGTCAGCCAGGAGTCTCTCACGGATATCTCATTTACCGTTCCACGCAATGAATTGACGCCGGCCTTGACCTTGGTGCAACGTGTGGCGGAAGACATCGATGCTAAATCCGTTGGCGTTGATGCGGAGATTGCCAAAGTGTCATTGGTTGGTGTGGGCATGCGGTCCCATTCTGGTGTCGCTTCACGGATGTTTCAGGCTTTATCCCATCATAAAATTAACATTATGATGATTAGCACGTCGGAGATAAAAATTTCTTGTATTGTCGAAGAAAAGTATTTGGAATTGGCCATGAGGGCCTTGCACGAGGAATTTGGGCTCCAAACGTTCCCTGACGCATAATATTCTGGAGCATCATGAACGGATGGTAACAATGAGTCTGCCTACAAAGAGATTAGAAATTTATGATACGACCTTACGTGATGGGGCTCAGGCCGAAGACGTGAGCTTTTCCGTTGAGGATAAGCTGCGGATCGCCCAGAAACTCGATGAGTTGGGGATTGACTATATCGAAGGCGGATGGCCAGGATCGAATCCTCGCGATGTTGAATTTTTCCACATGACCAAGACCCTACCACTTCATCATGCGACGATTGTGGCGTTTGGATCAACTCGCAAGGCCAGCAATGTCGTGCAGCATGACCCCAATTTGGAAGCCTTGCTTGCGGTGGAAACCCAAATCATCACGTTATTTGGAAAAACTTGGACGTTGCATGTGACAGATGCGTTGGGAACCTCCCTGAAAAAAAACTTAGAAATCATTTATGAGTCAGTTGACTTTCTTCGGTCCAGTGGAAGAAGGGTGATGTACGATGCCGAACACTTCTTTGATGGGTTTAAGTCGGACCCGGATTATGCGCTTGACACATTGAGACGAGCTGAAACCGGAGGGGCAGAGCGAATCATTTTGTGTGACACCAATGGTGGGACGATGCCATGGGAAATCCAAAGCATTTGGGAGCAAGTGCGAGGAGAGGTCAAGGTTCCTTTAGGCATGCATGCGCATAATGATGCTGAGATGGCCGTTGCGAATTCATTAGTGGCTGTGCAAATGGGTGCTTCGCAAATTCAGGGAACAATTAATGGCATTGGTGAGCGGTGCGGCAATGCTAATCTTTGTTCAATTTTGGCCAATTTAGAATTGAAAATGAAAAAAAGTGTTTTGGGAAATGGCCGGTTAGCGCAGCTTCGCAATGTATCAAATTTTGTGACAGAGATTGCTAATTTGGCTCCGAATAAACGGCAACCGTACGTGGGAGATGCGGCTTTTGCCCATAAGGGAGGGGTCCACATCCATGCGGTACAAAAAAATTCGGCTACCTATGAGCATGTGCCTCCCGAAGTCGTTGGGAATCGTCAACGGGTGTTAGTCTCAGATAGCACTGGCCGGAGCGGGGTTGCAGGAAAAGTTGAAACCTATGGATTAGATCTTTCAAAGGACCATCCTCGTCTTCAAGAAGTCTTAGCCACATTAAAAGATATGGAAAATGAAGGGTTCCAATTTGAAGGTGCCGAGGGATCGTTTGAGTTGCTTGTGCGAAAAGCCATGGGCAGTCATTGTCCTTCTTTTGAGCTGCTCGGGTTTCGGGTGATTGTTGAGAAACGGCAGGCGCAAGAATCGCCTATTTCCGAGGCCACGATCATGGTCAAGGTTGGGGAAGTCATTGAGCATACGGCAGCTGAAGGGGATGGGCCCGTGAATGCGCTTGATCATGCGTTACGGAAGGCCTTAGGAAAATTTTATCCCCAGCTGAAAGATGTTGAACTGCTGGATTATAAAGTGCGCGTTCTTTCAGGAAATCGTGGAACCAGTTCCAAGGTGCGTGTCTTAATTGAATCTGGAGATCACAAAGAAAAGTGGGGTACGGTCGGGGTCTCAGAAAATATCATGGAGGCAAGTTGGCAAGCTTTGGCGGATAGCATTGAGTATAAATTGTTGGAAGGGGAACGGTAAGGATAAGATATGATGTTGTCAACGCGATGGCTCTATTTCTTGACAATGCCACGCCTACTCGCTACCGTGCCAAAAATTAAACGGCTCGTATCAACGAGGTGATTTATGGCTAAGGCGTGGCTGTGCAGGCCTCCTAGACAGATTATCATTGTGAGTATGGATCGAGGTAGAAATGCGGAAAGCAGATATTGCCAATCACCTCTGTGAAACCATTGGTGTCTCGAAAGCCGAAGGCATGGATCTTGTAGAGTTTGTGCTGAGTTCAATGAAGTTAACTCTGCAAAAAGGGGAACCTGTCAAAATTGCAGGATTCGGAAACTTTATGGTGCGAAGTAAAGGATCGCGAAAGGGAAGAAACCCAAGAACGGGCGAGGAAATTGCCATCCCACCCAGGCGCGTTCTGACGTTCCGTCCGAGCCAGTTATTGAAAGAACATGTTAACTCATAATTGTTGAATGCGCTTAGCCACCAGTCTTTTCTTCGATTGGTACGGTGATGACAGTGCAACGCCCATTAGGGGAAAAATCATTTTATAAAATCGGGGAAGTGAGTGCGATCACGGAACTTCCTGCATCCGTCTTGCGGTTTTGGGAGTCGGAGTTCAGCTTTTTACAGCCGAAAAAAAGTCAGGGCCGTCATCGAGCCTATGACCATCAAACCATCGAAACAATATTGGAAATCAAACGGATGCTCTACGAAGAAGGGTATACCATTATGGGGGTGAAGCGGTATTGGGAAAAACGACAACATGCCGCAAGCAAGACACGTCAGTCCCGTAAAAGAGTGGAACGCGCAAAAAATGAGTTGCAAAACATTCTTGGCCTTCTCGATACACATCCCAATCAAGAAGCAAAAGGCTAGGATGGCCATGAAGTTGTGGTGCGTCTGTTTAAGAAGAGATCTGTCGGGGCGTAGCGCAGCCCGGTAGCGCACTCGCTTGGGGTGCGAGAGGTCGGCCGTTCAAATCGGCTCGCCCCGACCAGTATGAGACAAGGAATGAGAGAAGCGTAAGCAATGAATTAAGCGTGTTCTGTCTGGACTCTCCTAATTCTGGGTGCTTCTCGTTGGATGGCTGTCTACCCTGTAGTTACGTTGCTAGCTACAGCCTGAAGGCAATACCTAATGCTTTGCTAGCCTTGGAGTTCTTCTTCAATCAAATCTTCGCTTTCTGGCATTCCATAAGCCACAAACTTGGCATAAGAAAGGTAAATGCCGCTGCTATCTTGCATCGCTTTTGTTCCGGCAATCATGCGTTCGACCTTTGAGACATCCCCGGCCTCTTCTGCCCGCAGAGCGGTGACATGTTCAGCAAGGACCGTATTGTAATTTTGCATTGCCTGTTCAACGGCCTGATAGGCCTGCATAATATGTTCATTCATCACTCATTCCTCCTTTTTTCAATCCAGTCGCGCATACCTTACACCAGCTTTTTTAGCGGGTCAATCAGAGGGTGATGGCATATGAGTCGAATCCTTGGCGAAATGCGGAAATTCTGGTAGAGTAAAAACACCTGTTATCAATGATCATGCAGAATTGGTCGAGACGAGAGATCAGACATGAACGGCACTGGGAGGACAGGATGAAAAGGGTATTGGGAAAATCCTTAAAAAACATGGGGATGCTGATGCTGGGTGTCACCCTTGTCCTTGCAACGAGTGGAAGTGAATCTTTTGGAGAGGCTGATGGATTGGCGAAGCCGATAGCAACGTTGGAAGGGGGGAATGTATTTTTTGTAGCACCTCCACCTGTGGCCCCTGCTTCGGATCAGCCGCGTCCTTTGAATGAGCAACGTTCTACCCCTGATGAAGAGCAAAAGGTTCAAGTATTGGCCGAGTCCGTCGTGGAAGGGGACTTTGTTGATCCATTTGAAGAAGAAGGTGAACAAGTTAAAGACCCGTGGGAATCTTTTAATTCTTCCATGTTCACCTTCAACCATCAGGTAGATAGGCGTGTTTTAAAACCCTTTGCGACCGGCTATGATCATGTGATTCCATACGAAGTGCAGCGTTCTCTTGATCGAGTCTTTGACAATCTTCGTGTCGTTCCTCGTTTCATCAATACGTTTGCACAAGGAAAATGGGAGCGTGCTGGTGTTGTCTTAAGTCGGTTTTTGCTTAATAGCACGATTGGGATTGGTGGCTTGTTTGATGTGGCGGGAGAAATGTTTGATTTGAAAGATATAGACTTTGAAGATATGGGCCAAACACTTGCCATCCATGGGGTCCCGTCTGGTCCATATGTCGTGGTCCCCTTTCTTGAGCCAACCACGGTTCGTGATGGGCTTGGGCAGATTGTCGATTCCTTCTTAAACCCGTTGATTTATTTTACGCCGTTTGTGGTGCAGCTCGGTTTTCGGGGAGAAGAAGTGGTCAATGATCGCTCATTAAACCTCCAAGTCTTTGAAGGGGTTGAAGAGTCGACTGTTGATCTTTATGGAGCGGTTCGGGAAGCCTATAGTCAGAGACGAGCTCAAGCCATTAAGGAATAGATCCAGTGTTGCTGGCCTACCTGATTTCGTATGAAATTCTATAAGAATGCCATGCGATCCATCCCATAACATGTTCAATCATCATTAGAAAAATCTCATTGATCCTAGAATTGAAAAGCCGGTTCCTCGTCAGTCATATCAGGGGTATCTCAAGTCCCTCGATCAACACGCTTCACATTGTCTGTAAGGCTTTCTCTTGACTCGGGTCTATTGAGGTGAATCCCGAAAGCAAAGGAAGCCTATTCCTTTTGCCTCAACAGCTGGCCATGGAGCGTTTTAAATCAAGAACGGTTGCCTGCCCTGTTTGCTGCAAAGGCATATAAGGGCTTAATGCTTGAAGATCTCTAGCCACCAGTTGTTCTAATTTGATCTCAAGAGGAACCATGGCGAGCTCTTCACTATTACCAAACCTCCTTTCTGTTCTACATATCTCTCTCCAGAAAAATGAGCGAAGCCTACCTTGCTTGCATCGAGCTATTAGAGAATGTTGTGACAACTCCAGTCTCGCAAGAGGGCCTCGGCATAAAAGGCATTGTCTAAGAGGCCTGAGTTTGAATGCCAAGGAGTCAGCCAGTTAGACTGGGAATTGAGGTAAAAACCGGGTTGGTTTTTTGATGAACTACTTAGGGATATTCTCAGAGTGCAGGGAAGGAGGAGCGTGATGGCGCTGGCCATATTTCAATTCATCGAGCATGCTCCAGGGCCACGGGGGTCGCCACAAGATCCGCATCCACCAGAAGTTGGTGTAACTCGCTGACTGCTTCCGTTGACCGCAAAGCCTGACAACTGCTTTTCAAGCTGTTCGGCTTGGCAAAGTGGACAGCTTGGAACGGTTGATCTCTGGACAAGAAATTCAAAGTGACGCGAACATTCTTGACAACGATATTCAAATAACGGCATGGCTTATCTCCTGTCTAAGATAGAGAATTTTTTGTATTATACGAAGGGTGGGGTTTAGGAGCAATTCCGTATGTCTTGCCTTCCATTTTGAAAGAGAGAAGAGGCGTATATGTATCAAGAAGAAAAGCAATTTGTTATCAGATTTTCCATGGAGGCGCAGTTTCCTGATGAGTATGAAGGAGAAGAGGATAACCATGCATGGCTTCGGGATTGGGAGGTCCGTATCAAGCCAGAGATTTTGAAAGAGCTGTTTGCTACTCTACGACAGGACCCGTTATGGGTGGCGCGTATTCGGAATCGTGGAATGGCGCCGACTGATGAGATAGAAATTTCGTTGAGCCGAAAGTTTTTGGCGAATGCCTTAGGAAATGGACAAACTTGCTCATGACAGGCCCAAAAATGGATGAGACATCATGATGCCTCGTTGTCTTTTCTTCTTGGGGGTGATGGGCGCATTTCTGTTGACCATGCCGTCAGTCGGGCTAGGGCAAAACCTTCTTTTGACCCCTGACCTCACGTTATCAGTAGGTAAAAACCCTGATTCACTTGCAGTTGGGGACTTTAACAACGATGGGTTTTCCGATGTCGCAACGGTCAATAGCGCTTCTGATGATGTGGCGATTTTAGCTGGCAATGGCAATGGGTCATTTCGGTCGGCGATCGCCTTTGGTGTCGGGAAGAGTCCTATGAGCGTGGCTGCTGGTGATTTGGAGGATGATGGGAATCTGGACCTTGTGGTTGCGGCCACAGGCTCTGACGAAATTTTGGTGTTATCGGGGCAAGGGAATGGATTGTTTCGTTCCCCAGTGCGATACAAAACGGGGAAAGGCCCGACGTTTGTAGCCGTGCGAGACCTTGACCGGGACAAGGCGTTGGATGTGGTTGTGGTCAATAGTGGGCGATTTGGCCATTATGGTCCGTTTAGTGTATCGGTCTTTTTTAATGAAGGAAATGGTCAACTAGGACAGCCCGTGTCTTATGGAGCAGAAAATCGAAATGGCATGTTTCCAACGGGGGTTGCCATTGAAGATATCAATGCAGATGGATGGCCTGATTTGGCTGTGTCATGGAGTCAACCAAGTTATCGAACGCCCAGTGGGTTGATTACGATCCTGACTAATACGGGAATGCAACGGTTTCTTCTCACAAAAGAGATTCCGGCAGGGTTGACCTTGAGTGCCGTACTTGCCAAGGATCTTGATGCTGATGGGGATCAGGATCTCATTGCGACAAGTCTGTTTTCTGATGAAGTCATTGTTGCGCTTCAAGATGCCAGCGAATACTTTTCTGTGCAGGAGCCGTATGGCGTTGGTTTTAGTCCTATAGCTTTAACCACAGAAGATTTAAACAAGGATGGGATGCTCGATATTATTACCACAAACCGTGCCTCGAATAGTGTGTCTGTTATATTGGGAGACGGGAACGGGGCCTTTCATCCTGCAGGACACTTTCGAGTGGGGAGGACTCCAACGTCTGTGATGGCACATGACTTTGATCTGGATGGTCGTCCTGATATTGTGACAACGAATAGTGTCTCAGATGATGTCACTGTACTGCTGAGTGGAGCAGAAGGTCTGCCTTCCCTGATATTGAGTACAGAAAACTTAATGTTTCAGAGCAATGGACACACCGTGCGCCATTCGGTCCAAAGCATTCGAATTTCAAATATTGGCCTAGGTGCGCTGAAGATTCACAAGATTTCCCTCACTGGACGTGCTCCGGAATCGTTTTTTTTCAGCGATGAGCAATGTCGTCAGCAGGTCTTGCCAAGCGGAACAGGATGTATCGTCAACGTTCGCTTTATTGCAACATTGCCAGGGAATCATCATGCAGAATTAACGATTTGGGATAATGCTCCAGGTGGGCCACGGTCTATCCAATTAAGCGGAACACGAGAGAATTAGACAGCTCAAGGGGTATTTTCTGCCATCCTCTCAAACACGCCTGCCATCATTGTGACACAGACTTCATTGCAACGTGCGAGGCTCTATATTGGGATTGACGTCGGTGGCACCTTTACGGACTTTGTTGTGTATGATGCGACGACCAACCATCTTCAGACGTTTAAGTATCTTTCTTCTCATCCCGATCCGGCTGATGCTGTGCTCGAAGGGCTTGCGAGCTTCTCCTCTCATCTTCCACGAACACTGATTCATGGCTCAACCGTAGCCACGAATGCGTTACTGGAAAGAAAAGGTGCAAAGACGGCGTTTGTCGCAACCCGAGGCTTCCGCGATCTTTTAAACATTGGTAGACAGACTCGAACCCATTTGTATGATTGGTTAGATGCACGACCTGAACCGTTGATCGCGTCATCCTGTTGTTGGGATATGACAGAACGCGTTGATCACAATGGCTGTGTTCTGATGCCGTTGAATGAAGAAGAAATTCCGAGTCTGCTTCAGAACTTACAGAGTTCAGGTATTGAGTCTGTCGCGATCAGTTTTTTGTTTTCCTTTGCTTCTCCAGCGCATGAAAAGGTCTTGGCTCAACGTTTGAGAGACGCAGGTTTTTTTGTCTCAGCTTCCCATGAAGTCGTGCCGGAGTTTCGAGAGTATGAGCGTTCAGTGACTACGGTCGTCAATGCCTATGTCTCGCCAATTCTCAATCGGTATCTTGGTCGATTGAGCGATAAAATGGCTCCATCGGAATTCCACATTCTTCAGTCGAATGGAGGGCGACTTCGTGTGGCGGATGGGAGGAATCAAGGGGTTCGATCGATTTTATCAGGGCCTGCCGGTGGAGTAGTAGGCGCCGTTCATGTCGCGAAACTCGCTGGATTTGAGCGAGTGATCACCTTTGATATGGGAGGGACGTCGACAGATGTGTCCGTGGTCGATGGGCAAATGCAGGTGACGAATCAGGCTCAAATTGGCGGATTGCCCATTCGGGTGCCGGTGATCGACCTCCATACGGTCGGTGCTGGTGGTGGATCATTGGCGCTGATGGATAAAGGGGGGAGTCTTCGTGTTGGGCCAAAGAGTGCTGGCGCCCAACCAGGGCCGGTGTGTTACGGATTGGGAGGAATCGTGCCGATTGTCACAGATGCCAATCTTGTCTTAGGCCGGTTGCCAGATCATGGACTTCTTGGAGGACAGATGGCTATTGATACCCAACAAGCCAGTCATGCGCTGAGAGCGTTAGCAGAGGCTTTGCATATTGGCCCTAGTACAGAATTGACGGAAGCACAAGTGCTGGCAAAGGGAGTAAAAGATGTCGTGAATGCACAAATGGAACGGGCTCTGCGGGTTATCTCTGTCGAGCGAGGATATGACCCTCGGGAGTTTGTCTTTGTGTCATTTGGGGGGGCAGGAGGCGTTCACGCTTGTGAGCTTGCACAACTCATGGGCATGAACACGATCTTGATTCCTCGCATGGCCTCGACCTTGTCGGCATATGGTATGTTGGTGGCCGATGTGGTGGTCGATTATGGGCAAACCATTATGCGTTCGGGGGAGACGCCTTTTGAAGAATTGGATGTCTTGATGGCGCCTCTTATTGAACGAGGCATGGCAGAATTAGTTGATCAAGGTGTGGAACGTGAACAAGGAATCATTCGCAAGGAATTAGATGTACGATATGTGGGGCAATCCTATGAACTCACGATCCCATTTTCCAGGGCTTTTCGCGGTGAGTTTGATGCGATGCATGATCAGCAGTATGGGTTTCACAATCAATCGGCCCCTATTGAAATTGTGAATATGCGGGTTCGTGTTGTTAGTCCGGGCATACCTCCACTATTGCCGACACAAAAAAGAGCATCGGCTGATCCTTCAAGCGCATTCCTGGGAAAGTCATCGGTTGTCCTTGACCATACGATGGTGGCTGTTCCGCATTATCAGCGAGAGCGACTCCTTCCGGGCAATGCCATCGTCGGGCCAGCGATCATTGCACAGGCTGATACGACGACGTATGTCACACCAGGAGACCAGTGCTGCGTGGACGAATATGCCAATCTGGTAATTGAGCGACGGGTGTGACATGGACGACCCTATTGAACTCGAAATTTTTAAACATCTGTTTGCATCCGTTGCGGAGGAAATGGGAAGCCGATTACAGCGTTCGGCGTACTCTGCGAACATTAAAGAACGGCGTGATTTTTCATGTGCCGTTTTCAATGCCACCGGTGAACTCATTGCTCAAGCCGCTCATATCCCTGTACATCTTGGGGCGATGCCCCTGTCGGTTCAGGCATGTCTCAAAGCGATGACGCTTGAGAAAGGTGACATCGCCATTGTGAATGATCCGTACCATGGGGGAACACACCTGCCTGATATTACACTTATTTCACCTATTTATGGACATCAACAATTGTTCGGGTTTGTTGCCAATCGTGCGCACCATGCGGATGTTGGTGGGATGTCTCCGGGATCAATGCCGTTGTCGCAGGAACTCTACCAGGAAGGGGTTATTATTCCGCCACTCAAACTCATGTCAGGAGGTGTCTTGAATGAAGCAGTTTTGACTTTATTGTTGGCGAATGTTCGTACACCTCTTGAGCGTCGGGGTGATCTCCATGCGCAAATGGCAGCCAATCGAATTGGAATTGAACGGGTGCATGCATTCGTGGCGCGGTATGGGTGGAAAACGGTTGAAGCGAAGATGAAGGCATTATTGGCCTATAGCGAGCAGATGACGAGACGACTGATCCAAGATTTGCCGGATGGCACCTATCATTTTTCGGATGTCTTAGATGATGATGGAATCGACTTGGATCCCATAACACTTGCCGTCACCGTGACGATTCAGGATGACGAAGTGATGGTTGATTTTGGCGGCACATCACCTCAATGCCGTGGAAGTTTGAATGCGGTCTCTGCCATTGCGTTATCGGCTGTTGCCTATGTTTTTCGGTGTTTGCTTGGGTTAGACATCCCGGGAAATAGTGGATGTTTGTTTCCCATTCGTTTGGTCACACCTGAGGGGACGGTAGTTAATGCCAAGCATCCAGCGGCTATAGCCGGCGGGAATGTCGAAACGGCGCAACGTCTTGTGGATGTCTTGCTGGGTGCGCTCAGCCAAGCCTGCCCCGATCGGGTACCGGCGGCGAGCCAAGGGACCATGAATAATCTGGCTATCGGTGGATGGGATGTTTCTCGGCAGATGCTCTTTGCCTATTATGAAACCATTGGCGGTGGGATGGGCGCTAGCCACGGAAGTCATGGAGCGAGCGCGATCCATTCGCATATGACCAACACCCAGAATACACCAGTGGAAGCTTTAGAATATGTCTATCCTGTTCGGGTCCATCAACATGCCGTGCGTCAAGGGTCTGGAGGCGCGGGGCAATATCGTGGTGGGGATGGGATTATCCGAGAGTTGGAGTTTTTACAAAACATGATGGTGACCATTCTTTCCGATCGCCGAACGCATGCGCCGTATGGAATGGCTGGTGGAGAAGCTGGGCAGAAGGGTGTCAATGTCCTGTGCCGCGATGGGAATGAAACGGTCTTGCCGGGCAAGGTGAATTTCGAGGCAAAGGCTGGTTATCGTCTGAGGATCGAGACGCCAGGTGGAGGCGGATACGGCAAGCGTTTTGTGTATGAGGGTGTTGAGTAATTCAAACACGTAATCAAAGGAGGTCGATTAATGAAAGAAACCGATTCTGAAAAACTGGCTCTGTTATATGAGCGATTCAGAGATGTGTGTTTGGTTGAAAAAGAAGTTTGGACTGAAATCCTCATGCCACGTCAAGTGAATCAAGGGATGGTGTTGACAAACGTCCAAGATCGCTATGAGGTCATCATTGACGATCCGCAAATCGAGGATACTCTAGAGGCGAATATTCCTCTAGGCAGTAGCGCGTTGGGTGCGGCAATCAATACGTATAAAGAGCACATCAGTTTTGTCAAAAAATAAGTGCGGGATGAAGCATGGCAGAAAAGCCCGCTGATGTGTTCTTGTCGTGGTGGGGCGTATGGATGCCGATGGCTGATGTCTGTTCAAAAAGAGCCGTTCATGTCGTATGAAGAGCCCCAAGGCGCATCTCAGCTAACTGTATATCCTTTTCAAGCTCTTCCATTTGAATTTACGGGGCGAGCCGATGAGTACTTTAAGGTGTGGATTGTGAATATCGTTCTCACGGTCATTACCTTGGGGGTTTATTCGGCATGGGCGAAAGTCCGCAATAAACAATATTTTTATGGAAATACTCGCCTGCAACAGGCATCGTTTGAGTATCTGGCGAATCCCCTCATGATTCTGAAAGGTCGGGGCATGGTCTTGGGGGTGTTTGTGATATTCGGTGCCATCTCTTCGGTGTATCCTTTCATAGAAGGCACCCTATGGTTCCTCTTCTTTCTGGCAACCCCATGGCTTGTTGTGAGGGCGCTGGAGTTCAGAGCAAGAAATACTTCGCATCGCCATATCCGTTTTGCCTTCCAGGCGACCTATCGAGAGGCTGGAGTGGTCTATGTGTTGTGGCCGCTGCTTCTGGTGTTGTTGTTAGGATTAGCTTATCCCTATTTTTCCTATCTTCAACACCGGTTTGTGGTGAATCACAGCGGCTTTGGCACGACGCCGTTTGAGTTGAAGCTGAACGACAATCCGGTGAGACGGTTTTATGGGGTCTACATCGCCGCTGCCTGTTTGGCCATGCTTTTCACCATGATGGGGATGGTGGCTGTTTCGGTCTTAGGACTAAGTATGACGGGGTTCATGTGTATAGCCATGGGGGTCTTCTTGGCCATGGCCTACATTCAAACGCATATTGCGAATCTTGTGTGGTCACATACGTGGTTAGGAAATCACCGGCTTGAAAGTACCTTGGCTACCGAACAGATGGCATGGCTTTATTTCTCAAATGCATTGGCTGTTGTCTTGACGGTGGGGTTGTTGATTCCATGGGCCAGTATCCGCATGACACGGTATCGATTAGCAAAGCTGACGCTGTGGGTAGAAGGAAATTTAGATGAGTTTGCTGCCAGTGAGTCGCAAGCCGTTACGGCCACAGGCGAAGAGCTTGCCGGATTTTTTGATGTCGAAGCAGGGTTATGATCAGCATTCCAGCTTTTTTCTATGATGGTCAGACATCAGATCGGCAGGAGATCCTCTTGTCATTTGAACCTCCTGGACACATCCGGTTGATTGGAATGTATGATGAGATGACCTATCCTCTTTCCAATGTGCGGATTACATCTCGATTGGGGAGTACGCCACGGTATCTGTATTTTCCAAATGGCACAAAGTGTGAAACGCTTCATAATGACGAGATTGATGTGGCGTTGGCAGGCCAAGAGGGATGGCGATGGCACAGAGTCCGCCACCATCTTGAAAGCCGTTCCCGTTACATTCTCCTTGCCCTACTCCTCGCTATTGCCGTGCCATGGGGGTTCATTCACTATGCCATTCCTGCCATGGCGAAGCAGGTTGCCCATACGTTTCCACAGTCGATGGATGCCATGTTAGGCCAACAAAGTTTACTGATGTTAGATGAAACGGTGTTTTCACCCACAGCGTTGGATGAGACAAGGCAGCAGCATTACCGCATGCTCTTGGGGGATATGGTCCAGAAGGTGGGAGAAGGGTACGCACTCAGCCTAGAGTTTCGAACCAGTGACCTCGTGGGCGCGAATGCTCTGGCGCTTCCTTCTGGAATCATTATTCTGACGGATGAATTTCTGCACCTTGCAGAGGATGACAAGGAAATTGTTGCCGTGCTGGCACATGAAATCGGACATGTAGTGAATCGCCACACGCTGCGTCATCTTCTGCAACATTCGGCTGTTGTCTTACTGATTGCCAGTGTGACCGGAGATATGTCTTCGGTCGCATCTCTTTCTGCCGTATTGCCAGTATTGTTGCTACAAGCGAAGTACTCGAGAGCTTTTGAGATTGAGGCAGATGATTTTGCTTTCCAATTTTTGAAAACACACCAGATTTCCACCAAGCATTTTGCAAATATTCTCATGCGTTTGGATGATCGTACGGATGAAGATGATCCCATCTCACATTTTATTGCCACTCACCCTGCGACTCGTGAACGGGTTCAGCGATTTTTGGAAAACCAATAGTTAGGTGCTCAAGAGGCCTGTCCCTTAAAAAGGCAATAAGGTGCGGAAACGAAAATTTCTTCCTTTTTACAGGAGAGAGAATTGTCTCCGAATGTATTTTTCGACACAATATCCGTATAAACGATGATGATACGCCGTCCAGGAAAATCTTGCTGCCGGTGAAAGGGAGGAAACAGTATTGAATACATTCGCAGATGTTGTTGAGCAGATTGCCATCATAGGGCAAATGGGCATGTTCGGGATTACCATCCGCGATGTGCTTATAGCCTGTGGAGTCTTTTTTCTGTTCGTCGTGGCCAGACGCCTATTTTTCAAGTTTGTCTTGTCCTTCTTCAAAGCGATGACCCGCCGCACAAAAACGATCATTGATGACCTGCTGTTAGAAACCATTGAAAAGCCGATTGAGGGAGCGTTTGTTATTCTCGGGCTCTATGTGGCAGGTCAACTTCTTCCTTTGTCTGAAGAGGCGAGTGATGTGCTTTATACCGTCGTCCGTTCCCTCATTGCGTTCGTCGTGTTCTGGGCGCTTGTCCGAGCGCTTGATCCGCTTTCTTTGTTATTTGATCGGGCGATTGGTCTCTTTGGCAGTGCCGGTATGCATGAAACCATGAAAGGCTTTTTCGTTAAACTAGCGAAAGCTATTGTCATTTGTCTCGGGACGGCTGCTGTGCTTCAAGAATGGGGATTCAATGTTGCTGCGGTGTTGGGGAGTCTTGGATTGGTGGGGATGGCTGTGGCGTTAGGGGCACGGGAATTTATCGCGAATATGTTTGCAGGGTTAACAATTTTTATGGATCGGATGTTTGAAAAAGGTAATTGGATCAAAACACCAGACATTGAGGGCAATGTCGAAGATATTGGATTTCGGGCGACAAAAGTTCGTCGATTTGATAAGGCCCTCGTCACTATTCCTAATAGCCGACTAGCGGGAGATGCACTCATCAATTATTCACGGATGACCCAACGTCGCATTTATTGGACCATCGGCTTGGAATACCGGACGACGCAGGAGCAACTTCGAGCGATCGTTAACTCGATTACGACTTACATTCAGGGCAATGCGGATTTTGAAACCGATCGTGCCAAGGTCCCTACCTTCATTTTTGTTGATTCCTTTGGTCCTTCCAGCATCGATGTCATGCTGTATTGTTTTACCAAGACGACGCGTTGGGGTGAATGGCTGGCGGTGAAGGAAACATTAGCCTACAAGATTAAAGAGATTGTCGAGGAACATGCGGCCAGCTTTGCATTCCCCTCCAGATCGATTTATGTTGAAACGTTGCCGTTTGGCAAACCAGAGCCATTTCAGATTCCTGCTGAACAACAAGTTTCAGGTGGACAAGAACCGGTTGTGGAGAAGAAACGTCAATGAAATTAAAAGTGGACAATTCGTGAAGGCGATGATTCTTGCTGCCGGTGTTGGGAAGCGGCTTTTAAAATTTTCTCAGGGGCGTCCAAAGTGTCTCATTGAAATCGGTGGGCGTTCCTTGCTTGATCGGTATCTCCAACAGTTAGCAGAATATGGCATTCGGGACGCAACACTGGTGGTTGGCTATCAACAGGATTTGCTTCGGTCGGTCTATGGCCCAAACGCCTATGGTCTCAATCTTGACTATCTGGTCAATGAAGATTATGAACAAGGGAATGTGAAATCGCTATGGATTGCTAGTCAATGCATGGACTCTGATACGGTGATTATGGACGCTGATGTGCTCTTTCACCCCATGATTCTTCGTCGCTTACTAGATTCTTCTCATTCAACGGCGTTGGCCATGGATGAAACGGTTGTGCAACAGGGTGAAGAATGCATGGTCGTTGCACGAGAAGGTCGGGTGGTGGCGCTGACGAAGCAGGTGACCATGCCCTATGATCAAATCGGTGAAGGCCTAGGGTTTTTCAAGGTCCATGTTTCTCACCTTCCATGTCTGAAAGCTGTGATTGGGGCCTGTATCGAACGGGGCGCAGTGCATATGGAATATGAGGATGCACTGGTTGATTTTTTTGCTCAGGTCGTTGTTGGATATGAAATGATCGGCGGATATCCTTGGATTGAAATTGATTTTCCCGAAGATGTCATGCGGGCTGAAGCAATAATCCTTCCGCAATTGGCGATGGCTATGGATAACACGGCATGATGCTGAAAAAGACGACCCAATTCAAACAATTGTTGCAGTCCAATCAACTAGAGTTTTTGTTGGAAGCGCATGATGGTCTCAGTGCCAAGATCGTGGAGGAGTCTGGCCATAAGGGGATTTGGGGAAGTGGCTTGGGCATTTCAGCGGCCTTAGGGGTACGAGACAACAATGAAGCCAGCTGGACACAAGTGTTGGAAGTTGTCGAGTTCATGAGTGACGCAACTACCATTCCTCTCCTGTTGGACGCTGATACTGGATATGGCAATTTCAACAATGTCTGTCGGCTTGTTCGAAAACTTGAACAGCGCCAGGTGGCAGCCGTCTGTCTTGAGGATAAATTATTCCCGAAAACCAATTCATTTATTGGTGAGCAACAGCCGTTGGCTGATATGGATGAGTTTTGTGGCAAGATCAAAGCAGCAAAAGATACCCAACATGATGCGGATTTTTGCGTGGTGGCTCGTATCGAAGCCTTTATTGCCGGTCGGGGGCTCAATGAGGCTTTGAAACGAGCCTATTCCTATTCGCAAGCCGGAGCTGATGCTATTTTGGTCCATAGTAAATGGTCGAATCCTGATCAAATTTTGGAGTTTATGAAAGCATGGCAGGCGCCTTGTCCTGTGGTGATTGTCCCCACGATGTACTTTGCAACACCGACGAGTGTCTTTGAAGAGGCGAACGTCAGCATGGTCATTTGGGCCAATCATTTAGTCCGCGCGAGCATTGCCGCGATGCAGCGCGTTGCCAATACCATTTGTCATGAACGTTCGCTAATGACGGTCGAAGATACCATCGTACCGGTTCGAGAAATCTTTCGGTTACAAGATGCGGCAACGTTAAAACAGGCTGAAGCCGAGTATCTGCCCAGTCGTCCTGCAGAATGCGGGCGAGCTATCGTGCTGGCAGCGTCCAAAGGTGCAGATTTAGGGTCACTGACTGATGAGAAGCCAAAGGCCATGTTGCATGTACAGGGCAAACCCTTGTTGCAACGATTGGCCGATCATTTTCATGCTGTTGATATTCATGACATTATTGTTGTTGGTGGGTATAAAGCCGAGGCGATTACGCTGCCGGATGTGACGGTTGTGGTGAATGCCGAGTATGCCCAAACCAAGGAATTGTATTCATTGTCAATGGCATTGGACTATGTTGATCGTGATGTGGTCATTTCGTACGGTGATATTCTCTTCAAAAATTATATTCTCCTTCGGTTATTGAATGAACCTGGTGATATTGTCGTCAATGTGGATTCCAATCTATCCCGAATACATGTTGCCCATCGATTTACGGATTTTGTGCGCTGTTCCCGTCGCTATGATGCCGATTATTTTGAAGAACCTGTCCAACTGCTGGAAATGAGTCCGTCCCTACTCCCTGATCGGGCCGATGGTGAATGGATTGGACTCGTCAAACTCAGCGCCGAGGGAGGCAAACATGTCCACGCAGGGTTGGAGGTGCTTCGCAGTCGAAAGGATTTTGCTGCACTCCGTATGAACGATCTCTTTGAATGGTTGCTGCAGCAAGGGCATGAGATTCGTGTTGTATACTCAAATGGGCATTGGCTGGACATTGATGATCTGGAAATTTTGTCCGAAGCCATGAAATTTTAACTGACTCGGTGTCTTTTAATTTGTGTTTAGCCTGCCGGACCGTTTCCGCATCTGGCTTATCGGACATCGGTTCATGTTCAATAGTACGACAAAGTCAAGGGCCGATGGCCTGTCATTGCAGGAATCGTCGTGCTTCCCCAAGTGTCAGCTAATGAATGTCAGAAGTTGGGGCGTGACTATCCAGAATCAATGAGTCGGGAGTTTACGGGAGAAAGCGTACTGGAGGAAGGCAATGACAAAGGTGGTGAACCAGATCCAAGCATTATAGCTGATGGTATGATTTGTAGTGGGATCATCATCTAAGAATGTAAGATGAGGCTGAACATTAGGCTTCTGTCTTCGCGGACCCTTCTTTGGTAGGTACCCGTTGGAATAGGTGTTTCAAGTGTTCCTACTGAAGAACAATATTTCCTTCCTCGTCGATGCCGTAGAATTCAGCCCCGATCATGGCCATGGTGTTATGGATTGTGTCCCAATTGGGAATTCTTTGCGTGAGGGTCTGAAACGATTTAATGCTACCTGCAGGAATTCGGTCCATTTTAAAAGAGGACAATAATCCCTCACTGAACTGAATCTCAAAACCCAGCATTCCACGCGTCAATTGCATCGTGACTTGGGAGGGGTTTGCAAGTCTGACCTTAGATCGAGCATTGACAATTGTGGGATTGCTACCTTCTGGATCAAGGAATAACAACAGGCGATCTAATGCTTCTTTGCCGATATGCGTGATAAACAGTTTGAGCTCAGTTCGGCTGAGGTCTAGGGCTCCAGCTTCCTCTTCAAAGAAGATGGAAATTCCAATGGTTGCGTCGACCAAACTATCTCCGGCAATTTTCAAATTATCGTCAAGGAGGTAATTCAGATCGAGTTGTGCCGCTTCCAAGTTAGCTGACACGCCAAATGTTTTGCTGGCAACGGCAGCTATGTTGCCGCCCAGTCCGCCACCGAGAATGTTCATGGCTAAGTTTTGGATCTTGAAGGTGTTTCGATTAAACAAAATATCGGTAGAAAAATTCGAAATGGTCAGGTTTCCTAGATTGAGTCGATCGATCCGCAGGCTCTTTTTCTGGCCGGTAATAGAACGAAGTTGTGCTAGCACATCACTGGGGTGAAAGCGATTGGGTGTCACAGGCTTCTCGGAAGCCGTCTTCCACATAAGGCGTTTTCGAAGGGCGATTGAGCCGTCTATATCAACTACATGTGTTCCATTGTGACGTAGGGTGATGTCACGACCCCCTAGTTGCAGTTGTACATCCAATGGGCCATGCTCTTTTTTGAGCATGGAGAGCGTCATTTGTGCTTTCCCGGCTTTCTCTAACCCTATGGATTGCAGCAGATCCTGGAACTCATCAAATTGTACGGTGGCATCAGCCTCGATCTGTGCGAATACCTTTTCGATAGGTTTTCCAAACGTGAACTGACTGGTGACGACGTTTTTGAGTCCGGTCACTGATCCGGTTATGTTCAGGTTGGCCCCTTTCATGCCGATATGAAACTGATCCACATCAATCTCATCCATATCCCGCCCAGTGATAGCGAGTTGAGCCACAGCATCCGAAATGTGAGAGAGGGGCAGTCCTGGAGAAAGGTTCATGTTCTCGACATGCAGATCGGTTTGTAGCATTGACACAGGATGGTTCCCGGGGACTAAGGATGCTGAGATTGTTCCTCCGGCTCCCTGTATTTGGTGTTGGGCAAAGGTTCCCTCAATATTGTCCAAAGCCAACCGGACTTCAGCAGACAGGGGGAGATGTAGCTGGTCGATATCTGCTTGTTGCGGCACACGACCTTTTCCCTTGATAGCCAGGGAGACCGTGCCCTGAGGATTCATGTCATGAAGGTCTTGAACCATTTCCCCTTGAAGCTGTTTAAGAATTTCACCAACATCAACGTTTGTGAGATTTGCCAAGACGGCAAAACCTTGGTTAGCCATTTGATACCCCCCCCGTACTGACATATCAAATAAGGGAGGACTCGTTATCCGAAGGGTGTGGAGCTTATATGTGTGTGCAACAAGGTCTTCTTGCGTTTTGGAAAGAATCCGCAGTTCATCAATGGCCGCTTGCAGTGAAGGGGTACTGTATCCAATATTGTTTGCATGAACAGACAGGGTATCTTCTGACTTCAGCGCGGTGATTTCATATGCAGGATTGAGGTGTGCATTCATCTGGGAACGGAGAGAGAGGCCCAGGGCCTCCAGGGTCATGGCGTTGCCTTGTTGGAACTGAGAGAGTTGAATGTCACTGGAAACGGTACCTCGTATGCGACCGGTTTGAGCGTGATATCTGCCGGAAAGTAATAGCTGTATATCATCAAAGGTCCCGGTCAGCGATGGTGTATTATGAGTGATCGATATGCCTTGTAGTTCGACACCAGCGGAAAATTTAGCTTCCAATGGTTGATACTCTGGATCCAACATGCCTGTCACATCAATTGTGATCATGTCAGGCTTCCCGCTTTTACTGATGGTGATCCCCTGGAGTATGTCCGTCGGGGCACGCGAGGCCAAATGGTCAATTTGCGGGGTTAATCGTGTGGAGAGTGAGACGTTGATTGTTTCAGTCGGATTCCCAACGGGGGTTATGGTTCCATTGATTTCGAGTCCAAGCATGTCTCCTAGCTGTACGACTAATTGTTTGAGGTCGAGCGCCTGTGTCTGATAATTTCCCATGGCGTCGAGTGCAATGTTAAAGGGCAGGGTTTGTTGAGGCAGAGGGCCAAGAGAGGGAAATACAGAAACGCCGGATGTTTTCATGGAGGCTGACACTGGTCCCAATGCAGCATAGTTTCCTTCAACATCAAGTTGAAAATCTGATACGGCATAGTTCTGAAACATGACATTTTCAGAAGAGAGCGTGGCGGCTATCGCTCCATGCTTCGGCACATTCTCGCGGATGTTTAGTTGAGATACCATGATAACGGCATGCATCGGCTTGATCGTCGTTTCAAATGGAGCAAGGCGAGCCTGTATCCCTTGGGCTTCTAAGGTTGCCGTCACGTCTCCATTGAATCCCGATGCCAAGAGCTGACCGTGAACCGTGACCTCTGGAGTAAATTGGCCGGCTACCTGAATATCTTGGAGGTCAGGTGGTACAAAATCAGCTACATGGGCCAAGAAGTGTTTCAGGTCAAAGCCGGTATTTTTTAATGAGAGATCAACCGATGGAGAGGCAAGCATGTCATGTATTGTCCCGGAAAGGGTCAGATGGGCTGCAGGAGCTGATTGCAATGTGACGTGATGGAGTTGAAGCTGTTGATTGGTTAAGTCGGCTTGAAGCGAAAAGGCTAGGTCCACTGGCAGTTGAAGGTGTTTTTCCTCAAGATTGACCATCAGGTCTTGGATTTCGAGAGAGCCGGCTATTGTAACGGCTTCTTTCGTCACCTGCCCTGTCATGTTCACATTCAAATCCGTGAGGCCAACAAACAATGTCGGGTTTACGACCAATTGGATCATGGCATGCCCAATAACAAAACGTTCAAGGTTAACCGAGACTGGAAGTACTGGCAAGTTTGAAGATTCTGAAGGTGGCGGCGGTGGTGGGGAAGTCGGGTTGGGTTGGGGCGTTCCGCTCAGCTCTTTCAAATTGAGCGAGATGTTGGCGTTGTCGATTAGAACCTCATTGATCTGGACTTCCTGTTTCAGCAATGCCAGGAGGCGATAGTCCAGGGTTAACCGGTCAAACTGGATAAGAGGCGTGGCCTGTTTGTGAATGGCAACTCGTTTGAGTTCGAGTCCATTCAGGAGATTAAACGAGAGTGTCTCAATGCGGACCGATGCTTCCAGTATGTCCGAGAGGCGAGCTTCAAGCTCTTTCCTCACCAATTCTGATGGAAAGAGATAGGTTAACAGGAGCACTAGCGCCAGGATGCATGCCAGGATGATGCCTCCAGCGATTGAAAGCCATCTCAACCATCTTCGTTTTTTTACGGGCTTACTCATCTCCACATATGTTGTTTGAATCTCTTCGCCAGGCCTATCCATGTGACTTCAATACCATATTCTCTTCTTTTAAAAAAGAATATGGATAGGCCTGGCTATATTAGGTCATCAAGGTTACATCCGGTGTTTGCGAGGAAATAGATCAGTATGGATCCGTTTCAGTCTTGCTTGTTCCACATGTGTGTAAATTTGCGTGGTGGAAATATCAGCATGGCCGAGCATCATTTGGACTGCCCGGAGATCTGCCCCATGTTCTAATAAATGTGTGGCAAAGGAGTGCCGAAGCATATGTGGGGATAGCGGTTTGGTGATTCCGGCTCGTCTGCCCATGACTTGTAAGAGTTTCCAAAATCCTTGTCTGGTAAAGGGTTTCCCGCGTCGCGTGACAAACAAAATCGTAGAAGTCTGTGTGCGGAGGAGGGCTGCCCGCGCATCCCGGATATAGATGACCAGACAATCTCTGGCCTGATCACCGATTGGGACGATTCGCTGTTTATTACGTTTTCCCGTGGCCAGGACGTAGCCAACCTCTAGATTGATTTTGGCTAACTCCAAGGTAATGAGTTCGGAAACGCGGAGCCCGGTTGCATACAATAATTCCACCATAGCGATATTGCGCAGTTCTTCGGGACTGGTTCCAACTGGCAGATTCAATAGTTTCATGACTTCGGCTTCTGTGAGCGTTTTCGGAAGCCGTTCCCAAGCCTTTGGAGCCCGTGGTATTTGAGGGCCATTGCCAGGCAATTCACCGGTTTCAACCAGAAACCGAAAGAATCCCCTAGTTGCCGCCAGGCATCGTGCGACCGAGGTTGGAGATAACTGCGCTTTTCGCAAATATTCAAGAAACTCCATAAACGTTGGTGGAGTGACGTTGACAAGGTCGTGGATCTTCGCTTGTTCGAGAAAGTGTTGAAATTTTTTCAGGTCTCGTCGATAGGCTGCGAGTGTATTGATCGCCAATCCTGCCTCAATGGTAAGGGTGTCAAGATAGGTGTCGAGCAGCTGGTCATAGTGAGAGGGGGTGGAGGCAGGAGGGACGTGAATGGGAATGTTTGGATTGACCATGCGTGGATTTGGGTTGGCAGGTGTGTCATCCTGTGTAAGCTTGACAGCCATCCATTCCCTCTTATATCACGAAATGAACAACCATAAGGTCTCAACCATATCATGACATATTTTCATCAGGTACCACTCAAGCCTTTGCTGGCTTTTTCTCTTTTGGTCGGAGCCATAGGCATCCTATTTCACCCTGCAGTAGCTCAGATGAGCTCCCTGCCGACTTCTACTTCGATGACTTCACACAATCACGAGACGTTGGCGCATGCACGTATGCTCTTTGAAGAACAGCGTTTGGATGAATCACTGACTGTTCTGGAAAACTTCATTGAAGAAACTACGAATTCGACTCTCTTGGATGAATTTTATTTTCTGCAAGCGGATATCCTCATTCAGAGTCAGCATGTTTCCGAGGCGATCATTGTCCTAGAACAACTTATTGAGGAGTTTCCTGTTTCGTCTTTGGTCCATGAGGCCCGCTTTGCTCTCAGTAATCTGTTGAGTTCGCTCGAGCAATACGAGCAGGCCATTGCGGTTTTAAAGACCCTGGTCAATCGGGCACCGAATTCCGAGATCCGACAAAAAGGGTTGCATCATCTTCGTCAAGTATACGATAAAACGGGCAATTATCTCGAAGCCGTGTATGTGATGGTCGAGAATATGGAGCTTGTTGATGAACAACAACGAGAGCCGTTGCGTGATGACATTCAAGGGTTAGTTTTGCAGCAGTTGGGTGAAAGGGACCTCGTGCAGGTAAAGGCAAAATTTCCTGCGTCTTTTCCTGGAGGCTTGGCCTGCATTCGCCTCATTGAGCTGTATATGGCTGCCAGCGATGAGGTGATGGCTGAACAAGCTATTCGGTCCTTTCTTGCCCGATTTCCCTCACATCCGTATTCCCAAACGGCGAGGGCTCTCTTGCAATCCCTTATTGCCAAGATCAAGACCCATGACAATGTGATTGCTGTTGTCCTGCCTTTTTCGGGCCCGTTGAAACCCTTTGGCCATGATTCTTTTAATGGGGTGCGGCTTGCTTTAGAAGAAGAGAAACATGTCTTGGGTTTTCAGGATGTCGCCCTAGTTGTGAAAGATAGTAGTGCGCCGTCCTCCACCCAATTCCGCAGTCAATTTTCTCACATGCTGGATGAGTTTCAACCACTTGCTGTTATTGGCCCATTGTTAACACACGAGGTACAGCTGATTGCTGATCTTGCCGACTCAGCTCGCGTGTCTACGATTACCCCATCGGCGACCATATCTGATGTCCGCCAATTTGGAAGGTTTTTGTTTAGTACGGCACTGACGCCTTCCCTACAAGTAGAAAAAATCGTCGAGTATGCCATGGATACTTTAGGGTTTCGCCGCTTTTGTACGTTGTTTCCTCGTACGGCCTCTGGTCAAGCATTCAGCCAAGCTTTTCAACAAAAAGTTGTTGCACGTGGTGGCGAAATGATTGTCATGGAATCATACAAACATGGGAGTACGGATCTGGGACCACAAATTACGCACCTAAAAACGCGAGATTTGGGTTTGTATGGAGAATTAACACCTCTTCCGCTTAAGGATGGTGAAATTCGAGAAGTCTATACCCCAGGGTTTGATGCAGTCTTTCTCCCCACAGACCCTGTGGAGGTTGCCTTCATTACGGCACAATTGGCATTCTATGACATCAATGTTCCTATATTAGGGAATAATGGCTGGAATCAGCCTGATCTCCTCAGGTGGGGCGACGAGACACTTGAAGGGAGCATTTTTAGTGCGGGGGTGTTTCTCCAAAGTCCTGACCCACAAGTCCGAGACTTTGTTCATCGATACCACGAACGTTTTGACGCGACCCCTTCGCTCTTTGCTGTTCAAGCCTATGATGCCATGCGATTGATTCTGGATACCCTTCGTCTTGGCGCGGCCTCAAGCCATGATGTTCGAGCTCAGTTGTTTGTTCGACATGACCTCCCCGCCTTAAGTGGCTTGACTTCGTTTGGGCACGGAGGCGTGTTGGATCGAAAAGTCTTTTTAATCCAAATAGACAAGAAGAAATTTAAGCAGATTAATTAGCCGGTTTCCCTCAACATCTTGGCATGTTTCTAGGGGATGAAAGGCATCTCTTTGAAAGGAAGAAGGATGAATGTGAGAAGAATGGTGGGCACCAGGCTCCAAGGCATGATGACTATATGAATTCGTTCAGCGCTATTGTCCATACCATCTCATTCATGGCCTTACCGCTATTGGTGGCTATGGTGTTTCACGAATATGCGCATGGATGGGTGGCAAATTATTTTGGTGATTCTACGGCTCGGGATCAAGGCCGACTGACTCTTAACCCGCTTGCCCATATCGATCTATTTGGGACTATTATCATGCCATTGCTATGCCTCCTTGCGCCTGGCGGGTTTTTTATTGGGTGGGCTAAGCCTGTGCCGATTACACCCAGCCGACTGTTTCATCCCCGTCGGGACATGGCGTTTGTTGCTGCGGCAGGGCCTGCGATGAACCTAGCGTTGGCTCTTGCCAGTGGGTTTCTCCTCAGTTTTCTGTTATTTATCGATCCGACCCTGACTGCTAATTGGCCTCCTCGACCGGGCATGATGCCACGAGAAGACCTGTTGGGTATGGTGTTGCTGCCTCTTGCAGCCATGGCGCTCTATTCCATATTCATTAACATATTATTAATGGTCTTCAATCTTATTCCTATTCCGCCATTGGATGGGGGTCGTATCCTCACCAGTGTTCTGCCTTTTGGGGCAGCCAGAGCGCTAAGTCAGCTGGAACCCTATGGGATGCTGATCATTCTCTTGCTGATTATGTTTGATCCTCAGATTCATGTCATTCACACGATCTTGGGAACTGTGGTACAAGTGTTGGCGGGAAGTATTTTAACCGGGATTGTGCTCTAGCGCGCGCCCATTAATCTAGGACGTTCATATATGCCTGATCGCGTGTTAAGTGGCATGCAGCCTAGTGGCCGACTGCATCTGGGAAATTTCCTGGGTGCCCTGGATAATTGGCAGAGGCTCCAAGAGACCCACGAGTGTTTTTTCTTTGTGGCTGACTGGCATGCGCTCTCCACGAATTATGCCGATACTAGTCAAGTGAAGACGTTTACCTATGAGGTCTTGATTGACTGGTTGGCTGCTGGTATCGATCCTGAGCGGTCTACGGTGTTTGTGCAATCCCATGTCCCAGAACATGCCATCCTGTACCTCTTGTTTTCGATGATGACGCCTATCCCCTGGTTAGAACGGAATCCAACTTACAAAGAAAAACAGGAATATTTGACGGATCGGGACCTCTCGACGTACGGGTTTTTGGGGTATCCTGTGCTGCAAGCCGCGGATATTTTACTCTACAAACCCGATGCGGTTCCGGTTGGAAAAGATCAATTACCTCACCTTGAACTGACGAGAGAAATTGCCCGTCGTTTTAATAGCTTGTATCAGCCAGTCTTTCCAGAGCCGAAGGAACTGCTGACTAGCTTTCCCAAAGTTTTGGGCACTGACGGAAAAAAGATGAGTAAAAGCTATGGCAATACGATTAATCTTTCTGACCAGGAGCCCGTTGTTCGTCAAAAGTTAAAAACCATGGTGACGGATCCTGCTCGTGTGAAACGAACTGATCCTGGCAATCCAGATATTTGTCCGGTATTTGATTTTCATCGAATCTTTTCTCCTCTGCCGATCATTGATCAAGTCAATCAAGAATGTCGAACTGCTGAAATCGGTTGTGTCCAATGTAAAGCATTTGCGGCGGGTGCCATCGTGGCACGGCTGGCGCCTTTGTGGGAAACCCGGGCTGCGCTTGAGGCGCATCCCAAAAGAATCGAGGACGTGATTCACCATGGGTGTCAAAAGGCATCTCGGGTTGCACACGATACCCTTGAAGAAGCCAAAAAGGCTATGAAAATCTGAGCAAATGCTTGTATGGTCTACATCGCGTTTAGCTGCTAGTGAGAAGGGGTTCTTGCTTGACAAGAAGCCATGTGCTCGGTACGATTACTCGCTTGTCCTGTCTGACCTTGATTAGTAGTAAAAGCAAATTTCTTCGAGGAAAATTATGGCAATTCGTGTTGGCATAAACGGGTTCGGTCGTATTGGTCGGAATTTTTTTCGTGCCTGTCTCAATCATCCTGATATTCAGATCGTGGCGATCAATGATCTGACGGATGCGCCTACGCTGGCTCATCTCCTGACCTATGATTCCATTCACGGTACTTTTCCCGCTCCTGTGCAGGTTAAGGACCATCATCTTCTTGTAAATGAGCAGTCGATCGAGGTTTTGGCAAAAAAAGACCCAAAGGAGCTTCCTTGGAAAGCGCTTGGGGTTGATCTGGTTGTTGAATCGACAGGTCGGTTTACCGATAAGCAAGCGGCTAGTCAGCATCTTTCTGCTGGAGCGCCACGTGTGTTAGTTTCGGCTCCCGGTAAGGATGCGGATCTCACGGTCGTCCTTGGTGTGAATGAAGGCAACTATGACCCTCATTCGCATTTCATTATTTCCAATGCATCCTGCACGACGAATTGTCTCGCCACTGTGGCCAAGGTCTTGTTAGATAACTTTGGCATTCAGCGTGGGTATATGACCACGATCCACTCCTATACGAATGATCAGCAGTTATTGGATCTTCCTCATAAAGACCTCCGTCGTGCCAGAAGTGCGGCGCTATCCATGATTCCAACATCGACGGGAGCCGCAAAAGCTCTTCATCTTGTCATCCCTGAACTGAAGGGGAAGATGGATGGCTTGGCCATTCGTGTCCCGACACCCAATGTGTCTCTTATTGATTTGTCGGTCGAGGTAGAACGAGATTGCGATGCGGCTGAGGTCAATCGCGCAATGCTCACTGCTTCGAACGGGGAGCTTACGGGTATTCTGCAATATTCAGAAGCTCCGATTGTTTCTATTGATCTCAATGGCAGTTCCTTCTCTGCCACACTTGATTCTCCTCTCACCACTGTCATGGACAAGCGATTCGTGAAAGTGTTCGCCTGGTATGACAATGAGTGGGGGTATTCGTGCCGTCTTCGAGATCTTGTCATGTTTCTGTCCACAAAAACCTGACAAGCAGGTTTTGTGCTCCATTGTCTCTGAGGCTTCCTACCTGATTCTTGAGGAAAGGATGTTTTCATGAGTATGACCAAACAAACTATCGATCAGATTAATCTTCGCAATAAGCGGATTATTATCCGTGTGGACTTTAATGTTCCTTTGGATGACGAACTCCAAATTACGGATGATTCACGAATTCGGGCAGCTCTTCCGACGATCAACCAAGCTGTCGATGAAGGAGGTCGGGTGATTTTGTGCTCTCATCTCGGCCGTCCCAAGGGTGCGCGACGCTCTGAATTTAGTCTGGCGCCTGTCGCTAAGCGTTTGCAACGGTTATTAGGCAAGGATGTACCCTTCGCTTCAGATTGTGTTGGGCCAGAAGTGGAAATGTTGGTGGAGAGCATGCAAGTGGGAGATGTCCTACTTTTGGAAAATCTTCGCTTTCATCCCGGTGAAGAGCAAAACGATGAAGCCTTTGCGGCCAAACTTGCATCGCTTGGCGACGTCTACATTAATGAGGCTTTTGGGACTGCTCATCGTTCTCATGCATCAACGGTCGGGATTACCAAATTTATGAAAGTGGCGGCAGCGGGCTATTTAATGAAACGAGAAGTGGAATATCTGGAAAGTACTGTTGATAATCCTACGAGACCCTTTGTCGCCATATTAGGTGGGGGGAAAGTATCCGGAAAAATTGGGGTCATTGAAAATCTCGGCAAACATGTCGATAAAGTGATTATTGGTGGTGGCATGGCTTTTACCTTCATTAAGGGGATGGGGCTGGAGATTGGTCGATCTCTTGTCGAAGAGGATATGCTCGATTTTGCCAAGGGTGTGCAAGAGCATGCATTATCTCGAGGTGTGAAATTTTATCTTCCCGTCGATTGTGTCGTGGCGGCCAGTCTTGAGCCTGGAGCTGAAACAAAAACGGTCCCTGTTCAAGAAATTCCTGTCGGTTGGTATGGGATGGACATTGGTCCTGCCTCTGTTAAATTGTTTGATGAAGCCGTTCAAAATGTGAAAACGATTTTATGGAATGGGCCAATGGGTGTGTTTGAGCGGGATGCCTTTTCACGTGGGACATTCTCTATGGCGCATTCCGTGGCCAATGCCTATGCGCTGACCATTGTTGGTGGTGGTGAGACGGCTTTGGCTGTGCACCGTGCTGGCGAGTCTGACAATATGTCCTTTATCTCCACTGGTGGTGGGGCCTCGCTCCAATTTCTAGAGGGAAAGAAGATGCCAGGGTTAGACGCATTGCCAGACTGCGTCTCCTAGGCTGTGAATCAAGTCTGTTGCTGGCAGACTCGATTCATTGTCATTCGCGACAACTGCATGTACTCTACATGCCAAATGGTCTAGGGCTTTGCTAGATAAGTTTGAGGGAATATCCTATTGCGCTTTTAAGGCTTCTGTGATCTTTCCATAAATTCTGAGGATTTTGCCCACATTGAGTTTTTGACAGTCTGCTAAACACGACACGCATCTGTTTTTGATCAGAGTGAAATTACCATAATGTTTCCTCGTCTTATTGTGGGCAATTGGAAGATGAATGTGCCCACCACGACAACGAACCTATTTGTGGCGCAATTAGCTAAACGCGTGTCAGCCAATGTGCCTGTGGAGGTTGTATTGGCTCCTCCGTTCCCTTTCCTTTCGGAGGTGGGATCGGCTGTTGCAGGTACGTCATTTACGCTGGCAGCACAAAATGTTTTTTGGGAAGAACAAGGAGCATATACCGGTGAGGTATCAGGGGCAATGCTAAAAAGCCTTGGCTGTCAGTATGTACTCATCGGGCATTCTGAACGACGGAAAATATTTGGAGAGAGTGATGATGAGATCAATAAAAAAGTGAAGGCTGTGCTGCACCATGATCTCTTCCCAATTCTTTGTGTTGGAGAATCTCTTGAAGAACGGGATGCTGGGCAGACGCATCATGTGGTGCGAGTTCAAACGTTGGCGGGCTTGCAGGGTCTCGAAAAAGTTGATGTTTCTAAGGTTACCTTGGCCTATGAGCCGGTTTGGGCTATTGGCACTGGACGTGCTGCTTCAGTGGATCAGGCTGAAGACGTTCATGGTCTGGTTCGGGAGACGCTCTGTGAGCAGTGGAGCCTTGCTCCCCAGTTTATTCGGATTCTCTATGGGGGCAGTGTCAGTGGTGAGAATGCAGGGGTATTATTTCAGTCCGATCAAATTAATGGAGCCTTAGTCGGGAAAGCTTGTCTTGACCTTGATGCCTTTGCTAGTATTATAGCTTCTACAGCTTAGTCAATGTTCTTTGATCAAGAATAATCTATCTAATATTATGTATGCACTTACTGTTGTCATTCACTTAATCGTCTGTTTTTTGATGATTGCGGCTATTCTTCTGCAAGCTGGAAAAGGCGCAGAAATTGGCGCATCTTTTGGAGGATCTAGCCAGACGGTGTTTGGGAGTCGAGGGCCTGGTACATTTCTCAGCAAGGTAACTGTGGCTGCAGCGATTATTTTCATGTTGACCTCTCTGAGTCTTGCCATTCTTTCCAAGCAGCAAAACTCTTCATCTTCCGTTATCGATGTAGATGCGAGCACGCCGGCATCTTCATCTCAAGAATCTCCGGCTCCTGCCTCTTCTTCGAAAGACTCTCCCGAGCCAGCAACACCCTAAATAACTCCTGGAACATGATTGTGTGAAGGGTTCCCAATGGAACATGACGGCTCATGCGTGATGGACTGAATCCCTTACAGCTGAAAGAACAATTAGCAAAGGCTTTTTGTATGCTGGGAGCCTTTCAATGGGATCCCAAGGATGGGTTTCGATTGGCCTCTGGGCAAGTCAGCCCGTATTACGTGGATTGTCGTTCGCTCTTGGCATACCCGGATACTCGCCGGCTGATTGCCGAGCTGGCCTTTCACTCTATGCAAGCTTTGGACATTCATGCAATCGGCGGGTTAGAAATCGGGGCTATTCCCATGTCCACGGCCATTTCCGACTATGCATACCAAGCCATTCCGCAGAAAGAATGGCGGACGTTCGTCGTACGAAAACAACCAAAGGGACATGGGCTTGGAAAATTAATTGAGGGGGCGGCCCAGTCTGGTGATCAAGCTCTTATTCTGGATGATGTGCTCACAAGTGGAGGGTCTCTTCTCAAGGCCGTCCAGGCTGTTCGTGAAGTGGGTATGCTTGTCTCGAATGCATTGGTGATTGTTGATCGAGGGGAACAGACTGGCAGGCAAAATGTTGAAGCAGAGGGGATCAGTGTTGTTGGTCTTTTGACTCTTGATGACCTCAAACATATGCAACGTATGTTGGAAGCGAGGGCTATTCCAAAAGATCGTCCGTGAGGACACAAGCTTGACCATTGTCAAACCTTAATATTTTCTTTGGGGCTGTCCTAGATAACGAGAGTTATCTTAGGATGGCTGGATGCGG
>JAALKI010000056.1 GCA_011088105.1 Nitrospirota bacterium | reverse complement strand
TAACACCCTCAATTATGTCGTATTGGTGGACTCACTTTCATGGGGGGCAGGATATACCATCGTTCGCCAGACTCCTCACACATCATTCATAATAATCCCCTCTACTCATTTGATAGTATACTGCCTCAGTTCGCTCCAACACCAGTAGGCCATCTTTAATACTTGATGGCGATGGCTACTGATGTTTGATCGTTTACAACAAGAAAGGCAGCCTCATCATGATGAGGAGGAACAAGAAAAAATTCAGGATTGTTGGATATTCCAAATCCTTCAATAGGAAGACCTACCATATTTTTGTCAAATTTCTTATTACCATTCTCATCATGATAGACAACCAAGGCATACCTGCCTGGATTTGGTGCAATTAAGCAGATATGAACCGTGTCTTGCTGAGCAGGAACACGAATTTTGGCTAATTTTTTTCCCTTGGCTAAAAAATCATCAGGCTTATCTCCATAGAGTACAGCGGTCACGAGACCTTGAGCACTTCGCACCTGTTGAACCTGGACAAGAATCATATGAGAAGCTGTTTGGCAAAGTTCCTGTGTGTATTTCATCCTTGCCGACACCAGCATAGGGCACAACGCCACAAGCAGGACAGCTGTGCCAAGGAACAGACGTTTTCTCACTATTAATAGCATCTGACCTCTCACCTATCTCTTATTCGTCATGTTCCACCAAATGTGGAACTATAGATATTATACAGGAACGTTTATGAAGAGTTGCACCGTTTAGTCTGATAAAGGCATCTGGTTAATGAACACATGCAGCGCAATAGTATGTAGGTAATATTTCGTTTATTTTGATGGCAGTAACTCCCAGCAAAATCCACACCACATTTTCCATATTCTTTCCACAATTTTTGTGGATAACTTGGTGAATATTGTGCTCTCAACACAATCGATGGGTGTCTAGTAAATGAAGCCAGCAGATTGCTTAATTTTTAGGCATTGTAGTCAAAAAAATTTCACCCCAAGATATAGGGGCTCTCTCATCTCATTTAAAAAATTAAGTATGTTTCCCTGGCAATGATTTCTCATAACTGAGCAATAGCCTTGTTGTTATAGGGTTTTACGGGATACCGGGTCTTTTCAACAAACTATGTGGAAATTTACTCATGGCTCATCATCCTTTCAGAGCACGAGGAACACACTTTATCAAAAAATGGATAGTCCCCATCAGCTGCCATGCAGCAGTCTGATTCATCCCCCACAACCTTATCAGGTCTCCCTCTCCTACAGACGCCGTCATAGGCTATCAGGCTATGAGAGTCACACGTCGACCCTGTCATGAGTTTCCACTCTCATTAACATATGTGTCCTGTGACCGTTCGGCTTTTACTCATGCCTTGCTAAAGGAATCACCTATCCAGCAACCATACTACTACGGCTTCACCTGACAAACCGCCATCCGTCTACCGCTCTAAAAAATTGCATGTTTTAAAAATAATTGCAACGCTTTCTTTCTACCCTCCGACTCACCTCATAACGTCATTCGACACTCGACAGATTGACCGGTCGTCGTCGAGGAGGAACACCATCTTCATACACCATTTATCATCAGGAGAAATGTAATGCCCCACACAACCTTGACCGCTCTATTCCGCTCTTGGCCGGACAGAACGTCGGCCAAGATTAGCAAGGAGTTTTTATCACTTCTATCCTAGCAGCTGCATTGTGCTCAATGTCTCTTACAACTTCCGCGTAAGCACCGTTGCTATTTCCTCTGCAATTTCCTGACTATCAATATAATCACTATGCCCAATTTCTCGGCCAGATAGTTCAACGGCATTGTGGGAACTCATATTCGGTGGAGCAATCATGGGGTGTTGAGTTGCGCCTAAACGTTGCTCCCATTTTTCATCTGGATTACGTTCCAAAAAATCCAGCATCCCAAACGTTAACGAATCAAGGACTCCCTTTGTCGCCACAACCGCCTTTCGCGGACCTTTTTCAATGTTTGAAATCGTCAATGCACCATCAAACCGAGAATAAAAAATTATGGATTTGCCCAACCAAGTGTTCTAAGCCACTGTAAAATTGCCCTAAATACGTCACCTTTTCATTATCTTCGCCTATTTTTTTTAGCATCTTCGACGCACTTGGTCACATGCCTTCGCTCAACATCAGGCGCTAGCATAATATACCTATCGACAAAGAACCGCTTATTGGGATCAAGGTCTTTTTTTTCCTTATTCCGTTTAATCCGACTTTCATCAATACCTTTGGGTTCATACTCACTCCGAATTAAACTTTTTAACATATGGCATGCGAGAAAGTTGCCCATACTGTGACAAATTAAATTGACACTTTTGTTGGTCTCCTGACGTATTGTTGTAATCAAATTGGCCAAGGCACTTCCTGAAGCAATAGCTTCTCTTTGGTCACTTGGATAACTCAAAACACTTCCATCAGAAGGCCAGGAGAATCCCACAAATGCCGTTAGACTCTTATCAGGAGTCGCTTGATTCTCAAGAAGATCTTTGTCCTGAACGACTGGATCGGTCACAATTTTTCCACTTAAGGTTTTGGTCTTACGAAGAGTGTTGGTTAAAATGCTATACCATGTTTGGGCATCATGGAAATTCACGTTGAACCCATGGACACAAATGACAATCTTCCCCACTTTAGGGTGTCCCAAAAAGTTTGGGCCCAGAATCTCTTGCTTCGCATTGCCTTTTACCAAAACACGCTCTGGCATCTCACCGGGATTAGTCGTTGCGAGATAGTGAGACATGTACGCTTGCATATTGACCCCAAAATACCCCTTACGTTCTAAACCCAAACGTTCTGTCCGGCCAAGAGCACGGGCCAAATCCTCATGATTACGGTTCGTTGCAAAATACCGAATCGACATGGTGCCCTCCTTGTTGGTTCGTACTAAATCAACACAGGTATGAATACACAAACGTATAATGACTATTAAAGGTTATAGGGTATCAATGCTATAAGGCACAGAACCCTATTTATGGCTCAAGAATAGCTGCCAGCTCTTTATTTTATGGCATCACCCTTTCGTTTTGCGTCTTAATTGATATTTGGTTTCTTCAGACTCAGATTGATTAATTAACCCCCTGCAAATTGGTTTTGAGATCATCAACAGCTGTTTCCATAGCTTCCTTATCAGTTGATTTGAATTGCTCAAACCGACTCAAAAATGTACTCACTTATTCCCCGTATTCTATGTCTAAGACTGCCGCTTCATCTTGCTTAGCCACAGCAGTTGGGAGGGCATGGATCTTTGTTTTGAGTGATTAGAGTGATATTCAGGGTCAACTATGTCTCTGTTGTAGCCAGTGGCCTACTAACTCAAGACCATTCACGCTCGCCGCACAGTCTTTTCGCTTAGTCTTCTGCCCCCAGAGGTCGACACAGCACAATCAACGCAGGCAATAAGGTCAGATTGCTGATGAGGGCCACAAGCATCGCAAACCCCGTGAGCAATCCAAAATAAATGGTGGGGATAAAGCTCGAGAAAGCCAAAATAGAAAATCCTGCGGTAATGGTCAGTGAGGTGTAATACATCGCCATTCCAATGCTCCGATGGCAGGCCTTCACAGTCTCAACATAGTTCCGATATTTCGCAAATTCCACCTGAAAGCGGTGGACATAATGGATGGTATCATCCACGCCGATGCCAATTGTGATGGCCGCAATGGTAATAGTCATGAGGTCTAGAGGGATCCCAACCCACCCCATGAGCCCTAACACCAATCCCGCCGCCAACAGATTCGGCATAATCGCGAGGATAGCAAGAAAGATTCGTCGAAAAAGAACCACAAACATCACCAAAATACTGATGAACACCGCACCCAACGTGAGAATTTGTGACCGAAACAAACTCTGAAGTAGGTTGTTGTATAAGACAGCCATGCCCGTAGGATGAACCGTGGCTTCTGAAAATTTCATCTCGTCGACCAGATAGCGCTCTATTTTGTTGATGAGCGCTTTTCGTTTTAACGTAGGCGCTGACTCAATCAGCCGCATAGTCAGCCGGACTTGGTTTCCATCTGGAGACAGGTATGGATCAATGAGTGTGTGTTTGACATTCTCAGGCACTAATTTTCTGAGCAACGCTAGTTCATAATCTTCTGGCATTTTCCCATCATTAAGTTGCTTGAAAACTTTCATCCCAGTGGCGATTGACAGCACTTTTCCGACTTCCGGGAAGGACTCCACATAATCATGAACCTCCTCAACTTTGTCGAGCATCTGCGCATTAAACCAATAGGTCACCTCATCGGTCTCTTCTTCATCAGCAAAAGGGGCATCAAATAAATCTTCAGATTGCTTGGATTCCTTCAATGACGTATAAAACTCCTCACTGGCATCAATGACAAAGTCCAAGGGAATGGTCCCACCAAGTTTTCTATCGATCGTTTCCATGCCTTGGTAAATTTCTGTTGAACTCTTGAAATGGTCGATGAATCGATTCTCAACTTCCAGCTTGGCAATGCCCACACCTCCCCAGAACGCTAATGCTGCACAAAAAACAATGATTGGTTTCGCGTAGTGTAAGGTCAAGGCCGACATCCCTTGGGTGAAAGCCATGGTTGAGTCAGGACGGGCAATCACGTTCTCAGGACGTAACAACGTCAACACTGCAGGAAAATAGAAAAAATTGAGAACAAACGCGAACGCGATCCCCATGGTCATCATCCAACCAAAATCAATCACTGGTCTAATATCGCTCACAATCAGTGAACAAAAGGCCACAATGGTGGTAATCGCGGTATAGAATGATGGCTGTACCATAATTCGCATGGTCTCAAGGACCAACGTGTTCTGATCGGCATGCGGGTTCTGTTCCACGACAATCCGATATCGGACGATGAGGTGGATCGTTAATGACATCGTGATAATAAGCAACAATGAAATGAAGTTTGATGAAATAACAGTCACCCGCCAATCAAGCCATGCGAGGTAGCCCACCATGATACTGACCGAGAGCAGGCAGCACGACATCGGCAACACAACCCAACGCAGCCTTCGGAAAAAAAAGCTGAGCGCAACAATCAGAAAACCGAGCACGCCTACACCAAAAACAACGATATCATGCTTGATAAAGCTGATCATGTCGGTCGTGATCATCCTCGCTCCGCCCAAATACAACTGGGCAACCTCATGATATTTCGCGATAATGGCTCGAATGCGGTGAGTATCTTGACGCTCTCTCTCAATCGTCTGAGCGTGATATGTGCTAAACGTGTCGGTCGCCTTGTCTAATTGCTCAGATTCTTCAGGTGTTAATCCAGAGGCACGACGTTTGTCTCTGAGTTGATTGCGTTGGGTTAACAACCTAAAGTACTGTTCATCCCGCTTGAAGTTCACAAGGAGCGCCGTGGTTCGGCCATCGGGGCTCACGAGATTGTTACTATAAATCGGGCTTTGCAGAAATTCTTGCCGAGCCAGTTCCTTATCGACATCCGGGGTTTCCAGTGTTTTCACATTTTGCTGATCCGTGAGTTCTGCAATGGAAACTTTAGGGCTGTTCAATAAGGGAACATCCAAAATCGTAATGACCGACGCGACTCGCTCGACTCGCAACAACTCTTCTCGGAGCGACTTCAACCCAGTAAGAGAAGTTGAGGATAAAAGATCATCCTGTGGCGCATACGTAACAATCAGAAAATCATCGGAGCCATACACCTCCCGTATGGAACGGTAATACCGCAAGTCTGGATCGTTCTCTAAGACAATGGACTCCGCGGACGCATCAAGCTTGAGGTTTGTTCCTTGAAACGCAAAAAACGCAAACAAGAGACACACCACCGCTAAACAGAGAACCGGTCTTTCAATAACCACGGCTTGGTACGCCCGCAAGGGCCATGCCTTCATCATGTTCGACTCGCTTTCCTTCGTAAAGGTTTATTCACCCAAGATCGTCGGGAGGATTCACCAGGATGGATAAGATCATGCGCTTTGGGCATCATCCTTCTGCGCACCGCGTAAAGTCAATGAATCGGCTTTCCATTCACAGGGCTGCCTGAAGCCACGCCGCTTGAAACCCATCACGTCTGTGCCTTTGGATGAGGAATCTCTTTTGTAGTTTTATTCATCGGCGATATTCTATCCCCAATCGAACATTCGCACGTGGAGCGGGAAAGCCAAGAAATTCTTCATAGGTTGCATTGGTGACGTTGTCCACCACTCCATACAGCTGCCAGGACTGGGCAAACGCATAGGTCAAAGAGAGGTCTGCTTTGATATATCCAGACACCGTGCGATCGGTGGTGGGAATTTGGAAGTCGAATCGTTTGCCAACCGCTCGCACTTGAGCCCGAATAGTCAAATCATCGATTGGATTAGTGGAGAAGATCAAACCTCCACTCCATTTAGGACGATTTCTCAGTCCTTCGGAACTATTTTTAATCTGAGTATCCAAATAGGTAAGGAAGCCTTTGATCGTCAAACCAGACAAGACTGTTGCATCTATCGAGAATTCCAGACCTTGGGTCGTCACTTCTCGAAGATTCACCAAACGGAACGTTCCTGCTTGAGCAAGGTTGGGATCGAGGTCGATCAAGTCTGAAAACCGATTATGAAAGTAGGTCAGGTCGGCCACCAGAGATTCTCCTATTAGACTTGTACGTAGACCGACATCCCATCCCTCACTGGTTTCAGGGTTAAGGCCTGAATTACCAATAATGGGATCACCGATGCTCACCAGACTCGGGAGTTTGAATCCTTCTCCGTAGCTAACTCGAATGCGTGTCGAGGGCATAGCCTGATACGTCAGCGCTACCCGTGGGCTGATTGCGGGTTGAAACTCTTCTGGCATATCTAACCGACTCCCGACAGTCACATGAACCTTAGAGAACAACGTTGCAGAAAGCTCGGCGAATACCGCACCAGTCAGCCGTGTCTGGCGAAAATCAGTGGACCGATCAGTTGCGCCACCGACTGCCGTCAATTGTTGAATTCCAGATTGCTCAGCAAATTCACTGATGAGTTGCCCCCCTCCACCGAACACCCAATCGGGAAAAATCTCTATCGTGTGTTGCCATCGAGGGAGGAGCCGAGAGTACGTTGTCTTTATCGTATTGGGAGGAATTTGAAACATATGCGAAGCTGAGAGTACCCCGGGATTCCGGCCCTCATGATGTCGCCGAAAGAAATTGACCGATAGCTTCTGCGTCCAGTTCGATTGAATGGCATGGGAAACTTGCAATCCCGTTACCAATCAATGCGTTCGGGTGTCAGACTCGAAAGATCTACGGATCCTCCACGTTGATTCATCGGATCATTTATTGGCACCCCATCAATAAGGACGTATCCTGCCCCCCATGAAAGTGAGTCCACCAATACGACATAATTGAGGGTGTTA
>JAALKI010000022.1 GCA_011088105.1 Nitrospirota bacterium | reverse complement strand
ATTCTGCCAGAAAGCTCTACATTGCGCCTGTCCGTGGTTGGGGGAAGCTTACAAAACCTAGGCATCGCGAATGAAATCTTCCAAACGCATTAGAGGAAAAACGCTAAGTTGCGTCTTCATACTGGCATTGACAATCACTCTCCCATCATCCTCGTAACAGCGTCGAGCCAGGTCATAGTAATACTCACTCGCTTTCAAATCTGGGAACTGCCAAGGCTGGTTAGGAGAGAAATAATCCTCGCAGAAATGAGCAGGGTCCCTGGACTCGTTATAACCGATGACGTTTGGATTGCCAGTCATTTTGTAATCATGATCACAACCCACAAGCGCAACGTTGCTAAAACCCATATGATACGCGATTTGAAGGGCAACATAAGTGACTGTAAACCCTTGAAATACGCTTACAGAACAGTCCCGTGCAAAATATGGAAACCCACAGGAATGTAAAAAATAAATATGCTCTGTAGAAGAAATACCATGATTAATTGCCACGCGATCCAGAAATAGTAAGATATCCGTTGATGAGAAGAAGTTTGCATTTTGTTCAATAACAAAAGGGTTAACCGATACTATCGCGGAGGGGCGAAAATCAGTCTGCTTAAAAAGAAGATTGATTTTGTTCAACCCGAAGGTAAAGACACCTCTTATAGTAGAGAAATCGACATCCCGGAGACTTGGGCCATTACAGAGAATGATAGCTTTTTCCCCAGCATGAACGTTACGCAGTGCAGCAACTTTCTTTCGATGTATCCAAGAACGAGGAGAACAGTCCCATCTTAGCCTATCTAATAAAAGGTGTAAGCCTATTCGGTAGGGGTTGAATTGATCGAGCTTTCCTCCAGGCCGGACTATTCCTTTAAACTGGGTCATGCAAACGCACTCCGATCCCACCATCAACAGGTATCTCAGCACCAGTTATGAAGCGTGCATTTTCCGAACAGAGGAACAGGGCTAAACGAGCAATTTCAACTGGCTCGGCAATTCGGCCAATCGGGTGATAAGACTCCAACTCCAAAAGTTTTTCTGGATGTTCGCTAAATCCTGCAAGCAACATATCTGTTTTAGTCGCGGCTGGTAAAATGGTGTTAATGGTCACATCTCTAGAAAATTCCAGTGCCAATGCCCTGGTGAGTCCAGAGAGTGCGGCTTTGGAGGTAGAGTAAGCACAAAATCCAGGCTTCGTTAACCTAGAATGAATACTACCGACATTGACGATACTACCTGTATGTTTACGAAGTGAAGATTCGAAAAGATGAGCCAACACAAAAGGCGCAATGACATTAATCTGCTGAGTAGAATGAAACTCAGAAACAGATAAATCATAAAGCGGTTTAACAACTTGATAGGCAGCATTATTGATAACTGCCTGCAACCCAGTCTCCTGTTCATTGACGAAATCTTCTACAGCGCTTTTGAACCACTTTTGGGTTTCACTATTAGAAGTAAGCTCAAGCAGATTACAACCAAGGTAGAGGTGGCAATTGACTTCCTCCGTCGCATGCAAATCTGTCCCGATTATTAGATAACCAGCAGCATTGAATTCCTGGCACAGTATTTTTCCAATTCCACCGTTACACCCGGTAATCAGAACCGCAGTTTTTTGGTCCATTGACATTCGACTACCATGAAATGATTCAAACCACTCTGTCTTGCTCTAACCCATTGCAACGTTCTGTCCTTGAGTTTCTTTTCGCGGCTTCCTACGACCGATTAGTTATTCATGAGATGGAAGTTATATTGGAGAGCTACACAAATAGACATCAAACATTGAGCAATACAGATTCCACAAAGAAATCATGTCATCTAATTAGTTGAGGAATTTGTAGTTTCCTCAGATTTCTGTACAACTTGAAATACTGCGGTACGCCAGCTTACCCCTACCAATGTAACATCTGAACTATCACGCACAATAGTATCCACAAACTCTTTGACATCTGGCCATTCCGGCACATCGTAATCATCAAAAATTATATACCCCTCCTCTCTTACGGCAGGGAGATAATTGACAAAATCCGACTTGACAGCAGAATAGCTATGATCACCATCGATAATAAGCACATCATGAAGTGATTTTGTCGCAGATTCGATTGAGGAATTCTCCGTACTCATCGATTTGATCAGCGTATAGTCCTGTTCCGGAACACCTGCCATTGCTAGGTTTGATCGGAATATCGGTTCGTTAACTGCTTCATCCGTTAGAATATCACGGATACCTTCTCTGTAATATCCATCAAATGGATCAATTGCAGTAAGGTGTACTGAACTGAAACGAGAACTTGTATGATCATAAATTGCTGCTAGTCCAACTCCAAATAAGGTACCGATTTCCAATACACGCAATTTTTTGTTTTTAACTGCAGAAGCCACAAGAACTCTTAAAACAGCATCTTCTATGGTAGCGGCCAGTCTCCCCTTACCTGCACTTTCCAGTGTACAAATACGATGTGCAAGGTAGGCCAACGACCTCGGAGTAACTTTAATGCCGAGTTTTCTCGACCATTCTTGCTCCAGAATATCGCAGTGCGCCTTGGTCAACCTGCGGTTGAACAACTGATAATTGCTAAAATTGGATACAGAAGCTAACCTAGCAAGCTTATCGAGTTTTTGATCAAATAATTCATGGGAATGCCTATAGTACTGCCCTTGTGTCTCTATCTTTGATACTAGCCGCTCGAGTTGCTGCCCTTGTGTCTCTATCTTTGATACTAGCCGCTCGAGTTGCTGCTTTTGTGCCTCCACTTTCAACACCAGCTGCTTCTGCTTTTTCTCTTGTTCAGGCATGGTCTTGATCTTATTCCTTGACTGTGATGTATAGTCGCATTCGACGAATTCGGTCACTCTCTTGTTACCTAAATGAGACACTCCTCTCAGATATTGTAGAGAGCATGCATAGAATAGCCACCGTCCAAAAATAACTTCCGTAAAACGCAAATGCTGGATCAAAATGAACATGCGAGGAAAAACAGGGTAAGAATGGCTGTCTCATAGTCCGTTCACTATTACCCAATGATTGACATACTGAATGCTTTACCGTGAGTACTTTATCCAATGCTTTTTGGATCACCGCATGCTTAGGATCAATCTTAAACGCTATTTTTGCTGCCACCATTATTGTCAATATTGAGGCGTTCTACTTCTTTTGGAGAAAGGGCTTTTGGGAAGATACTACTAAATTTAACACGCTTAAACACTTCTAGTTTCCCTCCAATCGTAGCATTAAAAATATTCTGCTCTGTTTTTTCTAATACCCGTTTAGCTTCAAGGTAGGCTTCAAGCATCTTATCGACTTGTGGGTTATGCCATCGAAACCCTTTCCCGAAATAATCTGGATGAAAATGATTTGGATCATCAGATTGCATATCCAATACGCTGACATCATAGGCATTACTTCTGTTTACATCATTCGGAATATCATAACTTGCATCTACACCGATTAAATAAATTGCTTTAAACCCAAAATAATACGCTAGCTGCATACATGTATAAGTTACAGTACAACCTGCATATGTTATTTCTGAAGCGTCAGTTGAAAAATCAAAACCATGCGGATAACTGACTCTAGGACGGTGATTAAAAAAAATGGTGTCGCATCCGCCGTCTAAGCAGTAACCCAGGTAAACTGGAAAGAGTTTTGTTGGTCCCGAAAAATTATTAATCCGTTCCTGTCTATCCTCAGCAACCAAATGATCCTCTACAACATAAAATGTTGGCAGCCAATCAAGTTCAGGCACCTTCATGAAAAATCCGTTAACCGCAAATGTCACTTCATTTTTCAGCACTGATAAATCAGTGCTGTTAAGGCTCGGTCCATTACCAATAATAAAACAGCGGTCTGTACCTTTGTATTTCTCTCTCAATGCACGTATCTGTGGACGATACAGAGCGTCCAGCTGATCATTATAAATTTGACTAACGCGCTTCAAACTTCGAATGCGCTCAGGCAATGGCACTTTTTCTGTTGGAAGGAATATTGGGGAACGGGTTGGAATACTGTTAACAAGTTCCATATATTGTGCCAGCTGTTCGGGTTGCTGCTCGGGTTGCCGTTTTTGTCCTCCCTTGCCCAACACCAGCTGCTCGAGTTGCTGCCTCTGGGCCTTCACCCTTGACACCAACTGGTCATGTTTTTTCTCGTGTTCGCATATGATCTCGAATTTTAGTGCTTGTCTGTGATGGTGTTCTCGCTCGACAAATTCCATTATCTTCTTATTAACAAATGAGATGCCCATCCCAGATATTGCAGCGAACATACATAGAACAGCGACTGCCCAAAAATAGCTTTCGTAGAACGCAAATGCTGGAATCAAAATCGGCATAAGAACAAGCATACTCAATGTCATTAGCCCAAGAGCAGAAGCTGTAGGATGTCGCTTAAGAAAGTACAATACCCACATGGCAAACTGACCGATACGGAATAGTGTCAGACTTTTACTCCGAACCCATTCGACAAAATGAGCATACGAGGAAAAACAGGGTAAGAATGGCTGTTTCATAATCCGTTCACTAGTACCCAATGATTGACATGCTGAATGCTTTACCGTGAGTACTTTATCCAATGCTTCTTGCATCGCTGCACATCCAGGATCATTCTTAAATGCCAGCAAATTACCCCAGGCGTTGGAGTCGGCCAGTTCACATGGGTAACGAATAAGTTGATGCCAGTCATGGCGTATACCGTACCGAATGATTGGGTGCCATTCGCTGACATAGACGGCATATCCTTTCTCTACCAAATATTCGCAGATGTCTTTCCAACTATGCCCTAAATGCTTGGTTTTTTCATCTTCAAACTCACACTCAATAACATCTGGTTTAATTTCTCCCCAAGGAACAGATTTTAAAACCGAAAAGTCATAGCCTTCTACATCAATCTTCAGAAAATTTACGTGTTCGATGTCATTGTCGGCGAGAATACCTGCAATTGTTGTTACATCGACAGCGTCTCCCGGCTTATGGTTCTCCCTAAAAGCCAACATACTGGAAATACCTGTACTTTCATCGGAAACATAGAACGGGACACCTGTTTCAGTACGCTCTCCTACCGCACGAGGATCAATGCTAATGTTTTGTACATTTCCGTATCTCTCCACAAGACGTTTCCTGTTTCCTGGATCTGGCTCAAAGGCAAAAACCTTCCAACCCATTTCACTAAACGGTGCAAGTGCTGTCCCATGATGTGCCCCCACGTCAATCATAATGGAGGAAACTGGTAGCGCTGATAGTAAACGTGCAATAATCTTTGTTTCATCAAGATGCGCATGTACTTCACGATCCATAGTTAAAAAGCCAACATGTGAATCAAGTGCTCTGCTTTGGCTTATTTGAACAAAGAGTGTCTCCATTTTTTCTTGCAATTTCATTAGATCGTGATTTTTGGAAGCAATCATTCTGGCCTTTTCTACTAAACCAACTCTATATGAGTTATCAGTTATGACCTTTTCCATTTCCTGAATTAGAGAAGCTTCTGAATCGTCTTCGACAATTGCTGCACAGCCATTAGATTTCAGGTAATCAATTGTTGCGACTCTAGTTGGACCATGAGCAAGAATAACTGCGCCACTAGCCAAACATTCAGGCAACTTATTCGCAAATGAATACTGAATGTATTCAATAGAAATGGGGTCATAGTTATAAGCGATAACCAACATATCCGCTTCTGATATCCACGCACGATAATCTTCTGATGAAAGCTGATCAACCAAAAAAAATGTTCTTTTTAATCCACGAAAATATTGCTTTGCTTTATCCCACCATATTTTCTTTGTTCGAATCTCAAATTTAATTTCATAATTCTCACTCATTTCCTCAATAGCTCGTGCAACTCTTGCAAGACTTTGCAATGTCATATTTTCTGCTAAACTCCCTGCATATCGAACCAAGAACGTTTTTGACTTTTGCGTGCATATTTCTTTCCTTGGCCACTGCTTTAAGTTCACGCCATTTGCTAAAGGCATAAAAGTTACGCCATAGCGTTCCTTAAGAGCATGAGACATTGCCTGGCTAATACTCAGATTTAATTGCGAACGGGCTAAAAGCACTCGATAATCTTGCTCCATTTTTAAATATTTATTGTAATCTTCTCTATTAAGTCGAGCAGGCCAATCATCCATAATCCAAGTCACAAAAGGTTTATTGGCCTGTAAGATCAGTTTCATGGCTAGATTATGCAAAGCCATGTTATCTGGCACTGGTCGATATAAGATGACATCCGGGTTATATTGTTTGACATCATCGTGTATTTTATTAGCTTCTACTGGATAACCTTCAGTGCTTGTGCCCCTATACATGCCGATTTTTTCGTATGCCACACTATAAATTTGAAGAAGTTTCTCTTTAGGCCACTCCCCTAGCAAATTCTTTTTCATCTCACCTGTTGCTGTGCCATCTCCAATCTTCGTAGCATCAATGATAAGCAGTTTGAGGTGTGTTTTTTCGCTGCCTACTTGGTTGCTGAAATTGCTTTTCACAAAAGAGGCAGTCCTGGCTTTACCAAATTTTGTTAATTCTTCCTTTTTGCGAGCTATTGTCATTTATGGACGCTCTTTCAAATGCAAGGGGGATGGAACGAACAGAGTGTGGGAGGTTTGCGTTACGTATCCAGCCTGTCTATGTAGCCCTGTGGCCCCCTGGCCTTGACGGAACCCGCCTTTCAGACTAAGGAGAGACACCCAGCCAGTGGTTAAAGATGGATGTCTAGCCACACCCATTGCAACCCGAGACTCTGCATGTATCAACTCATCACTCAGATACTGCTTTTAAGCATAGCTCATTCTGCTGTTTTCCAGTCCTAGCTCCACATTTAAATCACCACGTCTAAATACCTCTAGGTGACCACCTATCGTGCAGTTCACAATATCCCGCTCGTCCTTCTCATAGGCAGTTCTTGCCAATAGATACATCTTTTCCATATTACTCGTATCTGCAGCCTGCCATTTCTTTCCACGAAAATAGCCCGAATGGAAATGGTTGTCGTCTTCCGCATAGTTTTGGATAACTTCCTGCTCAAACACGCCTTTGGGTTGTTTATAGTTATGATCAAAGCCAATCATTACTACCTTGCGATATCCAAGTCCGTAGGCAAGATGTAGGTTGAAAAATGTCACGGTATGCCGCCAGGACATATTTTCAAACATATTCGTGCTGAATTCCGCATAGCCAACAGCATCAACAAAATAGACGTTCGGGCCAGGATTCAAACAATACGCCAACCAATACGGCAGAACCTTGTGCACCTCCTCCAGCCTATTAATATGTTGACTGCTCTGCTCTGCAACGAGATAATTAACTACTGTATAGTACGTCGCGTACTTGATGAGCTCATCGCTTAAGAAAACATTGTTCGAAACGATGACATCCTGATTTTTCAGCAGTGAAAAGTCTGTCTGGTTTAAAGTCGGACCATTGCCGACAATGATGCACGTATCACGGTGACGTTTCGCTACACGATTCCGAAAGAACTTATGTGATTTAACAATTTGTGCTGTCTTCCATTTAGCATCAAAAGCCCAGCGCCGAGCTCCCACCGTATAGGTAACGCAACTGGACTTTTGTTCTTGTCCAGTCGGTATCTCGTGACAGGGAACTGGCCCTTCGACTTCCAACCTTTTCATCTCTCGCAAGGTATCACCAAAACTTTTCTTTGGTGCTCGTTCTGACAACAGCCGACGACTATCATATGATCCGTTGTAGGCAAGCAAAAGACCACGGTAAATCTTGTTAAACTTATCGGGATCTTTGATGCCAGCATTTTCAGCATCGACAAGCACGCCATCGTGCCCATCAGATAAAAACTCAGCATATCGCTTTAACCAAACATGGCTCACATAACCAAAATGCTCTTTCAGCATGTCGCAAATTTCGTAATAACTTTTCCCTCGCATTCCATATGTTTTATTGTTATCGTGGTAACGTGCTATTGCCAGATCCACGTCCAAATACACGAATTTCACCTCTGCTTTCACACATCTAATCCAATACTCATAATCCATGCAGTAATGTAGATCGTTGCGTAACGGACCAACACGGTCAATCACACTTCGTCTCATGAAAAGTGCAGGCTGAAGAATGCCGTCTTCTTGCTGAAGCCGCCAATTCAGTGATGCAGGGTTTTTGTTGATGTACACATCCCGTAGCTTCTTGCCAGATTCATTTGTAAAAATGCCTCTTCCATACACAATACCCGGCTCATCATCTTGGAGAAAGCGCTGCACAACACACTCGAAAACACGCGGATGTGCCAAACAATCATCAGAGTTCAGCCAGGCAATGATTTCACCTCGCGCACGGGAAAAACCTTTATTGACAGCTTCAGACTGACCCTCATCTGGCTCGGCAATGAGTGTCACGTTAGGAAAACGTGCAGCAACATCGCGACTGCCATCTGTCGAGCCGGGATCGAACACAAGGTGTTCAATTGGCTTATACGTTTGATCACGAACAGACGACAAACACTCCGCAAGAAATTCTGCCTGGTTAAAATTTGGAGATACGACCGAAATGGTCAAATTACCAGTTCCCTGTCTACATGCACTTAATCCAGAATTCACCATGCTTCAAACCATACCTCGGTTAATGAACCACTACGGGCTTACGCCCGTAGTGTCTTTCCTAAAACTTCAACCCTTGACTGTCATCAGCAGAACGACTTCATCCACAAGTTTACGCATGTAGCATTGCGGAGGTATTGTAAAACAGCAAGTTCACCTTTAGACATCTATCCACATCCAACAGGAAAAATCATGACTTATTTGGTATTTACCTAAGCCTCAAAACCAAGGAGTAGCGCAATCTGACTAGGCAATCGCCAATTATCAGCTGTCAGTCACTAGAGCATCACGAAAAAACCTAAACACCCAATAATGCAGTTGGTTGCCATCATATTTTTTTAGCCCCCCACATCAAAGACACGCTTTGTGCACTTTGTCTCAGATCATCCAGACCAGGTGCTATCCGCCGCCATGAATGCATGATATCATCAGGATTACTGGCAAAATCGCATGAAAATCTCAGTGGTCCGTTGTTAACAAAGCCAATCGGGTCTATACTGTTGTTACCTATTAATGCTTTTTTGTAAAGGTCAAAACGATTAAGCCAGAAAGACGATGGTGCATCACTAATATACATATCAATCGCATGAACCATAATACTTCCTGGCTTGAGGATCCGTATGCCATCATAAAAAAATCATCCAATTTATTTACGGGGACATGCTCAACCACTGAAACGGAAAATAACAAGTCAAAGGAATTTTCTTTCAAAAGATCACTATATTCACCAAGGAAGGTTTTAAGATTCTGCACTTTTGGAATCGTTATTTCATATTTTGGCCCACCATCCATGCCCTCGAATTTATCCACATTACAACATTCATTCTTCGCTGAAATAAGAGGCAAAATCCTTGAATTACCTCCACCAATTTCAGCAATTTTACTAAACTTTATATCTTTGATGATCTGATACATCGCCACATCTTGGATAGTCTTGAGATGAAAAGGTGTACCGCCCTTCAACTCTTTATACCAATCAGAGTCGATACCTTCCCATAGCTGGGATTTTCTTATGAAATCAAACATCAGGCATTCTCTCCTAAAAAACCTTTAAACGCTATAAAGATTAGGCTGTTTTTGCCAGATTGCCAAACCCGGCGTATACCAAGAAACAAATTTCAGGTTAATCAAGTTGCCGCCGTGACAATCCAGGATTGTTTTTAATGCACCATTGACTCTCTGATCTTCATTCTCCTCGGCGATGGGATACGTGTTATCGAATAAGACAAGCGCATCATCTGCCAACTTTGGTAGGAGCGATTCGAATTCGAATAAAACGTCCTCATAAAAATGACAAGCATCCAGAAACACAAAGCATGTGAATTCTATCTCGTTCATGATCTTGGGTAAAATTTCCCTACTGTTTCCACATCGGCTGTCAATCTGTGAATCAACCCCTGCCTTCTCGAAATTACGTTTGGTTATTTCAATATTGTACTAGACTCTTATCAAAATTGATCATGACGTAATTGATGGCGTTGTTAGTTGCTTGCTTTTATTAATTAGATACTTACTGATATAGCCTGCACTAATTTGAACGCCTTTTAGACTCCAATGAGTATCAAACCTAAGGTAGCTGTCACTTTCACCATCAAGTGCATCGCTAAGATCAATAATTTTGAAATTCCCATATATCAACTTATGCTTAAGCTGGTCCATTTGTTTCATGCGTGTGCCAACAAACAAAGGATCTTGACCAGCACCGAGTCTCACATACATATCAGAAGACTTTGGGTCAGCATATGACGTTGGTATTAATACACAATAGAATTCAATTCCTCTTTTCAAAGAAGTCTCTTTCATTGCCCTTAGAAAAGCAAAAACAGATTCCACCTGTTTATTCGCAATAATTTCATTCTTAATTTCAGGCCTATGTTTCTTTATCCCTAAACTTGGAGCGTAGTTTGCCTCAAGCCCAATAGAGATCATGTATGACAACAAATCAATCCGTACACCAAATTTTGTTAGCTCCTGTAGTTCCTCTTTTGTTAAACGATCAATAAGAAACTGACGAACAGTAGCACTATCTGCATCTATGTATTTAGTGATATCTCTTGAAATTTCCTCCAGGTTACGTGCCTCAATAGGTTTTCCCATCGCGCATTTTCAGGCATATTACTCCATCTATTATGGATTAAACGGCCACTAACCATGTCTGAAATAAATATAGATGACCTCGGGAAGATCATCCCGTAATAAGATGATTGTGGGTAACGTTTAAAGAATGAGACTGGTTTATCATAAAGGTCTGCCGAAAACTTATCCATCGCCCTAAAGTCATTTCCCTCATAAATAAATACCAATACGATATCAGGCTCATACGTCGGCAAAGCGTGTTTAAATAGTAAGTAATATAGATTGGTATTGATTCCTGGCCTGCTTAGGTTGATGACATCAACATTGTCTCGCTCTTCCTTGATTAGAGAATACAGTAACGATGAAAGTGGGTTTTGCTGAGGGCCATCAAGGAAAGAATCACCGATGGTCACAATTCTGACTTTATCATCAACTGCACTAAAATCATGTTCAACATCATGAAAACCCTGAGAGTTTGTGATCCAATTAGCTGATACAGGTCCCGCTGTTGTTTGAACCATAGAAGCTGGATAATGACGAGGTAAAAAGTAAGTTGGCCATGCGGGAACCATAATGAATTTCAGCCCAACTTCAAGTAAAACCTGAAAAATTAGGATATTGATTATAATTACCAACATTACCTTTGATAACCGTTTGCGAAATAGCCCGAAATCTATTGATCTCACTTGTGAACATCTCTCGTATAGCAACAGCCAAGCTGATCGGCTGTAACAAAGCGTAGTGCTATTGCCGTCAGATGCAGCCGCGTGGTTAGATCAGCATTCTTGAATTTTAGTTCATTTTGTGTTGACGCTTGTCAATAAAACGAGCAACCTGTCTAAACCTAGATCTGGGTAATTTGATGGACGAGTCCTATAGATTTGTGACCTAACAGCCTGTTCAAGATTTTGGAGGTGCCGACTGGGGAAAAGGTTCGTGTCATATCCAAACATACGGTGACGGTGATAGATGGGAGGCCCTTTTAAGACAGTTTCTCGCTTTCAGTTGATATTTGCCAACTATGTGGGAGCGTGACCACCCCCCAAAAACGATTCCGCACCGATAGAACCGTCAAGGTCGTATTACTTCCTCGGTAAAGAAATTCAGGGCCATCATTAATGACGAAGTTTGACAGGTAAATACCTGGATTAAAGATAATATTGGGGATTTTGAGCAGAAACGTGGTCCTCTCCTCTGGGGTAATAGCCATTCCTTCTTCTTGAATCTCTGTCGAAAATCCAGTCACATACCCGCCTTCTTCTGTCCAAACCGGTACTCCCATAATGAGATCCCTTGGTCTGTGGGCTATTTTAAAGGATGCTTTTAGATACAAGTTTTCTCCCGAACGGATCTCACCGATAGGCTGTCCATACACATTACACCAATAATGTTCAACTTGCTCAACGATCTTTTCATTGTGAAATTGGGGATTTAGGACGTTTGCGCGCTTTGTTTCTTGAGTAACCGCTTGGGGAAATTTCATCTCCTCATAGACTCTAATTGCCTCCTCTGGTTCCCCTTTGAAGACCACTCGCCCTTTGTGTAAAACTATAGCACGATCGCAAAAAAGCTTTATATTACTCATTGAGTGAGAGACTAACACAAAAGCAGCTTGCTCACGCAGTTCACGAATACGCGCAAGACATTTCTGACGAAAACAGAAATCACCAACAGATAAGATTTCGTCAATAAATAATATGTCTGACTTCATTGCTACCATGATAGAGAAGGCAAGCCGCATGAGCATCCCAGAACTGTAGGTAGAGACCAGAGCATCGATCGCATCTCCGAGTTCTGCAAAATCAACGATTTCATCGTAGGTCACAGCAATCTCTTCTTTGCTGCGTCCCAACATTGCTCCCCGCAGAAAGACATTCCTCGCTCCACTTGCTGTCATCTGAAAGCCAGCAGTCAGATCAATCATTGCCGCTGTTTTACCAAGAATGTGGATTTCACCCTCATCAGGCAAAAGCTGCCCTGCCAGAAGTCTGAGCAATGTTGTTTTCCCTGCGCCATTAAGTCCGATCACACCAAGGGCCTCACCACGCTTGAGAGAAAAGCTAACATCCTTAAGCGACCAAAACTCACTTTTCTGCAAATTGCTAAGAGGCTTTGGAGACCATCCTAACAGTATACGACCGAAGGTCACGGCCAATCGCTGACGAGTCACACCTTGTGCACGTGAGTAAAGCTTGGACAATCGTTCTACTTCCAGTACAGTATCGGTCTGCAGCAACATCAATTAATTCCCCTGATCCGATATTCCATGATAAAGAATACACGGCATGACAACACGAACACGATCAAGGCTAGCCCTGTCATGACAAGATACACACTGAAATTTTCAATGACCCCTTGAAAGACAATAGTACGGCAAGCATCGATAAATACCGCAAAAGGGTTAAACAGAATTAGGGTGGAGAGCAGATCCATATCAGAAAGGGGGAATAGTACCCCGCTCACAAAAATACCATATTGGAGCAGGATGGTCACCACACGAGAGACATCGTTGTAGATCACATTAAGTATGCCAAGTAACAACCCCCCTCCAATAAATAACAGAACGGCTGGTAGCATCACGACAGGTAGTAGCAAACTCTGTAAGCCCGGCCAACTTTGTGTCATGATTACAACAATGGTCACAAACATAACCCGTATCAGCGTATCGAACAATAACCGCCCAAATCCCGAAACAATCGCAGCACTCAAGGGAAAGGCGGTTTTCATCGCCTCCTTATTGCGTGAGTGGACAACCTGGATCGGTGTCTGAACACAGCCCGTAAACAGAAACCACAACGTCACGCCAAATGTCAGAAAAGTTGCGCTATCAACGCCCTCGAAATTCGGAAAGACACGCAACTTCGACAACATCCAATAGACAGTCAACGGAACCAAGGGCAGCACATAGTTCCAGAATATGCCTAGCCCAGTCCCTGAATAAGCAGCACGGAATTGCTCCTTAAAGACAATCTTGATATGGCTACGGAAGGTCCAAACTTCATCAATCAAGTCCCGGATTGCCCTGATTGAGCCTTCCGTTATTCGGCTATCGGGTCGAATGATTCGAAGCCGACTCTCTTCGTTTGGCACAATCAATACCTCATGCTCACAATACCCTTACCAAGGGTATCATTCGATGATCCCCAAAAACTTGAAGAGTTTGTCGATAGCAATACGGCTGGTTCGATCTACAGCGTCTATAGTATTGGATGCGTTGTGTGATCCGAAAATACAGCGTGGGTGGGTGCGAAGATAAGAGTCCTTGGGCAGCGGTTCTGTTTCATAGACATCCAGTGCTGCTGAATACACTTTGCCAGCTTGAATCGCTGTTTCAAGCGCCTTCTCGTTAATTACAGGACCGCGGCCAACATTGATTACCCGCACACCATCCTTTGTCCTGGCTAATACTTCCGCATTGACCATATGATGGCTAGAAGCTGTCAAGGAGCAGGTTATGAGAAGAAAATCGGCCTCTTCAATCCGGTCAGGCCAGTCGGCACGCTCGACAGTGGTTAGTTCTGGATTGTCGGGTACTACAGGATCATAAACAATGACCTTCATATCGGCTGCGAGCAGGCGTTTAGCTGCATTTTTCCCAATGTCGCCAAAACCCACAAGGGCCACTGTTTTATCAGATAAAGAAATCCCTCGCAGCTTTGGCCACTGTCCTTGACGCACGCCTGCATCGATCTGAAAGGTTTCTCTTGCAAGGGCAATGACATATCCCATCGCAATATCAGCCACTTCTCGACCAAACATATTAGGAGTATTTGCAATAGATATATCGAGCTCTTTACATGCCTCAAAGTCTACGTTATCCACACCAACTCCCCATTTAACCGCCGCCTTCAGTTGACCTGCCTTTCCAGCGGTCAAGACTTCTCGGGTGGCCGGATCATCCCCGATGATCCATCCATCATGTTGTGGAACAAGCTCTTTGAGTTCTTTAATCGACAGCGTTTGCACGACATTTGGTACAGTTACTTCTACCCCATGCTGTTCAAAAATTTGGCTGAAGTTATCGATCATGCCAAGCATGGGAGGACAGGTAACCAGTATTTTCATTGTTGTTGTCTCTTCTGCTCCATTAGATAACGTGCCGCTACAAACGCGAAATCCCAGTCTTCTGGCGTATCTATATCAATGGATTCAAACTTTGGACTCTCAAACATCATCGGCTTCATGCCTATACGAGCATTTGTCTCGGCAAAGCTGCCACGTGTAAAAATGTACAGGTTGGAGTTTTCTTGGAACCAAGGCTCAAGATCCTGGGTGCGGACAAGATTATTGGGATTATGGTTAACCGCACTGCCATCGGCTCGGTAAAAACGATTTTGAATCTTATCAACTGTAAAGAGCGAATCTGCTGCACCTTCAGATTGCTCTTGTTGGAAAGTGCTTAGTGCGCGACGGATGGTATCTGTACTTATTAGAGGATTGGTGGTATGAGTCATGAGGTAGATATCGGCCTCTATGCTCTTAACATCGTCAGCCAGTACGAGATTCATAGAGACCATATCACCACAGATTTCTGGCTTGCGGTCACGGATCAAGATCCTGTCACTCTCGGCAAAGCCCTTCTCTTGAAGAATGTCCCGCGCATCGGTATTGATAATGACTTGTTCGATCTCTTCAACCTCTAGTAAAGAATCGAGTATCCAGCGAAATAATGGCTTGCCAAGAAAATCCTTGAAGTTTTTTCCTTTTACTCGCTCGCTGTTAGCTTTCATCGGTAACAACGCGACGATTTTCTTCTTCATAATTATTCTCTAACGTGTGTGGATAAAAATATTCATCCTTCTGGGCATGCGAGAGTTTTCGATGATCATGGTTACCTACATAACTGCCCCAATACTGATAAAATCTATACTGAACAATTTCTTTTGCCTTTTTGAGGAATGCACTTTCCTGCTTTGCATTCTTCCAATCCAGCCAAACACTGGAAACGATATATCGAAGGAAGTCCAGTTTATGAATATGGATTTGAGGCATAATTTTTTGTAAGGCTATAGCTTCTCGTTCAAAACGACGCTTGACAGTATGCCATGACTCGTCATGAAAATGGCAGACACAGGCTTCCGCAATATAGCCCAATTTTCCACTATCATTAGCCAACCGTTTTGCCAACTCCATGTCCTCAAGACCTGTTAGCTCTTCGTCAAAACGATAGCGTTCCCACATTGTACGAGTAATTGCAGAATTAGCATTATTGCAGAAAAAGCCTTCCTGAGGGATTTGGGTTTTTTCTGGATAGTACTTCGAGAAAATTCTGCGTTCGCTATAATAACTGTCTGAGCTGCCGATTTGTCGGCCATAGACATAACTTGCTTCGTTTTGAATCAATGGTTGGCATAAAGCTTTCAGCCACTGTTTATTCGTTGGCACACAATGACCGCTGACCATGACTAATAACTCACCCGATGCAGCTTCGCACCCCATATTTAGGGAACGCCCAAACGAGAATTCTTCACGCGTGATATGGAGAATCTGACATCCATGAGATGTTGCTATTTGCAACGTATGGTCATCAGAACCAGAATCGACAACAATAATCTCATATGTCAGATCAGCAACTTCCTGACCTTCGATACTTGAAAGGAGAACGTCCAAATGTTTCTCCTCATTCAATGTACGGATAATGATACTAATAAGCATGAATTAGAGGGCTATTGAGTCTGGCTGAATTTGCAAATCAAAGCCTGGCCCCATTTGATGATAGATCACACGAATCTCATCTAGGATTACCGAATTCGCTTCAAACATATCCCAATGAACTGGGATTACGGTTTTTACTCCGATTTCCATTGCCAATAGGAAGGACTCTCTTACAGACATGTTTCCAATAATCCCACGGCGATCTCGAAAGAAATTGCGTTCATTCACCGGAAGAATTGCTGTGGTTATAGGACGTAATGACGTTAATACATCGATTAACTCTTGTGTAACACTCGTATCACCCGCGAGATAAATTCGTTTTTCTTCAATCTCTGCGATATATCCGATGGTTAATAAATTGTGATCTTCATCTCGCTTGATAATAGGATGTGCTGCCGGGACAGCTCTAATCTTCACTGCCTGACCAATTTGCATCCAGCTTTCTTGAGCCATTTGGTAACGCTGGGCAGAAATACCCCATTCCAGAAATCTCTTTAACACCGGTGGCGGACCAATAAAACGACAAGATTCGGATGCATGAGCAATTTTAGGCAAAGTATGAGGATCACAATGGTCTATATGGTCATGCGTAATCAGCACCCAGCTAGCGTCCGTTACCTCTTCTGGGGACATTGGGGGTGAAATGAGCCTTTTTAAATCAGGTGAATCTAGTTCCTGGACAGAGTTAGAAAGGTAAGGATCTATATAGATCACAGTACCGTTATATTCAATTCGACACCCGGACTGACCAAGTAACTGCAAAGACACCAATGTTGTATTGCGTGTACTCATCTATCAACTATTGCTCTTTACAGCAACGGACGACAAATACTCTTGATAGGTATTGTGAAGGCCTTCTCTAAGTCCTATCGCAGGTTTCCAGCCAAGAGTTTTGAGTCGATTGCTATCCATCAGTTTTCGTGGCGCACCATCGGGTTTAGTCGTATCAAATTCAATCATTCCCTGGTAACCGATCACATTGGCAATAGTATTGGCAAGTTCCTTGATAGTGATATCAATACCACTACCAACATTGATGTGGCTGGACATCGGTTGGGTATGCTGATCGTAGATCGCCTTGTCGAGGTTCATAACATACACACAGGCGGCGGCCATATCGTCTACATACAAAAACTCACGCATTGGATTACCGCTTCCCCAGACCGTAACACGAGAAGCATTTTTGACTTTCGCCTCGTGGAATCGGTGAATCAGCGCTGGTATGACGTGGCTGTTTTCTGGATGATAATTATCCCCAGAGCCGTAGAGATTAGTCGGCATGACACTGCGGTAGTCGATGCTGTGAGTTTCACCATACTGACGATTGTAGCTCTCACAAAGTTTGATGCCAGCAATTTTGGCAATAGCATAGGGCTCGTTTGTTGGCTCCAGCAAGCCCGTTAGTAGCGCACTTTCATCCATGGGTTGTTTAGAGATTTTCGGATAGATGCAGCTCGAACCGAGAAATAAAATCTTTTTGACGCCATTTCTGAACGCCGCATCAATGACATTCACCTCGATCATTAAGTTTTGATAGATGAAATCGGCTGGATAAGTATTGTTGGCATGGATTCCGCCAACTTTGGCGGCAGCTAGATAAACATGCTCCGGTTTTTCTTCTCCAAAAAAGGTACGAACAGCTAACTGGTTGGTGAGATCCAACTCAGAGCGAGTACGGGTAATGATGTTTGTCTGCCCCTGTTGTCGCAGGCTCCGAAGAATCGCAGCACCGACCATGCCGTGATGCCCAGCAATATAAATCTTTGACTGGCTCATTCGTGGTAATCCATGGATTTGTAACCATGGCGCTTGATTAGTTCATCACATTTGGCAGTCTTAAGATCTTCCCGAACCATCTCAGCAACTAGCTCTTCAAAGCTGATTTTCGGATTCCAGCCGAGTTTTTGTTTTGCGTTTGTGGGGTCGCCCAGTAAGGTCTCAACCTCGGTCGGACGGAAGTAGCGTGGATCGATACGGACAATGGTCTTTCCATTAAGTGAGCCAGACTCGTTAATGCCTTGTCCCTGCCAGCTGATCTGTATTTCAAGTTCCTTGGCAGCAGCGTTGACGAAATCACGTACGCTGTGCTGTATACCAGTAGCGATAACAAAATCTTCCGGTCGTTCTTGCTGCAGCATCAGCCATTGTATCTCGACATAGTCTTTGGCATGGCCCCAGTCTCTTTTTGCATCAAGATTGCCGAGATAGAGGCAGTCTTGAAGGCCAAGTTTGATACGAGCTAACGCACGGGTAATCTTGCGAGTCACAAATGTTTCACCTCGAATTGGAGATTCATGATTGAACAAGATACCGTTACAAGCATAGATGCCATAGGCTTCACGATAATTAACCGTGATCCAATAGGCATAGAGCTTGGCCACAGCATAAGGGCTACGCGGGTAGAAAAAAGTGGTCTCCCTTTGCGGAGTCTCCTTTACCTTGCCAAAGAGTTCAGAGGTAGAGGCTTGATAAAAGCGAGCTTTCTTTTCTAGGCCCAAGATGCGAATCGCCTCCAGGATACGCAGAGTACCAAGCGCATCGGAATTTGCAGTATATTCTGGTTCTTCGAAACTGACAGCCACATGAGATTGAGCCGCAAGGTTGTAGATCTCATCGGGTTTTGTTTGCTGGATAATACGGATGAGGTTCGAGCCGTCAGTTAGGTCACCGTGATGAAGTTTAAAATGACAGTCTTTCTCGTGCGGGTCTTGATAAAGGTGGTCGATACGATCGGTATTGAATAGGGACGAACGACGTTTGATGCCGTGCACTTCATAGCCTTTTTCAAGAAGAAATTCTGCAAGATATGCGCCATCCTGACCGGTGATACCTGTAACTAATGCTCTCTTCATTCTGTTCATGTCGTTTTGTTTTTCCAGGATTCCTACGTGATTTGATATATACCTTTGACAGTTTTTTTTACTTTTCAACCAAGACTCATTGCTGTCCTCTCCACTACGACTTAATAGCTTGGGATATCACGGTGCCAAGAACTTGAACTCTTGAGTAAGGTAGATTACCTGAAATTACCTTCAAAGGATTTGGCCATTTCAAACATGCCATGTTTATGACATGGGTCACGAGTACAATTTTCATACACTTGCTTGTAAGACAAATCAGGCACCCATCCGCAAATCCGATTCAACCATTTCCCGTACAAGCTCCTTGAATTGTATCTGGCAGTTCCACTTCAGCTTCTGTCTGGCCTTACCCGCATCTCCCAATAACGTCTGGACTTCCGCTGGCCGAAAGAGCTCTTGATCAATTACCACATGGTTACGATAATCAAGACCTACATATGAAAAAGCGGCTTCTGCGAATTCCCGAACAGAATGCTGTTCCCCTGTTGCAATAACATAATCATCCGGCACGTCCTCCTGCAGCATAAGCCACATGGCTTGGACATAATCACGCGCATGCCCCCAATCACGCCGTGCATCGAGATTTCCCAACTTGATGCTCTTGGCCAATCCTCTCTTAATGCGTGCTGCATGAGAGGTAATTTTCCTGGTGACAAACTCAAACCCTCGCCGTGGGGATTCATGGTTATAGAGGATCCCACACGAGGCCTGAATGCCATAGGCTTCTCGATAGTTTTTAGTCAAATGAAATCCAGCAACCTTTGAGATCCCGTAAGCGGAACGAGGATGAAACTGTGTCTGTTCACTTTGCGAAGCTTCTTCTACCTTTCCAAACATTTCACTGGACGCCGCGAAGTAGAACCGGCATTGCGGCACACAATCTCTAATAGCAGCTAACACATTATGGGTCCCATTAATATTCGTGTTGAGTGTCGAAAACTCATCCTCAAAGGAATACGCCACAAAGCTTTGCGCTGCCAAGTGATAACATTCCTCAGGCTGGACTTCGTGCATGACGCGATAAATGCTGGGAAGGCTTTCCAAGGAGGCAGCATGCAGGTGAAGCCGATCCTTGATATGAAGAAGACGCCAAAGCCGATGCTCAGGGTCTTCAATTGAAACCCTTCGGACAAGCCCATGAACTTCGTACCCTTTCTCCAACAGAAACTCGGCCAAGTAGGACCCATCCTGACCTGTTATACCTGTGATAAGCGCTTTCACTTAGCACAAACCGTCTGAAACTCATGCGTTCTTAAAATAGGAAGAGTCATAACCCTCGCGCGACGAGATCATGCAAATGAATGAGCCCAACAACTTGTTTCTGACGATTGAGAACAGGCAAGACCGAAATCGGTTTTTCTCGATTTTCCATTATTTCCAATGCGTGAAAAGCCTTATCATCAGCATACACAAATTGCGGATGAGGGTTCATGATTTGAGTCATCGATAGTGCAAACAAGTCCTCGCCTCGCTCTAATACCTGCCGTATATCATAATCCGTCACTAGGCCCAATAAGGCATGCGCATCATCTACAACGGAGACGGCACCTGCTCGCTTGCTGGTCATTTCATATAAAAGCGCCCGTGGGTCACTTGAGACATGAATCAGCGCATTGGCCTCTCCAGCCCGCATGATATCGGCTACCGTCAAGAGTAACCGTTTCCCCAATTGACCTCCAGGGTGAAATAAAGCAAAGTCCGCCGGTTGAAAATTCCGCAGCTTCATCAACGCCATGGCCAAAGCATCGCCAACAACCAAAGCCGCTGTTGTACTGCAAGTCGGAGCCATATTGAGCGGGCATGCCTCTTCCTCAATAGGCGTCACCAACACCAAGTCTGAATGACGAGCAACGGTTGAATCTGCATGAGCGGTAATGGCAATAATCTGGGCACCCAACCGTCGAACCACAGGGAGAATGGCCACCAGTTCATCACTTTCCCCCGATTTGCCAATGGCAATCAGGATGTCGCCTTTTTGGACAATACCCATGTCCCCGTGCATTCCTTCTGCGCCATGCAGAAACAAAGCCGCCGTCCCCGTCGATACCAGTGTCGCGGCAATTTTCTGGGCGATGATTCCAGATTTTCCTACTCCAGTCACAACAACCTTTCCCTGGCACGCAAACAGCATCCCAACTGCTGTCTCATAGCTTGCCCCTACCTGTGCCTCCAACCGTTGGATGGTGAGGCGTTCTAACTCAATCACGCGTCGAATTTCTGTTATAATATCCATCTGTGTTAATAATCCTGACATTTTCTAAACATCGCGCTGTCGTGCGTTTACTAATAAAGAGAGGCAAAATATCATGTCATAAATGCGAGAAAATGTCATCTTGTTTTTCCCTGACGTTCCCCTTGCTTTGACTCGATTTCTTTTTCAATCACGATACACTCCCTCACAGTTGGAGAGACTCGCATGACCACACGATTACACGCTTCAACTCGACAGATGATTGCCGAGATCTTCCAGGCCCTGGACTATACCGCACTGGCTTCCATCTATTGCGATGAAGGTGGCGAGTTATTCTGGCTAGATCAAAAAGGGCCATGTCAACAATTAGGGGCCAAACTCGCGATAGCGTTACGGCCTCGCCTGCAACCTGGAGGACGAAGTCTCTACGTCGGCGCAGGCGTAGCGGAGATTCCAATCTTGGTCATGGAATCGATGGAATTAGAACGTGAGGTGATCGCATGTAGCCTCCGCCAAGAAGAAGTCACAGTCTTGAACCACGCCTGCCAACAACTGCCATTGACCTTTGAAGCCGCAGATGCACGATCCGCCACAGGCCACTATGATCATATTTGGATGGTCAGTGTGCTCAATGATCCCGAACAATTCCCTGAACTGTCGGCGCTCTCCTACGGCCGGGCGAATCCTGTCACCTTTAATCCATCTACCTTTGTAGAAGAACGAACAACTGTAACCACGCTGGCCATTGATTGTTTCAATAAACTAGCCAGCCCGGGACAGATCACATGCTCCGTCGAGGAAATTCCATGGATCACCCATTGGAGTACAACCTTTCAACGACCCTGTATCATCGATGAAAAGGATTATCCCACAGCTATTGTGGGAGACCCCATCTGCTTCATTACCGTGCCTGACTAAATTTCAAACTTGGGCAAGAGCCAAGGCACCAGACTGCTTCCTTTTCCAGGATAGACCGCGCGCACAAGAAGCCATAGATGCTCTCATCAGAATGAATCACACCTTCCTGATCAATCTGACTCACCGACCAGCTCCCGGCATTGTCCGTCGCCATTGATCGTACACATCATGAATATCACGCCGTTGAGCAAGAAAGGCTTGTCTCGCTTGATCAAACACGATTTGGACTTCTTTGAGATCAGCACGAGTGACATTGAACACTCGTAAGCCTTCGTCTAATTTTGGCGAATGCCAGGCCTTTGGATACGCCTCATATAACAAAATGGCTTCAAGCGTCTGGGAAGTCCACCCTTGAGCACGAAACTTGTTTTCTGCTTCCTGGGCTTCTCCAAAAAAATATGAGGCCAAGGCATTCGAAAAAAATTGGGTAACCGCGACATCGGAACTTCTCATAAACGCTGATTGCAATTGAATGAGCCCATGAATCAATTGTGTGGCTTCAGGACTGTCTTCCGGCGGCAATATTCCGGCTTCTTCAAATGTAGCCAACAACGCCATGATCGCCCCAACCTGTAACGCAGGAGCCCGCGTTTGTATCGGTGATGAGGACATGACCGCATGCGCGGAAACAGGGAAGGTTCCCGACATCCACACCATCACACTCAGAAGAGGGAAGAGACAAATCTTGGAAATATATCGAGACATCATTAGACTCTGAATATGAGAAGAAATGATTAACCGATATTGAAAAGGCTCAAACCACCTGCCTATAATCCCGCTCAATTTCCTTCCCTGATGAACCTTTGTACTCCATGGAGTTCCTGTGTTTGGACGCGTCTTCAGTGCCGCTCTTCAAGGCCTTGAGGCCCATCTCATTGAAATCGAGGTCGACATTCGTGGTGGCCTCCCTCAATTTTCTGTCGTTGGCCTGCCAGATGCCACAGTTCGGGAAAGTCGAGATCGGGTCCGCGCAGCATTAAAAAACACGGGGTTTTCTTTCCCCGCCAAAAAAATTACGGTCAACTTGGCCCCAGCGGGAATAAAAAAAGAAGGCTCCGGCTTAGATCTGGGCATTGCGATTGCCATTCTTGTTGCATTGGATGTGGTAACACCAGAGACCGTGGCCAATCATGTCCTCGTTGGAGAACTCTCGTTGGCAGGCCAAGTCAAGCCCGTCACTGGATCTCTGTCAATCAGCATGATCTGCAGGAATACACATCCCTTTATTGTTCCTATAGAGAATGCATCAGAAGCTGCGATGGTCCAGGAAACCAAAGTCTATGGAGTCCAGACTTTACCGGAAGTTGTGGAATTCCTCAACGGGAATCTTCCGCTTGCCCCAACCACCATGGACCCTAAGCTCTTGTTAAACACGCACCAGAACCTGGATGACAATTTTTCCGATGTCAAGGGACAAGACCATGCTAAGCGAGCCTTAGAAGTCGCCGCGGCCGGAGGCCATAACACTCTGTTAATCGGACCTCCAGGGTCCGGGAAAACGATGCTAGCCCAGCGTCTGCCTAGTATTCTTCCCCCTTTGTCATTAGACGAAGCCTTGGAAGCGACAAGAGTCCACAGCATCGCCGGCACTCTCTCACACAACCAAGCATTGATTACGACTCGCCCATTTCGTGCCCCCCATCATAATATTTCTGAAGCAGGCTTGGTTGGAGGGGGCACCATGCCAAAACCAGGTGAAGTTTCATTAGCCCATCATGGCGTCTTGTTCTTAGATGAGGTTCTGGAGTTTAAACGGCCTGTGCTCGACAGCCTTCGACAACCGCTTGAAAATGGAACGGTCACGGTGACCCGAGTGCAAGCCTCACTCCAATACCCCGCGCATATTATGTTAATCGGGGCCATGAACCCCTGCCCTTGTGGCTACCATGGTGATCGCACCCGGGAGTGTCAATGCACACCAACTCAAATCCAGCGATATCGGTCACGATTGTCTGGCCCACTACTCGACCGGATAGACATCCAACTCGATGTTCCAGCTGTCCCTGTCTCACAGATCAGTCATGAAACGGTAACCGAACAGTCAGACACAATTCGACAGCGTGTCGCCAACGCCCACAAACGACAATCTTTCCGGTACCGAAAAGAGCGGGTCTTCAATAATGCCCAACTTAGGCCACGTCACATTAAAAAATATTGTGGCATTGACCAACTCGGACAACAGCTCCTTGAGCAGGCCGTAACCAGGCTGAGCCTGTCGGCACGGGCCTATGGCCGCATCCTCCGAGTTGCGCGAACCATTGCAGATTTAGCAGACTCTGAGGCAATTACGCCCACACATTTGGCCGAAGCCATTCAATACCGAAGCTTTGATCGGCCAATTCCAACCTAAACCTATAGGCAACGCATCTATGAGAATTTTTGCATGGTGGTTTCTAATCGGCGCACTAATGGCCCTTGCCGTCATAATGATTCAAGGAGGCATTCGGGATATCATGCTCACACAGGAATCCCTCTGGGAAGTCAAACTAGTTGAACTCATCACCCCTATCCTTGGGGGAGGGCTTCTCGGTGGTTGCATCGCGCTAATTTTAAATCGTATAAAAAAGCCGGATCGCTAACGTTCATTTTTATAGCCTCCCTACGACCTGTCATGGCTACAGACCATGACAGACAGGTCTGTGTGTGTGATACAGCTCTTCCCTCATAAGAGGGAACACGGGAGACTTTTCAACAGAAGGAGCAGAGCCGTCATGGATATTCAAGTTGGTCCACATCTCTATCGCAATACCAATGGAACCGTGGAAATCGAAGGTGTGCCACAAATCGAATTTGCCTTGCGAAAGCCAGGAGGCCCTCTGAGCCTCACGTTTGTCTTATTCGATTCAAGAGGATTGATGCCCTTGAAAATCGTCAATAGCGCATTGGCAATCAATGAGCAAAGAGCCTATGAACTTATCAAAGAGACAACCAGTCTTGTCTTGACCCACAGGGAAAGCGGAGAACAGGTCCTACACATCGAACTGAAGGAAGAAGACCGGGTCGTTATTACACAAGGATCATTCATTACGCTCAAGGCTCACCACATGACGATTACACCGCGTGAATGGTCTGTTGACAAAGCTAGTGCCAAGGCAGGTGAGACCGATATGGAGGGAAAATCTGTATCGCTGGGGTAAAAGAAGAAAAAAAGAGACTAGCCCCTAAATCTCCGCGGCAGGAGCATTTTTGGTGCCTTCACAGATAGCACACGTATGACTGATCATATCGCTACTGGGAAGAGCTGGGCCCAAGGCAAATTTAGGGTCAAGGGCAACCACATCATTCCCTTGATACGTCCACAACCGTCCACATTCCGGACATGCAAACCAAACCGTATACCCTGGCCATTCTCGATCCCGTACAGCCATCACCCATCCTTTTCAAAAGGTACGTCTCTTACAATTGTAGGAAGCTCAAGACCAAGCTGTCAACGAAACAAGGCAGTCACCCTAAACTTCTTGTCACTCGCCGAGAACAGAAGAAATACGGGTGCCTGCTTCTTCGATCTGTTCTGCTGTCACATCCAAATGCGTGACAGCTCGAAAAGCCCGATCCCCAACTGAATTGAGTAACACCCCAGCCTCTTTGAAGGCGAGCAACAATTCTGATGTGGTGCAATCACTATTGACCACTTCAAATAATACGATATTCGTTTCAACCAAGTCAGGATCCACAAACACCGTGGGAATCTGTTGGAGCAAACACGCCAACTGTTTCGCATGAACATGATCCTCTTTAAGCCGAGCCACGTTGTGCTCCAACGCATAAATCCCTGCCGCTGCAAGAATGCCTACCTGCCGCATGCCTCCACCAAATAGCTTGCGCAGGCGACGGAGGCGATCAATATTAGCCTTCGTCGCAACGATCATCGACCCCACAGGAGCCCCCAGCCCTTTCGATAGGCAAAACGACACTGTATCGAAATATTGCGCATATTCTGCAGCAGCAATCTCCGTTGCCACAACTGCATGAAACAACCGGGCGCCATCCAAGTGAAGAGCCGCCCCATGAGTTCGTGCGACCTCCGCAATCTGTTGAATCGTCGCAAGAGGATAAATTGTCCCCCCGCCAACATTATGCGTTTGTTCTAGACAGACCAACGTCGTAAGAGGAAAGTGAAGGTCTTGAGGCCGAATAGCCTGAAGCACCTGTCCAGATGAAAGGAGCCCTCGCGTGCCTGGCACACAACACAGTTGAACCTGCGATAAAGAGGACGCCGACCCACCTTCATATCGAATGAGGTGAGACGAGCCTTCGACAATGACTTCATCTCCAGGCCGCGTATGGAGGCGTAGCGATAATTGGTTGGCCATCACGCCGGTGGGCACAAAAAGTCCAGCTTCTTTTCCCAACAGGACAGCAGCCATTTCTTCCAAACGATTGATGGTTGGATCTTCGCCATACACATCATCGCCAACGACGGCTTGAACCATGGCCTCGCGCATGGCCGCCGACGGGCGTGTCACCGTATCGCTTCGCAAGTCGATCATGTCTCTTCTCCTAGCAAATCATCCAAACTCGCTTTATTGTATCATAGAGACGATGATGGACTTGCCTCGTCACCTGACACCGTGAACCCAGCTGAGGCAAGCACCGCATGAATGTCTGTACGTGTAATCGGCCCTTCTCGAACAACCTGCAAAGAATCATCTACACGAAAAAGGGTTGAAGGCTTGCCTCCTCGAGTTGGCCCATGATCCAAGATAAGATCAAGGGAATCACCTAGAACATCTTGCACCGCAGAGGCTGTCCTGGGAGGGGGAAAGCCTGAACGATTCGCACTCGTCCCTGTGACTGGGCCAACAATGCGGAGTAATGCCAATAACGCAGGATGCCCTGGCTGACGGATAGCAATAGTCGACGTTCCCCCTGTCAGGGCAACAGCAAGCTGAGAAGCTGCTGGAAAAATCATCGTCAGCGGGCCTGGCCAAAAATGTTCGATCAGGATTTCTGCTGCAGAGGGAACAGTGGCAACCAAACCATGGAGCTGGCTCACATCGCCAATCAACACCAAGAGTGGTTTCGAAAGCGAACGCTGTTTCGTAGTGGCAACACGTGAAACGGCTTCAGGCTGTGTCACGGAGGCCGCCAGCCCATAAAAACTCTCAGTAGGAATCGCAAGCACCCCACCCTGAACCAGACACTGACGTGCCTCATCTAACACAGCAGAAGATGGTTCTTCAGAAAAGGGGAGAATATGTGCCATCGAAATAAACGAGATGCTGAAGACCACACCAGAGTTTTGGCTTCATGTACAACAAGCCAGAGACTGAGATCTGGCATATAAATTCAGGAACGTCTCTTAGGGCTCTACACCAATGCCTTGCTGGCAATATCTTGACGAAAATACCGCCCTTCGAAGGTAATAGGCTCAGCCATTTTGTACGCATCGGTCCTTGCAATATTGAGATCTGGCCCGAGCCCGGTGACACCAAGAACCCGTCCACCGGCCGTGACAAGTTGGTCATCTTTCTTGGCTGTTCCTGCATGGAAAATCATGCCTTGCTGAGACTGCGATGACGCGAGACACCCGCCAATGGCCAAACCCGTCTGGTACGGACCAGGATAGCCTCCAGACGCCAAGACCACACACACAGCGGCTTGATTGCTCCATTCGACAGAGAGTTGATCCAACCGATGCTCAATAACAGCTTCCAAGACATCGACAAGGTCTGTTTGTAACAAGGGTAAGACTACCTGTGTCTCAGGATCTCCAAAGCGCGCGTTGAACTCTAGAACAAAAGGACGCCCGTCCTGAATCATAAGCCCTGCATACAGAACGCCATAAAATGGACTTCCCACACGAGACAACCCCTCAATGGCCGGGAACAAAACTTCGTGAAGGATCTGATGCTGCAATGCTGCTGAAGCCAGGGGCGCTGGAGCATATGCACCCATCCCTCCGGTATTGGGGCCGACATCTCCATCACCGATACGTTTGTGGTCTTGTGCTGCAAGCATGGGCACAACTGTTTTCCCATCGGCAAAGGCCATCACACTCAACTCTTCACCTTCCAGATACTCTTCAATCACCACGCGAGACCCGGCAGCGCCAAAGGCCTGTTCCTCCAACATACCTACCACAGCGGCTTTGGCTGTTTCCTTATCCTGCGCAATAATGACACCTTTTCCCTGAGCCAAACCGTCTGCCTTCACAACAACCGGAATTCGACAGGTCTCCAAATATTCCAGGGCTGGGGCAAGGCTTTCGAACGTTCGAGAATCAGCCGTGGGGATGCCTTGCCGGATCATCAATTCCTTCGCAAACGCTTTGCTTGATTCTATCCGTGCGGCATTACGGGTTGGGCCAAAAATCTTCAACTTGTCTCGTCGGAACTCATCTGCAATGCCCAAGGCCAGAGAGGCTTCCGGTCCAACAATTGTGAGGTCGATAGCAGAGTCTTTGGCAAACGCTTTGAGACCAGCAATGTCATCAGGCTGAAGAGGAACACAGGTGGCCAGCTGGCTAATGCCTGCATTACCTGGGGCACAATATATGCTTGAGACACGTGGGCTTTTCGTCAGTTTCCAGACCAACACATGCTCACGGCCTCCACTGCCAATGACAAGAATTTTCATGAATCAACTGCCTCGAAACAGATTATCCACGGAATAGAAGCACAATCTCCACATCATTTTCCGCACAGATATAGGGGCAAAGAAAGATTTGATACTGGGATATGCCGAAAAGACGTCTAATGCCGGAAATGTCTCATGCCTGTCATGATCATCGCCATATCATGTTCATCCGCAGCTTTGACCACTTCCTCATCGCGAATGGAACCTCCAGGCTGAATCACCACCGCAATCCCAGACTTAGCCGCAGCATCCACACCATCACGGAAAGGAAAAAACGCATCCGATGCCATCACACAACCATGAATGGGCAAATTGGCTTTCATCTCAGCCAGTTTAACCGAATCAATCCGGCTCATTTGTCCGGCGCCAATTCCAACTGTCTGTTGGGGATTCGCAAAAATAATGGCATTGGACTTCACATGCTTACAGACTTTCCAGGCAAACGCACAGGCTTCATACTCGGCATCCGTCGGTTTCCGTCGAGTTGGTACCTGCAGCGATTTCATATCCAGCAAGGCACCAAGGTCCCGATCCTGAACAATCACCCCACCAACAAGCTTTTTCAAATCCAACCCTTCGCGAATGGTGGAATCTAACGATCCCACTGCCAAAACGCGAAGGTCTTTTTTCCGCTTGAGTTCAACCAATGCCTCTTCGGCATACCCAGGAGCAACCAAAACCTCAACAAATGTTGAAGTGACTTCCTTAGCCATCGAAAGATCGACAGGATGATTACAGGCAATCACCCCTCCAAAAGCTGAAATGGGATCCGTTTCTCTCGCCTTCACATAAGCTTCAACCACCGTCGTCCCTATCGCCGCGCCACAGGGATTATTGTGTTTGATGATGGCAACGGCTGGAACGTGAAATTCCTTCGCTAACTCTAAAGCAGAATTTGCATCAAGGTAATTGTTATACGACATCGCTTTGCCATGCAGTTGCGTGGCTTGGGAAACCGAAGCCTCCCGAAACCCTCGTTCCCGATAAAACGCCCCGTGCTGATGGGGGTTTTCGCCATAACGCAATGGCATGACCTTCTCATAACGAAGGGTCAGGACATCCGGAAATTTTGATTCAGCCGATTCAGAAATGTGTTGGTCAAGATACGTCGCAATGAGGCCATCATACACTGCCGTATGGTGATACACCTTTTGCGCCAACTCTCGACGAAGCGAAAGGGGCACAGTCCCTACCTGCAAGGCTTCTAGAATGCGTGCGTAGTCATCAGGATCGACGATCACCAGGACATCTTCATGGTTCTTCGCAGCTGATCTCAACATCGAAGGGCCACCGATATCAATGTTTTCAATCGCCTCTTCAAAAGAACACCCCGGTTTGGCAATGGTCGCCTCAAACGGATAGAGGTTCACAACAACGACATCAATAGGCTCAATAGCTTCCTTAGCCATTTGTTGCACATGATCAGGAAGGGATCGGCGCCCCAACAACCCACCATGGATCTTAGGATGCAGAGTTTTCACCCGCCCATCCAAAATTTCAGGAGACCCGGTATACGAAGACACATCGGTCACTGCCACGCCGGCTTCACGTAACACGTTGGCCGTGCCACCTGTGGATAAAATATTTCCGCCAAGTGCCGTTAAGCCTTTTGCCAAGTCCACAATGCCGGCTTTATCTGACACACTCATCAAGATATGGTTGAGATTCGCCATGAGATGCCCTTTATCATGAATGAACGATCAATCAGAACGGGAAGGCAGCTTATCAAAATGCTTCTTTGAACTTCAACGAATTCCATTTAGACATACGACAGCATCTTTTTGAAAAAATTGTGCTATAGTAGCGCCACGATGCCAAACCAAAAACGACGAAAAGACGTGCGAAATGTAGCGATTATTGCTCATGTTGACCATGGAAAAACCACATTAGTCGATGCATTACTCAAACAAACTGGAGCCTATGTCTTTAAAGAAGGCGAAGAAGTCATCATGGACTCAAACCCGTTGGAACGAGAACGGGGCATTACCATCTTTTCCAAAAACGGGTCCCTTCGGTACAAGGATGTCCAAATCAACATCGTCGACACCCCAGGGCATGCCGACTTCGGGAGTGAAGTCGAACGCATTCTTCGAATGGTCGATGGCGTCCTCCTCCTTGTCGATGCGTTTGAAGGGCCCATGCCTCAAACAAAGTTTGTCCTCAAAAAATCCTTGGAGCTCCATCTCAAACCCATTGTGGTGATTAATAAGATCGATCGCCCAAACGCCCGCCCTCATGATGTGGTGGATCAAACATTTGATTTGTTCTGCGAACTGAACGCCACTGATGAACAACTAGATTTCCCCATTGTCTTTGCATCAGGCAAAGAAGGCCGCACCACCCTAGACCTAGATGACCATGCAGAAGACATGAAACCACTCCTCGAAACCATCTTACATCGAGTCCTTCCTCCCGTTGCAGACCTGGATCAACCGTTTCAGATGCTTGTCACAATGTTGGATTATGACACCTACATTGGACGAATCGCGGTTGGACGGATTGTGCATGGAACCATCCGCATCGGTGAGCCCGTGCTTCTCTTACAACGCGACGGGAAACGAGAGCGAGGGAAAATTTCTAAACTCCTTGTTTACAAAGGGCTCAAACGGGTCGAAGCTGAGCAGGCTTCCGCTGGGGACATGGTGTCTCTAGCCGGACTCCAAGATGTCAAGGTTGGAGAAACCATTGCTTCGCCAGAAAACCCAACTGCGTTACCGACCGTCAAAATTGACGAGCCCACCATCTCCATGAACTTTTCCCACAACACCAGCCCTCTGTCGGGAAAAGATGGCGGACGGTTTCTGACCTCTCGACACATTCGGGAACGACTGGAGCATGAAGCCATGATCAACGTCGGCATTAAAGTCGAAGAAGTTGAAGGAAGCGAACGGGTTAAGGTTTCAGGGCGCGGCGAGTTACATTTAGCCATCTTGATCGAAACCATGAGACGTGAAGGCTATGAATTAGAAGTCTCGCCCCCTCAAGTTATTTTTAAGGAAATCGATGGTGAACGCTTGGAACCCGTTGAAGAACTAGTAGTCGAAGTTGAGCCGGACTATCAAGGGACGGTCATCGAAACCTTAGGCAGCCGACGTGCTGAGATGAAAGACATGCAAATCAGCACGGTCGGGACCATCAAAATGGATTTCGTTATTGCCTCAAGGGCCTTACTCGGCTTCCGTAGCGAATTCCTTATGATGACTCGAGGCACAGGCATCATGTACCAATCGTTCTATGAGTACCAAAAATATAAAGGCGATATTCCGAAACGAGCCAGTGGCGTACTAATTTCTCAAGGCCCAGGCCAAGCTGTCCCCTATGCCATATGGGGGCTTCAAGACCGCGGAGAAATGTTTATCTATCCTGGCGCAAGTTTGTATGAGGGGATGATTGTTGGGGTCAACAATAAAGGCCAGGATTTAGTGGTCAATACCATCCGAGAGAAAAAGCTCACCAACATCCGAGCCGCAGGGTCCGATGAAGCAATTCAGCTGACACCTCCACGGGAGATGACCTTAGAGTTTGCCTTGGAATTTATCCAAGAAGATGAGCTGGTTGAGGTCACCCCCAAAAACATCCGACTTCGCAAACGTTACCTGACCGACAACGAACGCCGTTCGCTCGCTCGCCGGTAATACCCATCAAACCAGAGAGTTCCAAGAAATAGGGACTGTTGAAAAAGACAGTCAACGATATACTGAAGAGAAACAGACTGTTTTGCACAACATCTAAAAGCCTGAGGCCAGCCTCTTCTCATCGGAAAAGACTGGCCTCAGACATAAAAAAGCAAAAAGTTAGTGGGAAACGAGATTAATTTCTTACACCACTCCACACTTTGTCGGGATCAATTTCTTTATCTGGGTTGAGCGTGCGAGCTTTGTCAAGCAACACATCCGTTATCTCAGGAACCTCAGGGTCCGAGATGCAACAATCATCAACGGGGCAAACGGCAGCACATTGGGGCTCATCAAAATGGCCTACGCATTCGGTACACCGTTCATGGGTAATCACATATACCGTATCACCCTCACCCTGGCCTTCTCCGACCTGATGGCCTTTTTCTTCCGCGGCGCTCCGGGTTTCAAATATCGCCTCATTGGGACATTCAGGCAAACAGGCACCGCAATTAATACATTCTTCCGTAATAAGCAGAGACATAAATCCTCCTTCCGAACAAAGCGATCACAAGATTTTTAACTCTGAATTCTCAAAATCAGAAATGTGAAATAGAGTCGGATTCATTGTAGGCTTTGCCTGCTTTGTCGTCAACGGGACAAAGGTCCTATTGATATAAGGCATTCGGCCCCCAAACTAAAGGATACATGACCATAAAGCACTGGTGGTCTTGCTAAAATAGAAAGCGACAAATACCGTGCGGTTCATCGTGCCCCAAGGCCTTGAAGCCATGCCTATGGGCAGTCTACAATCCCGCGCCACATACTCACTTCTATAATCATGCACCTATGCTGATTAGACCATGGCCTCAAGAAAGGCGAGAAAACCATGTTTGACAGGCCTATTGACGAAGAGGAATGAACACCTGTCACGTTTTGTCATTGCCGTCATCATGGACCATTCACAGTGATAACGGATAACCACATAAAAACCCATCATGGGCACAAGGCAGCCTATGCCGCATTACTCTCTGCCGCTATGGTATGGGGTGGGTCGATCGTTGCGCAAAAGATTGCACTGGGGGCTTTCTCCGCCGTAGAAGTTTCCGTGTTTCGAGGCCTAGGCGCATTGGTGATTCTTCTCCCCATGTGGTGGTGGCAAGACACCACCAACATCTCATGGTCAGCTCGTGAGATTGGGGTCCTCAGCATGCTGGGGATTGGCGTCCTTGGTAATCATCTCTTAGTGCTCTATGGGTTACATTATATTGGAGCAGGCGCTGCTGGGATCATTATGGGAGCCAGTCCCGCCATTACTGCATTTTTGTCTTCGCTGTTGCTCAAAGAGATCCCCTTCAAACAGGTATGGGTAGGCTGTTTGCTCTCTTTTGGAGGCGTCGCCTGTGTCTCGGGCATGAAACCTGGAAGCTCCATGGGGGACAATCCTCTTTTAGGAGGTACACTGATTGTTTTTGCCCTGATTAGTTGGGCTCTCTATACCATCGGAAGCCGGCGGGTTATGGAACGCCTATCTCCCCTAACAGTAAACTGGACCACGCTCTTTATTTCCATTATCTTGCAACTTCCTCTGCTATGGACAGATCACAAGGTGCTAACGGCAGGGCTCGCCTCCATTCCAGTGTCAGGCTGGATCGCCTTAGCCTATGTGATCATCTTCGCAACGGCCATTGGGCAACAAGCCTGGCTCTATGGCGTATCAGGGATTGGGGCATCCCGAGCGGGCATGTTTGTCAATCTGATTCCAGTATCAGCCCTCTTCTTTTCTGCGATAATTCTTGCTGAATCTATCGAGGTATGGGACATCATCGGGATTGGGTTGATTCTGTTAGGTGTCTGGTTGGTAAATAAATCATCGTTAGTTTGACTTCTAGCTCGACACTCAGAGAAAGTAGACACCTTTCGTGGATAATGCTGACGAACAGACAGGAGTAGACGGAATGCTGCAGGAACGGATTGAAGAAGTGACCCAGATCAACGAAGCTTTTTATAAAAGTTTCGAAAATCTCGATATCATGAAGATGGACACTCTTTGGGCTCATCAAGATTATGTCACGTGTATTCACCCTGGCTGGCAAATTCGCGTGGGATGGCCCGATGTGCGCGACTCATGGGTCGTAATCTTCAATAATATTTTTTCTATGGAATTTTCTCTTACAGAAATGCAGGTCCAAGTAGCAGGAGATGTCGCTTGGGTGATTTGTACCGAAAACATTACCAGCCATCACGGGGAAACTAGTCAACAAAGCCGTGTCATGGCAACAAACTTATATGAACGAATTGATGAGACGTGGAAGATGATCCACCATCATGGCTCACCCTTGATGGAATAATGATGGATGATCTATGTACTGACCGTGAATGATTGTTGCCAATCCCGAATAATGATATCTCGTTCTGCCATGGTCATCCCACTGTATCTGCGGAAGAGCCCCTTCCCTCCTTTTTTCCTACGCCACGTGACAAAATCAATAAAATGCTCTTTGCAGAGTATAGTGGTCCCAGCTGGGGCATACACCCGTTGACCGCAATTTTCGATAAAACAACTCTGTTCACTCATCGCAGACTCCTCAGGCTAATTCATGTTTCGTCTTGCTCCATGCAACCTGCTCCAGTATGCAAGAGACTATGAAAAGAAAGCAATGGAAGACGCTTGCATTCCACTAGTAGCAACAGCTATCGTAGCTCACAGCTGTTTTCAGCTCATCATACACACATGGTCAATGGTCACTTTGCAGGATTCATGAAAGGAGAAAAGCGTGTTCACAGCAAAAGATGTCTTTGAGAAAGCCCGTGACGCAGCGTTGGCTGCCACTGGTCCCGATGAACGAGCCCTACAGATTGATTATGCGGCCTTGGAAGCAAATTTCCAAGCAGCACTCGCTGATCGACAAGTCGCCATGGTTCATATTAATAAACATTTGCCCCAAGGCTATGAAGATCAGGGACATTTTAATCTTGTCCTCTTAACCACAGGAAACGTCCTCTATGACATGGTCATTGGCGATACGTACTTCCGTTACGATGTCACGTCGGTCGCCAATTTGGATAAAGTGCAAGTGACAGATGGGACGTGGGAAGACACAGAAAATCGAAAAGAGATTCCATTTCTGAGTCTGAGAGTCGAACATGCCAATGAAACACACTTGTTACTGGCACTCAATGATGAAGAGCGCCAAAGCCTCCATGCCTTCATCCGTGCGGTGGCTGAAGCCCGCTATCCTGAACAGTAATCGTGATGCAGCCTTAGACAGGCCCATTCAAGCTCTGGACCTAATCACCAAAAACAATCCCTCTCTCTCGACCATTCACTCTTTCTGTAATCGAAGGTCCCACTTACGTGAATGGTCCATGGGCTGAGGAGGTTGCTTGAGAAAATAATCGTCACGAGATGGTATGCATGTGAGTCGGGGCTCTCGATCGTTGAGAGGAAAGCGTGGCGCCGATGAAACACAAAGGGTCAGAGAATCTGGTGAACCCCGTCGATTACTCAAATCTCGGACAGCCTCTTTGAAGGGTTAATGTTCCGTCATAAACCATCCGGCAATAGAGAGTCGTTTATGTTCTCCAGCCAGTGCATCCACACGGCACACTCGGTGAAAACGAGGGACGGCAAAAATCGCTAACGTACCAGGAACTGGAGCAATGCAGTCAACCACATCAAGTGTTTGGGCCTCGTCTTGTTTCTTCAGGTCGTATAGCATCAATTCCCCCCCCCAATCGGGCTGCCACGCTGAATGCACATAGGTGGCTAATGCCAGACGGCGAAGTGGAGGCCGAGGGCCTTGCGAAGAGACATACGCCTCATCCGTATCATCATGTGTAGAAAGACAGTCACCTACTCCATACGAATAGAAATTAAAATTGATATGCCGGTGTTTAATCACTGGAAACGACTCAATATACTCAGCAATACAGGGCAATTCTAAGCGATGGAGCAACATGCCGGCCTCCTTCCGGCCAATTTCCGCTTTTTCCCAATTACCACAGTTTGGAAATGCCCGTGAGACCGCTGGCAAGTCCGCTAACGATGTCCATGCCGACCGCTCCATGGCCTCTTGAAACATGCGTTGTTCTTGTGGAGACCAAAAGTCTTCAAGGACGAGGACCGGATCACGGTGAAATGAAAATTGTGTGGAGTCAAATTCTGAAAATTTCGCTTTCATAACCCTCCTGACACAACCTTTCTCATGTTCATGATCGTTAAAAACACTCCAGGTCGAGTTAGCCATAGGGCCATATTCGAAGTCAACCATACGCCGTTCCGTTCCTTATCAATACTGATAATTTCCCTTTTTCTTCAGAACATCGGCAAAATTATAGGCAAGATCGCTTGTCGGTGATTCGGGTCCATGATAAGATGCACCCTCTTTGGAGAGAAACGAGCAGACACGATAGGGAGAGGTGCGAGAGCGGTCGAATCGGCGTGCCTGGAAAGCACGTGTGCTGGCAACGGTACCGTGGGTTCGAATCCCACCCTCTCCGCCAGTCTTCCTTCCACAAAGGAGTCCACAACGGAATGGTCTCTGTTCATCTAAAAAGGTGAAATCTCCAAACAGGGTGAACACCATAGATGAAATGCATGAGACGAGAATAAGGGGCTGGGCCCTGTGCAACAGAGTCCTACGAACTCCGCCAGGTCCGGAAGGAAGCAACGGTAAGAAGGCTACTCTGTGTGCCGCAGGATCACCTGGCCCCGTTTTTCATACCATTCACCCATCACATCATAGGGCAACCCATCGTGGAGCTTGAGTGAATCATCCACGGTTCCCGTCAATCCTAAGTGGCCTTAACGTATGGATTATCAAGTTTTTGCTAGAAAATATCGTCCCGGAACATTCCAGGATTTGATCGGACAGCCACATGTCGTGCAAACCCTGACGAATGCCATCCTCGGCAAACGCGTGGCGCATGCCTACCTCTTTTCAGGCATGCGAGGTGTCGGGAAAACAACGGTAGCCCGAATTCTAGCCAAGGCATTGAATTGCCAACAAGGCCCAACGGACCATCCCTGTGAGCGATGCGAAAGCTGCACAGAGATTACTCGCGGATATTCTGTCGATGTGATTGAAATCGATGGCGCATCCAACACTGGCGTCGATGACGTTCGAGAATTGCGCGAAAATGTCAAGTTTGTGCCCTTTCATGGGTCATATCGAGTCTACATCATTGATGAAGTCCACATGCTGTCGAATTCAGCATTTAATGCGCTGCTGAAAACACTGGAAGAACCACCAAGTCACGCCGTCTTTATTTTTGCGACGACGGAAATCCATAAAATTCCTGCAACTATTCTCTCACGATGTCAGCATTTTAATTTTCGACGGATTCCACGCCTTGAAATCATCCAACGACTCCATTATGTCGCAGAGCAGAATCAGGTCACAATTGAAGAGAAGGGCTTAGTAGCGATTGCTCGAGCCAGTGACGGTAGCATGCGAGATGCACTCAGCCTGCTTGATCAAGCCGTGGCCTTTGTCGGCAACGTTCTGACACTGCCAGACCTGGAGCGGTTGCTGGGGGCGATTCCAGAAGAACTGGTGCGCTGTTTACTCTCTGCGGTGATTCACCAAAATACGACCGCAGCCATCACGGCAGTCAGCCAGGTCGTGGATCAAGGATATGATCTGCGGACCTACTGCCGGGAAATAACGGAAAAGATACGAAACCTTCTAATTGCGAATGTCGTACCAGTCCGCCAGGAAGTCGAAGCCTTAATGGATCTTCCGTCTGAAGAACTGGACTTCACGCTACAAGATGCCAAAACATTCAGCGCCAATCAGATTCAAGAGCTCTTTGAGATTTTCTCACACGTCGAAGACACCTTGCGCATAACCAATCATCCACAATTTGCTCTTGAGGTTGCGGTGGTTCGGGCCACAAGACTGAAAACAGCGAACCAGGAACACTCTGCTTCAGCACAAGGGCCAACACCTGAGCCAACCAAGAAACCACAAGAAACACCGCCGGCGCAACAGAAGGTTAGTGAGCCGCCTTCCCGTCCAGTCCAGCAACAAACAGCTCCGGCCATAAACAAAAAACAGGGCCCATCTCCATCAAGCCCTGTTGAACAACAACCAGCTCCACCGCCCCGGAAGGTTGAAGACAAACCTCAACATGTTACGCCTCCCCTCGAGGCTTCGGCCCCGGGTATCCCATTGAGTGAAACCATCTGGGAAACCGTTGTTGATCGCATGATTAAAGAGCATCCCAATATTGGATCGTTTTTGGAAATGGGAACCCTAGTGGCTATTGAACAAAATCAAATTGTGATCGGCTTTCAAAAATCGGCGTCTGTTGCATGCTCACGAATTCAAAAAGAAGAAAATCGGCGTCTTATTGTTGGGTTCTTGAAAGAAATCGTCCAACGAACTGTGCAAGTTCGAGTCATTGAATTAACGGACAAACAAACCCAACAGCCCTCGTTCAAGCAAACCAGAGTCAAACGGCAAGAAACGGAAGAACAGGCCTTAGTCGCCGAAGCAAAAAACCACCCTTTGGTCAAGGAGGCCATCGAAATATTTGGAGGGGATGTGGTAGCAGCCCGCCGCATTCCGACAAAGGAGGAGGAATAATCTAATGTCAAAGAATCCGTTTAGCAACATGGGAAATTTGATGAAGCAAGCCCAGCAAATGCAAGAACAGCTAGGCAAAATTCAGGAAGAGGCAGCGACAAAAACCGTGGACGCGTCTGCCGGCGGAGGGATGGTGACCATCACCGTCAATGGCGCCATGCACGTAACCAAGGTGACTATTGATCCAGAAATTTTACAGTCTGATGATAAAGAAATGGTGCAAGACCTCGTTCTGGCTGCAACAAATGAAGCATTGCGGAAAGCAAAAGACCTCATGGCCGAAGAGGTTAAATCGCTTACCGGAGGAATGGGCATTCCGGGTATGTTTTAAGCATCAACGCATACAGCATGTGAAAGTATGAGCGTTCAACAACAAGGCTTGCTGGCAACTTTGGCCCGAGAATTTGTCAAGCTCCCGGGAATAGGACAAAAAACAGCGCATCGATTGGCTTTTCATATTATGAAGGCCCGAAGTGAAGATGCCCTACGCCTGGCCGATGCTATCCGAGACGTCAAGGCCCATGTCACCTTCTGTGTGCAATGTCGAAACATCGCCGAACATGAATTATGCGAGATCTGCCAAGACCCCAAGCGCGACCGAACAAAAGTGCTAGTCGTGGAAGAACCCAGTACACTCCATGCAATTGAACGAAGCCGTGGTTTTCACGGATTGTATCATGTCTTATCAGGAGCCCTGTCCCCTTTGGACGGAGTCGGACCAACCGAAATTCGTGCCCATGAACTGGAACAACGCGTGAAAGAAGGGGGGATCACCGAAGTCATCGTTGCCACCAACCCAACCATTGAAGGAGAAGCCACCGCCATCTATCTCACCAACGTACTCAAACCACATGGCGTCCACGTTTCTCGTATCGCCTACGGCATTCCCGTTGGCATGGATATTGAATATGCCGATGATATTACCCTAACCAAGTCTATTGAGGGTCGTCGTGAACTCTAGTCTGTTATTGAAAACAATGACCTGCAGCGTTTCTTGCGGCTGTCGTAGCAAAGCTCTGGCTTGTGCGTAATAAACACGCAAGCGCGTAGACAGGTCGTTGCGTGAAACCCTCAACGTCCTGGCCAGGACGTCACTGACGGAGGGCTGAGGCTTTGCAGCAATTCTCTTTGACTAACCTGTGAAAATGTAGTACGCAACAGTTCGCTCTTATTGCCTATGTCCAATCCGTTCACACCTGACCACACCATGCTTCAGCAATATCGCAACGTGGCGAGCCAAGCCGCTCGAGTAGGAGCAAAAATCCTCCAGCGGTATGCCCAGTCTGGATTTCACGTTCATCACAAAAACTCCATCCATAATCTAGTGACAGATGCCGATCGTGAATCCGAACAAGCCATTGTGCAGGTCATCCAGCAGGCCTTTCCGACTCATCAAATTTTGGCTGAAGAAGCAGGGCTGTACGCGGCACATGACTCTCCCTACAAATGGGTTATTGATCCATTGGATGGCACGACGAACTTCGCCCACGGGTTTCCATTTTATAACGTCTCTATTGGATTGGAATGGCAAAAGACTTGTATTGTTGGTGTAGTAATTGATCCGTTTCGGAATGAACTCTTCTCCGCAGAAGTTGGCTGCGGCGCCAAACTCAATGGGACCCCCATCCACGTATCCCACGTTGAGAAGCTCAATACAGCCTTGGTCGTCACAGGATTTAGCTATGATTTCCGGGAAACCCGTGATAACCTTGATGAATTTTGTCGGTTTGCGCTCAAAACCCAAGGTCTTCGACGCACAGGAGCCGCAGCCCTCGATCTGTGCTATGTGGCCTGTGGACGCTTTGATGGTTTTTGGGAACTTAAACTCAACCCATGGGATACAGCGGCTGGCATGGTCATTGTGCAAGAAGCCGGAGGACGGATAACCAATTACGATGGCAGTCCCTTTTCCATATATGACAAAGAAGTTGTTGCCAGCAATGGGACTATTCATCAAGAAATGTTAGAGACTTTGAAAGAGAGCTGAATAGCATGAAAACCTTAGTCAAGTTTGGATTACTTGTTTTGGGTCTGTTGGGCATCATTATTTTCATCATTGGGGCCTCACTGGACGCCATTATCAAAACTGGCGTGGAGACAATGGGGCCACAAATCCTCGGCACCCCAGTGCTCATAGAAGATGTCGATGTTTCCTTGCTTGCCGAGGGAGGGCTTCTCGAAGGCACGCTCATAGGATTGGTCATCAAAAATCCTGAAGGATTTCACAGCGACCATGCGCTATCTCTGCCAAAAATACGGATCCGAGTTGACCGGGATTCTATTCTCTCAGATACCGTTATTATTGATGAAATCATTATTGACCAACCAGAGATTACCTTGGAAGGGAGGCTAAATGGTTCGAGTAATCTCGAAACTATTCAGGAACGCATCAAAGAATATTCGACGGAAGAATCGTCGCACGAGGCAGAGCCTGAGGAACACGAGGTCTCTAGCGAAGAGGGCAAACACGTATTCATCCGAAAAGTCTTTGTGAGAAAAAGCCACATTCATTTGAGTATGACCGCACTCCAAGGGCAATCCCTGGAATTCACCCTACCCGACATTTACCTCAACGATATCGGGAAAAACGAGGAAGGCACTAGCTTTCAAGCCGCGTCTGCTCAAATTTTCGAGGCCATCTATGCTGATGTGCTAAAGGTCATACCGAACTCAACAAAACTCTTAGGCCGTGGCGTAAAAGACATAAAGGGATCAATCAAAAATTTGGGAGAGGCCGCAGAAAAAGTAGGTAAGGGTCTCTTAAAAGGCTTGTTTGATTAAATCTCCGCAGTCTTCAGTTTTCGCTACAAACAGCAGGCGTTTTTAGTATAGCTTATCTACCCAGTATCAAGAACAGACGCATTAGCACTTTCCCGAATCGTTGTATTTGCTCCAGTCTTTTGCGTGAATTTCTGAAACTAGCTGGAGGTCAGCTATCCTATTGGTCACAACCAGTCCAAAACCGTCACAGTCTACTTCGTCTACTCAGCCACATCGCTAGGAAGTTGAACTCCCAGAAGCCCATCAATACTTGCCGCATTTCGTTCTTGTTGATAAGCCAGCAATTCATCGTCGCTTTTAGATGCAATCCAGCGGTCAAGATTGTCTCAATCTGATATGAAATTCATTAAAGGTACACCAAAGCCACAAGAATCGCTGAGGCGATCGACGTTGACACGAATAATGGAGCGAACACCGACATTGGATGGAAACAGTTTGCTGAGAGAATCGTAATCAGCATGATTTGGAAAGATCACTTGGCCTCTGCCATGCAGCCGCACAATTATCGGTTGACCAGCAAACGCGCAAAACATAACCATAATTCTGCCATTCTCCCTAAGGTGAGCAATAGTTTCAACGCCACTACCGATGAGGTCTTGATACGCGACTGTATTCTCGTCAAAAACTCTAAATGAATTACCGCCTTTGGGAGAGCAATTGAGATGACCTATCTCACTCAAGGATGCCGTTGCCACAAAGAACATTTTTTGCTCAGACAACCACGTCTGCAGACGATCTGTTATTGTAAGCTTCCCCCAACCACGGACAGGCGCAATGTAGAGCTTTCTGGCAGAAT
>JAALKI010000021.1 GCA_011088105.1 Nitrospirota bacterium | reverse complement strand
CCCGTGTACGTATCACAAACCCAAAAGGCCGGAAAACTCTATGTTGAACCTGTCCACTTGACGGGGAAGCTTACACAATCACTTCCCCTATTTTCTCGTAGTGCCATTCATGTATATCGTTGAATGGCCCATCGAGAATCTCACGTTCCGTCGAATAGCCACGGTTATTGAGAACTAAGACAATGGGGGCCTGTCCGTGATGCAAGCATGTCGCTAGTTCGGTGCCAGTCATCTGAAATGCACCATCACCAACTAATACAATCGGTCGTAACGAAGGGTCGGCAAAGCCCGCCCCTAGTGCCGCCGGGATGCTAAACCCCATGGAGGTATAGTAAGCGGGCGATAAAAATTCAGCGCTTTGATGAACATGCAAATCGGCTGATGCAAACAAGGATTCGCCAACATCGGCAATGATGAGTGTCTTATCATCTAATATTTTATCAAGATGCCCAAAGAGGTTTTTTAACGTCACCGGCGATTCTGAAGACGGTGGGGTAAATGCCGTTTGTTCCCAGGTCGGAATTGGTCGACTGGCAAAGACCGGTAATGGCGTGGTTGCTAGAGCTTTTACAAAGTCTTCAAACCATACATGATCATATCGATGATGTTTGATTGTGATGGCATCAGCCGTGGCATGAATAGTGCGTTCAGCCGCCAGCATGGTGGGATGGGCTTGGATATCTTCGACATCGGTTAACATCGTTCCCAACATGACTAAACAATCGGCCTCCTGAACAAATTGCAAGAGCTCCTCTCGACCAACCAGACCTCCATAGACTCCGACATACAACGGATGATCTTCACGAATCACAGACTTCCCCAACAAGGTAGTGGCAATGGGCACATTCATCCGTTCCACAAGTTGCGTGAGGACATCTTGTAACCGAAACCGATAGATCTCCGCTCCAGCAAGAATCACAGGGCGCTCGGCCTGGGCGAGAATCCCCCGCACTTCCGCCACCGCTTCTTTGAGCGCATCTGGCTCACTGTGACTGGCTGCTTGAGGCAGCACATAGGCCGAAACATTTTCAACCGGCGCGAGGACCAGATCTCGAGGGATTTCTATGTAGACAGGTCGTTTGTACCGCATCAGCGCGTGAAGCGCCCGATCAATTTCTCGCTCAGCCGTTAATGGATCGTCGAGGACCACCGATGCCACAGTGATGTGTTGGAAGACTTCATACTGTGTGGAAAAATCCTTTACTATATGGTGCAACAAGGGATTGGTAATGTGTTCACCAAGCCCGGGCGAGCCAGACAGTAAGACAACAGGCGAACGTTCGGCATAAGCACAGGCTATGGCATTGACGATATTGAGTCCCCCGACGCAATAGGTGACACAGGTTCCACCAATTCCATGAATGCGCGCGTAGGCATCTGCGGCAAATCCCGCACTATCTTCACGTGTAGTTCCAATATGCTGAATTGGTGATTCTTCTAGTAGCTTATACAACGTGAGAACGTAATCACCGGGAATCCCAAAGATATGATGCAGACCAAGTTGCTGTAATCGGGCTAACAGGAGAGACCCTATGGTGTGTTGAGGCTTCATGACGATGCTCACCTCCTCCGATAGGAAAAGACAGGACGTCCTTTTTTTGCTGTTCAATGAAGACACCCGCTATGTCTTCATTCATTATAAGCTAAGAAATAGGATGGCTAAAGAGGATGGTAATTGAAGTGGGAAGATGGTCGAAGCCTGTCACTCAACATTCGTGGGCAATGCGTTCATAGATTAGCCTAACGTCTCCAGCAAGCTCCCACCCCAAAATGGCCAAAGAGTCTTCAACGTAGGCTGGCTGTCTCATGCCATTGAGCACACAGGTCACCCCGGGGGTACTGGCAAGAATCCAGAGTGATTTTCGCGAGATGGATTCCTGCACTCGTATAGAAGGAAGAAGAGGATCCAGCAATTGGCTAAGTTGTGCAATCTGCTGATGACTTTTCATCGCAGCCTCCTGGCGAAGGACGCGGAGGAGAGCCACAAACTCTGGAATGTATCGATCTCGCCATTCCTGAAATGTTTTTGACTGTTCCTCAGTCAATTGTTTCATCAACACCTGCATGGCTTGATTAATATGTGGGGCAATCACCTGTGATTCAATTTGATCCCAATGCTGAAGATTGTGGACTCCCGATCGAAGGCGTGTCATCTCTTCTGCCCACAAGAAAAAATCTTTCGGCTCTAACCCTTTTCCAGAGTAAGGAATGGCATGAGCCAATCCTTGACGGTATTCATCTTCTAGCGTTTGGACTTTTTGTTGCTGGTCTTCAAAGGTAACATCTACGGATTCCACCATTGGCTCAGCCAACCGAACCATTCCTCCACGTTTGGCAGGCATGGCATTGAGAGGACGATTCACCAGCACGGCTAACTTTTCTTGCTGGGCAAAGTCGAGCACGGTCTGCTGGTTACGTGCACCGGTATTAGGAACGAACAGCGCTCCTGATTCCATAAGATTCATAGGAAGCTGCAGCACATGGAAATGGTGATTTGGCTGGCCAGTGACCTGGGCTGCACGCTGGGCAGCATCCAGCATACGAGCAACTGACGTCGCCTCTGGGTCATCCAGTTCTCCCGTACACGTATTGGACGAAACACCATAACATTGAATGCGTCCTTCTAAGACTTGCTTCTCCAAATAGACAAAGGCTTGTTCGAGCCGACGGTAAAATTCTTGCCGTACATCATCAAGCAGTTGATCTGATTTTCGCTTGTTAGCCTCTGATAAAAAGTATTCGGGATTATGCAGAAGGCATACATCTAAAGTCGCCACACCCAATCGATTCATGGACAAGGTCAGTTGGTCAGCCAGGAATTCAGGATGGAGGCAATGCCAAATGCCTTCACTATATTTCACGATCTCTGGGAACGGTTTCCCTCCTCGTTCACGCGCTATAGCCCGTTTGAGATTCTTCCCTTGGATATATCCAATTTTTGAAACAACGATCACTTCTTCCCGTGCTAGTTGTTGTTGATCAATCAACTCTTGGATGACGCTGCCAACCAACTGTTCACTATCTCCATCGGCATAATTGGTAGAGGTATCCAAGAGATTGCAACCTTCTAACATGGCTTTTCGTAGAGCCTGTCGATAGCCATCCTGTTCTATATCCACTCGATAGCATCCAAACCCAAGTCGTGATGTGGTGAAGCCTGTACGCCCTAACGCCGTGAAGCCATGTTGCGAAGGCTTCAGGGGCATGTATCCACCCAACATCCTCGCCACATAGCGACCTGTGCCTTCCGGCGTGGCCATCCCCTGTAATCCTTCTGACTTCAGGGTATTCCCAGCTGTTGAATCATTGGTGATTGTGGCTGGATTTCGTGATTGTTCAAGTGCAGCAGCAATATGCTCTACATCGGTAATGGGCGTCTGACAGGCAAAGTTCCGGCACACATAGAGTGCCGCTTGTCCATTCACGAGTGTTTTGCCTTTTAGCAGGGGGTGGGTCGATTCTGGATCGTCGGGATGATGCCAAGCCAGGATTCGGTTGGGAATATAGGCCTGATTGATCACATGACGCAGTTCTTGACAATGAGGATCGGTGGGGGTTCCCACCAACGCCAATTCTACAGGCCCATTGAGCAAAAGCTCCAACGCCATCAGACTTTTGGCAAATGCGCGAGGATGACGAGCGATTTGTTTGCCATATGCACGAATCGCTTGCCCTGCGGCTTCTCGCAAATCGTCACGGTTGACATGATAGGACAATCGGGCCAGCGCCATGGCCGCAACCGCATTGCCACTTGGCGTTGCCCCATCGGGACCTTCCCGGCCACGAACGATCAAGGCTTCATGATCCTTGGCCGTTGTAAAAAACCCTCCCTGTTCTTGATCGGAAAAATCACTGAGTACTAGTTCTGCCAGTCGAAGGGCTTCATTCAAATACCGCTCTGCTTCGCCTGCCTCATAGAGATCAATGAGCGCTTCGATCATGAAGGCATAGTCTTCAAGATAGGCTGAGAGATGGGCTTTGCCTTTACGATAGGTGCGATAGAGCCCTCCATCTTTTCGAGAAAGAGGCCCCAAGACAAATTCTGCCGCACGCTTGGCTTCTTCCAAATATCGAGCGTCATTCAAGACACGTGCGGCTTCCGCCATGGCGCTGATCATCATGCCATTCCAGGCAGTGATAATCTTATCATCACATTCTGGAGGAATTCGCTTTAACCGGGCGTGATACACCAATGGACGGGTCTGTGCCAACGTCTTTTGTAAGGCGTCCGCTGAACAGCCTAGCTCCTCGGCCGCCTGGGCCAACGACTTGGGCGTGTTCGGAATACTGGCCTGTTCCCAATTGCCTTCAGGCGTAATATCATAATACGCGCAGAAATATTTCGCGTTCTCATCGTCTTGAAGAACTTCACGAATTTGGTCGGGGGTCCAGACAAAAAACTTGCCTTCTACCCCTTCTGAGTCTGCATCGGTGGCTGAGTAAAATCCTCCTTCAGGCGCCGTCATTTCTTCTAGGATATAATCCAGCGTCTCTGTGGCAACTCGGCGATAATTCGGATCCTGTGTGACCTGGTAGGCTTCTACATATGTCCGAGCCAGCAATGCGTTGTCATACAACATCTTTTCAAAATGAGGGACCAACCAACGTTCATCCGTAGAATATCGAGCGAACCCACCACCGATATGGTCATACATCCCACCAGCAGCCATGGCATCAAGCGTTTTGGTGACCATCTGCAGGATGCCCTCCTGCCCGGTGCGATAATAGTGGCGGAGCAAGAACGATAAGCCCGTCGCCGCCGGAAACTTTGGCGCTCGACCAAACCCACCATAACGAGCATCAAAATCCTCAGAAAATTGTTCCGCACCCAATTCGATTTCTGCTTGTCCAACAGCCATGGATGATGACACATTCATTGCTGTTTTCAACCTGGTGGTAAAGCGTTCCGCCGAACGGACAATCTCTTCTCGATCTTTCCCCCACCCCTCAGCAATTTTCTGCAGGACTGTGGCAAACCCCGGTCTCCCCCACCGATCCGTAGGAGGAAAATAGGTGCCCGCAAAAACTGGCTCTTGCGCCGGCGTCAGAAACACCGTCATCGGCCACCCACCATTTCCTTGATTCATGGCTAATGTCGCCTGCATATAAATGTCATCGAGATCAGGCCGCTCCTCACGATCGACTTTGATACAAATGAAACTGGCATTCATGAGCGCGGCAATCTGCTCATTTTCAAAAGATTCATGTTCCATGACATGACACCAATGGCAAGCCGAATACCCAATGGAGAGCAAAATTGGCTTATTTTCTTGTTTCGCTCGCTGAAGAGCCTCTTCACCCCATGGATGCCAATCCACAGGATTATAGGCATGTTGCAACAAATAAGGACTGGTCTCGTGGATTAACCGATTGGGAGTGTGCTTAGCAGAAGGTTCAGACATAAGGGAGGACCGTACCACTCAGGAAGAAAGTTGGTCAACTCTAGAAAATTTTCACTTTTTCCATTGACTCGACACATCTACTTGCATACCAGGCGCATTAATCTTCGTTAGACTGACTGACCCCTCCCCAGAAACTGAGCCAACCGTGGTTAGAAATTCTGCACTGCTGAGATACTTGTTTGTGCCCCTTTTTTCGCAAATTCCACAGGCGTCAGATGGCCTAAGGAGCCATGCGGCCGGTGCTCATTATAATCGATGCACCACGCTTCAATCTTCTGTCTCGCATCGTGCAAGGAAATAAATACATTGGTATTTAAGCACTCATCCCGTAATCGCCCATTGAAGCTCTCAATCACCGCGTTCTCCACGGGTTTTCCCGGTCGAATGAAATCCAGCTTCACGCCATGTTCATACGCCCACGCATCTAGGGCCTTCGAAGTAAATTCACTGCGATTATCCACAGTAATCATCTTGAGATAACCTGTTCGCTTCACCACCCGATCCAACGCTCCTACCACCTTCCGTCCGGTGAGCGTGGCATCGACCTCTATGATTTGACAGGCCCGACTATAATTATCGACCACTGTCAGGGCTCGAAACCGGCGGCCATCCACCAATTGATCGGCCACCACCCGTTTCAGCCGGGTGTTCTCCTCTTGCAGGTGTTTCAATTCCCACACGTGGTCTGCTTCCATCCCTTGGTACTGTTTCTTCCACCGATAAAAAGTTCGTTTACTGATTCCCACCTTGCGAATCAGTTCGGTCACGGGTGTCCCGATATTCGCTTACTTCACGACCGCCATAATGTGTTCGATCGAAAATCGTTTCTGTTTCATGGCCTCTCCCCTTTCTCCTGTTCGGAGATTCTGCCAGAAACTCACCTTCCTTGTGGCCTCAAAATGGGGCAGCCAGTCACATCATAATGATGTTGAAAATCTGAATCAGCGAGATTGATACAGAGAATCAAAATTAAGTTTATTTTCCTAAATAAAAATATTGATTTCTTGGGAACGAAATCACTATAGTGTTATAAGAAATACATAACTGGAATCATGCCAGTTATGGGCAAGGCTCTAACTCGTTAACTCATGAAAGGAGACTGGCTATGAAAGCTAAAGAGGGAGTCGTTGATCTCCTGAACAAAATTCTGACTGAAGAACTGACGGTCATCAACCAATATTTCTTGCACGCCAAAATGTGCGAGAACTGGGGATACGAACGATTGCATCACCATGTTCGAGAACGCAGTATGGGAGAGATGAAAGATGCAAATGAGGTCATTGAGCAAATCCTGTACTTAGAAGGGTTGCCCAACATGCAACGGTTAGGGACCGTGAAAATTGGGGAAACTGTGCCGGAACAGCTTACCGCTGATTTAGAGAAGGAGAAGGCCATGGTCGTCTTATTGACGGACGGTATTTATCACTGCACCAAGGTCGGCGACTTTACCACACGCCACATGTTGGAAGAGATGGTCAAGGATGAAGATTCGCACATTGATTGGCTTGAAACACAGTTAGAAATTATCAAACAGGTTGGGTTAGAAAATTACTTGAGTGAACAGATTAAAAAAGAGAGCTAAGCAGTCTTCTTCTTTTTACCAACTTCCTAGACCGGTAGATATCAGCCCCCTCGTTTTAAGGTCTGCCCATAGTTGGGTAGGCCTTGAGATCTCTCTGTTATTGTCTCGTTGAGACCGTCAAGGAAAAGGAATCGGCAGTCTTCTTATTTAAGAAGGACATTGATTTTCTTTTGAACAATGTCGATTGACTGGAAGACAGGATCTTTGGATCCTCGGCTGGATGCTTGTTCAATGGCTTTAAGAAAGTCCGACGGTCCCTTTACAGGCTCATATCGCAATGTGACAATCACATCCATGGATGGCGCATCTTTGGGTGTTGGAAATGAAAAGGTTTCCACCCTCGTTTCTTCTGGCTTGAGAACCGTATCCTTCACAACGGTCACACCTTCAAAATCAAAGACGGTTTCCTTGCCTTTGGCATCAGCAAAGACTCGAGTATAGACCCGATTCTCTCCATAGACCTTCCGCAAATTTTTTCCTTTGATCGTCAAGTCTAAAATCACACTCACCCATCCTGGATGTGGCAAGGGCAAATTATGAGGCACTAGGCTTTGCAACGTTACCGTGACCACAGAGGTCTTTCCTTTTACTTCCGTCTGAATGTCCAACTCTGCAGCTTCTTGCTGAAGTTTCCCTAGTCGACCAGGAAAGGTATGATTGGCAACTTTTCGATTCCGCTCCCCATTGGCTGACTCGCCAAATTGCTCTGGCATGTGACATGATTGACAAGCCTTCCCTTTCTGGTTGGCCTGTGTGTTCTTCCAATCTCCCAGTAATCCCGGCATCTGATGTTCTTTGTCTCTATCGGGCAATGCCTCATGACACATAAGACAGAACGTCGAGCTTTTGAAAAGATCGAGTGCCTTTGATTGATGTGCCAAGTTTGAGACAGGTTTCTTGTAGCCCCCAAATACCGTTTTACCTAACGCAAAATGAGGATGCGGTGGCTTGACAGTCGAATCAACCGTGTTGACGAGATGACACTGGGCACAGCCTACACCATCAATCAAGGGATCTCGTGACTGGACTTCTTTCGTGAAATGGTCAGCTTGTTCGGGATATTCAAGGATATGGGGAGCATGACAACGGAAACAGAAGGTACGGTCACGATTCCTTTCAGTATCAAGATACCGATCAAGGGCGACACGAAATGGGGCAGAATGGATCGATTGTGACAGTGGCGAAGCCTCCCATTCTTCAAACACGCGTTCATGACAACGTTTACACTTATTAGAATGGGGAAACGCTCGCTCCAAGGGTTTTTTGTCCTTGGTCATACCTTCCGCCGCATCGACCGGAAACCCATTCCCCCCAGACCAGACTCCTATAATTCCAAGTCCGCCAACAACGCTTATTAATAACTTTCGGTACTTCCACATAGTCGTTATGAGTCAGGTTGCATAAGTTCTAGGCAAGACACAGGGTATGGCACAGAGCATTCGACCATGTGACGCCTGTGTTCCGACGTATACACATCAAGGACAGCAATCGCATCGCCTTAGAATTAGAGATGCGCATGCTGAAGCACAATCAAACATTTATAGGTCTTTCGTTCGGAATGTTAATAGCCTTGCCGTAGAGTAGTCTTCAATAATATTGTGTGCGGACTTTTTTTCATGTTCGGTTTTCAGAGTTGCGATATATCGACTTTTCACTGCCTCATCCGGTTTTGGGATTAGCGCATAGCTTAAAACGGCTTCGACCAAAGAGGCTGTTTTTCCTTCTGGGACATTGAGAAAAAATGGAATCTTTCGCGTGACTCCGCCGTTCACAAGAGGCGTTGGAATGGGACCACGAAGGATTTCATCAAACCCTAAACCAAAACGTTTTTCCTCTTTTGCCAAGAGGTTCCCATCCTGGTCTTTGATGTGGATGGTTACAAAAAACTGTTTTAAGACTGGATCTCCACCGGGAAACATGTGTGGGAGGCTTCCATTGCGCACCAACACCGTGCCGCCCACTCCATTCGTCATCTTGGTAACATCAATATCGACCCGAGAAAACCACTCTGCCTGAAGATTACGATTACTCAACATAATCCCTGGAATCACAATACCTTGAAACCAATGGCGCCCGATGGGTCTGGTTAGGGCTCCTCGTTTGGAGGTCGAGCTTCCCGTCGATGGTTCCATGTGACAATCCTGACAAATGGTGCCTTTTAGAATTTCACCAGATAAACTAGGACTTGTAACATCCTTCACTTTACTAAAATGACAGGCCGCACAGTAGTTCGCGCCATTATATATCTGTGCTTGATGGGAGGGGTGCACTAAGTTTTCTTCTGGCTGATCATATGGCCCATACATCGTGGCACTTGGCTCGATCTTAAACGTTGGAGGAGACCCCGCATGATCCACTGTCGACTTAATGAGATGGCAGGCTGAACACCCAATGCCTTCGACTTTTACGTGTTTGGGGCCAGCCATGACCTGAGCAATCACGTTGTCGGTATGCTGGGGAAAGACTGTTACTGCAGGGACATGACACGATAAACATTTGGTTCGTTCTTCTTGCGTCGGATCTGTTTCTAACCATAGTCCCAACACCGTTTGAAACACCGGCGACGTCAAGGCCGTTCCATGTAAGAGCGCGCCATCAACTCGTCCAAAGGATTTCAGGTCCGGCGTCTGTTCGCGCATCCCTTTCCATTCTTCATAATGCCGATCGTGACATTGTTTGCACTGATCTGAAGGCACGAAAATGTGTTGAATTTCTTCGAGCCACGCCTCATCGTTTGGTGATGAGACTGGATCCTGGGCGAGGGCAATCTGCATAGAGATCAGCAGTACACACAGAGCCAGAGCAATCATCCCGCTCTGCTTGTACCAGCACCTCGCCAGAGACATTTTTTGCCTCAACACGATCTAATCCTTCAAAATTCTGACAAAGTGAAAATTAATACCGCCAGAGACCCCTTGGTCATTTGAGTCAGCGGGTTCATATGTGGCGACGGTAAAGTTTTGAGTCGGCATTGCGGCTTTCAGCGCACGTCCAAGGTCGGCGAGCGTTTTAATTTCCATGGAATCCACTTCTTTGATGATCGCCCGAGATTTAATGCCCGCCAAGTCTGCAGGGGTGCCTCCAATGACTTCAAAGACCACAACACCTTCCGCGCGAGTCAGCCCTAAAAATTCTTGGATTTCTTGATCGACGGCACCAACAACAATTCCAAATTCTTCGCCAAGTTCCAAAGCCTGTTCTTCAGAGACTGCCCTCTTTTCTGATTGGACGGCTCCAAATACAAGACTACTCATGACGCAGAACATGAGAAATAGTGACGCCAGACATCGATAAAGGGACATCATTCTTTCCTTTTCTTCCTCCGTCTCATAACGGATAGACGAGGACATATGCCCATTTGAAGCAAATAGGGCTATTCTTTATTCGCCTTTTTGACCGGATCAATGATGAGCTGCATCCATGTCGCAACAGCTTTTTGACCGTTTCGTTCTTGGTTTTCACCATTCCATATGGCAAAGGCCACAGATTGCAGCCGACCAGGTTCCAACATCGCCTCATTTTCTCGATCATCGGTTTCTTGACTGAGCGGTCGTTTCATAACTACTTGCCAAAAACCACGTTTCCATTGGGCTTGGCCTTTTATTCGTCCCTGACGTTTTTTGCTAGTGAGCGTGCTAAATCCCCCACCAATTAAATCCTCGACAGAAGAAGGTCGTCGTGGGATTACTTCAAATCGTCGAATCCCCTTTCGCTTCCGACCTTTTTCTTGCGCTCTCGCGACTCGCCGATTGATATCACTCTGCCAATCTGCTTTCCAATGCCAAATGTTCACATAATGATCTAATTGCCCCATACAAAAAAATGCTGGGGCATTTCCTAAGGGTAGAGCGATAGCCACCCCATCTCGAAACACACCTGGCGTGAGCCGTTCATTGACAGTGGCATCCCGCCACTCCAACAGAAAGGCAATCTCTTTTCCATTGTGAAGAGAGCGAACGGATAAGGCCTTTGCACTTGGCTCAGGCCATACGGGTCGAGTCACAATTTGCCCACTCATGGGAATAGGCATCGGCGGGATAGAGGCCCAAGCCTCATCGGTCGGATGGGTAGGAACGTCTCCGGCTACATAATGCGACCGGACAATGACGCCATGGGAACTGACTATCGGGATATCAAACCAAACAAGACCGACAACCGCACTCAGAATCACCAATGTGGTCAGGCTGACAAGTCGGGATCGTTGACATCTGCGCCACCCTCCTCTCATCCCTGTGCACCGTCAACCATTATACCCCAAGGATGATCACTGCTGTAGACCCGATACATTGTCTGTGGCGGAGAACAACGATGGCAGAAGCTCCGAACCCATCTCACGACAACGTTACCCTCCGGATTTTATTTTCATTCCGTTCACAAATGTACAAATGCCCTTGAGAATCAAGCGTCAGGCCTGCGGGAGAGTTGACTACGGCCTCAACGGCCAGACGCCCATCGCCATGTTTGAGCATTCCCGCATCTTCTTTAGCAACAAACCGGGCAGCGCCACAGCCTCCCATGTTTTTGTCATCGTAGCCACTGTCGCCATTCCCGGCAATGGTGGAAATCATGTTTGTCTGTGCATCCACCTTCCGCACACGGTGGTTTTGAGAATCTGCAATGTAGAGGTGCCCTTGTGGGTCGACCACGGCCCCTTCTGGAACATTGAGCATGGCCATCACAGCCGACTTTTCATCCCCATCATATCCGTATCGGCACACACCCGCCACCGTTGAAATGATTCCTGTTTGGGTATCAATCTTTCGAATTCGATTGCTGCCTTTATCTGTGACAAAGAGATTTCCCTGCGCATCAACATCTAAAGCCACAATATCATAAAGACGCGCCTCCAGAGCTGGATGCCCATCATCGAGATATAAGGAAAGATCTAATCCATCTGAACATTGTGGACGCAACCAACCTTGGTCATCACTAAAGTCAATACCAATGGCATCGCCGGATAAGACAATAAGGTTTTGGGCGGTCAGTGGGCTGATTCGGTCCTCATCTTCTGTTGTCCATGTTCCTGCTATCGTCGTGACCATGCCCGTGGTTGGATCATATCGCCTGATACGATGCGCCTGGGTATCCGCAATATACAGAACATCGTGGTGACCAAAGGCGATCGCAGCCGGGTAGGTGAGGTTCACTTCCAGGGCCGGCCCATCACCATTAAATCCCCACTGTCCTGTTCCCACAACCGTGGTAATAATCCCGGTCTGATGATCAACTTTTCTTATGCGGCTGCTTCCTGAATCACAAATATACACGTCATTATGGGAATCACAGGCCACGCCAAGCGGCAAATAGAGCCCGGCTTCTCCGCAAGGTCCTTCATCGCCACTGTAGCAAGTCTCTCCAGTACCCGCGTAGTTGTGCATAATGCCGGTTTCTAGATCCACACGCCGAACACGATCCGATCCACATTCGGCCACATATAAAAATCGTTCTTCGCGGTCCAAGGCAATATGATTTGGCAAGGGAATCCCTGCCTTGACTGCACGCTTTCCATCTCCCGTGCTTCTGGATTTTCCATTGCCTGCAAAGGTTTCAATCTTTCCAATTTCCGGAATGACCATTGTTTCCATTACGTGTCCCTCACCCTAAATAGCCTCTAAATGTTGTGGCTTTTTACACTGTTGCGACATATAGCTAATCATCTTATTTCTAACATACTAGCCCTTTGAAACTGATACTGGTTCTGGTTGGTGTGCTGGCATACTTGCTTCAGCAACAGGCTCATTCACTGGGGCAGTCTGAGTGGATGAAACAGAATGTTGCACGTCTGCTTCAAGAGGATCAACCTCAACTGACTTTTTAAACCCTTTGATGGCTTTTCCAACACCTTCTCCTAATTGTGGCAATTTCCCTGCCCCGAAAATAATCAACACAATAAACAGAATCAGTACAAGTTCGGTGAAACCAAGACTTCCAAACATCTGTCCACTCTCCTTTTTAGCAAGACGGCATCATGTCGTTGAGGCTTCTCGCGCCCGTTTGGCAAACCTCTGTTTGAGACGCTGTCTCGTCTCTTCAGCCTTTTCAAACAATTTACATTTTTCATAGGTATTGATCAGATTATAATAAGCCAATGGCTCATCAGGATTGTGCTCGACCGCTTCTTCCATCACAGTGATGGCTAAGTCGGTTTTGTTGACAGACAGGGAAATTTCCATCAATTTAAAACTACATTCCAAATGAGTTGGATCAAATTCCAACACTTTCATATAGGCCTGCAATGCCATATCCAACGTATTATAATCGGAAACCTGTGGGTTATCGAGCTGCTCGTATACCCCAGCAAGGTTGTACCAGGCAACAGGGTCTTCCGGTGTGACTTCAATCAACCGTTCTAAACACTCCTTGGCCTGCATATATTCTTTCCTATCGCTATGCAATCTCCCCATATTAAACAATGCCAACACGTCATAAGCATTGAGCTCCAGCGCTCGCTTAAACTGTGGCAACGCATCTTCGGTCATCTCCTTGGTCCCATAAATCGTACCAAGGTTGGAATAATACATGGCCAGCGACCGATCCATTTCAACTCGCAAGCTCTCAGCCACTTCGATCGCCTTTTTGACTTCGGCCAAAGCATCATCCAAACGGCCCTTACTAAAATATAATTCACCTAACCGGCATCGAGCCTGAAAGTCATCAGGGTCTTCCCCTAACAATTTTTCGATTTCTGCAATTTCTTCATCCTGGCTCAACTGAGACTCGGCGACTTCTCCCACTGACGTTGTTCCTTCTTCATTACTCACTGTGTATCCCTTCCCTTTTAATGGCTCACTCTTACGAAGTTTCCCCAACTGCTGTCGTGACATGAGAAAAGGCGACACGTTCATCGACTCGTGGTTTCGACTTTCCAAGAATGCCCCGTTTATCAATATTCAATAACATCATCCCGACAACCACCATCAGTGTCAAATGAGACAGTTGCAAGGCATACCCTGCAATAAACATCAACCCGAGGCCAAACCCCGCCATGCGACCAATGAGTACCAACTTTACGACGGTATAGGACCAACAAATGAGTCCTGCCATATATAAGGCAAATGGCAAATAAAAGGTATAGCCCATCCCCATTTGAAATATCCACCCAATGCCTTCACCAGCCTTCCGCACTTCATAGGCAGTTTCCGCGCTGAAGAGCGAGAGGAAATAGTCCAAAAACAAGAGCGCTAAAAATGTCACGCCTCCACTCGCTAACAATGTCATGGCGCGGTGGCGCTGCACTTTGTTTTTAGAAAAAAATGATGTTCCGCCATAGGCCCAAAATACGAGTATGCTTGCGACCACCATCAGCGCTTCCCCGGCTCGGCTGATCTCATGGACCAACGGAGGCGCATCTAATATGCGTAAGAGCCCATATCCTGTAGAAAGTATTTGGTAATAGACCCACCCACTAATCCCTAGGACAAAACACCCTACCATGATTCGTTGAGACCACACGTGGTGACTGAGCATAAATTCTATCGTTAACAAACATAAAACAACCATAAAAATGACGTTATAGATCACAGACCCAAGCATGGCTGGAGGAAAAACTAAATACACGACGGTGAGGAGGACAAGCATGGAAACGGCAGGCACCACGACGGCATCTAGTTTCCCAACATACAGAGTTTGCTTCAACTTGTGTGCAAGGAGGAGAAAGATAAAGAGGAATAAGAGAATAGCCGTGAGATTCAATAACACGAATCCCAAAGAGGATAAACTTTGGAGGGTGATCCGAACAGCCTCTGACTTTTCAGCCAATTTGGAAAGATGCATGCCTAGGCGCGAGACAAGTCGATAAAGAACGAGTTCAAAAAATCCAGCAAATAAGAGACATTTCAGGGTATATTCAAAGAGAAGACCGTGGCCTTCAGTAGCATCTACTGCCTGGCGAGGGGCCAGGTTATCACCAAGCTGCATAGGATTGATCCTCTGAGTGAAAGACGAACAGGGGATATTTACACCGGCATTTGCTGCTCTTGTGACCGTTCGATCATATTATGATGCCGGGCAATATAGAGAAGTCCATCGGCCATTGAATAATTGAACGGCAATTCACAAACAACTTCACTGACTTTTTCATACACATGTTGATAGAGTTTTTCTGATTCTTGAGGCGACATACCCTGTTGAACCTCATAGAAAAACCCCAAACTCAAATCCTCTGAAGCCGGGCGCATGATCCGTCGGATCCCATACCCACCCGGATCATTCATAATTGGGGCCTCTTTCTCAAGGTCAAACAAACACGGCTGACAGGAAAATCCATAAGAAGAGTTGAGCTTGTCATTCTTGACAATAAAATTCATAGTTTCCAACGCTTCCTCTTCCGTTTCTGTTGGGAACCCAACAATAATATAACAATGCACGCCAATCCCAAGGTCGACACAGTCTGAACAAATGCGCTGGACGCTTTCTTGGGTAATACCCTTCTTCATGAAATCCATCATTCGTGTATTGTATGTTTCTAACCCAAAGACGATTTTGTGACAGCCCGCATCACGCATGAGAGACAAAAGCTCTCGAGATAAATTCTTTTCAAACCGTAGTTCGGCCGTCCATTGAAAATTACAACTCCGATTTAGCATTTCCTTACATAGTCGCCTGGTCGGCGAGAGAGCTAAACATTCATCCGTGAAAAAAAAGTACGGCGTATCATATTTCTTTGAAAGAGACTCTAACTCATCAACCACTTTTATCGGATCTTTCTGCCTAAAGTTTTGATGGTCAAGGGTCAATGCGCAAAAGGCACAATCTTTATAATAACACCCACGAGAAAATTGGACAGGCAATACTGTATAAGGAGCCAGGTATCGATCAAGTGGAAACCCATCATAGTTTGGCGCAGGATGCTGAGCTAAATTCTCTGAATAAAATGGCTGATTAACACGAACTTTTCCATCTTCACGATAAATAAGATTCGGGACTTTTGAAAAGTCTCGTTTCCCTTCAAGTTGATTCACAAGTTCCAATAACGCAGTCTCTCCCTCAAAGACAATAAAATCATCCACCACTGAGAACAGGCGTTCACACCGTCGAACATTATCAACTAGTCGCGTAAAAATGCTTCCGCCAATCGTAACATGAATGTCCGGATTCCCTTCTTTAAGAAGCCGACAGAGGGTGAGACCAGGAATAATTTGAGACGTTGCTGTAATAGAAACCCCTATTAAGTCTGGCGCTTCACTCAGAATAGAGTTGAGAAAATGTTGTCGATATAAATCAATATACGGATTTTGCTCTTCATCCTGAATCGCTTTCATGATATCCCGAGAAGAATAAATGGAATAACTCAACTGGTTATCAACAACCGTGATTCTCGTAGGAAAATAAAGAGCAGAGACAACCTCCAACCATCGGTCAATCAAGAACAAGCACTCCCGATACCGATCGACATCGAAAAAGTCTTCGCTTCGTAAGGAAAACTTGGCTGGTTCTATTTCATCGATCAGATTAGGAAAACGATCGAGTGCCTCGACCAAACGACCATAATGCTCAGTGCTATTGGGACCTGTGTCACCAGAAGTAGAACTTTCAAGTGTTTTAAGTTTCGCAATAAGCTTTTCATAGACCTCAAGCCCATAAGACTTTGTCAGGATTGTGTCAAGGAGCTCGATGTTGAGATCGCGTTGGCTTTTCTGTGAAATGCCTGCTTGGTCAAGAAATGCCGTGAGGCAGGGAAGACTCAAATATGGTTGAGAAGGATGCCAGCTAGGTGGAAATAACAGGGAAACCCTCATAGAGACCCCTCATATCGTTCAAATCAGTATCATAAATTTACGTGTTTTTTATTTTATACACGGGCCACGGTAATGAATGCAACCGCGCTAGACACGAGAAAAGTTATTACATACGGAGATGTCTTCTTATAAAAAGAAACCCTGGAAGACCTCCACAGTTACAGTAGAGGTCAACCAGGGTTCAATATTGCTTCGACGAATCTTTACGCTAATTTATGGCATTTTTGCCGTAAACCAGGTTGAGATTCCTTTCATCCCATTTCGCTCAACATTTTGTCCATCCCAGACTGCAAATGCCACAGGGAAAGACATTCCAGATTTGAATTGAACGTCATTCGAATCAGTTGTTGTCAGAGATCTTTTCATGACCACACGCCATGTTGGTCCGCTACAGCAACCACCTTTTAACGCCCCATATGGTTCCCAAAGCCCATTTCCCATGACATTTTGGGTTGCCTGAGTCGTCAAAGTACTAAATCCATTGGCATTCAAATCTTCTACAGAACTGACTCGAAGATCTGGGTCAGACATGATGTTACCAGACCAGATACCTGGGTTGAATGGCCCAAGGCTTCGCCCAATTCGGTCAGGATACGTCACACCGCCAGCAGGTTCTTCATAATAGAAGTCCCAAGCAATGGAAGGATATTGGTTGTCAACATCCCACATCCCAGCGACGCCTGCTCCAAGGTCTTTTTGCCATTCCGCATTCCAACGCCAAATGTTGACGGTTCCTCCGGATTGCCCCATACATTGAAAGGGAGGCGCACCAGAAGTTTGGACAGGGAACTGTACGGCTACCTGGTCACGAAAATCTTGTGGGCCAATAGTCGTATTGTTGAGGGTCTGATCACCCCAGTTAGCCCATACACCAATTTCCTTACCATTCGTGGCCATTTTAACCATTACGGTCTTCACTGAAATGTTTGGATGCATCGGAGTGGTAATTGTTTGGCCACTCAGAGGAACCACGATACCAGGCACAGTTTCCCAAACAGGATTCGCTGCATCCATGGGAATTGTACCTGAAATTTTACCGACTGGGATAGTTACTGGTTGACTGACTGCCAAGGGCACCTGCCCTAATGTCAACATAACTCCCACAACGAATGCAGAGAGAAGAATGCCGAAAACCAGCCGTTTGTTACGCGTCTGCACCACTCTCATAATGACGCATCCTCCTTTAATAAAAGATTAAAACAAAAAGAAACAGGATAAAAACTTCCTAACACTAGAATGAAAACAACTCCACACACATAAACCCATGAATATTCATTAAGACCCAGAATCTTCTTGATCTTGGTTCCCTTTGTCAAGAAACTCTTGTGCACCCACTTCATTCATTAACAAATTCAACTCATTGCCCTGATCTTGAGCGCCACACTCATATGATTGACCTTCTGGCCCCATAAAGTGAGCAGGACGATAATCTGTTTCGGAATAAGGCTGTGGGGTAACATTTAAAAATCCAATTTCGAAAGCAACTAAGGCGGAAGTCAGATCTGCGAGCATGCGATAAAAACCAAAGTCTGCCTTCTTCTTTAACATGCCAGAGAACAAGGGCACCCAACGACCAACATGCTCTTTAACAAACTTTTTTTCAGCATCCACGACTGTCTGCAGTTTTTCTTGAGTGTCATGGCATAAGGCGTAGGATTCTTTGTAGGCCAAAAAATGAAGAAATTCAAGCTCAACGCTTAAATGATCCAGACGTTCATGAATATCTTGCGACATCTGAAGGCCAAAAGCATTGTAAAAACCTGAGATATCTCCCATCACGTAGGATTGACCAAAAATATGGTCATTTCCAAAGAGGGTCTCATAGGGAGGACAGTCTAGTGAAATAACATTGCTAAACACACGACGATGGTCATCACGGAGATCTTGGATATTCCAATTGATTCCTTCAGAGGAAACCCATTCTTCTATTTCATCAAAGTAACTATTTAGGGAGTCCAAATGCTCTTCAGCATCTTCCCCACCTTCTCCATCCACTGTCTTTTTCAGAGAAGCAAGGGAAACTCGACCATCCTCAACAAATTCTCCGCTTTGCAAGTATTCCAAAAACTCATCATCTTCTGGATATAAATAGCTCCAAGATAACAAGAGGTAAAGCTTGCTTCTCGATAAAGCCCTCTCTACAACTGGAGAGTCTTTCATGACTCCACTTCCAGAGACATTATTTCCCATTTCAGAATCAACCTCAGAAACAGGATTTTCTTGTAATTTTGTTGCCACAGCTTCCCTCACCAAAAACTTTCTGGTAAAGACTTTTGACACTCGACTTCTACTTCCCCATATGGGGAAGGCCGATCATAGGCCAACTGAACGTTGAAGTCAAGGTCTCTCACATTGCACACCATACTAGACGATACATTATCCCCATACAGTTACTCAGTAGAAGGCATCAGCGGAATCACGACAATGGCCACTCGGTCATTCACCGTCTTACAGACATGTTCACAGACTCCACAGCCGACACATCGATTTTCAGCAACGGCAAGACGGAAATTGGAGAAATCCATGTCCAACGCCTGTGTCGGACATTTTGACACACACGTATGACAGCCTTGCTCTGCCGTACAGCGTTGTGGGGAAACAACGGCAAGCCCCATCTTAACTTGACTTACATCGTCAAGAGGAAGCAATGCATCTGTTTCACAAGCCCGAATACAAGGTAAATCCTTACAGACATAACAGGGAGATTCATCTGCGAAAATAACAGGCGTGTAATCTGGCTCCTGTTCTCGAATGCTTCCATAAGGACAGGCACTGACACAATCTCCGCAGCTCGTGCAGCGTTCAAGGAACTCCTGTTCCTCAACAGCCCCAGGTGGCCGCAACCAATTCTTTTTTTCGATAATTTCCGTAGTACCTGTTTTCTTTTCAGCTGGGGCATTCCGATGATGGACGTATTCACGGACAGTCAAGCCTAATGAAACTACTGATTGTTTAATAAAATTTCGACGACTAGGGGAAAAGTCCTGTCGTTTTTGAGCATCTTCGGAAGAGGCAAGAGCCATAATTACCTTAACAGAATGTTAGACGCTGGATAATTGAAGACACCAAATGGAAATTGACCGAATCCCTTACCAAACCTAATGAGCCACGAGCAACAGCAGCTAGACCACCCCTGCAGCCCGCAATTTATAGACTTCCACGCATCGATCGCATGCTCCATATTCAACATCCCAGCCTGGATGATTTTCTCGGATGAAATCGAGCACATAGGTTTCGACTTTCTCATCTAAATCCTCTACCCAAGAGTAGGTAGGAAATCGGCAAAGCGGACATGGGAACCCCGGCATCAATAATGGTTTGGTTGGAAGATTCGGCGCTTCGCCCTCTTCCATCTCAACTGCCCGTTCGATGACACGCATCGTATCTGCGGCCATTTCGGCTAATTCGGCATGCGTCAAGTAGTCTGTCTGCCAAAGACCTTCAAAGACTGACTCAACTTGGGTCGGAGGAATTTTCCGATACCAAGACCGAAACTCCCGGAACCGATGTTCTCGATTAAACATCGGTTCTTTTCCGTCACGAGCCAGTCGACTATCAATGTGAAGACACCACAAAATACGGTATCGATTTAAGATAAGATGCTCTTCACCTGGATTGAACCCAACTTTCGTATCAGGATCATACCCAAAATCGTCATGCAACATATCGGCAATATGCGTCAGCTCATGACGGAAATATCGACTGAGTGCCGGATCATAAAAACGACGGGGAATCAATTTAATGCCAATGCCTTTCAGGCCCTGGGCTTCAAATTTTTTGGCAAGCTTTTCTTCAACAACCCCCCATTTCCTCAGAATATCGACACCTTCCTGATCTTCCTTGAGCACCCCACGGACTAAGACAATGCCTATCTTGGCCTTGACAACAGGATCCTCATTAAAAGCATCACGCAGGATGTCTGCAAACCCCCATTTAGCAAATAAATGCTGATAGAGTTTTTTAAACTCCGGTTCACGATCATCAAGAGAAAACTTCTCATACACGGGATCGGCTAACTCATGAAACTCGTTATAATACGTTGGATCACCTTCTCGTTCAGTTTTCTCTGCAAATGAATCAACAACTTCTTGAAGCAGGGCGGGTTGAAAGCGGATTTCCATTTCACATCCTTTTAGGCAAGTTCATTAAGACACCGAAACACATTGATCACTCCGGTGACACCACTCATCTCGCCCATAAAACGTTAATCAATTTTTCTATATGCGGGTACTCACCTTGACTCGGTTTCGATCTGATCAGTAGTATCACCAAACGTTCTAAATTATAGTCACTTGATTACACTATTCGCAATCATACTCGAAATCACAAGCCTTCAGACCAAAGAGCCTCACTAAAGGAGTTACTTCATCATGGACTATGAAAGCCATACACCAAACACACTCGCGGAACCCGTTGCCTCCTTAGATATGCTTGACTACTGGGGAAAGGGAGGCCGAGTGGTTAAAACATTTCGTGGGCATTCTCATGGCCTTTGGAGTATCGCCTATTCGCCCGACGGCACAACCCTTGCCACCGGAGGAGCCGATCAGTATGTCCGTCTATGGGACATTGAAACGGGACGATTGCTCAAATCACTTCGTGGCCACACCCAGGACATCCGCCAAGTGGTATTCAGCCCTGACGGTCAAATGTTGGCAACAGGCAGCGATGATCGAACCATTCGGCTTTGGGACCCACAAACAGGCGAAACCACCCGATTACTCTTTACTCGCTATGACCATGCGGTCGCGAGTCTTTCCTTTTCTCCCGATGGACTGATGTTAGCCAGGGCGGGACAAAATAAAGACATTAAAATTTGGGAAGTTACCACCGGCACAGACCTTATGTCGCTTCTTGGCAAAGATCAATTCGACATGCATTGGACCGTGTGCACTGCCTTTTCACCCGATGGCCTACACCTTGTTGGCGGAAGCGACATTGGCAAATTAAAACTCTATGAAGTCCTTCCCAGTGGTGAAGAAATTGCTGTGCACAATGGCCATTGGCGCGATGAAGCCGATGATGAAGAAACAGAATCCAGAGGCTTCTATGTTGATGAACATGGAGGATTTCAGAAGCCCATGGAATATTGGATTGGAGCCATGACCTTTACACCTGACGGGAAGGTGCTGATCACGGGAAGTCGCGATACCACCATTAAATTTTTTGAGATGCCGAGTTTTCGTGATATGAGAACCCTGAGAGGCCATACCGAATGGGTTCGATGTTTGATTATTTCACCAGATGGAAAAGTCCTCGTCAGCTCAAGCGATGACCATACGATCAAACTGTGGAACCTTGAAACTGGTCGACTGCTCAAAACTCTGACCGGGCATTCCGGCCCCGTACGTGGAGTAGCGTTTTCCCCTGATGGCCGGTTTTTGGCCAGCGCCTCTTGGGACCGAACAATCAAACTATGGGAAGGCGAGGAGCACTAACAGGGATCAGACAGGCTCGCTATTGCCTTCGCCATCAGTCGAGATCCCATATCGTTTACACTTCTCCCATAAGGATTTTCTTGACAGTCCAAGAAGCTTGGAGGCCATGATTTTACTTCCCTCTGTTCGTTCCAACACCCGAAGGATGTACTCTCGTTCAAACTGCTCCCGAGCAAGGGCTAAGCTCTCGTGAGGATGAGCCATTGGTGTCGGCAAGGACAGACCCTCCTGACAAAAACCACAACTTGGTTGAGCTGCCCCTCCCAAATATGGACACGTGGTTTGCCCACACAGATGCCAGACTTGCACTTCCCCTTCATGTTGCGCCAAGGCCACAGCCCGTTCAATGGTATTTTCAAGTTCCCGAACATTTCCGGGGAAAGAATATCGCAGCAACACTTCACAAGCATCCTTTGAAAATCCCTTTATATTTCCATCAAACCGCCCAATACACCTAGCAAGCAGATGCTCTGCAAGCATGACAATATCTTCTCGGCGTTCTCGCAATGGTGGCAACAAGACCGGCACCACATTTAATCGGTAAAATAAATCCTCGCGAAATCGTCCTTGCGCAACCTCGGTTTGCAGATCTTTCTGTGTTGCACATACTAACCGCACATCACATTCAATGGTTTCATTTCCCCCAACTCGTTCAAATTGCCGTTCCTGCAAAACTCGAAGTAATTTCACTTGGACAACAGGGGCAATCTCTCCAATTTCATCTAGAAACAATGTGCCTTTATGAGCTAGTTCAAATCGCCCGCGACGCTGCTTCAAGGCCCCAGTAAACGCCCCCTTTTCATGGCCAAACAACTCTGCCTCTAACAGCGTTTCTGGAAGAGCCGCACAGCTAACTTTTACTAAGGCATGATCACGACGAGGACTATTTCGATGAATGGCATTTGCGACTAATTCTTTCCCCGTACCACTTTCACCAATAATCAGCACCGTGGCAATTGACGTAGAAACCAACTTCATTTTCTCAAGGATTTCCCTCATCCGTGTATTCTTCCCGACAATCCCCTCAAAGCTGAACGTCCCTTCCAATTCACGGCGTAATTGGACATTTTCCTGTCGAAGGGCAATGACACTGGTGGCTCGATCCATAATCAAGAGTAACTCATCCATAGAAAATGGCTTGGTAATATAGTCATGTGCGCCTGATTTCATCGCTTGGACTGCAGTATCCACAGAACCATGGGCGGTAATCACTAAGACTTCGGTCGTCGAGGACCGTTGTTTACAGGCCTGCACAATTTGCAACCCATTTGCACCAGGCAAATGAAGATCCGTGATCACTACATCAAACAAAGCCGCCTGAATTTTCGCCAAACCTTCATCCCCTGTCGACGCGGTTTGCACCTCATACCCTACAGCATTGAGCGCATCCACCATAGACATACGCATCAATGGCTCATCATCAATAATCAAAACGGTTCGAGGGTTCATCGTCCTTTCACCATGGTAAAGGCTCCGGCCACAATAGGAAGTCGTACCGTGAATATAGTCCCAATACCCACTTCACTTTCCACTAAGAGCTGACCATCATGTCGTTCCACAATACCCAAGCTGACGGAGAGGCCGAGGCCTGTGCCTTCTCCGGTTGGCTTCGTTGTGAAAAACGGATCAAAAATATGTGGACGAATGTCTGAAGGAATGCCTGCCCCCGTATCTACCACATCAACTTCACACGCATCATCCTGTCTTCGAAGCCGAATGGTAATGCGCCCACCTTCAGCTGTGGCTTGGACCGCGTTCAAGACAAGATTCATCACCACTTGTTGAATCATGTGTGGATCGACCAAGACCTGCGGTAAACCCTGATCATACTCTTTCACCAACGTCAGGTGTTTTTCAGTGATTGTATGGTCGGTGAGCACAAGCACACGTTCCACAATGGTCATCAGATTGCTCAATGTTGGTTCGGGCTCATGTTGTTGGGAAAAGTCTAACAGCTGCCGCACAATCTGTTGTGCACGCCGCAACCCATCATCCATATACGTTAAGTACTCTTCCTGGCGAGCCGGGGAAAGCGTCCCTTTCCGAATGTTATATAAGCAATTTAACATGCCGCCTAAGGGATTATTGATTTCATGCGCGACGCCAGCCGCGAGTTTACCCACTGAGGCCAAGCGTTCCGTATTGCGAATCTGCCGGTCAAAGCGCTTGCGTTCCGTCACATCACGGGCAATCCCTAATACACCTGAAACTGCGCCCTTCTCATTTCGAAGAGGAGAAACACTCACCACGACCGACCGATGTTCCCCTGCCCGACTCACAAATTCGACTTCATATTCCTGTTTGGCACCAATATCTAACGTGTCTTTGAGTCGCCGTCCCCGGTGTCGCTTGGACAAAAGAGATAAATATGGACGCCCAATGAGATCTTCCTTGCGATACCCCCACATGGCCACCTGGCTGTTGACATAGGTAAACCGCTGATCGATATCTAAGGTATAAATGACATCATTTGCATTTTCCAATAAACTTTCCAAGTAGTATTTCGTTTGTTGGATTTCTTTGGTTCGTTCTTGGACTTTTTCTTCCAACTCCTCACGGTACTTTCGAAGTTGCTTTTCCAATTGTTTGCGTTCGGTAATATCACGAAGCTGCACAATCACAAACAGCTCGGCCTTTTCGCCCACCCGAATCATGTCCATTTCCACAGGCCGAATCTCATGATGCACATCAGACACCAAGATTTCTTTCGTCGGAATTTGTTGTGCACCATGAACCACTTGTTCGAATAAGCTTTTCACTTCAGATTGCCCGTTCTCACAGACAAATGTCAGGAATGATCGGCCAAGCAGTTCAGATTCTGTGTACCCAAACACCTCTTGTTCTCGTTCATTGGCCGCTGTGATGCACCCATCGGCATCGACAACCACAATAGAATCAGCCGCAAGATTAAACAGCACCCGATAGCGCTGCTCCGATTCAGAGAGTTGTTGGGTTTGTTTGGAAACTTCTTCTTCTAATTCGGTCGTATATCGCTGAACTTTGGTTTGCAGGATACGCCGCTCGGTGATATCCCGCACAAAGGCACGAGTATAGACCAACTCCCTACTGGTTGAATCAATCAGCGCTGTCGAATGAATTTCGACATCAATCGAAACCGCATCCCGAGAGACAAAGATTGTTTCGATTATATTCTTTCCTTGTCGTGGTAAATGTTGGCAATACGCGATGATGGCAGGCTTCTGTTCAAGAGGCACAATATCCCATAAATTCATCTGCAACATTTCGTCAAGGGTATAGCCTAATTTGTCCAATTCCGTCTTATTGACATGGACAAAGCGTCCATCCTTATCGATTTGATGGATCATTTCGGGGGAATGCTCAATGAGGTCACGATACTTCTCTTCCAACTGACGAATCTCCTGCATTTGCTCATTGAGTTGTGCAAACGACTGCTTTAAGTTGGCGGCCATCTTGTTAAAGGCATGGGCTAAATCTTCAATTTCATCGCCCGTTGTCACAACAAGTTGATCATCAAGATTGCCACGTCCAATTCGGTGAACCCCTTCATGAAGCGATTGGATAGGGTGCACAATTCTACGCGCGACAAATAGCCCCGCTAACCACAGAAGCACAAACACCATGATGCCATAGACCGCCACTTTGGCAAGAAGTTGCCCAAGTGGGGCATAGGTTTCCTCAGGATCTTGCCTGACAAAGGTTACCCAGGATTGTCCGCCAAAACTTTCCGGAGCCACAGTATCGCCAAATCGCAAACGGGCAAATCCCACAAGCGCATCTTGGGCGCCATGAGAATCTTGAACGGCCTGCACCCAGCCGGATGGTGTTTTATTGATCGCATCAACCAATGAGGGAAGCATGGAATGTTCTTCTAACGACCGAACGGGACAAATTAGCGGAACCCCATTAGACGCCATCAACATCGCATGGCCTGTCGACCCTGCGCTGACCTCCGAAATGGACCGAAAGAGGGAATCTCTGCGTAAAAGAATGCTAATGGCTCCCACGACACCTTCAAATCGTTCATCAAAAATAGGCACCGCGACATGTAACACATGCGTGCCAAATGAAGGGTCAAATGAGAGGTCACTCACATACGTTTGCCCACGCCCTTCGTGAAAGGCGGCCCGCCACCACACAGCATCACCTTGATAAAATTTCACTTGTGGGAAAGAACTCAGGACAAGCACACCCTGATTGTCTGTCACAACAATGGCTAAATAGTCGGATTTTCGAACAGCATGCCAATCGATCAAATAATTTATTGCGATTTGATTCACAAAAGCTGGGAATTGATCAGGATGCGTGCGTTGGCGCCACCGTTCTTGCCATTCAGCAATAAATGTCTGAACTTGCTCTGCCGTTTTGCCTTCGTAACTTCGGTTCGCTTCGGTGACAGCTGAACGAATGAAGGGAATCGTGGCTAACTGCTGAGCTTCATTCACGCCACGAATAATCTGGGTCTCGATCTTTCGAGCGACTTCAACGGCCATACCCTTGAAGTTTGACCCAATGGCTTCGCGAAGAGCCTTTCGTTCTTCAATATACGTCAGCAGGAGCAGGAGGAGAGCAGGTAAGAGACCAACAAGCACCACAGCTAAGATGGTCTTGTGCTGAATACTGTGCTTCCACGTCCACAGTTTCATTGAGGGAATAAACCGAAAAAGAGGCAATCATCTGAACATACGTATTGTATGCCATTATTTCCATAACCGCCACTAGGCGGCGGACACCACAATCGATCAACTCCCCCGGCTCAAGAGGCGGCCTTCCGAACCAGGCCAGATCAATAAAAGCGGACTAGCCACAAAGACAGAGGAATACGTCCCAACAAGCACGCCCAAGAGAAGAGCTAACGAAAAATCATGGAGCACTTCCCCACCCATTAACGTTAAAGGAATGAGAACTAGCACCACCGTTAACGTCGTGACCAGCGTCCGACTTAAAACTTGATTCACCCCATTGTTGATAATAGTCTCTACAGAAATCCGTCGACGTCCGCGCAGATTTTCCCGAATCCGATCAAACACCACAACAGTATCCGTCAGGGAATAGCCGGCAAGCGTCAACAATGCAGTGACAACCAAAAGCGTAATTTCCTTATCCATGACATAGTACAAACCTAAGACTGCTAAGACATCATGAAAGGTGGCAATCGCTGCTGCCACGCCAAATCGAAATTCAAACCGAACCGCAATGTACAGAATGATGCCGATCAGAGAAATCATAATGGCAATCAGCGCGTCCTGTTGTAAGCGTTTGCCAATCGTCGGACCGATGGAAGTGCTTGAATCAATGACAAAATGATGGTTGGGAAACTGCTCTTTAAAGACCTGGACAATATGGTCAGCGGTTTTCTCTTCAATGGTTGAGCCAATTTTTTTCCTGATTAACAACTTGTTGTCTTGGGTAAATTCCTGAAGTTCGGCATCATCAAGCCCATTAGCCGCCAGTGCTTTTCTCGCATCTTCGATAGGCATGTGTTTATCGAACTTTAATTGCACAGCTGTGCCGCCTGCAAAATCAATTCCGAGATTCGCCGACCCCCAACCAATCTGCACAAGCGCAAACCCACCAACGATCACAAACACCGCCGACACCATAAAGGCCACCTTTCGGCGGCCCATAAAATCAATGTTGGTTTTTCCTAATATTTCAAGCATGGTTTGTCCTAACCATCAACACACCCCTTGTTATCATTCCTAGAGACATTGTTCGCTCTAACCTCAAATGCTCAAGTGATTCAACCGTTTCCGATTGATCATATCAAAAATGACCTTTGTGCCGACAAGCGCCGTAAATAAGTTAATCGCAATCCCCAAACACAAGGTCACCGCAAATCCCTTAATAGGGCCAGTCCCAAATAAGAACAGCGCCAAGCCCGTGATCAGTGTTGTGACATGCGAGTCCACAATGGTCAAGAGCGCTTTCTCATAGCCTCCATCCACAGCCAGGCGCACAGGACGACTCTGACGAAGTTCTTCTCGAATCCGTTCAAAAATCAGCACATTCGAATCAACACCCATGCCAATAGTCAAAATAATTCCCGCAATGCCCGGCAACGTTAGCGTTGCATTCAACCCGGATAATGCCCCAAGAAGACAGAGAAGATTGAGCGCCAACGCAAAATCGGCAATGGCCCCAGAAAGCCGATAATAGACGACCATAAAGAGCAGCACCAAGAGGCCAGCGATGAACATCGAACGAAGTCCTTTGTCGATAGAGTCTTGGCCAAGCGATGGGCCAACCATCAAATCCTGCAAAGTGCGCATTGGCGCCGGAAGCGCACCAGCTCGGAGCACAATGGAAAGATCATTCGCTTCATCTGTGGTGAAACTTCCTGTAATTTGAGCACGACCACCGCTAATCCGCTCATTGATCCGAGGGGCCGAATACACTGTTTGGTCGAGAACAATAGCCATCCGTTTATCGACATTCGCTTGCGTAATGCGATCAAACTCTTGAGCCCCTTTACTGTCAAACGTCACGGAGACATACGGCTCATTGAAGTCACCAATCGAAACCCGGGCATCCTGTAACACATCACCGGTTAACACGGCATTCTCATACACAAGATAAGGAATGCTGTAGGCGTTTCCTTGATCATCCGAGACATGTTCAAAAAGAATCTCAGAGCCTTCAGGCACCTGATCAGCAAACTTCTTCAAAACGGTCGACTCTTCACCACGGATCACTTGTGACGGAAACTCAAGCGGCAGGGTACTCGACTCATCCAGCATTTTAAATTCCAGTAGAGCCGTTTCTTGGATAAGCGCTTTTGCCCGTTGCGGATCTTTAATCCCGGGTAATTGGACAACGATCTGCGTCCGATCCTGACGTTGGATCAATGGTTCAGCCACGCCAAATTGATCAATTCTGTTACGAATTGTTTCCAACGCTTGATTCATGGCTGAACTTTTAATCCGATCGACCTCCGTGCCTCGCAAGGCATAGATGAGAGTGGTCCCAGCTTGAGAGTCTTGGAGAAACGCCGGAAAACCATCAGTCATGAGCTGCTGCACATCCTCAACCCGATTTTCCTCCGATAGCACAAGGTGTAGTTGAACTCGCTCCTGCTGTTTAACTGATTCAAACGCAATCTCTTGATCTGTCAGCGCATCCTGCACGGCTTTTGCCATTCGGTCCACGGCAATTTCCACCGCGCGATCTTCCTCAACTTCCAACACCAAATGAATCCCTCCCTGTAAATCGAGCCCGAGGGAAATTCCACGACCAGGCAACATGGTTTGCAACCCTTCAGGAAGTTGACGGACCAAATCCGGCCAAGACGGAATGGACAAAATCACTGACGTCAAGGTCATAAGGACCAATAAGATGATCCGTCCACGAACCGGCTTCATGCTGTCTCCTTTACAACGTACATCTCAGGATTCATCATCTCCTCGTAAACGAGCAATATTGTCTCGTTGCATTTTAAGTTTCGTATTATCGGCAATCTGAAGCGTTACCGTTTCCTTATCTAAATTCGAAATCGTCCCCCATATACCAGAAGACGTCACAACCTTATCGCCCTTCTTCAAAGCCGCAAGGACTTCCCGCTGTTTTTTTTGCCGCCGTTGTTGCGGCAGGATCAACAAGAAGTAAAAAATGATGAAAATGAGTAGAAATGGAATCAAGGACAACAGGGATGCTGAGGGGTCACTCCCCGCCCCACCCCCACCTTGAGCCCAAGCCATAGATGTCAACATGAGTACATTCCTTCCTTACGCTGAAACCACCGTTGCGTGTTTCTGGGAAAGATCATCCGAACTTGCCCTGCCCTCCGCGGAGCGAGTAACGGAAGCCCTTTGCCGTTTCGCATAGAAGGCAGAACAATAGGCCTGAAGTTGATTGGCTTGAATAGCCGCTCGTAATTCGGCCATCAACGTCCCATAGTACCATAAGTTATGGAGCGTGTTGAGACGACATCCCAACATCTCATTGGAGACAAACAAATGCCGCAAATACGCACGAGAAAACCGCTGACACACAGTACATTTACAGTGTGGATCAATCGGTGATTCATCGCGCGCATATTGGGCTTGTTTAATAAGAACGCGGCCCGTTGATGTAAACAACCAGCCCGTACGACCATGTCGTGATGGAAGCACACAATCAAACATGTCCACGCCTCGGCACACCCCTTCGACAAGGTCCTCAGGCATTCCCACACCCATCAAGTATCGAGGACGATCTTTGGGAAGCTCTGCCACAGTGGTTTCGATCATTTCAAACATCATCGGCTTCGCTTCGCCAAGTGACAACCCGCCAAGAGCATACCCGTCAAACCCAATATCAACCAGGTCTCTAGCTGAACGGCATCTTAGGTCTTTATCCACACCGCCTTGCACAATGCCAAACAACCCATTAGAGACTCCCTGAGAAGCCATTCGGCACCGTTGCGCCCACCTCGTCGTCCGATGAACCGCGTCACGAGCTTGCTCTGGAGAACAAGGGTAAGGCGGACATTCATCCAGAACCATCATAATATCCGAACCCAATGCCAACTGGGTCTCTATACAGAGTTCAGGGGTCAGGTGATGACGGGATCCATCCAAATGAGACGCAAACTCGACACCATCTTCCTTCACCTGACACAGCCCCGATAGGCTCACCATCTGAAAGCCGCCACTATCCGTTAAAATGGCCCCAGACCAACCAGAAAATTTATGAAGCCCACCCTGACCAGCTATCAGGGCATGCCCAGGACGAAGATAGAGATGATAGGCATTACTCAACATGAGACCGAATCCGCAACGATGCAGTTCCTCTGGATCAATGCCTTTCACAACACCCAATGATCCAACAGGCATGAAGGTAGGTGTCTCGATCACACCATGTGGCGTCTCGAGTACTCCGACTCTGGCTTCACCAGGGTCCTGACGATGTTGAATTGAAAAGGTTACCACGGAGACTCTGTGTCTATCACGCTAAGAAGATGATCATATTGGGGAACCATGTTATTTTCCAAGTCTTGCTCAAAAATCCCCATTATTTGTTCTAAGAAAACGCAGAAAACCTATTCAACTGACAGACATCATGCGCATCAGACCATGACACGCCATATGGATCTTGCGCCTGAGTTACATTTGTTCAGGAGCACGAATACCTAAAAGCTCCAATCCATTGCGAAGGACCGTCTGTACTTGTTGAAGCAGAAATAGTCTTGCTTGCATTACTTCAAAGGAAAAAACCTCTCGAGATTTTGCAGAATATGCCTTTGCCCCAACGATGGATGGCTGGCCGGCGACTTCGTCTTCTTTGTCTAATGGCAGTACACGATGTTTGTAATAAAATACATGAAGATTCCCAGCTAATTCCTGCAAATAAAATGGTAGCCGATGCGGTTCCAAGAACCTGGCACAGGATTCGACCAGGTCTGGAAACTGTGACAGATGCTTGATGAGTCGCAATTCCTCTGGTTGGGTCAAAGCTGTTAATGTCACATCTCGGCCAGTGCACATTACAACCCCACGTGCTTGAGCCGTCCGAAAAAGACTGGAGAGCCGAGCATGTGCGTATTGCACGTAATACACTGGGTTTTCGGTTGATTGCCGTTTGGCTAATTCCACATCGAATTCGAGATGGGAGTCGGCACGACGCATGAGAAAAAAAAACCTGGCGGCATCCACCCCCACTTCCTTCACCACTTCTTGCAGCGTCACAAACTCCCCAGATCGTTTGGACATTTCAACTTTTTTCCCATCACGCAACAAACTCACCATTTGAACTAAGACCATCTGAAGCCGATCTTTGGGGTAGCCAAATGCCTGAACAGCACCTTGCATGCGAGACACATACCCATGATGATCGGCGCCCCACACGTTGAGCAACCGATCAAACCCTCGCTTCAATTTGTCTTGATGATAGGCGATATCCGAGGCGAGATAGGTATAATCACCATCTTGCTTACAGACCACTCGATCCTTGTCATCCTGAAATTGCGATGACCGAAACCACAAGGCCCCTTCCTGTTCAAAAGCCAACTCCCGTTCCCTCAGCGTTGCAAGCGCCTGCTGAACTTTTCCAGAAGCATAGAGTTCAGCCTCACTAAACCACGAATCAAACTCTACACGAAATGATCGGAGATCTTCTCGGATGCTTGTTAACAATTCTTCATAGGCCAGTCGTCCGCAACGCTCTTCGGCCTCGGAAGCCGAGATATCCAACAAACTCGCCCCAAACTGATCAGCAATATGTTTCGCAACCGTTTGAATGTAATGCCCATGGTATCCGTCTTCCGGAAACGTCACGCATCGACCTTGCAGTTCTTGGTACCGCGCAAAGACCGAAGCCGCTAAGAGTTTTATTTGACGACCAGCATCATTGATATAATATTCTCGCTCAACCTCATATCCTACAGCCTGTAACATTCGAGAGAGGGCATCACCCAATGCTGCCCCTCGGCCATGCCCAAGATGTAACGGCCCCGTTGGATTTGCACTGACATATTCCAGTAACACCCGCTGTCCGTGTCCCATCTCACTCCGCCCATAATCCTTTCCCTTTTCCTCAATATCATACAAGACGGCAAACCACACACTAGGAACAAGCGTGAGATTGAGAAATCCTGGATTGGCAACTTCAACATGCTCAATGACTGTCCGGGCTTCCTTCAGATGTTCAGCGAGAAGACTGGCGATTTCAACAGGAGACCGATGTTCAACCTTGGCCATGGCCATGGCGACATTACACGCAAAGTCACCCCATTCTTCCCGTTTTGGTAACTCCAAGGTGGGAGAAGGCAAGGATGATGCAGTGAGTTGCCCCTGTTCTTTAGCCATACTCAAGGCATGGTGAATAGCATCCTTGACCTGTGTCTGAACAATTCCTTCCGGCATGCAACCTCACGACAGCTCAATTAAACATTAGGGAAATGTAAATAGAGGGCGTCGGAATCTAGCATAGCCCCTTCTGACATCGCAAGAAAAAACCTTTGATCTCATGGCCCACGCTGAATCGTTGTATCAAGAGCGTCAATAGAGGCTACACGACGGTTTCCGCTGAGGCATCTTCCCCACATATCAAGAGACTCAATGTCCTGTCTTTCCCTATGCTCCATTTCGCTACACATCTCATTGCTCACAAAAATGCATGACAACCTTCGACTCAGATGACGACATCCATCCTTGCCAGATGCACCATTCTTGCTTGTTCTTCTGACATAGATTCCCCCGGCTAAAGCCAAGGGAATCTATACTTCTCTTGCGGTAATCGGTGCACCAACTGAAGACTGCCTAGCTGTGGATAAAGCTCAACGAAAAGACTGCGAAGGCAGGAAATCATTCTGAGAGCAAAGAGCTGGTGAGATTACAAAGAGATAAAACAGAATAAAACGCTAAAGAGCCAGCAATTTGAGGAACTTGCAGTCGCAGCAGAGGAACATGCGCAGAGACCTCCTTCCCAATAGGAGGCTCTACACTCTCTCCATCCATGAAAGAAATCTGGTCAAATGCAGATCAAGCGAACACTCACCTATTGATCCACATTTGCCAAGACAATCAATGTCATCCTTGCAGTTCTGGAAAACAATCTCTCACACACCATCAATGTTTTTCATACAAACCGACAAGAACCTTCAGACAAGGACACGAAAAGTCCAGAGGCAAACACTAGAGAGATACGGGTTGCGGCTCTTTTTGCGCAGTTGACCGACGACCACAATTCAAACACGCATACACAAGGATGGCCAAGCCTGATTCCATATCAACAGCTCGTTCAATGACCATTGATCCCTGACATTTTTCACATGGTCTCATTCCCCTGTCTCCTTTTATATTATACAATTCAGATGCTCATCCAGAAACTATGCACCATTGCCATCAAAATCCCTCGGCAAAACTCCGAAGCCTTTTACTTTGAGTCGGATGGCGTAATTTGCGCAACGCCTTTGCTTCAATCTGCCGAATTCGCTCTCTTGTCACATCAAAATCCTGTCCCACTTCTTCCAAGGTATGATCTGTGCTCTCTCCAATTCCAAACCGTTTTCTGATAATTTTTTCTTCACGGGGCGTCAATGTCCCTAAGGCATTTGAAATCTGACGCTGGAGATCATACCGAGTGGCTGCATCCAACGGCGACACGGCCTTCTTATCCTCAATAAAATCGCCCAAGTGACTATCTTCTTCTTCCCCAATTGGTGTCTCCAACGAAATCGGCTCTTTTGCGATCTTTAAGATTTTCCGAACTTTTTCTAACGGAATTTCCATCCGGACACCGATCTCTTCTGGAGTTGGTTCACGCCCTAACTGTTGGACAAGATGTCGTGACGTTCGCACCAGTTTATTAATGGCTTCAATCATATGAACGGGAATACGGATTGTTCTGGCCTGATCGGCAATCGCTCGGGTAATTGCTTGTCGAATCCACCATGTAGCATAGGTACTGAATTTATACCCCCGCTGATATTCAAATTTATCAACGGCCTTCATTAATCCGACATTGCCTTCTTGAATGAGATCCAAAAACTGCAAGCCTCGATTGGTATATTTTTTAGCAATGCTGACAACCAGCCGCAAGTTTGCTTCAATGAGCTCGGCTTTGCCTCGTTTCATCTTTTCTTCGGCTCGGTCTAATTCCCGCAATGCCCCCTGGAACTCAGCCACGGGAAGATGTGCCACGTCCCGCTCAATGCGTCGAAATGTCGCTTGAGCCTTCTGAAAGGTTTCCTGCATCTGCCGTAATGCTTCATCAGATGCTTTCGTCTTTCGACGAACAGTGAGATACACGGTGCGTTCCCGAGCCATCTGTCGAATTAACTTGACCCCTTCCCGGCCCGGCTTCCCAACCCGACGACAACATTCCGCAATTTGGCGCTCAGCCTGCCAGACTTCAGCCCCGGCATCTTTGATTTGCTTCAAAAGCTGTTCTTTCACCGTCGGCTGCAAATTCAATCCTTCGACACGCTCCACAACTTGCCGTAATACGGTCTGTCTTTGTTTTTCAAGCCGTGATGAGACCCCAGGCCCTCGTCGCCGTGCATAAGACTCCACCAATGTCTTTCCCGATCTCCGCACACGCTCTAATTCTCCGATGGTTTGCTGACGAAGTTCTTCTTCATCTTGGGTCGTCACTTCTTCGGCAGGCTCCTCATCGTCACTCACTTCTTGCCCAACGACCAAGTCTCGGGCCAAAATGTCTCCCCGTTTCAATTGCACGCGCAACTCATTAAGGGCTATCAACGTCATTGGCATCCCATAGACGACTGTCGCTAACTCTTGTTTGCCTTCTTCAATCCGCTTGGCCAGTTCAATTTCACCTTCACGGCTCAATAACGACACACTGGCCATTTCATTTAAGTATAACCGGACGGGATCATCGATCCGACTCAACTCTCCTGGGGTCAGGTCAATATCCGCATCAGTTTCTTCAGTTGCCTCATCAATTTCTTCCGTATTGTCAGATTCTTCGTTCCCTAAGCTTTCTGAGGCAGGTTGAACATGATACCGATCAGCCTCGGCAGCCGCGATCACATCAATGTCCATCTCCCCAAAGGCTGTCAACAGTGTTTCCATTTGTTCAGTGGACGCTCCATCTGTCGGCAGGGAGCTATGGACATCTTCATAGGTCAAATACCCTTTTTCCTTTCCCATGGAAATCAGACGTTTGACATCTCCACTCAACCCCACTCTGGCCTTCGTCTTTGAAGCAACTGGCCTATCAGGGTTAGCTCTCGGTTCTTTCTTTTCTTTTGGTTTTCCTTGAGATGACGGCTTTTTTGTCATCGGAATCAACGCTCCTTCACATAACCAACATATCTCCGTGAACTCACCAGCTCAAGCGAGGTTATGTGGCAAATCACGACAGTCTTCCCAAATAATCTTACTGGCAACCCTTGTTAAGAAACCCTAAATATCTGTGTTAAATGTTCAAGAACCTTCTGTTATAAACGAAGAGGGGTGCAGCTGTAGTGTTCATATTGCATAAAAACGCAGCAAAACCTTTTAATCATATCAGAACCACAGATTAAATACAATTATCCTCTATTAACTAACCTCCCCGAATGTTGTTCTTCTTGTTGGCCAACACACTGCCCTCATAGCAACCTCAGAAGGAATCAACTAGTATGGGATGGCCCATTATAACCACAGTGCTCATTAGTTCTATGTCAGCTCCTCATACCGCCCACACAATTGGAACGAGGCAAATTTTCGAAACCTGGTGGCCATTGGCTGGAAGTTGGATGCTCATGGGCATTGAGCTGCCACTCGTCAGTGTCGTCATGGGACGATTAGCAGATCCAGAAATTCACTTAGCTGCCTATGGGGGTATCGTCTTTCCACTTTCTTTATTGATTGAAGCCCCAATTATCATGATGTTGGCAGCATCAACAGCCCTTTCTCAAAATTGGCAAGCCTATCGGCTCCTGCGTCGCTTTATGATACAAGCGGCAACCTGTCTTACTGGTCTCCATATCCTCATTGCCTTCACACCACTCTATGACATTCTTGTCATTGATATGCTGGGTGTGCCAAGCGATATCATCGCACCGGGAAGGGATGGGTTACAGCTTATGACGCCATGGACGGCCGCCATCGCTCTCCGTCGTTTTCAGCAAGGGGTACTCATTCGTTTTGGGAAATCACGCGTCGTGGCCAGTGGAACAGCCGTTCGCTTAATCACTCATATCAGTGCCCTCACCACAGGGTATATGATTGGGACGTTGCCTGGTATCATCGTAGCCACCAGCGCCATGGTCGCAGGAGTGATTGCAGAAGCGATATTGATCAATCGATTTGTTCAGCCAATTCTTCGTCAGATGCCACACACGGCGCTGCCTCAACACACACCGCTTACCATAAAGACCTTAACACAATTCTATGCCCCATTGGCCCTCACGCCTATGCTCAACCTCATGGTGCTACCTCTTGCAAGCGCTGCCTTAAGTCGAATGCCCATGGCGGTGGAGTCCTTAGCCGTCTTACCCGTATTAATGGGATTATCATTCACCATTCGAAGTATGGGATTGGCATTTCATGAAGTGGTTCTGACCTATCTTGATCAGCCTGATGTCATCCCTTCTCTTCAACAGTTCGCACGCTTTCTTGCCATAGGGACAAGCAGCCTACTCTTCACGATCACAGCTACACCCCTTTCGCACATCTGGTTCTCGACCGTGGCCGGACTCTCACCACCATTAACAACGTTGGGAGAAAATGCGTTATGGCTGGTGGTTTTCCTTCCAGCACTAACCGTGATGGAAAGTTGGTATCAAGGCCTCTTGGTTCACAGTCATATGACACGTGCTGTGACGAAATCAGTTTTTGTCTATCTAGTGGTCACAACCTCCGTTTTACTCACAGGTGTCGTCTCAGGCTTGAGCCCCGGCCTCTATGTTAGTGTCAGCGCAACGTTTTTGGGATTTCTCATGCAAACCATCTGGCTACATCGTCACAGTCAACCCATACTTGATCGGCTTACAGTTTCGCGGGCACAGCCTGAAAAAACTATGCCGCGCACCGGCCCTTAATCGTTGGGTGGTTCAAAGTGGCCGGAAGGGCGAGCCCCCCAAGGAATGGCAGAGAGACGGGCTTGCTTCAAGAGACTGCGGAGGCTCACTTCAGCAGCACGAACAAGTTTAGGGTCTCCGCTCTGCAAAAGCGCCGTCAACAAAACATATATTTCTTGTTCATGTTGGGAAGCCAGAAGAATACGTTCCGTCACAGGGTCAGGGTTATTAATTGCAGAAAAACTTGTTTCATCTTCATCAGGATCAGAAAAGAGAGCCTCAAACGATTGAGGAGAGCTAAAGAGCCACCCAAGAGGAATCGCCAATACCTGTGCAACGGTTTGAAGCATTGACACTGGTGGATCAATCGCTCCTGCTTCAAACGCCTCAAGCACCTTGGGCTCTATGCCAGACTTGGTGGCCAATGCCGTAATAGTATATTGACGAGCCTGTCGCCAAGCCTGAACATAATGTACGGGTGCCATGTCAAGATCATAACGAACCTTTTTTGCCGCTGTCCACGTTAAGCTGCATGCCACAATGTTCGTTATGAATCATATTTTCTGAATCGCCTAGTTTCCTTATGATACCTGCTATGCTATGATTTTCTGGTCTGAGCGTCATGAGCCGTACGGCAGACATCAATCAAGCAGGCTCTACTGTCAGGTTATATTCTTAAGGAGGGACTCATGGGTTCAAAGATTTACGTCGGCGGATTACCGTATGAAGTCGACGACCAACAATTGAATGATTTGTTTTCTACACATGGCGCCATAACATCAGCGCGGGTCATTACCGACAAATTTACCGGTCGCTCTCGTGGATTCGGCTTTGTGGAAATGTCTTCTGAAGGAGAAGCCCAAACAGCTATTTCTGCCTTACATGGGACAGAGTTGGAAGGGCGAACCTTAACCGTCAACGAAGCCAGACCCCAAGAACCTCGAACGGGTGGAAGAGGCAGGTTTGATGGAGGTGGAGGACGTGGAGGGGACCAGGGTGGAGGCCGTTGGTAACTTCCTCTAGTATACAACGAGCAGGGGGGGTGTGGGAATTTCACCCCCCTGCTTCATTGACCGCATCCCCCTCATAATAAAGAACATTTTCCCCCGCTCTTTTTTCTCTGTTACCCACATACATGATCCCAAAGGATTTTGCATGAGCACAAATGACAAGCAAATTATTTTTTCCCTTATTGGTGTTGGGCGCATTCACCCTCCCAAGAAACAAGTGCTCAAGGATATTTATCTATCCTTTTATTACGGAGCCAAAATTGGCGTGCTTGGCTTAAATGGCTCAGGGAAAAGCAGCTTGCTACGCATTATTGCTGGAATAGACAAAGATTATATTGGAGAAGTGACCTTTTCCAAGGGCTATTCCGTTGGCATGCTCGACCAGGACCCGCAACTCGACCCAGAAAAAACAGTCAAGGCCATCGTCGAAGAAGGGCGACAGGATATCCTGTCCTTGTTGTCAGAGTATGAAGCTGTCAGTAACAAGCTCGGTGAGCCTATAGAACCGGAGGCAATGGAAACGCTTCTGGACAAACAAAGTTCGTTGCAAGAACGTATTGAAGCTGTCAATGGCTGGGAGTTGGAAAACCATTTGGAATTGGCCATGGATGCCCTACGATGTCCCCCGCCTGACACAAAAATTGGCATTCTCTCTGGAGGAGAACGACGGCGGGTCGCTCTCTGTCGTCTGCTTATTCAAGAGCCAGACATTTTGTTGTTAGATGAGCCGACTAACCACCTGGATGCCGAATCCGTGCAATGGTTAGAACACCATCTGCAACACTACAAGGGGACAGTGATCGCGGTAACCCATGATCGATATTTTCTTGACAATGTCGCGGGCTGGATTCTGGAATTAGATCGCGGACAAGGCATACCCTTTCAAGGCAATTACTCGACATGGCTAGAACAAAAACAAGCACGCCTCGCAAAAGAAGAAAAAACCGAATCCAAGCGCCGAAAAACGTTAAAGCGAGAGCTTGAGTGGATCCGTCTGTCACCGAAAGGGCGACAAGCCAAAGGCAAAGCCAGAGTGACTCGCTATGAAGAACTGCTTGATGACCGGCAGGAATCAGCGTCACGAGATTTGGAGATTTACATTCCACCAGGCCCTCGCTTGGGAAACATGGTCGTCGAAGCCAAGAATCTTAAAAAGGCTTTCGGAGAGAAGCTTCTCTTTGAACAGGTTTCTTTCAACTTGCCCAAAGGCGGCATTGTTGGAGTCATTGGTCCAAACGGGGCTGGCAAAACCACACTTTTTCGCTTGATCACTGGCGAGGTTAAACCAGAGGAAGGATCTTTGACCATTGGAGAAACGGTCAAGCTCGGCTATGTTGACCAGAGCCGAACGCTGGACATGAACAAGACCGTATGGGAATCGATTTCCGATGGTACCGAGTTTATCAAGCTAGGAAAATCCGAGATCAATTCTCGGGCCTATGTTGGCCTGTTTAATTTCGGTGGATCTGATCAACAAAAACAGGTCAAAGATTTATCCGGTGGCGAACGCAATCGTGTACACCTAGCACGCATGCTCAAGGAAGAAGCCAATCTCCTCTTACTCGATGAACCTACCAATGATTTAGACGTCAATACATTGCGTGCGTTGGAAGAAGGGCTGGAAAACTTTGGTGGCTGTGCCATGGTCACCAGTCACGATCGTTGGTTCCTGGATCGCATTGCGACTCACATTCTAGCCTTTGAAGGCGAAAGTCAGGTGATCTGGTTTGAAGGTAATTACAGTGATTATGAAACTGACCGCAAAAAACGGCTCGGCAAGGCTGCCGAGCATCCTCATCGAATTCGCTATCGAAAGTTAGCCAGAGAGTAGAGGCAATCGACCTTCACAAAAACCTGACAGGCCAGACCACACTAGCTTTCTGCCTATCAAACACGATACGCTGAGGCCCTGTTATCCTTCAGTTGCTACGGAGTCCTGATGGATCCATTCAACGCAATACCCGACGAAAAGCACCATGGAGGGTAGGCTCATTTCGCTATGTATCCTGACGTTCTCATCGCACGGACCGTTGGCATTATCTGCATAGCCCTGGGGTTTATCCTTGGCATGCATGGCCTCGATCACCCGGATACGGACTGGCTCCAGACCGCACTTGGATTGATTGTGACGGGACTCCTGGCTCAAAGCTATGCCCTGATTAGAACACTAACACGTCCCAATCCACCAAATCCCCCTAAAAAAGAACCATGACCCTTCTGACACCGCTTACTCGATATACAGCCATCAGACATGGGGCCACGTGGATACTGACCGTTCTTTTACTAGGGGCCTGGATCTTCGTAACCGGTTGCGATCCTTGGCGAGAGTCCTACCTCAAAGGTGGTGTCGAAATAATCACCAAAGAAGAGATCGAAAAAAAGCTGGGGCCACCCTTCCGTGAGAAAGAATCCATCCTAGATGGAGAAACGATCTGGACCTATCGATTTGCCTTTATGGAAAAAGATCTTGATCCCATGGGCATGGATACCCTAGGGAAAGGCATCTCTGATGTGGCAAATGCTGCAACAGCCATGCTTGGCAAACCATCTGGAGGGCAGGCGGCCGCGAAACCCATCTGCCTGCACTACCTTTTGACCTTCGACAAAACCAACGTGTTACGAGACTGGAAGCGTGAACCCTGCTAAGCCTTCAACGCGGCATCATTTTTTTTCCCCATGTCCACGCGGATTAGAATCCGTGTTGGAAGCTGAGCTTCACAACATAGGAGCCCGACAGATCCACAGCATTCCTGGAGGCGTCCATTACCAAGGCACATGGAAGCTCTGTTATACCGTCAATCTTGAGAGTCGTATTGCCAGTCGCGTGTTGTGGTTTCTTGACCAAACGTCGTATGCCCATGAACAGGATATCTATCGAACAACCTTCCAACTCCCATGGCCTCACTGGTTTTCTTCTCGCGCAACCATCAAGGTCAAGGTCAAGACCAAACATTGTCCGTTACGAAGCGTCAATTTTGTGGCGCTTCGCATCAAAGATGCGATATGCGATAAGTTCATCCACGAAACAGGTACTCGACCAAATGTCAGAACGGACGACCCGGACATCCAAATTCATGCTTATGTAGATCAACACACATTCACCTTGTATCTCGATACCTCAGGTGCTCCGCTTTTTAAACGAGGGTTTCGCATCGATCAAGGCAATGCCCCTCTGAGGGAAAATCTTGCAGCCGGCATCCTGGCTCTCTCAGGATGGACACCGGATCAGACCCTCTTGGACCCCATGTGTGGATCGGGGACCATTCTTCTTGAAGCGGCGCAAAAAGCCAGACGGATCGCCCCGGGACTCCATCGTCATTTTACTTTTGAAAAATTTTTACACTTTGACCAGAGAACATGGACTGCGTTGCGCCAAATCAGTCAATCCCTGCAAATCCCATCCATGCCCATCACGTTGCACGGGTATGATCGAGATGCCGCCGAACTTGAAAAAGCTCGAACCAACATCCAGGCGGCAGGATTGAGTGAAGGCATTCATCTCCAAGAAGCCGATGCTCTCACCATACACCCACCAACAGAACAGGGGATCCTCCTCACAAACCCGCCCTATGGCATCCGAAGTGGCGAACGAGACCAACTCGCTGCCTTCTACCCCCAACTCGGCAACCACTTGAAGCAACAGTTCCCTGGCTGGCAAGCCTATTTCCTCACAGCTGATGCTCGATTGGCGAAGTTGATCGGACTCGCCGCATCACGCCGCACGCCTCTTTATAATGGCGACTTAGAATGCCGGTTGTTTGAATTTAAAATGGTTCGAGGTCATAATCGAAAGTCTACACGGCAGCATCAACCTCCCCCTCCCCTTCAACACGAAAGGCGGCCCAATGCCTCCCACATATAAGAGTCCAGCCTTCCTTCAACAATGTTTTGCCGTCCACCCCGTCTCACTGACCTTCAAAAAAATTATTCCACCAGATAGGATTGGGGTTTTCTGTTGTCAGTGCAAAATGCGGCACCGTGTCACGATACAACCAGCGCACGCACCTGAAGAAGCCTCTGGGTTAACACCGCTGCTGCTTTGCACCAGGACTCATCCAGAGTCCATCAGAATGTCAGCCATTGACCGAGAAGGCGATAACATTCAGTTCAGATGTGGAGAATGCCAACACACCACCATACTCAAAACGGCCTTGATCGAAACACAGATAGGCTGAGCCACAGACTCAGGATTGATTCTGTAATCGTTTGATCAAGGTCCGTTCATCTGTTTCGGTTTGGACATCACCATCCAAGCGGGCATCGAGCAAAGCCGTGAGTATTCTTTTAAACCCAGGACCGGGAAGAAAACCCATGGCCTTGAGATCATCACCTGTCGTCAATGGTTTTATGTACCGGTCGGTGGTCAAATACATTGACACTCGTCGTTTAACCGATTCGTCCGGAGACTTTGCCATCAGGAACAACAGCGTTTCATCCGCATAGCCTTCCAAGAGATGATAGGTTTCGGAAGGCCGAGGTAGTGGACATTGAGTCAATCGGCGAAGCACATGAACGGTCGTCTGGCTTTTCTGTATTGTTTTGCCATCTCCAGCAGGAATAGCAAGGGTTTTGAGTACTTCTTCAACAGTCCCTTTCAAAAGGCTGTCGATCAAAGCCGTAAAGTAGACTACCCATGGCTTCACACTCCCGTCGAAATATGAAAGCTTGTACCAATCCAAGACTTCTTTAATGGAATGAAACAATGATTCTAATTTCGTCGACCACTTCAAGGCAGGATGGATGAAGCGAAGCACATTCAGCTCAGCTAACCAAGCAATCCCGTGGCTAGGTTCTTCCTCTGAGAGCAATAGGATAAGTTCCTCTGACACACGAGATTTTGACAAGCGCTGAAACACATCCATGGCCACCGCAGCTTTAATTAAGCTCAGGGTCTCTTTACCCAGTTCGAACCCAAATCGTTCGGCAAAGCGAATGGCCCTGAAGACTCGCGTCGGATCCTCGATAAAACTCAAGCTGTGAAGAACACGAATCTTTTTTTCTTTTATATCACGTTGCCCGCCATAGAGATCAATCAACTCCCCAAACCGTCCCGGGTTCAACTGAATCGCCAAGGCATTGATAGTAAAATCACGACGAGACAGATCTTGTTTGATTGAGCTTCGCTCGACAGTGGGAAGGGCCGTTGGATATTCATAATATTCTAAGCGCGCTGTCGCCAAATCAAGCTTCAAGCCATTGGGAAAAATGATCTTTGCTGTTCCAAATTTTTCATGGACCGTCACGCGTGCACCATGTTGACAGGCCCAAACCCGTGCAAAAATCATCGCGTCACCCTCGATGACAACATCCAGATCTCGTGTAGGCTGCCCCAAAAGCACATCCCTGACAAACCCACCCACCACGAAAGCCGAAACGTGCTGACGGGTAGCCAATGATCCAGCTTCCTCCAAGACTGCTAAGAGTGAAGCTGGTAGGCGTTGCTTCAGGAGAGCCTGCAGATGCCGCGTGCGCGGAAATGTGTCTCTTCTTTTTCCCAAAACTTCTCGCAGAATGTCCCGATGAACGGCACGAAGCAGGTCGGTCCTGGTGATCACCCCAACAACGTGGGAGTTCTGCAGAATAGGAACACAGCGTTGGTTACGCTCCAGCATATGGTCTTTAATGTCATGAAACGATGTTTCCGGCGTAGCGGTATACACATCTGTCTGCATGAGAGCATGAAGCTCAGCAGCTCCAAGCTGATGAAATAGACTTTTCTGAATGGCTTCTCTCGTCACGATCCCTTGATACCGGATATGTGCATCCACCACCGGGAGAACATTGACTCCATATTTGGTTAACACATGCTCAGTCTCCTTCACGGTAGCCCCTGCGGTAATGACTTTGACAGGAGTTGTCATCACGTCACGGGCAAGTGGAGCATGACAATCCATCAACAACCGAGCCACATGCTCCTTGACCTCAAAGAGTGTCTGACCTTTCACCACAGCTGAGGCGGCACTCGCATGCCCTCCACCTCCCAAAGCTTCGGCAATACGTCCGACATGGATCGGGGCACATCGACTGCGTCCAATGATTTCTACCTTCTCTTCCATACAGATCGCGGCTAGAACGGCATCATACCCTTCAAGCTCAGCCAGTTTGTGAACGGCTTCAGCCAGGTCCCCCCGACATTGATCATACGTACTAGAGGCCAAGAGCACCTTGTGCCCCTCCACATAGTAGGTTTCACTGGATTCCAGGAGATCATGCAACAGGGCCAGGTCTAAGTGAGAGCTCAGGGTATCTCGCACCATATTTAAATCGGCACCAGCTCGTAATACATGAGCCGCAGCGTCAAGATCTCGTGGGGTGGTAGACATATAAGCCAGAAATCCTGTTTCTTCATAAAGACCGATAGCGAGAACGGTTGCTTCAAAAGGAGTCAGAGCAATATTCAATTTTTTGAGTTGTTCAATGAGAACCGTTGTCGAGGCTCCAACTGGTTCAATAATCCGGAAGACAAGCTGACCTGCCAATGGAGATTGTGGGTCCATGTCGCTATCAGAATGGTTGTAAGCTTCCCCGTCAAGCGGACAGGTTCAACATAGAGTTTTCCGGCCTTTTG
>JAALKI010000055.1 GCA_011088105.1 Nitrospirota bacterium | reverse complement strand
ACAACTGGGTTTGCGTAATAACCTCATCAATAGAGAGTGGAACGGAGGAGAGGAGATCGTAGACAACCTGCTCCTGGGGGTTTAGCTCAACTGACGGGGCCAATGCAGGAGTCGATGGTGTCTTGATGATTCGATCAAGAATACAGGGATCGAGTTGAGGCATAAGTTCTTCAAGAACATCCTGACAATGTTCGATGAGTTTTGCCCCTTGTTTCAGAAGACTATGAGGACCTCGATGACCTTCCGTTTTGACCGAACCAGGGACCGCAAAGACTTCACGGTTTTGCTCGAGAGCCAACTTTGCAGTAATTAACGACCCGCTCTGGAGTGCAGCTTCTGTGACGATGACGCCGAGACTCAGCCCACTAATAATTCGATTTCGCCGTGGAAAATGGTGGGCATGGGGTGGTGTCCCTGGAGGAAATTCAGATATCACAGCACCATGTTCCTCAATCGCCTTGCGCAAGGATTCATGTTCTGGCGGATAGGTGCGATCGATGCCACACCCTAAGACAGCCACTGTGCGACCAGAAATTTGTAAGGCGCCTCGGTGAGCGGCCTTATCAATGCCTCTGGCCATACCGCTCACAATGGTAAATCCTAACAGGGCCAGATCCCGGCTTAACTCCTCTGTAAAGGCACGCCCCTCAGAGGTTGCACGCCGCGAACCAACAATGGCTAAGGCGTGGTCACCGACCTTTTCCAAGCGACCCGTGATATAGAGCAATGGCAGTGGGTCAGGGATCATTGTCAGTCGTCGTGGATAGGCCGGATCCAAGATGCTCACAATAGACCAGTGCCCCTTTTGCGTCATGTCGAGCACTCGTTCAATGTGCTTCTGTGCATCGGTATCAGGTCCAACATGGATGGCCTTTGCTAGCGATTCGCGGATTTCTCCTTCTTTCATCAGTCTGTGAAGAGACATTTTGCAAATCTGTGCTGGTGAACCAAATGTGTGAACAAGTCGACAGATGATCCCATTCCCAAGGCCGTTAATCGCTTGAAGGGTGAGCCAAGATCGTAACCTCTCTCTATCATGACAGAGATCTTCTTGGGCTTTGCAGGGCTGTTGGTTGGGGACGTTGAGCTCTGAGAGATTCATGGCAGGCATTAATAAAGAATAGGCGATAAACGTGTTCTGACTCGTAGCTGTGTGAAGGTTCTCGTCTCAAGGGAAGCATGTAAGAAACCATAAGTTCCTTACTACATCTTGCCACGAGCCGTAGAGTATGGATTCAACTGACAGGTGAGGATTCTTCCAAGAGGACAAGATCATAATGTTCGAGATGTAGGAGTGGGTCGGCCTGAATCCGAATTAGCCGACGATAGTCCCGTTCTAGTACTTCAATCCCTTCATGCTCTGAATCCAGTAGAAGATCGACGATACGAGGATTGGCGCCGACAACGATGCGTTGATTTGGTTCGCCTTTTCCAAGCCGTCGAATTTCTCGAAAGATTTCATGAACAACGGTTGTTGCTGATTTCGTATAGCCTCGGCCATCACAGTCAAGGCAGATTTCGGATAATGTTCGGAGAAGGTCCTCTCGAACACGTTCCCGCGAAATTTCGATAAGCCCTAAGTCCGAAATCCTAGAAATCCTACTACGTGCTTTATCTTGGCCCATGGCATCAACAAATGTTTGATAGACTTTCTCTCGATTGCGCTCACGCTCCATATCAATAAAGTCAATGATAATAATCCCACCGATGCCCCTGAGCTTAATTTGATAGGCGATTTCCCTGGCGGCTTCCAAGTTGTTTTTGAGGATCGTTTCCTCCTGGTCGCGCTTACCGACAAAGCGTCCAGTATTCACATCAATGACCGTCATGGCTTCCGTATGATCCACAACAATGTGTCCTCCAGATTTCAACCATACTTTCCGGCTCATGGCTCGGGAAATTTCTATTTCGACACCAAGATGGTCGAACAGACTTTCTTCTTTCTCATAGCAATGAACGCGTGAAGATTGTTCGGGGAGATACCGTCGCACAAATTCTTTAACCTCTTCATAGTCGGGCCTGGCATCAATCCATAAACGGTCAACTTTTTTCGTAAAGAGATCTCGAACGACACGAAGGGTCAATGAGAGATCCGAATGAAGGAGCGCAGGGGCTGGGCATTGCGCCTGCTTTTTCAAAATGTCTTCCCACAGAGCGATTAAAAATTCCACATCTGATTGCAAATCTTCTTCGGTGACACCAGCGCTGACCGTACGGACAATATAGCCATACCCTGGCTTCCGAATGCGTTTCATGATTTCTTTGAGTCGACCGCGTTCGTCGTCTTTTGAAATTCGGCGTGATATGCCAATGTGATCAACATTGGGCATAAACACCAAAAACCGTCCAGGTAATGAGGTATAGGCGGTCACGCGAGGGCCTTTGGTGCCGATTGGCCCTTTGGAAATTTGGACCAGTAATTCCTGCCCTTCTGTGAGAATATCTTCAATGGGCCGAATGGGTGGACGGCGAGAACGCGAAACCTCTGGTCCTTTGTCTTCATCCTCGTTCTCCACGAGTATATCGCTTGTCTCAGGTTCGGGAGAAAGGTCCGAGGCATGCATAAACGCTGCACGGTCAAGACCAATGTCAATGAACGCGGCTTGCATACCTGGTAACACCTTCACAACTTTGCCAATATAAATATCACCGACAAAATCCTTTTTGTTGGCACGGTCCACATACAGTTCTGTGACTACCTTATTTTCTAGCACGGCCACCCGTGTTTCTTCGGGGGTGACATTAATTGCAATTTCAATACTCATAAGTTCTCCTGATTATCGCGTTTGCGACGGCGGTCATGCTCCTCTCGTTCATGACAAGGTTAACCGGCGGCGTCTGACGCTGAGTAAGAGTCCTAGGGAAGCCATCGTCATAATCATCGAACTGCCTCCATAGCTCATTAATGGTAAGGGAATGCCCACAATTGGTGCTAGGCCAAGGGTCATCGCTATATTGACAATTACCCCAAAGACGATCATGCCGATCACGCCAATGGTCAGCAGGGCGCCTAATAAATCTTTGGCCTTGGCCGCAATTTCGAATCCAATAAGGAATAAACTTAAAAAGAGCGACAGGAGCAATAAAGCTCCCAAAAATCCCCATTCTTCGGCAAAGACGGCAAAGACAAAATCCGTATGGCCCTCCGGTAAAAACTTAAACTGTGTTTGTGTTCCTCTGTGCAGACCCTTGCCAACAATTTCCCCAGATCCAATAGCAATTCGTGATTGGAGCCCATGATACCCTTTTCCTCCTGGATCATACGCTGGGTCCACAAAACTAATAATGCGTTCTTTCTGATAATCATGGAGGGAACCCCATAACCCGCCCCAGGCAAAGGGAAAGAGCATCAAGGCAGAAAGCAGAACAAGACCAAATGCCTTAGATTTAACCCCGACAGCCAAGAGTAATGTAACATAAATCGCTAAAAACCCCAGACTACTTCCTAGGTCAGGTTGTTTCAGAATAAGCACAAATCCAGGAAGGGTGATGAGGGCGGGTATGATGACCCTATACCACCACCCTTGACGAACTTTGTTGCTGTAATATGAAGCCAGCATAAGGATAAGCGGCAACTTCACAAATTCTGATGGTTGCATGGCCAGAGGACCGAGAGGAATCCAGCGTTGAGCCCCACGACTATTTTTCCCGATGAGGAAGACGCCAATGAGCAGTAAAAGGCCGATACCATAAAAGACAATCGAAAGACGAGCCAATTTATGATAATCCATTGATCCAATTACCCAAAATGCAAGAAGTCCTACGAGGATCCAGATAGATTGTTTCAAATAGACCGGAAACATTGTCAAGAGGCTCTTCGAAGTCACGCTGTAAATAGAGAGGATGCCGACTACCAGAATGCCCAAGACGACTCCGATGAAGCTCCATTCTAAGGCGTCAACGCCTCGCTCTGTCATGGCAGGGTTAAGCATGAGCAATCGTAATTACGAGACTGGAGTTCAAAGAAATCGTGGGCACAGAAAATGGCGTGGTTTGTGCGTTCGGATAAAATTGCATGAATGCTTCGATGAAGAGCTTCGCCAACGGGGCAGCAATGGATCCACCATGCCCCATATGTTCGACCACAACCGCAACTGCAACACGTGGGGCATTGGCTGGAGCATAAGCGACAAACCAGGCATGATCTTGGAAAGCCTTGGGCTGTTCTTTTTCTGCCTTGGCCTGAAGGGCGACAACCTGTGCCGTTCCGGTCTTGCCAGCGATCGAGACGAAGGCGGATTTGGCTTGTTGTGCGGTGCCTTTCGTGACCACGGTGACTAACGCTTCTTGAATCCTCGCTATCCAGTTGGGCTGTAGCGTAAGCAAGTGGCCTTCTGGAGAAACCTGTTCCTCAATGGTCTCGAGTTTCCGATGGCGGATGCTGTGCATAATGTGTGGGGTATAGCGCGTGCCACCATTGGCGATCGTGGCAATAACGTTGGCCATTTGAATAGGAGTCACCGTCAGAAATCCTTGTCCGATCGAGACGGAAATGGTTTCTCCAGGATACCACGGTTCGCCATAGATCTGTTTTTTCCATTCAGAAGATGGCACAATCCCATCCTGTTCAGAGGGAAGATCAATCCCGGTTTTTTCACCGAGTCCAAAGTGATGAGCATATGTAGCAATAGTGTCAATGCCCATCCGGTGACCGATCTTATAAAAATAGACATCACATGAATGGGTTAAAGCCTTGGATAAGTTAACCGTTCCATGTCCGCTGGCTTTCCAGTCTCGAAACAAGTGGTTGCCCAATCGATAGCCTCCTTGGCATTGAACGGTATCCAAAGGCGCAATGGTGTTGGTCTCTAAGGCTCCCGTAGCCATGACGATCTTAAAGGTGGATCCTGGGGGATACAACCCTTGAATCGCACGATTTGTTAATGGATGGTAGGGATCTTGAAGAATGGTGTGCCATTGGGACCTGGGGAGTCCTCGAGAAAGAGCATTCGGGTCAAAGCCAGGTTGGCTGGCTAGGGCCAACACGGCACCATTGTTTGGATCAAGAGCGACAATTGCCCCGGCTTCTTTGCCAAGAAGTTCTTCGGCTAATTGCTGCAGCCGAAAGTCGATGGTCAAATAGAGGTCATCCCCTGCCTGTGGGCTGTCAACGGAAAGGGTTTGTTTTTCATGGCCCAATGCGTCGACTTCAATGAGTTTGCGTCCAGGCATGCCTTGTAACAGGCCATCATACATCCGTTCAATTCCCTGTTGACCGACAAGACTGCCAGGAGTCAGATTTGAAAACTGGTCTTGAGCCAACTGCTTTTCTGAAACGGCTCCAATATAGCCCAGAACATGCGCCGCGTAGTTACCTTGGGGGTTGTTGCGTTGGTATTCCGGCTGAATCACCACTCCAGGCAAATCAAGGCGGTGCGATTCGATGAGTGTGGCTTCACGAAGGCTGAGCCCGCCTTTTATTTTAATGCGTGTTCGTGAGTCTTGGGATTGGAGCCGTTGAGATAAATCAGTGGCGTCAAATGCCAAGAGGTCGACGAGTGTTGTGATGAGGCCGTCTCGGCTGACCACATCGTTGAGCTCGACATATAGATTGAAACTGGGAATGTTGTTAGCCAGAAGTATACCATTTCGGTCATAGATTAATCCTCGAGCCGGTCGTAAGACAATGGAGCGAGTGCGATTGTCCTGGGAGAGTTCCCGATAGTAAGGGCCTTCTTTAATTTGCAACTGCCAGAGGCGTAAGACGAGGAGGCCAATAAGGATGAAAATGCCAATTTTCAAAAAGATCAGACGCTGTTGGAGGTCTCCGAGTTCATTGGATTGGAATCCATTAGTTGCCATACGTTGTCCCTATCATATTCAACCTATTTCGAGACCCCTGTGCTCCTTTTGCCGTGAAGACAGAAACCGTGTAGGGGTAATCCTACTCGTGTGGAAACCAGCGTATGAGTATGTGATGTAGCCCCATAGCGAGGATGGCATCAAATAGCGCTTGAGGAAGAAACACTGTTTGCAGGCCATACAGAACATCCTCAATTTCTAAGTGTGGTGTGGATGATACCAAATAGACACTGCCAGAAAATATGGAAAAAACCAGCACAGGCAGAAAAATCGCGTGGGAATTCGTATTTGTGAGATGTTCGGCTGTCACGCCAGACAAGAATCCGATGCCGGTTTTGGTGATCAGGTTTGCCCACAGTTCACCGCCTGAGAAAAGGTCTTGGAGAAATCCTACAGCGAACCCGACTTTGACCCCATCCCATTGTCCAAATCCAAAGCCTACGACACAGGTGATTACTAAACAGAGATCAGGCCGTATGCCCCAGACACTCAATGAGTTAGCAAGCGTGGCTTGAAACGGCACGATGATCAAGAGAATACCAGCAAAGAGAATGGGGTTCATGGAGTAGGGGGGGAGGTGGCCAGAGGTGACAGAGTAGGTGCATCGTCATTCGATGGCGTAGCTGGTTGAGGCGACACAATAATGAGAACTTCTTCTAACTTTCTAAAATCCACAGCGGGTACAAGGTCAGCAGATTGAAAGAGTGCGCCATCATGTTCAGTGACATGATTGATGTGGCCAATTAACAAGCCTCGGGGAAACCCACCCGTTAAGCCGGATGTGACAATCTGATCGTTGGGTTGAACGGAGGAAAGTGGAGGAAGATACTTGATACGAATTCGTCCTCGATCCATCCCTTGTACGATTCCTTCATCTCTCGTTCGTTGCACGAGGCTGGCAATGGCGATATTTCGATTAGTTAACAAAAGAACAATGGAGCTCGATGAATGAGTTTTGATAATTTTACCGACGACACCAGCTGGAGTCATTACTCCCATGTCGCGTGCGAGCCCATCGGCCTCACCCTTATCCAGGATTAAGGCTTGATACCAATTCGAGGTGTTGCGTCCAATGACCCTGGCTGCAATCGTCTGAGGCTCTAAGCGTCGTTGAAACTTGAGCAAGGTCGACAATCGTTCAACAGCAAGGGCTTGTTCACGTAACTGGTTTAATGCTCCACGGAGTTGGTCAATCTCACCCTGAAGGACGATGTTTTGCTCATGCACACCCTGAAGGGCGAGGTAATGGTTCCAGAGGTCACGGACTCCACGGTCAAGATTGGCTAAGCCTTGAATGGGGATGGTGAGCAGACTGGCTATTGGCTTCCCAAGATTCTGTAAAAGAATTTGCGCTTGCCGTGGAATAAAGACAATCCAGAAGATGGCTATGATCAGTAATGCAAGGAAGAGGCGTTTGGTCCTGGTGCCTCCTACAATGCCAGTGTGCAACCGGCTCGCCATGATTACAAGATTCCGTTTATGAAGTCACCGTAGACATCGAGACAACATTTTTGAGAAGAGTCAGCTCCTCAAGGGTTTTGCCTACACCCATCACGACTGACGTCAGTGGATCATCAACAGTCACGATAGGAAGTGTGGTCTCGTCGCGCAACCGGGCATCGAGTCCTCTTAAGAGAGAGCCCCCACCGGTCAAGACAATGCCATGGTCAATAATATCACTAGCCAGTTCAGGCGGGGTATTTTCTAATGCACGTTTGATGGCTGTCACGATGGCATGAATACAATCCTCCAAGGTTTCACGGATTTCTGTATCTTCCAGCACAATCGAGCGGGGAATGCCTGAAACGAGATCGCGACCTTTCACAATCATATGGCATGATTCAGGTAAGGGGGAGGCCGAGCCAATCTCGCATTTCACGCGTTCCGCCATATGATCGCCAATCAAGAGGCTGTATTCCCGTTTCATATAGCTGCTGATGGCTTGATCAATCTGATCCCCGGCTGTTTTTACGGACTCGCTATAGACCACACCGCCAAGAGATATTACCGCAATATCCGTCGTACCACCGCCAATATCCACGACCATGCTGCCTACGGGTTCCGTGATGGGGAGCCCCGCTCCAATGGCAGCGGCAACTGGTTCTTCAATTAAGTACACTTCTCGAGAGCCAGCAAGTTCAGCCGACTCCTTCACGGCCCGTTGTTCGACCTGAGTAATACGGGAGGGCACGCCAATAATAATACGTGGCCGGATAAGCAGACTGCGATTATGGACCTTAGCAATAAAATGAGCCAACATTCGTTCGGCAATATCAAAATCAGCAATCACCCCTTCTTTCATGGGCCGAATAGCGGCAATTGTGCCAGGGGTGCGCCCAACCATCTTCTTGGCTTCACTTCCAACAGCAAGGATCCGATTGGTTTGTTTTTCAATGGCAACGACTGACGGTTCATTCAGTACAATCCCTTGACCCTGGATATAGATCAAGGTACTCGCTGTACCTAAATCAACAGCCATGTCACTTGAAAACCAGTTCAAGACATGACTGATCAAGCCCACAGCCTGTACTCACTTATATGGAAAGATAATGACGATATTTGTTGAGACATAGGGGATATGATTATTATGTGACCTCCTTTAATGAGGAGGCAAGACGAATGCTTTCCTGAAGGCCGTGTTATTCGGGTAATGCTCAACGGGTGTATCAGATTGGGGCAGATTATCTCATGAGGCTATGCTAGAAGTCACCTCAGTGTTTCTCAGAAGCATACAAGAGCTCGCAAGACCTAAACTCTTCATACGATCAGACAATGGGGTTCTTTAGCATGACAGCCCGTAGGCCATGCTGGAGACTACAATATCGTTAGAGAAAAGTAAAACCCAAACATATCTCTTGTTTCTTAATCTATATTGAGCACGATTCAGGAAGAACATTTTTTTTCAAATAGAAAGTATCTATTTAGATACACTATGAGGTGGCCCTGTTAAGTAGCATGCGCCGCCTCTGCTATTTTTTGGAGCAAACCCAACTTGCATTTGAGTTCTCGTTGATGTCAGCTCATCCTGTCCCCATTTTTAGGTGGCTGTTAATTCCAGGGCACCTTAAGCCGCCTCCTGTTTTCCTGAATGGGATTGGGGCTTTGCCTGGGGTCCACAAGTAAAAGATTCCAATTTTTTGTTAGCTAAATAGACCTTCCCCATCTTTACCCATCAATATTGAAGACCCTGAAGCGTTTTCATACAGCAAGCCCGCGAGGTAATATAATGGATGAGGCTGATGAAGCATTTCTTTCAAGAACAGCTTTGACCTCTAGTCAAAAAAAATATATGGCTTAGATCGCTTGTTCTCTCAGGCACATTCTCTGATGGATAGTATCCCATGGATATGAAGAGGAATCTTTTACGGTCTTAAGATCATGATTGTTCTGTATCTTCATATGAAAAGAACCATTTTCAGCGCAGCGATAGCGATAATGGTCTTATCCTGCCCCCCATGAAAGTGAGTCCACCAATACGACATAATTGAGGGTGTTA
>JAALKI010000054.1 GCA_011088105.1 Nitrospirota bacterium | reverse complement strand
GGACTGAACGCTTCGTTGCGGCAAGCCCCTGGTCTCACCACGGACACTTTTCCGTTCGCGGAGTCTATCTCCAGCGCAATCACTGTCTCCGCCTTATTGGTCAGCTCGGTACCCAGGTGCCCCCTGGCTTTCTCGCTGCCCGGGTTTTCGTGCAGGACGACTACGATATGGATGTTGTATTCCTCGGACCACCTGAGTAGTGCGGAGGACATATAAGACGCTTCTGACTCGTCATTAATTGACGTGACTAAGTCGCGTACTCCATCGATGACGACAAACCCCAAGTTTGGAGTCGTCGAGATAGCGTGCTCTATAAGCTTGAACCGCTCATCGGCACTTTCCTTCCGCAGACCATAGGTGTCGAGGTTCGTAGGAACGGCTGTCCGGACTTGCTCACAGACTCGTTTGACGGCCTTCTGTACGTGGTATCGTGACTGCTCGGTATCGAAGTACAGTACGTGGTTTTGATTGTCTTTGAGGGGGCTCCTAAGCCTCTGCTGGAACAGCCCTTGGCCGACGGCAGTGGAGATAGCCATATTGATAAAGAATGACTTCTTGCTCTTGGCTTTGCCTTTGACGAGGCTGAAGTTGCCCAAGGTTCCGAGGAGGCGGAATACCTCCGAGTCTAACTCTTGTATTTCCCAGGCTACCTCTGGCGGTGGTATCTCTTCTGAGATATCTATCCGGCAGGATGCTAGTTTTCGAGCTAGCCTAGCTGCTGGTTTCTGAAGCTCTGCTTCAATCTGACTTGAAAACGGGTTGTCGCTCATACTCGATTGCTTCTAATTGGATTAAGAGCAACAAAGCTTTGACCAGTGGTTTGCCCATTTTGGGCAGAAATCCGCCAAAATGGCGGAATCAGCAGAAAGTGTTAATGAAGTTGTTCTCCCTTTGAGGAGAGCTAGACTTTTGAAGGGAGCTCAGTCTTCCCTGAATTGTGAATTCCGAGTAGACTTTTTCGGAGATAATATTCATTTCGTGAAAGAGAAATTCGATGAATTCTTTATCGCGAAGATTATGGATGAGTTTTTCGTATTGTAATCGCTTCTTCAAAAATGAATAGTCTACGAAAGGGTCGAGGATGTATTCATCGGTGTACTCAAGGAATTTTTCGAAGATGTCGTACGACGTAAAAAGTCTTGGGAATGGATTGACTTTGTCACGAGATGTGAGTGTCTTGAGTTTTCCTTCCCTTTCTGCCTCACAGATGGAATAAAGGAGCTCTAGTCGTTCAGAGGCCTCATTTAGCTCCTTGACCTCTACGTTGATTTTGTATCCGGAGAAGTTATTCAAACTTGCGATGTAGTTCAACCGGCCTGGATCTATCTTCGGGACATAATACACGCCGTACTTCTCTTTCAGATACTCTGAGAGGTCAAACATCAGCGGCGGCTCTATTGAGATAACTGCTCCTTGAAGTTCTTCGTGTCGCCGTTCAATCCTCTTGAAGCCAAAGTTCACCTTATTCATTGACCAGTGAATGAAAGTTTTGTCCTTGTGTTCTTCGACGAAGCCCTTAAGCCTTTGGATTATCTCAATTTCTTCACCGTTTTCGAAGAAGTATTCCTTCTGCCATTGGTTGAAATAGACCGCGCCTACCCAAAAGATGATATGCTCGGGCTTTTTGAAAGCTGAGCAACCGTAATGGATGATAACGCTGTCTTCTTTGAGGGGGAGTGTCATATCGATGAGTATTTATTGTCCTAAAGTTTCCCGAAGAAGTCATTCCACCCTTTCCAGTCACCCTTTCGTGTGTAGACACCCATTGGTGCTGCCGGAATATTCTCGGGCTTTTTACCTGACTTCACGAAAATGGACCATTCAGCTTTTGACCTAATTTTTTGTGTCTTCACAAATAGCTTAGCTTCCTCATATTTTACCCAGGATTGCTGACCATCTGCTACTCTTCCTGTACCGAGCCAATCACCCGAACTAACCCATCCTTTATTCTTGTACGTGTTGTTCGGATTGGTGGGTATATCTTTTGGCCTCTGGCTTGATTTACAATACTCCCTCCATTCAGCAGTCGACTTTAATTTCAAGGAGCGGACAAATCTCCTAGCTTCCTCAAAATCTCTGTATTTAATGTTGTAATTCGCTACTCTTCCAGTGCCAAAGAACTCACCGTAACTTACCCAACCCAATCCTCTGTAGGTCTGAATTGGAGAAGCAGGTAAGTTTTCTGGCCGGTTGGCTTTATAATATTCCTTGTACTCATTGAATGATTTTATATCCAAATCAGAGACAAGCTTTTTTGCTTCCTCATAAGAGAGAAAAACTTTATCATAATTGCTTGTGTAGCCCAGCCAGTCTCCAAGGCTCTTCCATCCATTGTCCTTGTAAACACTGTTTGGATTCGCAGGTATATCCTCCGGTTTTTGACCTGATTTACAATATTCCCTCCAATCCCTCCCATTCTTAAACTTAAGTGAACGAGCAAATTGCCTAGCAGCCTCAAATTTTCGGTACTCTACATTGTAGGTCGCGATTAGACCAGTACCTAACCAATCCCCCCAATTAATCCAGCCCGAATTTTCATATTTCTGATTTGGGGCTGATGGAATATTATCTGGTTTTTTTCCTGACTTTATGTAACCCTTCCATTCAGTTATAGAGTTCAAGTTTAGCTCTTGGACAAAGTCTCGGGCTTTATGGAATTTTAAAAACACCTTATCCTTATCTGCTACTCTTCCAGTGCCAAGCCAATCGCCCCAATTAACCCATCCTTTATTCTTGTACGTGTTGTTTGGATTGGCGGGTATATCTTTTGGCCTCTGGCTTGATTTACAATATTCTCTCCATTCGGTAGTCGATTTTAATTTTAAAGACCGCGCAAATCCCCGACCATCTTCAAAATCTCTGTATTTAATGTTGTAATTCGCTACTCTTCCAGTGCCAAGCCAATCACCCCAATTAATCCACCCTTTATTCTTGTAAGCATATGTGGGAGAAGCTGGGATATTATCTGGAAGTAAATTTTTATTGAAATTCTCCCATTCTTTCGCACTATTTAATTTCAGATTTCGTGCATAGTCCCTTGCTTCTTCAAATGGCAGCCAACTGAAATTGGATAGCTTCCCCCAAATCTTGATTTCTAGTTGCTGAGCGAAATCTTTTTCATCAAGCATAGAAGAGTCGAAAGAGAACAGGTCAGAGCCAACCAAGATGTCTCGGTTTGATTTTTCTTTCTCGCTTTTCGATTTGAAATATTCAACGATACGTTCGTCGTTAGAAGCCAGCGAACCCACGATACTCAGGATTTCACTGTAGCTGTCGTTGTCGATTTCTTTGGTCTCATCGTCATAGACCACGGGTAAGATGACATACCCCCATTCCTTGCCTTTTTTCTTCCTGAGCGCACGCCCTAATGCTTGGACGATATCTACTTTGCTTTTGCGAGGGTCGGCGAAGACAATGCAGTCAATATTTGGCACATCGATACCCTCAGTCAGACACCGGGCATTGGTAATTAAGGCACGCTTAGAATTCGCGAACTCCTGAACTATGGTATTGCGTTTCGCAGTGGGAATCTTACCTGAAACGGTATACGTGTCGATAGGCTCGTATCCGTAGTTCTCTGTGATATGCCCTTGTAAATCCCGATACCTTTTTGCCTTCTCTATGGAGGAGTGAAATGAGACGACGTGATTGATGTTAATCCGCTTCATTGCCTTCCTCATCGCGAGCATCGATGCTAGGGAACGAGCTTCAGTATCCTTCTTCCATTTATCGTTTAGTTGGACGAGATTGTTCTCTTTGATAAAATCAGCTATCTCAGATTTCTTGATATCAATGGTGATGAGCTTATAGTCGGTAAGGAGCTCCTGCTCTATGGCTTCTTTAAAGCTCATATAAGCAAACGTGTCGCCGTAAACGGCAACATCATTCATAGATATTATCTCATCCTTCTTGCCGCTGTAAAAACGCTCTGTGGCGGTCATAAAGATGCGCTTCTCTATACCGATATTTTCCTCGAAAAGGAGGTGGCTAAAGACCTTGTTTTTCGAGCCAACAGTTTTGTGTGCTTCGTCGAAAATTCCTACATCAAACTTGAATTTTAGCTTCTTCGAAACCTCTGCAATTATCCTTCCACTCTGGTAGGTCGTAAAGATTATGGTCCTCTCATTTCTGTTGGTATCTAACCATTGAGAGATGTAGTCCGAGTCAGTTAAGCACGGCACTCCAATATCCTGAGTTTTGACCAGGACTTCACTGTCTTTTCCAATTCCTTCGTCAGAGCATATGCATAGCCATTTGACGTCAATCTCATTGGCGACAATTTCCCGCAAATAAACTTCTAAAGTTTGCTTTACGAGGGAAAGGCTAGGAACGGCGATGAGGGTAGAGTGGGACCCTAAAGCCTCGGTGATCCAATAACCCGTCAAGCTTTTACCTGAACCGCAAGGGAAAATCAATTTCCCTCTTCTGTTGCCTTGGGCTTGAAAGTAATCTTGAGCGCCGCGAATGGCTTTTTCTTGATGCTCATACGGGGCTAGGGGCTTGTCTTTTACTCGCTTGTCGAGCAAGAAAGCTCTGGCCTTATCGAAGAATGTAACGTCTAGTTTTTGCCAGGTATCTATCAGGAGCTCTTGAACTTGTTTTTTCTGAACCTTCAAGTAGTTCTTGGACATCCCATTTGCTGAAGAGCATATGTATCCTAAAGAGATTCTTTTATTGGATTCAATTTGCTGAAGAAATGTGGAGACTTCTCGGTAGGTAACATTCTGGTTTTTGTCACCGTGGTATTTACACTGTATGGCGTGGTATTCTTTGCCGCTCTTAGCGATGAGGTCTATCCCGAGGTCTTGAGATGGTAAATTCAATATGTCCAATTCCTTCTGAGGAACCTCATCTAACAGCCACACCTCATCATAGAAGGCATATACAGGGTTTAGCTTGAAGTACAGCTTGGTGAGCAGCTCAAAGGCATCCCCTTTCTCTTTGTTACCAATAACCGAAGCAAAAGACTGAAAATCCGACCAGGATTTACATTCTTTAATTAGAGCTAGTGGTTTCATACACGCAATTTAATGGTTTCAAGAACTGCTATCAAAGGCAGTCTTTAAGGGGTTTATTCCTCGTTCAATCAGAAAAAATGATTCACTGGTTGATAATGCTTTATATTAGTAATCACCAAATTGACTGAAATGAAGCACTTGATGACGCTAATGGCGCTCGTGGTCGCAGTGACCGCTGGAGCGCAGGATGATTGTGAGCCATCTCCTGACTTCAACCAAGATGGTGTTGTTGGTATGAATGACCTGCTTACGCTCCTGTCCGCCTTTGGCGACTTCGATTTGGACTTCGATGGCATTTGGGACTCGGTGGACGACTGCGTCGGTGTGTACGATGTGTGTGGGGTATGCGGTGGCACGGGCGAAGACGTTGATAACGACGGCTTGTGCGATGATGTGGATGACTGTGTGGGCGCGTACGACGAATGCGGCGTGTGCAACGGCCCAGGTCCAGACATTCCCGTCATCGATGAAATCATTTACACCACAGATTCACTGTTCATTGAGCCGCTTGACGAATGGTACGTGTTCGAGTTTGCGACGGATACCTTGTTCACATATGTGTGCCCTGTGAGTGGATGTACGGATGAAACGGCGGGCAATTACAATCCTGAGGCAGTGATTGAGGACGGCAGTTGTGTTTACGGTCCTTTGGAATGCGGTGGCGTTTCCACGGTGACGTATGACGGCTACACCTACGATTTGGTGGCGATTGGCGACCAGTGCTGGTTTGCGGAGAACTTGCGCAATGAGCATTACGCCAACGGTGACTTGATACCTGGGGATTTGACTGAAAGTGAGTGGTTGAGCACCACAGAGGGCGCCCAAACTTTTTACAGCAACGATGCCTCGAACTTGGCTGATTACGGCCGGTTGTACAACTGGTATGCAGTGGATGATGCGCGTGGATTGTGTCCAAGCGATTGGCACGTTCCAACGGATGGCGAATTTGTAATTCTTGAAATTGAACTCGGTTTGAATGAAACCGCCGCTTGGAGTGCCGGTTCGCGTGGCCCAGAACAAGCTGCAAAGCTGAAGTCTTCCCCTGCGGATAGTCCCAGTTGGGATGGGAATAACACGAGCGGTTTTTCCGGCCTTCCAGGTGGATATCTAGTGTGGGGAAACTATGATTATGAGGGTCAAGAGGGCTTTTTCTGGACTTCTACTATTTGGGATTCGAGCGGGGGGCTTCCTTGGTATCGAGCATTGTTGTCAAATGCAATTCAAAGGAATCATAATCAACCAGTTCAAGCTAAATCCGTTCGATGCTTGAAGGACTAAAAATGGGGCTTATAGCTTGGCGTGATTCCTGATTGTTTGTCCGCTCCTCAAGCCGTTTTAAGGCCGTCACAACCTCCTTCAATCGTTCGTGGTTCGCCCTGAGTTCTTCGGTGGTTTTGATGTCGTTCATAGGCTCAATTTGAGGTGAGACAGTCGTCGAGTCATAGCCGTTCAATGAGCGTTGACTAATAGTTTGAGAACGCAGCAGAGCAGACTACAGCGAAGGCATATCCGCTTCAACCAGCTCAGCCACCTCGAGCCCTCGGAGGTAGGTCATTGAGACGTTGATGGAGGAGTGTCCCATAGCTTTTTGAAGCTTGGTCAAGGACCCGGTCCGCTTGAAGATATCGATGGCTCCAGAGTGCCGAAAGGAGTAAAGGGTCTGTCCTCCTTCCAGGGTTTGCGACTGCGCCTTAAAACGGCTCCAGAGCGTCTTGAAGTACTCCTGGTTGTATGGCTTTTCCTTCCCAGAGAATATGTTGTCTCCTGGTTCGCCCGGCACCAATAAGTCTTTGACATAGGCTGGTACCGGAACGATTCTGTTGCGCCCCGACTTGTTCCGATGTCCCGACAGGTGGATGAAGCGATAGTCATCCGAGAAGTCACTCCATCGCAGCTCTCTAATTTCGCGATGAGGTCGCAGAAGGCAGCCGTAGGTGATGAGACAGCAAAGGTGCAAGTGTCCGTTGTAGTTCGCTATATCGTCCAGTATACTCTTAATGTCATCGAAGGGTTTATGGAGCGAGGAGCTTGGCTTTTTGAGCTTGACGCGCTCAATAACGCCCGGCTTAAAGTCACTCAACAGAGGACCGAGTGTGCTCTTGACTGTGCGCTGTGTCTTGGGGCTCCAGTTTGGTCTAACCAGGAAAGCTCGGATATGGGCTGGTTTGAGCTCATCCAAAGAGAGGTTGCGAATGGAATGCTCAGCTTCATAGCGTCTCCATAGGGTGATGACTCTTCTGGTATCCTTAATGAAGCGTGCAGAGCACCCCTGGGCTGCTTTGTTCTCAGCACCTTGCTCCAGAGCTTGCATCACCGTGAGTACTTGCTCCTTGGCTCCCTTCGTCTTGGGTTGAGGCTTCCAGCCTTCGCGCAGTTTAAGTTCAAAGGCAGCCTTGAGCAGGCTTGGGTTGTCGATGCACTTGAGGTCGACGCCAATCGCTTTTCCATTCCAAAAGCGATAGCGTCCGTCCAGGCAATAGACATTGATAAACGGTTGGTTTTTGTCCTGTCCAATGGTCACATTAAAGGAGCTCATACTGTCAGTTTTTACTGTCAGTTTTGAACGGAACAACGGTAAGTCACAGACCCACAGCGGCTTGCAGTTGGTAGCTCGTCGGGCTCATAACCCGAAGGTCGTCAGTTCGAGTCTGGCCCCCGCAACTAAGAAAACAAGGAAAGAGCAATCAGCAATGGTTGCTCTTTTTTGGTTTTAATACCCTGGCAAACAGTGCCTTTGCATTGTCTGTCCATCGTATCGCTGCCTGTGATTTTGTCGTCGCTCCGTGCAACGTCTGACACGGTTAAAAACCAAACATAAGCGAAACTGACAGTAATTATGGGTGAAACTGACAGTAAAAGTGTCAGTCTTTTGATGAAAAAGCCAAAAAATTGGGAGGCCGTTTTGGGCTTCTGTACCCCCCTCTCTTTTGGTGTTTCAGTTTCCTGTTTTGAGGCCTTCTGCAAAAGCTATCTATAACCCTCAACCTCCTGGTATCTCGTTACTGGTTTTAGCCTCAGAATTCCTGTTGACCCCATTTCGTTTAGGGTCAAAATTTTTGGGGCGGGGGTTTACCTTCATCTCCAGGCTTCTTTGACTTTGACTCCTCGAAGAGGAAGACGTCGACTAGGTCCCATCCCGTCTCATATGACGCATCTTCGATAGCTGTGCTGACCTCAATAGAGAAACCAAGCTCATTCATCGAGGTAGCGGTTTGGTGCCACTGGTCGTACGCACCGTTGTCTGGGAAGGCAATAACATTGAATTCTTTCAAAGGGGCTAAGTACTCGTGCTTGAAGCCACCTAAGGAGCCGGTTGCCAGCCAGGTGTAATCCGGGAATTCTAGACGCATAAAGAGGGCTGTCTTTTCACTCTCCACAATGGCTACTTGCCGTGTGTCTTGATTCAAAAGATGGAGACCAAAAAGGCACTGGGTTAGATGGAAACGGGGTGCTTTAATCTCTGTGTGTACCCAGGTAATCTGAGGCCCTCGTTCACCTTTGCAGCGCTTCCCTGTGGTGGCATCGTAGCCCATAATCTTGCCTGTCCTGACGCGTCCGTCTGTATCGATTTGATAGAAGACCGTAGAGCCATTGAATTTCTTTGCCGTACCCACCTGGTATTCCTGAACCACCGTTGTGGTGGCCTCCTCGCCGAATCGGTTGATGAGGTATGTGACCAAAGGATTGATTTCATAATTTGACATTGTCCGGTATACGATTGCCTTATCGATGAAGGAGGGCGCCGGCGGTGTTATGACCTTAGGGGTAAAGTTTAAGTGCGGGAAGGTGCCGCTCTTCGGGTAGGCTCGGAAGCCACAGGATACTTCTCGGTCGCACCTCCCGAAATGGTCTTTGGCATAGTTTCCGGTTTCTGTTTCGATATATCTGACGAAACGTTTCTTGCTGCAGCTGGGGCATATGAATTTCTTGCTGGAGCTGTCTAGGGTGTATTTATATTGTGTCATAGGGTTTGATGTTCATCGGTTTATCGGTTTAAGTCCCTATGTAATAGGGACTAAACCTATGAATACCTAAACGGATAACTTTCCGAGTGTATAGGGTTGTCTATTGCCTGCTTGTTTGAGCCATCCTCTCTCTACAGCGTCCTTTATCAGCTCTTTTATCTTACTGACACTCTTGCCGTACTTCCCGGGATGGTTTGCGTTCAGCGTGCTCTCTATGCTCGCTACGAGGTCGCTATGCCGGAGTCCTTCGTGGCCGCTAAGCGCCGCCTCTAAAATTTGAAACTTAGCCGCCGGATCAAGCCTCAGCACATCGAACCGCGCCTTCGACGATTTTGCGCTGCAGTCGTAGTCTTCAAAAATGACAGGGAGCCCCTCTATAACCTCAAAGGCAAATGGACTGAACGCTTCGTTGCGGCAAGCCCCTGGTCTCACCACGGACACTTTTTCGTTCGCGGAGTCTATCTCCAGCGCAATCCCTGCCTCCGCCTCATTGGTCACCTC
>JAALKI010000020.1 GCA_011088105.1 Nitrospirota bacterium | reverse complement strand
ATTAAAACAGTGGGTTAAGCCTTATATGAAATAGTTATCTAGGATAGCCCCTTTTTCTATATTGACTTTAGATAGCATTCATGAATGTGTAGCGATCAGAACCATACCGATTCCCGACTTTCTTGTACGGTAGCTGAAAGCTACTAGCGTTCGCACAGGCTGAGTACTCTCAAGGACTACCGCCTTTGGTATTCATGTCGTGTTTAAGACGGGCAATGAACAGATCCTGCATCGGTGCAGTTTGACGAATCTGTTTGAGCATTCCCCTTTGGGTGCTCAGGTTAAGAGAGGTAACCCGTTTTTTTACCCCCATGAACACGAAGTCATCGAACAACACCTTGTAGATTTTTTCACGGATAAGAGGTTGGCCTTTAACAAGCCAGGCACCAGTTGCATCACGGCTCACGGCCCCATACAACAAGTAGCCGCCCGACCCCACCTTTTTATCCCCTTGTTCCAGAGTATCTTGCGGTAGATCGCCCGTCATTTCAGCGAGGATCAGATACCCTCCGAACGGGAAGATCCGCAGGACGTCAAAGGCCGGCACGTTTCCAGGCATAATTCGATCATCAATTCGGATCGAACCAGATCCATAGATAACCGCATCGGCTTTCGGTGCGGCGTCGGCAAACGACGCTGCGATGAGCTTTGTCAAGTTGGTTGGATGGTTGCGAACTGACGACTCTTGACCATCGAGCGTCTCCTTGGCTATGCCGATGACCTCTTCCGGCTCAAAAGACTTGGCTCGCAGGGCAGCATAGACACGATCGATCCAACCCTTGACCAGCCGGGCAACCTCTGGATCCTCAGGGATTGAGTCATCCACGACGACGAGTTTTGAATCGACTCCCAACAATGTTTGCTCGTGGGTATCATATCGAAATCGATGCACATAGACAGTCTTGGCATTGGCATCGGCTTTGTAAATCGGCGTGTGATCATTACCAGAAACCGCGTTGGCATGTTCATGCTCATGTCCACCCATCAGAATTTCCAGCTCTGGGACTGTCGCAGCGAGTTCTTTGTCTTGGCTCATTTTCAGATGGGTCATGGCGACAATCAGATCCGCGTCATCTTTCAGCTTCGTGACCTGCCTCTGCGCCGCCTCGAGCGGAGAGGTGTAGCTGACCCATTTCTTCTTGGCCGCGTCGAGACAGACCCCGATCAACCCCACTCGTACTGCTGCTCCATGGCGATTGCGGAAGGTAACCACATCGTGCTCCATCGTCCCTGAAAACCGCTTGCCTTGGGCATCAAACGCATTGTCGGTCAGCCACTTGAATTGGCTATCGGTAATCCGCTGCTCCAGCACCGCCTCACCGACATCAAACTCGTGGTTCCCTAATGTGACATAGTCGAGTCCGAGTGTGTTCAGCACCTCCACCATATGCGCACCCGCTATAGGCTTGCCGTGTATTTTTGTCGCCCCAATTGCTGAGGGACTCAATAAATCGCCAGCCAGAATGGCTACGGTGTTGGGATTTTCGTTTTCGAGACCATGAAGGATCGTGGCAACTCGAGCAAGCCCGCCGCGTTGTCCACTTTCAACTGGAGCGATTTCATAAATGTCATTGAGGTGAAGAATGGTAAATGTCACGACCGAATCGGCCGCACTCCCCTGCCCACTCTTCAGGACACCACTGCAACCCACCGTTAGAATGGTTATTGCCGCCCATATGAAGGTTCTTTTTACGATGCGCATCACTTGTGTCCACCACGAAGAAACAATGATCTGTTTCTCTCTCTATCAATGTTTGGAATAATCGGTATCATTTCTATGACTATGGATAACCTATGAAGAAGTGTCAACACCTGTGCAAACTCGATCTGAATTTAATATTTACATTGCTTTTTTAAATACGAATAGGGTTTTTACGGTTATGATTTGACAGCCTCTCCTCATGCAACACCACACAATGAGAAACGACGAATCTCCTTGAATGACAAGTTGTTTGTGTGGTACGGTTTTTCATATCGTTGACTGTAGTTTACATGTCAACTCGTTCTCATAAGCCACAGGCCGGGAGTTCGAAAACCTCCACTACTGCCAATTTTTTTCTGATTTGTGAGGTCGCTGGAAGGCTCGCATTCCCACATAACTTTTCACACACGCATCCCTCATATGAGAAAAAAACCTCACTTAAAAGACTGCATGGCATTTATGTCGTCATTGAGGACTTAGGGCCTGAGATGAAGGGGCTTGTCACGCGAAAGGAATTACAAACCAGAGTTGAGTCACGGTTGTGTATGGCCGGCATCAAACCATTGAAGGAAAAAGAGGCCGCGAAAATGGCCTGTGAGCCTTACTTGTATGTCAACATTGCAGCTGTTCCTATTGGTAGCAAACGGTATGCATGCCGAATGGATATTGAGGTTCATCAACTGGTGACATTGCTTCAAGACTCAAGTCAATGCCATGCCGTCACCTGGGACGACGGCGTCATCACTGTTGGAGGCGCGAACACCATCTTGGATCAATTAGATGAACTCATTTTTGAATTCATCTATGACTACCTGGCCGTCAACCCCAAGGCGTAAACCGCCCCTCATTCATACCCCGTTATGGAACCTGTACTTCATGTGTCGGGACAATATTGACAATTTTTCCTAGCATCCCCAGGACTTCAGGTCCAAAATGTGGGTTTTCGACCATCGTGGTATGTGGACTTTGACGAACGTCAGAAGCTTGATACTCAAACCCTGTGGTTATGGTCTCATCGGCCAGCACGACCACCTGCATATCCAGAATCCCCCCCATTCCAGGGTGCCAGGCCACCAGCGTATAGACACCTTCTGGGATATCAGAAATCGTAAAGTTTCCTTGCTCATCCGTAATGGCAAAATATGGATTTGTGACTGCAACCCCCTGGCTTTGCATGTACCCATGGAATCCGCATTCTAGAAAAAAAATACGGCGGCCTTTTGAGAAATGAATCATGTCCACCAGAGGCTCCCCAGGGCGATGCTCATGCGATTGGGTCTTAACTTGATGATACGGATTCATCCGAAGCGGTCGATGAAACATGATCTCCGCACCAAATGGAGCCATTTCATAGATTTGGACATCATGCACAATGGGATCCATATTCACGACCTGAATCGGCTGTAAATCCCGAATAACCAGCACATTCGGAGAGTACATGCAATCTTTTGCTTCAATTGTTGGAACAGGCACATGAAACGGCTTTCCTTTTTCAATGCCTTCCAGCATCACCACCACACCTTGCAACCCTCCAGCAGGGGCAACGTGAAATTCATCCAACAAGCGCCAGCCGGTCCCAGTCGAAATTCGGCCACAATATTCGGAATCTGGAAACGTGACAATATTAAAGGCTTTCGGAATAGGTTTATTCCCCATTAAACTGACATGTCCTGTAATATGGCCTCCATCCTTAACAGGTTCTTCAACATACGACCAAACTAGGGGAGCGAACAAGACCACATTGACAAAACAAACAAGCACCAACCATTGTTTCATAACCATTGTTCCTTTACTTTCTTGTATTCATTCAAAATAGAAGAAATTTGATGATACGAAAACCTCATAGGATTTTTCTAGCTTCTTGGCAATCTTTCAATGCACAACATCATCCCCCTACCCTCAAGGAGTGTTTCCTCATGAAATCTTTCACGTTAGCTGTTGGCATAGTGGGCTTGTTCTCTTTGAGTCTTCCAGGGTGTGTCATACACACTGACCGTTCATATTCCCAACAAGGGGACATTGGCCTCGGTATCGTCTTGGGAACACTTGGCTATCAGGAAACGCTCTCTCAAAAACCAGACGAGAAGCCACACATCTCTGGTCAGGTCACGCGCTTGGAAGGTGCGGCCTATGTCATCAAGGATATGACAAATACGGAGCATCGCATTCCGTTCGATCAAAATACGACTATTGATCGCCCGGCCCATAAGGGAGATTGGATTCGCGCCCACCTTGATAGCCAGGGAAGAGCCCTACACATTCACAATATTGATGAAGAAATGAATATGAGAGAGTATCCCTTTTCCTCATCCCCTGCTCATTGATCAAGGCATCAGCAAGCATCAACTACCGAATAAGACCCACGGCGTATGGGGCTTGATGTAGAACTGTGTGGGAGACATTTCAAGAAGAAACCGCATCACGCCTTTTGGGCCATGTAACCCCATTATCATAACATCAATATCACAGGCCAAGGCAGCTGAGGCTGTGACTAGACCGTAATGCCTTCAATCCCCCGAAATGGCTGAGTCATAAGAAATTTGGGAAGCGATCTGCGCCAAGAGTTCCTATCCTATGCGCATGTGACTATCTCCTCTGCCTATACGTCGAGAGCTTTTCCCTGACACAATCTCTTCCTAACTGATAAGCAAAAGTCATACCCTCTCTCATCGTAAGAAGCCATTTAGAGAAATTAGGCAATGTGTTCTCTATCCATTGCCCTCTGTTTTTATGCCCGTAGATGCCATGTAGACATTTTGCTACACTCTTTTAGAATTGGTTTGTCCAAAAAAGCGACAATTCACGACAGCATATGTTCTTCCAGCATACAAGGCTTGTCATGCCATACCACAATGTTCCCGTTTTAATTGTCGATGATGATCCTGACATGCGTACGTTATTACAGGATATCCTAGAGGACCATCAGTATCGGGTTCTCCTTGCTCAAGAAGGGCAAGAGGGGTTGAATCATCTGGCCAATGAACCCTGTTCCGTCATCCTCACAGATCTTCGTATGAAAGGGATGGCAGGCTTGGAACTCTTAAACCAGGCAGTCAAAGAGTTTCCTCAATCCAATGTCATTATCATGACAGCATTTGGCACCGTCGAATCAGCAGTTGAAGCCATGAAACATGGGGCATACGATTATCTGACGAAACCCATCAAAACCGATGAGCTTTTGGTCACAGTCGACAAAGCCATGAAAGAGGCCTCGTTGCGTCGTGAGGTTGCAGACTTACGACGACAAGTCACCCGGGAATTTGCCTTTTCTCAAATCATCGGAAAAAGCAAACCGATGCGCGAAGTTTTTGATCTCATCCGCCGTGTGGCGAATACGAAAAGTAATATTCTTATCACCGGAGAAAGTGGCACCGGCAAAGAACTCGTCGCAAGAGCCATTCATTATAACAGCGAGCGTCGGCAGAACCCCTTTGTTCCAGTAAATTGTGCAGCTATTCCCGAGTTGCTCTTAGAAAGCGAATTATTTGGCCATGTCAAAGGGGCCTTCACTGATGCCAAAGTAGACAAACGGGGATTATTCGAAGAATCTCAAACAGGCACATTGCTTCTAGATGAAATTAGCGAACTCCCAATGATGCTTCAAGCAAAACTGCTCAGAGCCGTTCAAGAACACGAGATACGAAGAGTCGGAAGTACACGCGCGGTATCAATAGACACCCGCCTGATTGCAGCCACAAACGTCAATCTCTCTGAAGAAGTGAAGGCAAAACGGTTTCGAGAAGATCTCTACTACCGACTGAATGTCATTGAGATTCAACTCCCTCCATTGCGAGAACGAAAAGAAGACATTCCTTTATTAGCAGATGCTTTGCTCAAACGATATAAGGAAAAAGAGATCAGCCCCACAGCATTGGGACTCTTGATGGACTACCAATGGCCAGGTAATGTTCGTGAGTTGGAAAATGTGATTGAACGAGCAGCCACATTAACGCAAGGCACTCAAATCACCGTAGAGGATTTGCCTCACACCATTCGAGAAATGGGCGGAGAGCGCCAAACGATCGAGAGTGGGGCCGAACACTTTCTCCCTTTGGAAAAATTAGAACAACGCTATATTGCTAGAATCCTAGAAAAGACCGAAGGCAACAAATATCAGGCAGCTCGTATTCTTGGCATTGACCGAAAAACGCTGTACCGCAAATTAAGTGAATTGAAAAATACACAAAAAAACTAACTCCCCTTCACCACAACGACGATGGCTCAAGAACAGACACACGAGCAACTTCTTCAAGAGCTCACGATGCTGAAAAGTGAAGTCACGGAATTACGTGCGATCGAACGCATCCATCGACAAGCCCAAGAAGGATTACAGGCAATTGAATTACAGTTAGCTAGCATCATCCATTGTGCGATGGATGCCATCATTACAATCGATGAGCAACAGCACATTGTGCTGTTCAATGCTGCCGCAGAAACGATGTTTGGCTGTTCTGCGCATGAGTGTATCGGGGACCCAATTGATCGCTTTCTGCCCGAACGGTTTCGAGCCGTCCACCACTATCACATTCAATCCTTTCGTGAGACCCAAGTCACCAATCGTCGAATGGGCAGACTTGGATCTATTTCTGGGCTTCGCGTGACCGGAGAAGAATTTCCGATTGAAGCCTCTATCTCACAAGTCAAGGTTGCCTCTCAAACATTGCACACCGTTATTCTGCGGGATATTAGTGAACGAAAACATGCGGAAGAAGCCTTACAACGAGAGCGTGACTTTATCTCTGCAGTCCTCGAAACTGCTGGAGCCTTGGTTCTTGTCTTGGATACCGATGGGCACATCCTCCACTTTAATCGGGCTTGTGAAGAAACCAGTGAATATACATTCGATGAAGTGAAAGGCCAATGTCTCTTTGATCTCTTTTTGATCCCAGAGGAAGTGTCTTCAGCTCAAAAAATTTTCCAACAACTTCGCGATGGCCATCGCACATCCGCCTACGATCACTACTGGGTTACCAAGTCAGGCTCTCGACGGCTGATTACCTGGACCAATACCACGCTCGTCGATAATCAGGGATCGGTGGAATATATCATTGCTACAGGCATCGATAGCACCGAGGTGAAACAGATACAAGAACAACTTCGGCAAACTGAACGGCTTGCAGAACTTGGCACCTTAGCATCAGGTATGGCTCATGAAATTGGCACTCCCATGAATGTCATTCTCGGACGCGCAGAATTCATCATGCGCAAGTCAGAGGAAGAAACAACAAAAAAGGGATTGGGAACAATCATTACTCAAGTCGAACGTATTACCAAGATTATGAACCAACTCTTAAGTTTTGCTCGGCGGCGCCCCATGGAACGCCGCCCCCTCGACCTGAGCCCTATCATCCTTGACATGCTTGATGTAATCAAAGAACGACTCCATAAATATGATATCCACCCCACACTTGACTTGAACGCAAACGTTTCTCAAGTTCTGGCAGATCGAGATCAGATAGAACAGGTGCTGTTAAACCTTCTGATGAATGCCATGCAGGCTATGCCACATGGCGGAACGCTTGGCATCAAGCTCGTTAAAGAACAAGACCAAGTCATTTTGTCTGTTTTGGACACTGGCATTGGCATCCCCCCTGAGAACGTGCCTAAACTCTTCACCCCATTTTTCACAACAAAAGATGTCGGCGATAACACCGGCCTAGGCCTCACTGTTGTACACGGGATTATTTCCGATCACGAAGGCACGATCCGTGTTGAGAGTGAACCAGGTAAAGGAGCCACCTTTCATGTTTGCCTGCCCGTCTATTCTCTGGAGTGCTAGCAGTGCCCGACGACCATGTATGACAGGGATCATGACCTCCAGTGGCTCCAACCATTCTCTTCCCTTTACAATATGAAGGGGTAACCGTATTGAGTCTGTACGCCTATGACGATCACAGAGCTTTCAGCGGTTCTTGGTGAAATCGCTCCCCTATTAATTGGCGGATGGATTCAAAAAATCCACCAGCCTTCTGAACATGCACTGACATTAGAAATACGAGTTCCCGGAAAAACCCTGTCACTTCTCTTGTCAGCAAATCCTCGGGCAGCACGGGTTCATCTTCTTCACCGTCGACTTCCGAATCCACCAGCCCCGCCACCATTCTGTCAATTCCTGCGTGCGCATATTCAGGGAGCAACCATTACACATTTTGAGCAGGTGCGAAACGATAGAATCGTCTTGATTCAGTTACAAACGCCTCAAGACCAATACATCCTGGTTGTCGCCCTCACTGGACGGCATGCCAACCTTCTCATCCTCAATTCCAACGAAATTATCCTTTCTAGTGTACATCCTGCCTTGAGTACGGCTGGTCAACGCTATTGCCCTCCCACTCTCCCCCCGCTATCCAAGGCCATCCTCAAAGAACAGCCTTTAAAACCTCCCATCTTACATGGACAAGAAGAAACAAGTTTTCCCATTTCTCAAGCCATTGAAGCTCACTATACGCATCTGGAAGATCAACACAGTGACGACCAGACCCAACAGGCCCAGACTGGAGCAATTCGAAAAGATATAAAAAAACTACGCCGTCGGATTGAGGCTCATGTTAAAGACCTAGAAAAAATGGCTCAATACCAGGAATACAAACGATATGGCGAACTGCTAAAAGGATCGGTTGGGACAATTCACAAAGGACAATCCTCTATTACTGTCACAGACTATTTTGACGACCAGTTACCTGACCTGACATTACCACTGGATCCCGCTAAAGATTTTAAACACAACATGGATGATTATTTTCGGAAATATCGGAAATACGTGGGAGCAGAGCGTGAGCTCCGGCCTCGATTGGAAGAGGCTCGAGAAACATTGACGACACTAGAAAAACGACTTAACCAGATGGAACAAGGTGGAGCAGACCCGTCCTGCCTTTATCCACCAATAATCCCACGCATCTCGAAGACGCGCGTGCCCACCTCTGCCTCTCTCGCTTCTCCAGCAAGCCCCTATCGGCAATTTGTCTCACAGGATGGGTTCATTATTTTAGTAGGAAAACATGCGAACCAGAATGAAGAACTCACGTTCAAAGAAGCGCGAAGCCACGATTGGTGGTTTCATGCACGAGGCACTCCCGGATCACACGTGGTGCTCAAATGCGACAAGGGCACAATTCCTCCCCGTGAATCCATACATGATGCCGCGACCCTAGCGCTTTGGTATAGTGATCTGAAAAAAAGTGGTAAGGGAGAGGTAATGTATACACCCAAAAAATTTGTCAAGCGAGTAAAAGGGCAGAAAAAAGGGGCTGTCATCGTCACCCAAGACCAATCGGTATGGATTCACTTGGAGCCGGCTCGATTATCGCGGCTGAAAACCAGCAAGCCAACGTCCTAACGCATCATCCCAATACAATTCAACAAGTAGAACATGAGTACAAGCACGACAGAGACATGATTGCTGTCTGGAAAGAATGTGAGAAGCTCAGGTGGGTATTATCCGTCTTGAAGCAGATTCCAACTGAGCCACCTTCCTTGATTATCATCGATTATTTTGTGCATCACGTAAGAACCCCAGAAGATAATCAAGAAAAACATCTCTGCTCCTCTATTATCACACTCCTTTCCTGACTGCCCATCTTGCTTCTAGCCACCGTGCCCGATCTACCTGGCATGTTTCAAAAGAATAGAAACAAACTCCCACGGGTTCAGTAGTATTGGCTCACTCCCCAACGCGGACTAATAACCCACGGTCTTTGCACACGTTGAATGTGTGATGGAACCAAGCAATCATGACGAGTAAGTATCCAATGTTTAGCAAACAGCTCCAGAGAAGGTTGTTCCAAGGAACCGTGCCTTGCAGCAAAATGGTCCGCATGCCTTCAAACACATGCGTCGCTGGATTCGCCCAGGCAATAGTCTGGAGCCAGCCAGGCAATACTTCCATTGGATAAAAGACACATGAAATTGGCTGAAATAAGAAGACCATTCCCCAGGCCAAGACTTCCGCCTGTTGACCAAACCGCATAATAATGGACGTTGTCAAAATCCCGATGGTCCAGCCGACCATGACAAGATTCACCATAAAGGGAATCAAGGAAACACCCAATAAAAATATATCATATGCATAGAACAACCAGGCCATGCTCACCATGACTGCTGAGACAACCAAGACTTTCAGAATACTCATCGTCATAGAAGCCACGAGATATTCACCAACCGTCAATGGACTAGCAAATAAGTTCATAAGATTACGCGCCCACATTTCTTCGAGAAATGAAATGGCAATGCCCTGTTGCGCTCTGAATAACACATCCCAAAGAATAAGCGCGCCGAGAAAAAACACCACGGCCCCATGCAGACTATTTCCCTCCCGAGCAAGATAGATGGTGATAAATCCCCATACCACTAAATCCACCAGCGGCCAATAAAAAACTTCCAGCATGCGAGCAAAACTTCGCTGATAGAGATAGAGGTGGCGTGTAATCAGCGCCCAGATTCTTCCAATGTTCATGCTATTGGTTTCCTATTTAGAACAGAGGGCGCTGCAATGCGTGATGAGTAGGAGATAAAAGATAGGGAACGAGAAATGCTCACTATCATCGTTTCTTCACTCATTATCCATGACTGTTTACACATTCACTCTTCTCTTGCTAATTTCAGAAACACGTCTTCAAGAGTACGTTGCCCAAATCGCTCGACAATTTCTTCGACGGTCCCAACCGCCACAATTTTTCCACGTTGCAGGAAAATAATACGATCCGACATTTCCTCCATTTCTTGCATGTTGTGAGAAGTGTACATCATGCTCAGTCCAGACGTGTTGCGATATTCTTTTAAAAATGCCTTGATTTTGTAGGCAATATCAGGATCTAAACTTGCTGTGGGTTCATCCAAAAACAATACCCGTGGTTCTGTCATCACGGCCTTAGCTAATGTCAGCCTGGTCATCTGCCCCGTTGAGAGTTTTCTCGTGAGTTTTTTTCGAATATCGTGCATCTCAAACGTTTTGATGACTTCGTCAATACGTTGGGAAACATCAGACAAGCCGTACAATTTAGCCATGACACGGAGATTTTCCTCCACGGTGAGCGAAAACGGCATGGAAATATAGGTAGAAGAAAAATTGATCTGACGGAGGATCGTTTCACGATGTTGTTCAAGATCTAATCCAAACAGGCGAATGGTGCCATTTGTTGGTGTAATCAAGCCTAACAACATGTGAATGGTTGTGGTTTTTCCTGCACCATTAGGCCCCAAAAGCCCAAGGGTTTCACCTTCCTGGATCTCAAAGGAAATATTATCGACGGCGGTAAAGTCGCCAAAGCGTTTGGTAAGATTCTTAACCTCGACAATAGGATTTGACATGACGCACATGAAGCCAGGTTAGAAGAGAAAGTCGCCAACTTTTTCAGGAAGATGACAGGTTTCGCACTTATCACTGAGCACAGTGCCCTTGTGCATCGATTTTCCATCATGACAGCTCAGACAGTCCGCCATGGCCGCGTCCCACAACTTTGAGCCCTCGGGAGCCGTTGGCGGATAGGGTTGCGTGTCCAATTGAACATGCCCACGTGGCAAAACAATAGGATAGCCTTTGATCAGTGATCCATGCACCACTCTGGCATGACACGTGGTACACCCTTCATCCTTTCTCCGATCGGCAAAAGCCTCCATATGCTGACGATGGCTCATGACGAGCCCCAGGTTATTCACGGGAGCTGGGAGATCTTGCACAGCAACTTCAGAGATACGGAGAATCGCCCGGTGACAGCCTAGACAGACGGCTGACCCCACATGTGCCTCTAAATTATGCGGTTCAGTGGGGGTACCAAAGAATGTGATTGCCACATCCTTAATCCCTGCCCAAATTTTGTCCTGCACAAATCCCTTGAAGCCAGGTCGGACATGACAGTCGACACATGCCACCTCTTTATGTGAGGAAGCCGCCCAACTGTCGACAGAGGGACGAATCGTATGACACGTCGCACAAAAATTAGGGTGATTGGTGAGAGGGATGGCAATGGCTCCAGCGACAACCAGCACGCCAGCGACACATGCCAGGATTGCTAAAACCTTAGGGGAGACCGTCATCCTAACTGGGGTTTGGGATAATGCCGAATGACCAATTTTGCCAGAGCCTGGATATCATCACGGTTGATACAGGGCACAGACGATTCAATAGGCTTCATGGAAACAATGGCCAGCAGTCCTTCCGGAGAAAGACCTAATTCATCAAGCTGCTCTCGTACCACGGCAATTTTGGGGTAGCCCTCGCTTTTCCATCCTTCGGCAATGATTAAATCGATGTGATGATGCAAAAATTGATCACGGACTTCCTCAATCCCAATCTCTTCAGGAACATCCGCAAACATGGCCATACTTCCCTTCGAAAGGACAATAACCGTGCTAGCTCCCGCTTGCTTGTGCCGCCAACTATCTTTGCCTTCCGTATCTAATTCGAACCCATGCCCAGCATGTTTGACTGTTGCAATACGATACCCAACACGGACAAGCTCGGGAATTAACCGTTCGATAAGCGTGGTCTTCCCACTATTTGACCGACCAACGAAACACAAAACAGGTAATGACATAAAGAGATTCTCGTCAAGAGATACACAATAGACCGTGAAGAAATAATTTCCCTCGATACTACGAGAAATTCAGATCAACCAATAGCAAACTATTTCATTGAAAATTTTGACTCAAAACCTGAACCGTGACCATATCACCGGCATGAATCTGTTCAATTTCTTCCGGGATATCAATGAGCCCATTCGCCTTGACCATAGAAGTCAAAATTCCCGAACCCTGCTTGCCAGTCGTCCTCACCGTGAGTTCTCCATTATTTCGTTCAATGATCCCTCGGAGAAAATGTCGACGATCTGGCTGTTTTGAAAAAGATTCTTGGAATCTCGCTTGAACGGTAGGACGCTTCAATAATCGATGTCCACCCATTTTTAAAAGAGCCAGACGAACCAATTGTTCAAACGTCATCATGGATGAAACAGGGTTTCCTGGCAGTCCAAACGCCAAGGTGCCCTGAATGGTGCCAAATGCCACTGGCTGTCCAGGACGAATCGCTAGTTTCCAAAAATGCATATCTGCCCCTAATTCAGCAAATACGACTTTTGTAAAATCGTAGTCTCCCATAGACACCCCGCCTGATAACACCAGGATGTCACATTTTAAACCATGGGCAATTTTTTCCTTGAGCGAACTGGGGTCATCCTTTGCAATTCCCAATAAAACAGGAATTCCCCCAGCTTCTTCAACCGCAGCCGCAATACCATAACTATTGGAATTGACAATTTTATGCTCATCAAATCGTTCATCTAAATCAGCCAGTTCATCACCCGTAGCCAAGATTGCGACGCGAGGTCGGTGATGGACAAAGATAAACGACTTTGCCAGGATCGCTAACATTCCCACTTCGGCAGGACGCAAGGGTACGCCCTTTGCCATAATACATTCACCTTCTTGTACATCCTCGCCTTTCGCTCGGATATTGGCTCCTTGAGGTTCTTGTTGCATGATTCGCACGGAATCAGCAGCAGGCTCCGTAAACTCTACCCGAACGACCGTATCGGCCCCATTAGGAACCGGAGCTCCTGTCATAATACGGATGGCCTCTCGAGGCCCCACAGCTTTCATCGCTACTTTTCCAGCTGGAACATCCTCGATGATGTTCAAAACTGGTGGGGTAGTAATTTCATGTTCTTTTTTGATGTCCTCCCACCGGACTGCAAATCCATCCATCGCTGAATTATTCCAGGGAGGATTGGCTCGTGGAGCAATAATGTCTTCTCCTAAAACTCTTCCCAGAGCATCAAGTAGCCCGACTTTTTCACAGCCCAGTGGCTCTGTCACATCCAGCACAGTCTGTTGTGCATCCTCGAGTCGTGTTAATCCATCCATGTGTATTCCATCTATTCGCTAAAATTTTTCGACCAGCCTTTATCTATAATTATCTATTTTTTGAATGGACTCAATGGTGGACTTTTAGAAGCAATTTTGACAAGAGAGCCCTTCTTTTTACAAAAATCATCCACTTTATTGGCAATACCATGAAAAGCATCAGCCGTGGGAAGATCAGAATGAAATAAGGCATAGGGTTCACCAAAATCACATTGCATGACCACTTCAGGATCCATGGGAATTCGGCCAAGAAATGAGACACCCATATCAGCCGCCGAAGCTTCCCCTCCCCCTTTTCGAAAAACTTCGATATGCTCATGACAATGTGGACAATCTAGTCCACTCATATTTTCGACAATGCCAATAATAGGAAGCTCACTATCCTTCGCAAAAGTCACAGATTTTCTGGCATCCAATAACGCAACCTCTTGTGGAGTGGAAACAATCACCGCTCCTGTGACATCACCAACTAGATCAATCGTCGTTACGGACTCATTGCCTGTTCCTGGCGGCAAATCGATTAAGAGGAAATTCAAGTCTTGCCACTCGACTCCGCCCAGGAGTTGATTGATAAATTCATATTTGTATGCATCCCGCCATATAATCGGATCGTCAGAGTTTTGAAGCAGGAAAGACATCGAGGCAATTTTCAGGTTGTAGGCTTGATGGGGAATGATTCCTCCATCAGTGCTAATTTTCAGCTTTTCGCCTTCGGCCCCCACCATTTTCGGAATGTTTGGGCCGTGAATATCCAAATCACAAACCCCGACTTCATACCCTTTCAGCGCCAGACTTATCGCTAAATTAGTAGTGACGGTACTTTTTCCAACGCCGCCCTTATTGCTCATCACCAACACTTTATAGTCGATACGTTCCATGCGTTTTCCGACAAGCCACCGACTATGGCCTTCTTTATCTTTTTGACATGTCTCATTTTCATCACAAATGGCACATGCCCACATGTAGGTACAAGAATCTCCTGCATTTGAAGGCTGAACCATTTTTAATTCACCAGCCATGAACCCCTCCACATCTTTATAATGAATGATCTTTCACAATCTTACACAACCACGTTTGACGTACGGGAAATTTTCTGAACGGTATGTTCTAAAATAGGAAGAATAACAGCTAAATTTTCTCGTGCCCCTTTGGGGCTACCCGGGAGATTGACAATCAAGGTCGCCCCTCGAATACCAGCAATGCCTCGGGACAACATTGCCGTTTGGACCTTCTTGAGGCTTTCAGATCTCATGGCCTCACCCACGCCAGGAATTTCTTTATCAATGACATCCCCTGTGGCTTCTGGGCACCAATCTGTTGGTCGCACACCAGTTCCCCCAACGGTCAAGATGACCTGAGGCGCCACGGTATCAGACAGTCGAATTAATCCTTCGCGGATATCATCTCGGTCATCCCGAACCACGTCGTAGGCAACAAGCCTCAATGCCTGCTCATCCAGAAACCGTGTCAAGCCTTCCCGAACAGTATCCGAAGAAACTCTATCAATAATTTTACTGCTAATAACCATGACCGCGACATTCATGATCCGTCACCGAATCCCTGAATCTGGAACACTCACATAATCATCATCTGCTGTTCCTTCAGCACCAGCTGGTTTTGTGCGCAATCCACCTGAGGATGAGTCTTGTGTGGTTGACTCCTCATCCTCAGCACCAGGTTCTTCTTTCTTTTTAAAGAATCCCGCACTAATAATCCCCACCTCATAAAAGAAGTACATGGGGAGCGCCATCAAACATTGATTAAAGGGATCTGGTGTCGGCGTGAGCAAAGCCGCAAAGAGAAACGCCCCTAAAAATGCCCACTTCCGGTATTGTTTTAAAAACGGCGCATCAACCCACCCTAGTTTTGCCATTAACGTCAACGCTAACGGCACTTCAAAAATTAAGCCAAATACCAACAGAAACCAGAGCGCAAAGCCCACATAGCTTGCAATGGATATTTGGGGAATAAAGCCGGCTTGCACCCCATAAGAAATTAAAAAGTTCAGGGCAAACGGGAGAATAAAGAAGAATGAAAAACTCAAGCCAAGATAAAAGGCTATGGCGCTGATGCCAACGAATGGAGCGACAAACCGCCGTTCTTGTGTATGAAGCCCAGGAACAACGAAGTTCCACACCTCCCAAAGGATATAGGGAGTCGACAAGACAATCGCAAACAGCGCCGCAACTTTCAGATTCTGCCAAAGCGCTTCGGCCGGTGATAAAAACACAAACGGCACTTTGGGGAGATCAGTGGGTACCCACTCCAACGTGCCAGGAACAAACATATTTTGTAGTGGCACACGGAGCCATTGGACAAGCGTATCCGCATAAAAGAATGTGCCCACAAAAAACAAGGCTACGACAATGACCACTTTGGTCAACCGAGCCTGGAACTCATGCAGATGTTCCATGATCGGCATTTTTTTGTCTTCGAGTGGTTTAAAGACAGAGTCTTGAAACCACGTTTTTATGTGAGAAAATTCAGCCATACATCAACATTTACTAAGGATTCACCGCGACAAAAAGATTATTGCCACGCCGGTTAATGAGCAACACGACGAGTTCGTCTTTTGTCACCTTTGATACAATCGTTTGATAATCACTGAGAGTTTGAACGGCTTGCCGGTTCACTTCTTGAATAATATCACCTTGCTGGATGCCAGCGCCTTGAGCGGCACTGCCTTCTTTCACCGAACTCACAACCACACCGGCGATATCTCCAGAGACATTCAATTGTTGTTTTCGTTCAGCATTCAACGGTTCTACAGAAAGCCCCGCAAGAACGTTATCAAGAGGTTCGAGGGGTTGCGGCATTTCTGTGTCCCCTTTTTGTGCCAACATATCATCTGAGGGTCGCTCACCAACGGTGATCGTGAGAGCTTCCTCTTTTCCATTCCTCAAAACCTTGACCATGACCGAATCACCAACCTTCGTACGCGCGACAATGTGTCGCAGGTGATTCACGTCTTTGAGTCTCTCTCCATGGTATTCTAACAACACATCCCCCTGCCGAAGGCCTCCTTGTGCGGACGGTCCATTTTCATGGACCTCACTAATCAACACACCACCTTCATGACCATCAGGCAATTGAAAGGATTGCGCAAGCGCTGGCGTTAATTCTTGGATTGCTACGCCCATCCATCCACGAACGACTCGACCAGATTGAATCAAGCTATCTGCGATGTTTTTCGCAATCGTGACAGGAATAGCGAATCCAATGCCTTGTGATCCACCCGTCCTTGAAAATATCGCTGTATTAATGCCGATAATTTCTCCATTCATGTTCACCAATGGACCACCAGAGTTTCCAGGATTAATGGGCGCATCGGTTTGAATGAAATCCTCATATTCTGTAATCCCCACATTTCCTCGTCCCAACGCACTAATAATACCCATAGTCACCGAAGACTTCAGACCAAACGGACTGCCGATAGCCAATACGACATCTCCCGCCCGAAGAGTTTCAGACTTTCCCCATGATAGTGAAGGAAGGTTTGCGCCATCCACCTTGATCACAGCAAGATCTGTTTTAGGGTCGGTCCCAATGATGCGCGCCGAGAATTCTTTACCTTCACTGGTTGTGACCGTAATGTCCTCAGCATCTTCGACAACATGATTATTCGTCACGATATACCCATCAGCATTCACAATCACCCCAGACCCAGCACTCATTCCTGGAGGACCTGGCGGACGTCGCCCCGGAGGGCCACCAAACGGACCTGGCGGTAATTCTTGTGGACCGCGGCTCATCTGTCGTCCTTTCACGGCAACATTCACCACCGTAGGTTGAACTTTCTCGACAATGTCAGAAAAACCTTGAATAAAGGGATTAGCCGAATTGCCTTGAGCATGGACTGGAGCAATGAATCCACTCCCCCAAAGGGCCATACTCCCAACTATCGCCAGTGACCATACCCCCATCCCCTTCGTTAATACATGATGTGTCATAATCTTCTCACTTCCTTCTTGTAAAACACGTGTGTCTATTGTTTATGATTCCTTCACATTGAAACGATTCGTATTTCCTTTGCCTCTATGCATCGATAATCATTGCAAGGATTTCTGGTGGCAACGAGCCCTGCTCGGCAGGATAAATCAACAAAAAACATTCACACTTTTAAGATTCTACACTAATCTCCTCTCGACCTTCAAAGCATACACATCGCGATGGAGAACACTACCCAGTATAGCGAAAAGACGACTTCTGATGATGAAAGTATTTATGGGATGCTGACATCGAATGAAGAACCTCGCTGCCGTACCAGACTATTCCTATGTGCCTTGCCCCCAAAACATGGTATAGTGACCTGTTTGTGCCTAAAACTCATCTTCAGCTTGAATATCATCACATGATCCTTTGATAATGTGCCATTAGGACAGTCAGACACATCTTCGGCCATCGAACAACCTTCTCTACACATTAAACATATGAGTAATCAAGCACCTGAACACCCTCACAATGAATCCTCATCATCCATGAACGATTCTTCCACAATGCAAACTGCTGATCCATTGGTCATAGTGGATGAATGCCTTGCGAATACCCCAGATAACCTCTCTCAACAAGAACGCCTGTATCGTCTTCGTCATCTATTACTGCAAGATGGAGCTGCCCAGCAACATCGTGAAGCCGAATTCAAAAAAATCACCACCGTTGTCGAGCAGTTAACAGCTCCAGCCCAACGAATTGGCACGCTGTTGGGACTGACTCCATCTGGGATGGCACATGTTCTGGTCGGTGGAGGAGAGTTTTACACCAACATTGACCCACGTATCGATCCTGCCACACTACAATTAGGTATACAAATTTTGGTGAATGAGGCCTATGCGCTCATTGGAGTGATTGGGTATGACCAAAGCGGCCCCATTGTCAAAGTGAAAGATACGCTGGTCGATGGTCGAATTCGAGTCGACCACGAGACCGGCCGACAGCATGTCATTGTCAACCGAGGGACAGCCATACAAGACCTCGAGTTGAAACCAGGAGATGAAATTCGTCTGGATGGAAGCCATCGACTCGCGATCGAACGCATTGAACAACCACAGTCACAGTCACATATCCTGGAAGAAGCCCCTTCTATCACGTGGAAACATATTGGCGGACAACATACTGCGATTGAATCCATTCGACGTGCGATTGAATACCCCCTCCTCCATGCACAGACGTTTGATCAGTACCAGTTTATTCGCCCCAAAGGCTTTCTTCTCCATGGCCCTCCTGGATGTGGCAAAACCTTGATCGGACAGGCCACAGCTGCCAGCCTTGGACAGTTAATGAAAGAACCAGAAACAGCCCCATCTTCCTTATCTGAGGAAGATGCCCATCAGACTTCGTCCTCACAAGCCTCGCCGATTACCGGAGGAATATTCTTTCATATCAAAGGCCCTGAAATTTTAAACATGTGGGTTGGTGAATCCGAACGGATGATCCGCGACCTCTTTACCCAAGCACGAGAACGGCGAAAGGCAGGGTTTCTTCCCGTTATTTTTATCGATGAAGCCGAATCTATCCTTGGGACACGTCGAGCGCTACGCGCTTATAATCTCTCCAACACTCTTGTTCCCATGTTTTGTAGCGAGTTGGACGGCATTGATTCACTCTTAGACGTGATCGTCATCTTAGCCTCGAACCGCCCGGACTTGATAGATCCAGCGGTCCTACGACCAGGCCGCATTGATCGGAAAATTCGAGTCATTCGGCCTAATCCAGAAGAAGCTACGGCGATCATCAACATTCATCTATCCCATGATATTCCCTTAGATGCTACGCTCGTGGCTGCGCATAAGGGCGATCATGCAGCGGCATGGGCTGATCTTGTGGACCAAATCGTCAACGCAATCTTTCAACAGTCCGATGAAACGCGCGTATTATCGATTCGCTTGCGAAACGGGAGCCGTGACACACTCTACTACCGTGATTTGGTCAGTGGAGCCATTTTGGCCTCGATTGTCCGTCGTGGGAAAGAACGGGCCATTGAACGGACGATTCAAGGAGACTCCCATGGGGTGACAGTGGACGACTTTCTAACATCTATTTCAGATGAATATCATGAGGGAGAAATTCTTCCGCCGGATGATTCAGCCGAAGAATGGTTGAAATTGCTCGATCATCATCCTGAACAAGTCGTTGGCATTTCTTCCATTCGGAAAGGCCGAGTGAAAAAAGAACAGCGTATTCGGAAGATTATTTGACCACTGGCTCCATTACTGATGCAATTATTAGGTATTGAAACAGAATACGGCATTATCCGTGAAGATGTACCTGATATGGACGCCGTGAATGAGTCCATGGCACTGGTCCGCGCGTATAGCGAAAGCCCCTTTCTCCCAACATGGGATTATCAACATGAAAACCCACATAAGGACCTTCGTGGATTTTGTGTGCCCAGCCTTCAACAGGATCATGAAGAAACACAATATGCTGAACAAGATGCCCATCGAGGGCATTCCTTTCAAGAAACAAAAAGTGATCTGGTGCTCTCCAATGGAGCTCGTTTTTATAATGATCACACGCATCCTGAATACTCCACCCCTGAGTGTCGCAGTCTGATTGATATCGTTGCCCATGATCGAGCTGGTGAATGGATCGTTCAACAGGCTGCTGACAAACGGAACCAGACCATTTCCGGAGCACCCTTACAACTGTACAAAAACAATACGGACTTCCACGGTCACAGCTATGGATGTCATGACAATTATCTTCTTCCGCGAAGCCTTTCCTTTGAACAATTAGCGGAAGGCCTCCTGCCTTTTTTAGTCAGCCGTCAATTATTTTCCGGCGCAGGAAAGGTTGGACGTGAAGGACAAGATATTCCGTATCAACAAGGCCCCTTTCAACTCTCACAACGCGCGGACTTTATCGAAACAACATTAAGCGTCGATACCATGCATAATCGACCTATCGTCAATACCCGAGATGAACCTCATGCAGACAGAACACGCTATCGTCGACTGCACCTTATTGTCGGGGATGCCAACATGTGTGAATATGCGACGGCGTTAAAGGTAGGAACGACACAGCTTGTGCTAGACATGATTAAACAGGGTGCTGCTCCGGAATTGAAATTAGATAACCCCGTCGAGGCGATAAAAATATTCTCTCAAGACACACAGCTGAAAGCCGTTGTTGGCAGAAACCGTAATGGGACGATCTCAGGGCTTGATTTACAATCCGCATATCTTTCCGTAGCCCAACGCATGTTCGCTGGGGTCGATGAGGAAACAGATTGGATATTACAAGAATGGGCTCATGTATTAGATTGTCTCCAACGAGACCGACTGGCGCTCATTGGTTACGTTGATTGGATTACCAAACAGTGGTTACTTGAGACATTTAGAGAAGAAGAAAATCTCCCATGGACAGCCCCCTGGTTAGCCAGTCTCGACCTTGAATACCATAATCTCCATCCCGACCGAGGGCTCTTTCGAGGCCTTGAAGCCGAAGGAAAAACCTATCGACTCTGCCCTAACAATCTCGTTGAGGCTGCCATGCACACAGGACCATCAGATACCCGTGGAGGCATTCGGGGATGGTGTGTCCAACGGTTTGGCCCACAGATCACTGCAATCCAATGGGAACACATTCACTTTAAAGATCGCGGCTCATCCGTAGTCTTAGATCTCTCTCATGTCTTAGAACCCGAGGACGTGCAACACGTCAAACAAACACTTCAACAAGCCCAATGCCCTGCTGATTTTACTCAATTATTGGCAGGCACATGATAGGAGTTGTGATGGAAAGACGAGAATCCCCCCTAGACCCACAGCCCAAACCTTCTGGGCCAACTGAAGAAACCAGCGGCCCTAAACGGCTCGACTCTCAAGCTCCGATGCGAGAGAGGCTGCTTCAACGTATGAAAAAGGTTGACCCGAAACAGGCCGAACGCTATCGCCAACGTACGGGAGAATAAACTCATGAACCAACAAGGTGATTTTGTTCGGCTTCTTCGTGAAGAAGGCTATCAGTTTCAACCCTCTCCGATGCCACATGTCCCCACTGAGACCTTGTCACCTGCTATGACCCAAGGGACCACAGTCTTGGCCGTGAAATACCAGGATGGTGTCCTCGTCGCAGGAGATCGACGAGCAACGGCAGGAAATATCGTGATGTATGATAGAACAGAGAAGGTGTTAGAACTTGATCGCTCCTCTGTGATAGCCATTGCAGGCGCACCAGCCACAGCCTTTGAGATGGCCAGAGTTTTAGAACATTCGTTCAAATATTATCGGCGAAGTCAGCTTCAAGATTTGTCTTTTGAAGGAAAGTTGCGGGCGTTAACAAAACTGCTAAAAGATAACAGTCCAGCCGCACTTGCAGGAACGGGCGCGGTCGCTCCCATCTTTGCAGGCTATGATTCTCAGCAACAGACAAGCAAAATATTTTTCTATGATATTTTAGGAGCTGAATTTGAGGGAGTCGACCATGCGATTTCAGGATCAGGCTCTCCCACAATTCGTGGAATTCTGCATTACCTCAACCGGTGGAGCGAACAGCCACTCAGTCACTATGATGAAGAACAGGCCATTGTGCTTATTCTCAAGCTGCTCGTCAGTGCAGCAGAATTTGATTCGGCCACCGGCGGGATCAATCGAGAAGCTCATCTTTTTCCAACCATGAAATGCATTACGGAACAAGGCATCGTCACCGTACCATCCGACCGATTACGAATGTTATTTGATGCTCAGGTGGCCCATCATGTATGAAGAACCCTATCGGTGGGTTGAGGCCGTCAGCAACCGTCGCCAGTACCTAGACGAACAGCTTCGCCATGGAAGTCCAATCGTTGCCATTTCATTTCATGAAGGCATTGTCTTGGCCACCTTCAACCAGAAAACGCCTAAATTATATGAGGTGTACGATCGTCTTGCATTAGGAGGGATAGGACATCCAGCAGATCTTGAGACACTCCGTGGGCAAATCTTGGATATGGCCCACTTGGAAGGCTTCCAACGGTCCCCTTCTGATGTCACTGGGTCTCGGCTCATGAAGTATGGATTAGCCCCAACCCTCAAACAGGCCTATGAAGAAATTTTCAAGGCCCCTTTTATTACAAAACTTCTCTTGGCTGACTTAGGACTCCGCCCTGAACACGACACATTTCTCACCTGCGACTATGATGGAACATTTGAAGAATCAACAGGATTTGGGGTTCTGGCTTCCAGCGCTGACGCGCATGAACACATCACGGCCTACCTCAAAGCCCATGGTAAGTATCCCCGACCGTCTCTTGATGAAGCCTTTGAGACAGCACTCTATGCCTGGGGCATGGCATCGTGGCAACAACAGCAAGACCATGACAGCGTGAAAGACCCCCATCCTCCATCAGACGATCCAACTGTCCCCTTGACGCCTGATAAAAACCAGATATTGCAACATCTCCGTGACATCCAGACAAATAAAGACCTGGAATGTGTGGTACTTGATCGGCAAACATCGACCCCATCCACCTATCGAACCATCTCTCAAACAGAAGGAACGCAGCGCCTAGCTTCCATGCTTGACCATCGCCCATAGCAAAGGATTGACCTGACACCTCGCTTATCATGCGCAATCGCATCTTTGGCCTTGAAACAGAATATGGCCTTCTCATTCATGAGGATGCGACGATTCGTTCACCTTCATGGCTGACACGACATCTGATCGACCATGTGTTTCATACAACCCGCAATGGGATCATTGATCTTCACTATCGAGGACATGATGAACCTCCTGGAAACGGAGGATTTCTCACCAACGCAGGCCGATTGTATGTCGACATGGGACATCTCGAATTTGCAACACCTGAATGCCATACGCTCTCTGACCTCGTGGCATTTTCTAGAGCTGGAGACCAAATTCTCCAAACGGCGCTTCAAGAACTGGGCCTTGAGGATCACGTCTCTTTTATTAAAAACAACATCGACCATGAAACGAACGCCACATTTGGATCACATGAAAACTATTTGGTCACCAGGAATTTTCCCTTCAACTTGGAAGGCCTGACGAAACTCATCCCATTTTTAGTTACACGGCAGATTTTTACAGGAGCCGGACGAATTGGCAGGGCCCAATCAATCGATGGCTGGATCCCCATTGACAGCCTGCATCCCCATATAACAGCGGCAGCACGCCCCCTCATCCCCTTTCAAATTTCTCAGCGGGCTGATCACATCGTGACTGACTTCTTTGAATGGATCCAACATAGCCGCGCCATTATTAATACAAGAGATGAGCCACTGGCCGACCCCAACCAGTTCCGTCGGATTCACCTTCTCCTTGGTGATTCAAATATGTCGGAAATTGCCACTGCACTCAAATTCGGCACCACAGGGCTCATGCTTCAATTGATTGAAGACCAGCATATCCCAGAAGGCTTAGATATCGACGAACCTGTCCAAATCTTACGAGACATTTCTTGTGACCCAGAGCGTGCTTGGGTTGTCACACTTGCCTCGGGCAAAACGATGTCTGCTGTTGATATACAAGAGCAATATTTACAGGCTGCCCAAAAATATTGTCGTGGACAAGACGAGGAAACCGACTGGGTCCTTGAACAATGGGAAGGCGTACTCACAGATTTACGCGGAGAGTATACCCGCCTTGTCGGACGAGTTGACTGGGCTTCTAAACTTTGGCTTCTTGATTCTTTTCGAAAAGAAGAACAAGTTGGCTGGGATGATCCATGGCTAAAAAGTCTGGATCTGGAATATCACAATATCTACCGAGACAAAGGCCTGTACTTTGGATTAGAAGACGAAGGACAAGCCATACGGATGGTCACTGACCCCGCCGTAGACATTGCCATGCACCACCCACCGAGGAACACTCGGGCATTTGGTCGTGGCGAACTCGTGCGACATCTTGTGAATCAGTCATCGCATGATCGCCCACTCCATTCTACCTCCTCCACACGAGACCTCGATTACGTGATTCATTGGTCGGCATTTCAGGTACGTGGACATCCCCCGTTCCGAATGCCAAATCCCTTTAAGACTTATACCCAGGCAGTTCGAGAGCATCTATCAGACTGCCCAACAGATGTCTCAGGCTAGCAAAATTCCTACAGACTGGCGAAAACGTCCTCATTCCTTACATCTGTGAAACAAAGAAGAACTATCCTCATTTTTCAGGACGGCAGAAGCAGGAAACCCGCTAATTCATTGACAAATTTATGGTGAAATGGTAGGTATAGCAGGTTGTTTTAGTTTCATAATTAGCTAGGTTCTAGGGAGGAAATCATGAGCGGAGGAGAAGCGCCCGCCAAACGTCAGTTTGTGAATTTTAGCTTTCATAAGGTCGATCCCGCTTGGCGTCGGCTTCCCCATGACGAACGTCAAGCAGGCAAACAGGAATTTCTTCACGTCGTCGAAGAATATGCCGGGAAAGTCATTCTGATTCCTTATACCACGATAGGGATTCGAGGAGACTGTGATTTTTTGCTCTGGAGGATTTCTTATGAGCTTGAGCTCTTTCAAGAAATGATGTCAAAGCTTCTTGCGACAGGACTCGGCAAATACCTCACGACTCCCTATTCCTATCTTTCTATGACAAAACGCTCAGTGTATGTTGACCATCATGTGCACGAAGACCAAGAAAGTCGACGCCTCACCATCAAGCCTGGACGAGCAAAATACATTTTTGTGTACCCTTTTGAAAAAACACGAGAATGGTACCTCTTAACCAAGGCCGCTCGACAGGGGATGATGGATGAACATATTGAAATCGGCCATCGTTATCCTTCCGTAAAACTCAATACGACCTATTCATTTGGCTTGGATGACCAAGAATTTGTTGTGGCGTTTGAAACCGACTCCCCTCAGGACTTTCTTGATCTCGTCATGCACCTACGTGAGGCTGAAGGAAGTCGCTATACAAAGCGGGATATCCCTATTTTCACGTGTATTATGAAAAGCTTGAAGGAAACGCTTGATACCTTAGGGGGCTAACCCGCCTCTCCTGCACAACACGCGATTCAACATATTTCTCCAGGTGCCTTCGAGATACGCGCGCCTCGTTCATCGACATCCTTTATCACCCAACCGATGAATAGGCAGACTATCCCACAACGACACACATTAGGTGAGAAATTCTTATGGAAGAAAAAGATATTCTCTATGTTTTTCGTCATAAAGATGGCGCCGTCAGCCTCTATATTGACGAAGACTGGGCCATTGAACGAGGAGTGGACCCCGCACAACTCCATGTCGTAGAAATTCCCAGAGATTTATATACTAAAGGAACTGTGCAAGAACTTCGGGAATATGTCGCGTCGTATTTAGATACCAACGAATCGCCAGAATAATTATTCATCAACGCTTTTTTTGGATACCCCCCTTATGAATACGTCACTCACGGCTGAACATATCAAAACGGTGATCGAGAATCTCCCAACCCAACATCGCATTATGATCCGTCTCTTGCTGCTTCAATATCTCGATATTTCCCAACAAGACGTTGAATATATGGCTGAAGACCAACCGGACTCCCGATTTCTCTCCGGCGGCCAACCTGCTCAAAAGATTGCATCTTTAGAGGGGACCGGTGATATTACGGCACGCGCAAATCAATACCGATTATATTTTCGGGAAAAACGAGAAAAGCCTTGGTTGCAAGTGAAATGCTTAGAAAAACAAATGGCGGTGACAATACAAACCGCTGCAGTAGCGGAAGAGCTGCTCACGACACGATTTGGGGTGGAATCATCGGTTGTGGAGTCCAATAAACAACAAGCGCTCTCGGCTCTCCCAAAACCGGAAATCCGGCAACTCGAACAAGCCTGGGACCAAGGAGACCTCACAGAAGAAGTGTATCGCACCAAACGACTCCTCATCGAATTACAATCACTGCTTCGTCGAGCAGAACGGCAACGGCGACAACTGATATCAACCAAACGAGAGTTCCAGTCATCTGGAAGCAACCCATTACAAGACCATGAAATTGCTCATATTTGGGGGATCCCGCTGAGTAGTCTTGCCTCGAGAAAGGTCAAGGCGCTCCAACAATTTCTGACCGATCTACAAAAGTTGGCTCAGGACACCTCCTCACCACCTGCATCAGACACCGCATCATCTTTGCTACAAACACGTGACTTATGGAAAGAAACCTTTTTTGTCTTATCAAATCGTCAGGTTGAACGATCCGTCGTCAGCTATGGAGGCCTAGAACGCTCCGAAGAGGCCTTAATGGAAAAGCTTGAGGCTTTTGCGCAAGGAGACCTCTCCGAAGACATTGAAGCGAATTTTTGGCAGGCCATTACCCGACTAAATGATACCGAACATGGAGGAACCTGGTCCAACTACTCCCGTTCTATCTTTGCTCTCCAACGCCTTTCCGCGATTCAAGCCGACCTGGATCTGACGTCGGAAGACATTCAACAAAAATTGCTGGCGCTTTCGACCCCCAAATCCCTTGCTGATGCGCTGCCAGCTCCTGAGTCGGAAGAGCAGCCCCTGGAACTCAATGAAGTCTCTTTGGGTGTCTTGAATGCATTGATGGGCGAACAAGACGATAAACGCAAAGGCTAAGAGAAAGCACTGGCATGCCCACGAACGTCCTTCGCAAGCAAGGAGCCAAAATGAGCTTGCAAGAAGCCTATGACCGGGTCGAGAAGCTGAAACGACTCGCGGAAAGCAGTAACCCTCATGAAGCCGCCCTTGCCGCCGATCGGCTGCAACACTTTGATATTGACGCAGCCAGGGCTTCAAAACGGCAAGGAGCCCAGACTGAAGAGACTGAGAAGACTGAAGAGAAAGAGAGTAGAAAGGATGAAAGCCTGACGCAACCATCCATTGCTGACAAAACGATTGATGTGTTGGATACATTTCCTGAATGCCCCTATCACGAAATTTCACAACTCGAAGCATGTCAAGACCCGAGCCAAACGAAGGCAAATTGGGCTGAATTACATTTTGCATTAGTTGCACAAGCCAAAAACATCGGGGCGGATGCTATTGTTGACATTCAATTAAAGGGCACCATTCAGCAGAAGGTCTTGTCGGGAACCGCCATAAAGTATTTAAATTCAAAAGACCTGTATATTCTTCACACACCAACCGATGCCGACTGGGATGCAGATGAGGAGGCCCGACGCCAAGAGGAGAAAGAGCGTCGGGATGAGGAGACCGCCCCAGGAATTGGATAAAGACAAACGCCATGGAAGTGTTTATTCATTGACAAGTATTTAACCCGACCGATATAGTGCGTCTCCCTTCTGCAGAACAACATCGTTGAATAACACAAAGTCCTTCTTTGAGATTTTGACACAATGATTGAACAACTTTCGCCCTTCACAATTGACCAGATTGGAACTGGGACCGCCAGGTTTTCCAGTTCAGGTGTCTTTGACACCCATAAAGATCAAATGGTCAATCCTTACGCGGCCACGCTACAACCAAAAGAAGCTCAAGTTGAATGTCTGCAATACTGGCCACAATCCAAAGGCCGATTCCCGTGTGTCATCCTCCTTCATGACCGGTGGGGCTTAACATCACAAATAAAAGATTTGGGTAAACAATTGGCCTGCGAGGGGTATGTCGTCCTTATCCCTAACCTCTATGGGCGACTGGGTGGCATGGTCACGGCAAATGCCGAAGTTGCAAATGCTCTTGCTGAACGGCTTCATGTCGTCGACGCCCTTCAAGATATTCGGGCATGCTGTGAATTCCTCAATGCCAATCTTTCGGAAGACACAGAATTAGAATATACAAAACGCAATACCCATGCCGTTGTTGGATTTGGACTTGGTGGCTCCCTGGCCCTACAATTCGCGTGCAAACGGAAACGCTTACGTGCCGCCGTTGCCTTTTACAGCCACCTACCTGTACAGCTTGAGATGTTACAAGAACTTCAGTGTCCAATTCTCTATCATGCAGCAGAACAAGAGAATTGCGTGACACCTGAAGTACAAGGTCAAATGATACAAATAGCAAATGAGTACAATAAAACCATTGATATTCAAACATACCCAAAAACCTGTCACGGCTTTCATGATGAAAGTCATCTGGATGATTACAATGCAGCGGCAGCACAGCAGGCTTGGAAAGCAACCCTCTCGTTTTTAAAAACACAGTTAGCCCACTGACTCCCACATCATCACTCATGGCTTGACCAGTCCAGTGAAAACGATTCATTGGGTTTCCCTTTTCTGTCTTGTTAGCATCATTGGTCCCGTTCTACCGGCCACAGCCCTTGACGTTCCATTCAATGAATTGATCCATCGGCAATCGTCTCAGATCGCCCAGGTGACTTCTGATAAAGCCGCACTGGCGTTATTTTCAAAAGAGTTTGTCGCTCCCCTCGGTATGAACCAAGGAAAACGGCATCGCTCCGCAACACGTTCTCAGAACCCCTCAAAATCGGCCGTAGCGTTTATCGCTGAAGTTGCTGCGTTACAGTATTCAACAACTCTGATCAACATGCTAATGTCTCAAGATTGGGACAAAGCCAGCATCTCAGCAAAACAATCTTCTGACCATCTGACATGGATTGAACACACGCTTGCCTTGTCACAAGGACGCACGATGGCCATGTGGTGGAATGCGCTCCATGACTTGATGAGTAGAAAACCTCTCCGTCTTCTCCACCCCACTCATTACGAAACCTTTGCCCAATCCGTTGAGCAAACCTACCCTGACTGGCAAGGACCGGAACATGCTCAGATCATCGGCCTTATTCAACAAGAAGGACTCGCAGGAATTCTTTCACGTCTTAATCACTTATGGGACAATCTTGATCAGCAACAGCCCCCTATTCCAATGCACATTCGCCCAGAAGAAAGAAAAGCGGAAGTCAACCGATACCTTCACATTCGAGTGCTTCCCATTATCCAGATTCATGTCATGTCTGAATTGACGACATTGCGCATGAAGGCCTACGACAACGCGCAACGATCCTGGAACAACTTGAAACAATGGAACCAAACACGATTGAAGCATGAAGGGCTATTACGACTATGTGGAACGTGGCAATGGACTGTCCATAACCACCAAAACCATCAAGATCACAAAATGACGATGATCTTTCCACATCCCACCCAGATCCACACTATGAATCCTCCACTCTCAAATATTACCGTGTTGGGAGACACGGTCTACTTACAATGGGATTTTCCACGAGGCTTTCAAGAAAACAGCTTATTATTTAGTGGACAAGACAAGCGCTTGGAAGGCACCTTCTATAATTCCGCAGGCCCTAACGGCAATATTACCGGCAGACGCATCGCACGCTGCAAAAAATAATTTCACGACTGTTCCTTCTGTCTAGTATGCTAAACACGGTATAATAGAAATGAGGAGGTTATGGCATGCGTGTCGAAGACTTGCTTGAGCCTTCCATTCGACAAATCGGGAAGGGTTTGCTTGATCATTCCACCGCTACCCCCCAGAAGATCTTTCGTCGTCAATGGTAGAACGATATTCTCCTTGACTGGGGGATGCGGGATGAGGAATTTAAGATTCAGCTTTTCCGATTTGTTGATGTTCTTCCCACATTACGAACACATGCGCAGTTTATTCGGATTTTCACCGAATATTTCGGACATCATCCTTTTCTTCCTAAACCACTGCAATGGGCATGGCAACGCACCACGACAACGTGGCTCGGGTCACATTTTGGTGCTCTCATCCTGCGTCGCCAATTTTTCAACATGGCTCAGACCTTCATGGCTGGAAGGTCAATCAGTGAAGCTTCCTTCGGCTTAGGACATCTTTGGAAAACGGGGAAATGTGCATCGATAGATCTTCTCGGCGAAGCTACAGTTAATGAATGTGAAGCCGATCGGTATCAGGATCGATGCTTGGAAGCTCTGGAGTCTTTTCATCAACAGGCCAGCCATTGGCCACCTAATCCTCTCCTAGACTCCGATCATCTTGGCCTTATTCCACGAGCCAATCTTTCCATCAAGCTCTCGGCCTTGTACGCCTCATTAGATCCTATAGCCCCGGATGATTCGTTCGAACACGTGGCAAAACGGCTTCGCCCCATTTTAGATATGGCGAAGAAACTGCCAGCGTCTATCACATTTGATATGGAACATGCTGAACTGAGAGAGCTAACTATCAATCTGTTTATGCGTATTCTGTCAGAACCCATCTACCGTTCGTTCCCCTATGCGGGAATCGCACTTCAAGCGTATGGAAAAGATGCGAAAGGTCTATTAACTCAACTGCTTAACTGGCTTCACACCCATCCTGCTCCAATCACAATACGATTGGTCAAAGGGGCTTATTGGGACTCGGAAATCATCAAAAATTTGCAACGAGGCTGGACCATTCCTGTCTTGCAAACCAAAGAAGAAACTGACGCCAACTTTGAAAATTTGAGCCAAACGCTTCTTGCCCATACCCAGCATATTCGTCCGGCTTTTGGCTCACACAATCTTCGAAGTCTAGCTCATGCAGAAGCTTATGCCCAAGCAACCCATCGCCCCCCTGAGAGCTATGAATATCAGATGCTCTATGGCATGGCTGAATCACTTCAGAACGCAGTTGTTGACTACGGGAGAAGAGTCCGCATTTATACACCAATTGGAGACCTTATTCCTGGAATGGCCTATTTAGTTCGACGACTTCTGGAAAACACCTCTAATGAATCCTTTTTGAGAAAGCAACATGATTCTTCTCTTCCACTTGAAGTACTGTTGGCCCAACCTCACACATCTAATGGAGGTGATGGACAGAACCTAATCTCCTCCCGTTTTTTTCATGAATCAAAAGACTATCAGTTTCAGAACGAACCACATACAGATTTCTCAATAGAATCTGCCCGAATGGATATGGAAAATGCCATCCGAACTGTTCAATCGCACTTAGGGCAACCAGTCGAATACGTTGTTCCTGCTAGCAGGGTTTATTCCAAGGAAACCTTGACGTCACGTAACCCCAGTCGTCCTCAAGAGATCATTGCATCTTTTCCGGCCTTGAACCCACGGTGTCTCAATACGTTCATCCAAGCAGCCCAATCCGCATTTCCAGAATGGCGAAACACACCATATGAATATCGGACCTCTTTATTACGGAAAGCGGCGGCTGCGATGCGAACCCGCCGTTTTGAGCTGGCGGCATGGGAGATTTTTGAAACGGGGAAGCCGTGGCGTGAGGCAGATGCCGATGTTGCTGAAGCTATCGATTTTCTTGAGTTCTATGCACATGACATTCAATACCTTGGAAAACTGAAACGATTGGGCACAGACCCGGGAGAACTCAATCACCTTACTCACTCCCCACGAGGCCTCGTTGCTACTATTTCACCTTGGAACTTTTCTCTGGCCATCCCAACCGGAATGGTCTCGGCTGCGCTCGTGACAGGGAATGTCGTCCTCTTTAAACCTTCAGAACGATCTCTTCACATGGGATACCAGCTCTTTCAAATCTTCCAAGAAGCCGGCATTCCGAAAGATGTCCTTCATTTTCTGCCTGGCGGACCTGCAATAGGACAAGCTCTTGTCTCTCATCCGGACATCCACATGATTGCGTTTACCGGATCAAAAGATGTAGGACTCCGGATATTAGCGGAAGCCAACAACCCACCATCGACTCAATCACATATCAAGCATGTGATTGCAGAAATGAGCGGTAAAAATGCAATTATCGTAGACGAAACGGCTGACCTCGATGAAGCGGTATCTGGTCTACTCAAGTCCTTTACAGGATATCAAGGACAAAAATGCTCAGCATGTTCACGCGCCATCGTGCATACGGCAATCTATAAAGAATTGATTGAACGACTCACGGAAGCGGCTAAAGATCTGCACATAGGGCCTCCGGAAAATCCCGCCAATCACCTAGGACCGCTCATTGATGAACACGCGCTAGGAAAGGTTCGTCATTACGTCGAAATTGGCAACCAGGAAGGCCGTTTACTTTTAGATGGCCGGCAAGAAGGAGAGGGGTGGTTTCAGGGGCCTGTGATATTTACGGACATTTGTCCCTCACACCGATTAGCCCAAGAGGAAATTTTTGGACCAGTCTTGGCTATTATGAAATATCGAGATTTCAATGAAGCTCTGGACATCGCCAATCAGTCGGCCTATGCATTGACCGGGGGTATCTATTCCCGCAGCCCCGTCAACATCCAACGCGCTCGAGCATCCTTTGATGTAGGCAATCTCTATATTAATCGTTCAATTACTGGATCATTAGTTGGCCGACAACCGTTTGGAGGCCATCGATTATCGGGGGTAGGGATGAAAGCAGGTGGGGAATATTACCTGGAACAATTCACAACACAACGTATCATTTGTGAAAACACCTTACGTCGTGGGTTTGCTCCCTTGGAGTGATGCTGTATCAGAAGTAATCATCGCCTCTTCAAGTTCTTCAATCACCTCTATGGTTCTCTTCTTTTCAGATCCGACCATCGGAATCCTTTGACGCTCTATATATTTGACCAAGCCGACACCTTTGGCAAACCACGTGGTCATTGTATCCGAACCATTCACGGTGTTTCCCGTGCCAGATAAATGAATAACCATATTCATTCGAGCTTCCATCCGAATTGCATGAGGAAATTGGCCAAACGGCACCGTAACCGACTCCCGGGTCAACACGGTGACCGCAACCCGCACATCAACCTGTTCATTTTTTCCATCACGATCCAAATCCAGTCCTAAATCGAGGTGTTGACGGTCAAGTTGTTGAAACGTACTTTGGATCTCAATAGGAAACCGGAGCACCTGGTAAGGAACAAGCTGACGCTCTAATACAGTTCCCGGTTTAGAGCCATAATACTGAATGCCAGCAACATCACGTCGGTAGTAACTATCAGAAGGCCCTTGATTGCCAGGGTTGGTATCATGAAAGACCAGTAAGTCCACACCATCAACGATTTCTTCCCTTTTCACCGTTGAGACATTCACAAATGACGTATTCGCAATTTGGCTTACCATCCCCTCAATCATGTGTCCTTTGTAACGCCATGTATTGCCAATATGATCAGGAAAAAATTCTTCGGTTTGGACGATGATCTCTTTACCCGAAGCCACACCCCATACCAGGAGACAAGCCAAACTGGCACTGGCCAAGATCATAACGCTCAAGAGAATTCGACGAAGTGAATACGGAAAACCCATGCATGGTTCCTTTCGTAACACAGCTTTCATTGATAGCCCTTTCATAGCATAGGTTTTCTCGGCCCAGCAAGGTGCACAGCGCACAGGGATCTTCAGCATTGCCTTTGGCTGAAAAGTTTGTCAATAATCACCGATACCATCGATGAACATTGTATCCTAACAGCCAAGCCCTCAACTATGGAACAAATACCAACCCCAACGGCTTTAATCATTGGAGGCTCCGGCACAATCGGAGAAGCCATTTGCCACCAGTTCGCGCGTGAAGGCTGGCACATTGGCATCCATTATCGAAAACGGAAAGCGCAAGCACAGGAGATTCGCCAACATGTGGAACAGGCAGGTGGAACAGGAAGTCTCTATCAAGCAGACATTCGAGATTTTCAGCAAGTGCACCATAGCATTCGAACGTTCCATGCCGACTGTGGTCGAATCGATGTCCTTATTTATGCAGTTGGAACGACAGCAAATCAACTCGTCTTACGAACATCTCCGCAAACATGGCGCGATGTGTTAGACACAAACCTCACGGGAGTATTTTTCTGTCTCAAAGCCGCTGGACCTATCCTGTGTGCTCAAAAAACTGGGGCTGTGCTCATTGTCGGGTCATTATCTAGCGTCAATGGCCAACCTGGGCAAAGCGCCTATGCCGCCTCAAAAGCGGGGCTACTTGGATTACTCAAAACAGCCGCAAAAGAGTGGGGAAGAGAAAACATTTGCATCAATGCACTGTTTCCCGGCTGGCATCAGTCGCGTTTATCGGAAGAGACGTTCCCAAACTCTGAAGAACTGCAAAATCATGTTCTCCATCGCACACCAAATCTTTCCAAAGTTGCGGAAATGGCCTATCACATTGCAAACCTTTCAGATACCTCAGGACAAATCTTTAATCTAGATAGTCGAATTTCCTGATCATTGATAAGCATGCGTACCGAAAAGAACACATTTTCTTAACCATTCCGACAGAAACCGAGCAAGAGAAAACCTTTTTCATGATTTCTTTATCGCATATGAACTCAGGTTCTTCTTTACCTTCAAGTTTTTCCGGGTGTGGATTTATCATTGTGGGGACCGACACGGGCGTCGGAAAAACGGTTATCACAGGAACACTCGCCTGTGGGCTTCAAAGAAGGGGAATTCGAACGGGTGTCATGAAACCCATTGAAACAGGCGTAAAAGATGGAGAGGATGTCGGCTCAGATACTCAACGCTTACAGGCCCTTTGCATGCCCCAAGAGCCATTGTCTCTTTTAGCGCCCTATCGATTCCAACATGCACTCAGTCCGTTAGCAGCGGCACGATTAGCAAAGCGCTCAATCGAAATAGACACCATTGTGTCAGCGTTTCATACACTCCGAGCCCAATGCGATTGCCTCTTGGTTGAAGGCATTGGCGGTGTGATGGTACCTCTCACTCCGACACAAGATTTTCGTGATCTAATGGCCGCATTAAATCTTCCTTGTGTGATTGTGAGTCATGCCACTCTTGGAGCAGTTAATCATGTTCTCCTGACCATCCAGGCGCTTGAAACACGGAACATTCCGATCACCGCCATTGTATTGAATTGCCCCAGCAAATATGAAAAACATCCTGAGACACATCAAGCCATCACATCAACCGTTGAGCAAGTCAAGGAATTCGCTGATGCCCCTGTGTTTGGCCCTGTGTTATTCCAGGAAGGCCTTGAGAAGCAATGGAAGGAAGGCATTCATGCCTTAAGTCAGACTTCTATCGTTAATCAGCTTGTCACGAGGTTGGCCACACGCATGTCATGAAGGGCCTTATGGCTGACTCAAGATCAAACGCGTCAAGCACAGCTGATGCCACGGCAGCGCCGTTAGCTCCGGCCAATTGTACCTGCTCTATTGAATGTTCGGTTATACCCCCAATGGCAAAAATAGGCAGTGAGGTCAATGCTCGAACGGTTGTGAGCCCAGCCAACCCCACAATCGGTTCATGATCACGTTTCGTGGCCGTGGAAAATACGGGACCAAACCCGAGATAATCTGCACCACCTTCTGTAGCTCCCTGTACCTCATGAGGCGCATGCGTTGAAATACCAATAATTTTTTGTCCCATCAATTTTCGTGCAAGATCGAGCGGTAAGTCTTCTTGCCCCAAGTGAACACCATCGGCATCAATAGCCAAGGCAATGTCACAGCGATCATTAAGTAGAAATAATGCATGCGCATCATGGGCTAGCTGACAAAGACGAAGCGCTTTCTCATAGACCTCTTGCGCTGAGCCAGCCTTATTTCGATATTGAAACAGCCGAACACCCTGTGTCGCCGCGATCTTCAGAACAGCGTCAAGCGGTCGTTGAGAATCCCAACGCTCGTCCAGAATGAGATACAACCCATAAAGCCGCTGCGAGAGATTGGAAGAAGAACGACTCATGGAAGCGCCCAAGATGGGAGAAGAACGATAGGCAAAAAGATCATGCTAACGATTGGCAAACAACCGATCCAAAAACCCCGTGGAGACATGACCTTTTTGAAAGTCTGGATCAGAAAGAATACGCTGATGTAAGGGAATTGTTGTCTTAACTCCCTCAATGACAAACTCATCAAGCCCTCGATAGATACGGGCCAAGGCCTCCTCACGATCTCGCCCATAGCCAATCAGTTTGGCAATCATTGAATCATAGTGAGGGTGAACTCGGCCAGAAGACTCCATGGCAGAATCAACACGAATGCCGAACCCGCCAGGAGGGCGAAATTTGCTGACAGAGCCAGGGGAAGGGGTAAACGTTTCTGGGCATTCCGCATTAATTCGGCATTCAACCGCATGACCGGTGAGTGTGACATCCCGTTGTTGAATACCCAAAGGCTGCCCTGCCGCCAGTCGAATCTGCTCCTTAATTAAATCAATGCCCGTCACCATTTCTGTGATGGGGTGTTCAACTTGTATCCGGGTATTGACTTCCATTACATAAAATTGCCGATGCTGATCAAGTAAGAATTCCACTGTTCCAACATTTCGATACCGGACAGAGCGAGCAACCTTGACAGCAATCTTTCCCATTTCCTTACGCAAGTCATCATCGATGGCAGGAGAAGGACTTTCTTCAAGCAATTTTTGATAGCGGCGTTGAATTGAGCAATCTCGCTCCCCTAGATGAACCACATGACCATGCACATCCGCCAAAATTTGAAACTCAATATGCCTTGGGTCGATAAAATAGCGTTCAATGTACACACCATCATGTCCAAACGAAGATCTCGCTTCAGCCTGAGCGGCTTGGACCGCCCTTAGCAAATCAGCTTCTTTCCCAACGACCCGCATGCCTCGCCCTCCACCACCCGCAGAGGCCTTCACAATGACCGGAAATCCGACTTGTCGAGCGACAGCAAGAGCATCCGCCTCGGTTTGAATTTCCCCTTGGCTGCCCGGAAGGACTGGGATCCCATGCTTGAGCATCACTTCTCGTGCCTTAGATTTGTCTCCGAGAAGCGCAATCTGCTCAGATGTCGGGCCAATAAAGGTCATGCCGACCGATTCACACACTTCAGCAAAATGGGCATTTTCTGAAAGAAACCCATACCCCGGATGAATGGCATCAGCGCCAGTCATCTCGGCCGCGCTGAGAACATTGGGAATGTTTCTATAGCTGAGCGCACCATCAGCAGGACCAATACACACTTGCTCATCAGCTAACTGAACTGGCAAGGACTTGGCATCAGGCTCAGAAAAGACGGCAACCGACCGAATCCCAAGTTCACGGCAAGCACGAATAATACGGAGAGCAATTTCTCCACGATTAGCGATTAGAATTTTTTTGAACACACCATCACCACTGGAAGGCAGGCACTATGCCGGGATAGCAACAGGATCAATCAAAAACAATGGTTGCCCATATTCTATGGATGTCGCATTTTCAACAAGAATTTTCACGATCCGCCCATCTGTTTCCGACTCAATTTCATTCATTAACTTCATGGCTTCGACAATACAAATGACTTGCCCCTTTTTAACAAAATCCCCTTCTTCCACATAGGAATCGGTCTCTGGAGAAGGCGACCCATAAAACGTTCCAACAATAGGTGACGTCACCGTCACAAACTGAGAAGATTCAGGTGCGGCTGACGCAGCCGTCTCCTTGGAAAGAACGGATTCGTCTCTTGCAGTCACTGTTGGGAGTGGCGGCCCTTGACTCACAACCACATCTCGCTTGATTCGTACCCGGAAGTCTTTTCTCTCGACTTCCAGTTCTGTGAGATGAGACTCGTCTAAAATCTCAACTAATTCTTTAATTTCTCGAAATTGATCGCTTTTCATGAAAATCCAAGATGGTGCAATGCCCGTTTACCGAACTCGTTCGACATATTCCCGTGTCCGTGTATCAATACGAATAGTTTCCCCAGACTCTAAATACAGAGGAACTTTGATACTCGCCCCCGTTTCCAGCACCGCTGGTTTAGTGCCACCTGTAGCCGTATCGCCACGAAACCCTGGGTCGGTTTCCACAACTTTTAAATTCATAAAGTTTGGCAATTCAACAGAAATTGGCGCTCCGTGATAGAGCACGATCTTGACAGCCGTCTCTTCTTTTAAAAGATCCACATTGTCCCCAAGCTGGCTTTTTTCATAGGAAAATTGTTCGTAAGAGGTCGTATCCATAAACGTCAGGGTCTCTCCCACAACATATAAAAACTGCAGCTCGCATTCCTCAAGGTCTGGTTCATCAAATTTTTCCCCTGAACGGAATGTCCGATCGAGCACACTCCCTGTTTTAAGATTTCGCAACTTCGTTCGGACAAATGCGCCCCCTTTGCCTGGTTTGACATGTTGCGACTCCACAATAATAAACGGAGTACCATCAATTTCTAATCGTGTCCCACTACGAAACTCTGATGTTGAAACCACGCGCCTGTATCCTTTCAGAATGAAGATGATTTTCCCCACAAGTCTATGGGGATGATGCCTTATGAATGCATCGATGTCTGCAAATGTTCGATTAAGGCTCTGATTGCCAAGACATAACTGTTCACACCGAATCCAGCAATTTGCCCTAAAGCCACGCCTGCAATAAACGACTGCTGTCGAAAGGTCTCCCGACCGTACACATTGGAGAGATGAACCTCAACGGTGGGAAGGGCCACGGCCGAGATAGCATCACGAATCGCGATGCTCGTATGGGTATAGGCTGCAGGGTTAATCACCAGGCCATCAAACCGTCCCCGTGCCTCTTGGATCCATGTGACCAGCTCCCCTTCTAGATTCGATTGTTTACTTTCAACTTGTACCGTAAGTTCTTGGGCAAGTTTTTCCATCGCGGCATTAATCGACGCCAACGTACAGGAACCATACACGTCTGGCTCTCGTACCCCAAGGAGGTTCAAATTGGGGCCATGGAGAACAAGTATATGAAACATATGGCAATGAATGACTAGGAAAAACCGGAAGTTATGCTCATACAGGGAACCAGGGCTTACGCATCGTCCCCCTAGACAGTTGTAGAGTGGATTCTAACAAGGTCATAAGGATGGGTCAATTGCATGTTCGGCTTTGTCGAGCAAGATTTTGCGAAGTTCAACCATCGCCAGGGTGTCGCGAGCACAATATTCCAAGAGCGCTGTGGCTAAACGTTCCCGTTCGACCCAATCGGTTTCTAGAAACACCATTCGATAATGCGCAGCCGTGGCTTGAACCCCATCTTGAATATCTAAACCATGGTAACTCAGTGAAGGAATCAACGCCGGCAAGACTGACTTGATCGAGAATGAACCTGAAAACCCAGGATGATAGTAGAAAGATTGAATAACGGATAGAAGATCCCAAAGCCGCCCAACAACCTGAAGCAGCTCCCGCTTATATTGAGGGATAGCCTCAGCTAATGCTAACAACACATACTGTTCATACTCTGAATAGACACAAATATTCCCTTCTGTGCCCAAAGAAGCCAGAAGGGTTACAACGAATTCTTCGCGTGGATCTTGCTGGGTACGACTCAAAAATGCATCGTGGTGAAGTCTGTGGTCTTGACACTCAATATGATTTGACCATTGCACAGGCAAAGGCTGGTATGGCCGTGTCCCTTCATACAAAGGGATTCCCGGCATCAAGGTTTCAAAATCCAAATGATGGAGGGGATAGGAAATGGTGCGAAGACGAGAGAGCAACTGAGGGGAAATCCACTCGACATTCTCTTTCATCCGTCGCTGGATGTCTGTTAAGGAAAAATCAGAAGGGATGTCATCGATTGTGACAATGCCACGTTTGGTCAATTTGTAAAACGTTTCTTTTTTGCCAGGCAAATGATAAATCCATCGGGCAGGCTTTGTCTCAGTACAATACTCCCAAAATGGACAAGAATGAGGCGTATGACAACGAGGACCAGGAGCAATCACAGGCGGAGCCGCCTCGGTTAAAACAGCTCTCATCGCGGCTAATTGTCCTGGAACGGCAGGAAGACGTTCTTGCACCGTCTCCATGAAATCCTGAATAGCAAATAATTGCTGGACATCTGGCACGTCGCCCTTGAAGAGATATTGGCGATTGACATGCATGAGGCATGAAGCTGATAAGGTCAACCCTGCACTAAGCAGCACATACGTTTGAAGCGTCAAATCGTCAAGATGAACCGCTTTAGCCCGTGAAGACGCTTTAATTTCAATAAGCCGCCAAGTATGATCGTCCATTCTCTCGAGCACATCCACTCGGACAAACGTGCCCTGAAATTGAAAGGCTCCTTCGAAAATGGCTGGAACCGTTGGATCCATGAGCAGCGTAGCGGTCTGTTCCAACGCGAGAGTGGACTGTCGATAGGTTGCGGTCACAAGATGCCCACCGGGAAAACACCTACGGGCTTCCGCTTCAATATCCTTGCCCATATTCATGATCGCTTGCCTCTGCGCATCAACCTTCCCGGCAAGCTCAGGATGATACATGTCCAGAAACACTCGTTTGTGACATTGGAGACCCGCAAGATAGCGGGATTTTGAAAGCCGTGGGTGCGGTGAAGTTGGAAAGAAAGGTGAAAGGTTACAATCGTGCACAGTACATGCGCCTATTCATCATATGCCACAAAAACCTGCTACAATGCACCTGCATTGTAAAAGGAACAAATCATGATCCAAGATGATGGCACCTGGGAAACTCCGCACTCCGTAGAGTTCGATCAGAAAAAGGCCGAGCAAGAACAGCTGAGCGCCTATGCGGACGGCATTGCAAAATTGCTTGACGCATCGATCCTCATTCCAGGCACAACGATTCGGATTGGTCTCGACCCACTATTGGGCATGATCCCCATCATTGGCGATCTCATCGCGAATGCCATCGGGTCCATGATCCTTTTTCTCGCCGTCCAGCTTCACGTACCGAAAATCGTCCTCGCCCGGATGTCACTGAATATCCTGATCAATACCTTTCTAGGCGCCATTCCAGGTATTGGCGATTTCTTTTCTTTTTGGTTTAAAAGCAATCTCTACAATGCCAACCTTTTGAGAACATACGCTCGAGCCAATACGACTCGTTCTACCATGTCCGACTGGATCTTTGTGATTGGCCTTCTCCTCTGCATTATCCTCTTCGTGCTAGGCATAACCTTCACCATAGTCTGGGTTCTCAAACAAGTATGGCACATGACCTGATAGCTCACACACATTGAAATGACTTAACGGCTATTTCACCATGACATTCACTGAATCAGAGACAGCCACCAGGTTATGGTCATGCGTCGCAACCTTCACTGTAATAGTATGAGACCCAGAAGAAACGTCGTGTACGATCCCTTTAAAACCCTTTTGATATTTCCCATCTACATAAACGTGGACATGATCAGCTTTAAGTCCTTTTCGAAGGCTATACGCCAAAGGGAATGAACTTTCGACTGTCTCTCCATTGTATGGAGAAGTAATGCTAACAGCCGAACCATCATGGACATCAAGTTGCTTACCCGCAGACCATCCGAGACTACTCCATCCAACGAATCCAATGATGAGACCTGTCAATAAAATGTGACGCATTGTGAAGCTCCTTTGAGTTAAAATCCATATGGAGGCCCCTTAGCATAGAAGCAGAACATACCGTTGGTTCTGTCTCCCCTAATCCCAGAATTCATCACCCCATTGTGGGAAGAAATCTACCTGTTGAAGGCCATTGATTCACAGTACAGTTCTACTACAAAGCATGCCACACTTTCCGTGTTGGCTTCGACAGCTTCTTCTTCCAACGAGATGATGCCCACGTGCTCAAACGAAATTGAGCCAAGTTCTTCTTTAAGATCGGGGGCAAGGAACGTAAGTGAACCTTGTTTTTCATCCCCATCCGTGTATTTGCCATCAATAACGAAACTCTTAAACCACTCAAACCACGGCCAGTAATCTGCTATTGAAATAGACAACTTGAGGTTGGACGTGACCATCAGACTCGACGTCTCTTTGATGGGCTCACGGAAACTGCCAATTTCGTCTTTGACAACCTTCTGCCCCCAGGAAAAAGAATCAATTTTCGCAACACGATCGGTCGGCAACCCACCAAGCTCAAATCTAAAGTTAGAACACAACCATTTCTTGGCGCCAATATCCTCATTGCCTTTAATCGTTTCACCAGTGCCTTTCTCATAACGGATAATGCGCGGATCAAGTTCAATTGTGAAGTAACCGGCATCTTTACTCGAGGAATCCATCGTGGGAACGACCACCTTCTTGATATACGCATCTTGAAAGACGCGAACAGCTTTAACCTTATGATTAAAGTCACAGGCTTGAAGCTCACAATTCTTCTGGATGAAGCCTTTATCCCAAGACGCTTGAATCCAATCCCAAAGCCCTTTCCCCATCCCCATCGTAACATCAAGAGTCAATGGTTCATGGCTAATCGTCGCAAGATGTTTGCGTTGAATAGGCGAGGTCCCTAGATCATGAGTAACGACTTCTCCCTTAATCACCCCCCCTGAGAATTTTTTGATGAAACCTGCGGACTGTCCATCGATACCAAATGCAAATCGGCCGGCCGCGTATGATTGGTCCCCCATGGGTACCCTCCCTTTGTATTAAGGTTTACTATTTTTCACGCACAAAGACCATTGACGTCAAATCCAAAAGCAGAAAATCACCCACAAAAATAAGTGCTAAGAAAGATGTTGAATCATTCAAAAATCTTTCTAATGACAGACTGCCAGTACCAAATGCTCTCAAACACCAGCAGAAACCAAGGCTGTACAAAAAAGCTGTCCAGCAAGGCCGCAAGGAAGGCGAGTTGTACAGGTTAGTACGTTGAGCCCTCTAAGCAATGGAACACCCCTACCCTGCCAGCCGAAGCGTCTGGAAGGCTGCGGCTTTTTTCAACAGCCTCGTTAAGGAAAAGGTGAAAGAGGCGCATACGTCATAGGCAAGCCAAGAAGATCTTCTAACCACGCAACCATGTGTGGCTGTTCAAGCGGCATGACATTACATCGCACCTCAAGTTTAAACGCTCCCTGAGTACCCATAATACCAATGATCGCCGCAGCATCTGGACTCTCTGGCAACAACTGCTTTGTCTGAAATTCACACAAACTGCCGTAGAGCCGCCCGCCATTCTTATTCAACACCCCGAGGATATGAGGCAAATCATTCAACGCGGTATGAAGGGAACACCGATAGACCTTTCGGGACAAAGACTCAATCTTCCCAAATTCTTCTAAGATTTGAGAAGAAAATCCTGTCAAATAGACACGGCTCGTAACGGGAACAGAACCAAGCGTCGCGGTCAGCTGTGTAGCAGGGACCAAAAACTCAAAAGGATCTGAAGAATTAAACTCAAACTGACACGGACCAAAGGCATCTGGCCACGAGCAGAAAAATGGCGTTTCTCGCCCACGCGTGTGGAGTTGAACCTTCCCTTCTTTTCGAGTGATATCAATAGGAAGATCCAACACATCAATCGCAGATTGAAAAGCTTGGCTTCGCTCATCAGTCCATATCACGTGCTGCTGATCGGCCCACGTTTCACCAGGAGTCACCACATCAGTCGTATGTAGTCGAACACGAACAAACGAATGCGTATGCCGAAAACCCGTCCAGACCATTGCTTGAGGATGGAGGGTCGCATAATGACCGGAAAGTCGCCAAGGGTGACTCAACGAACAATAGGTGTTAATCGATTGATACTTCTGGTAGAGAGAATGATACCGACCAACGAGAAGAAAGAAGTCACCCTGCCATTTCTCTAAGACATGGATTAAGGTCAGATCTTCAATTGGCCACTCGTCGAGTTGATTAATATCACGAAGATCATCAACTGCAAAGTCCTCGACATAAAAGATGCCCTCTCGCGAGGGTTCCACAACAGGGAGGCCTAAACGTGCCAGTGTGGACAATATGGGCGAGAGGTCGTCAAAAAGAATAGCGTCCCTCGACTCCCATCGTTGTTCACGCATAGGAGATCTGCCCCTGGTAAATATTGTGCGTGGTGAAGACGGTACTGGTGGGAATAATCATAGGCTCGCAAAACGGTAGCATCCTACGGTGGAATGGTCAACATTCCATACCAGCCTAAGAGCCTGTCATCTCATTCTTCATGAATCTTACCGATATCACAGGCACAGAAGGCAAGAACACCAAATCATCAGTCAAATAAGAGTTGTTAAACGAGTCACCGACTCGAAAACGTCAGAAAATTTCGTTATTCTTTGTGATCCAACTCTTGTTTCTCGGTTAAACAACGGAGGCCATTTTGCGCGCATTAGTATTGAATGACACACTCCAGCTAGAGACTGAACACTCAAACCCAGACATTGTGGTAGGAGAAGCACTGATCCGAGTGCACCAAGCCGGTATCTGTGCAACCGACCTCGAACTCGTGAAAGGCTACATGGGTTTTCAGGGCACGCTAGGCCACGAATTTGTTGGCGTTATCGAGCAGGCAGCAGGACAGCCTCAACTCATAGGACGCCGGGTCGCTGGTGAAATTAATGCCGCATGCCGAAGCTGTGAAACCTGTCGAGCCGGACGACTTACCCATTGCCCTCACCGTACAGTCCTCGGCATTGATCACCGAAATGGCGCCTTCGCCGATTACCTCTGCTTACCATATGAGAATGTCCATATCCTCCCAAAATCCATCACAGACGATCAGGCTGTTTTTGTTGAGCCGCTTGCGGCAGCATGCGAAATCCTTCAACAAGTGGTCATTAAGCCGACCGATCGCATCGTTGTACTTGGTGACGGCAAGCTGGGACTCCTTTGCGCACAAGTATTACAACTCACTGGCTGTCAGCTAGAAGTCTTGGGCCACCATGCTGAAAAACTCAACATTCTAGCCAAGCGGGGCATTCGAATCGCAACGTCACTCGAGCATATTACCCCAGGTGCAGATATCATCATTGAAGCAACCGGCACGCCACATGGCTTGACAACCGCCGCACAACTGGTTCGCCCCCGTGGGACTATCGTATTAAAATCAACCTATCATGGTGACGTAACCGTAAATATGACATCCCTTGTCATCAACGAAGTCACGCTCATCGGTTCACGTTGTGGCCCGTTTGAGCCGGCCATCCGTCTTCTTGAGCAACAACTCGTTGATGTCACTCCATTAATCCATGCACATTACCCAATCGATGACGCTTTAACCGCTCTTGACTCCGCAGGCACCAAAGGAACGTTAAAAGTTATGCTGACGATGACCTGACCTAGGCAGGAAACAATTTGAAGTTTGTTATGTTCTTTTTCACTTAGCTACAGATTTTGATCGAAGCGCTGCCTCATGCGAACGTTGAGCCCATACGACAGCCTCATCGGGATCATCAAGGATTTCAGTAGGAGCCATGGAATAAGACGTCTTGATGACCTTTCCTCCTTTATTATATTCAAACGGCTCTAGTTCTCTTGCTTCAAAAAACTTGACCGTTTCCATATCGGCTTTCAAATACAGGGTCTCATCTGCCACCAGCCCAAACATCACGCCTTTGTGATAGATACCATATCCCCCAAACATTTTCCTGGTCTGAATTGAACCAAACTGTTCAAACACTTCTTTCACATATTCGAGGAATTCACTCAAAGGAAATCATTATTTTTCATGAGAAATCTGTAACGTCAGATCAACATATGAGACATATATTCAAAAATCCAGCTTCATGATATTGGTTTTTTAGCATTACAACGTGATCAAGAAACTTCCTCAGAACGAAAGCTGATCAAGAGGTTACGATTGGCAATAACAAGATGCGAACAAGCCTTCAACCGTTTAACATGTTTTTGAGCCACTCTATGAAACGATGGTTGATTGTGTGTATGACTTTCCTCCTTTTGCCAGGGTGTTCCTCAATTTCACGAATATTTACCCCAGATCACCCCTTCCCTCCACGGGCCTTTTCACATAAAGCTTTCGATGAGGTGCTCCAGATTCATGTACGGGAAGGGGTTGTTGATTACCCCAATATCGCAAACGATCCCAATTTCGCACTTTATCTTGAACAATTGAAGCGGGTTGCCCCAAACAGGCTTCCCACTCCCAATCACCGATTGGCCTTTTGGATCAATGCCTATAATGCATTCGCGATCAAGGGTATTCTAGATGGATTATCGCCCGTCACGACACTGGGGAAATATCAATATTTCTGGAAACACCAATATCCTATTGGCGGATCGTTTATCAGTTTGTATGATCTCGAACAGGAAATGTTGATCAAAGATTTTCTTGAGCCGCGTATTCACTTTGCCATCGTGTGCGCATCCAAATCCTGTCCCTCCCTGCATGCTGAGGCCTATGATCCAGTTCAACTCGATCAACAACTGGAGGAAAGCGCCAGGCGGTTCATCAACGATTCAGCACGTAACCGGTTCGATCCAGCTACACGCACGGCATACCTATCAAAAATTTTCGAATGGTTCATTCAAGACTTTAAGGATCACTCCGGTTCTCTCACGAACTACATTGCCCGGTATGTCAATGCCCCTATTCTAGCCAGAGAATTAACCAATGGATCCTATGCAGTGGAATTTTTGGAGTATGATTGGAACTTAAACGGGATTGATCCAATACCAGAAATCCAAGGGTTTGATGGTTAAGAAATAATGCGTTCTTTCTAGACAAGGACAACATGCTGACTCTTCATGGAGCATCATAATGTTGGTCAAAACAAAGGATCGTCTACCCCTCAGTCATCTTTTAGAATTTTTGAAACAAGGAGAACAACTGGCTCACGAATGTGCGACTTTTCAAAAGACACTGACTTGCGATCCTAGAATTCAATATTTCCTCCACCAGCAAGCAGCTCAAGAGGCATTTCATGCGATCACGTTTAAGGCTGTCGTTGCCTGGCTGGCCCCTCGTTCCAGCCCATCTGCCACATTTTTTCAACCATTGAAAGAGTATCGGCGCCGGTTAATGGTTGCGGTCCAACGAAAAGAGTTCGCTGAAACCATTCTTGCGGAACAGATTATTCTTGAAGGCTTGGGCGAAGTGATTTTAAAAAAAATTGAGACCGGATTAGTCAAACAGCATTCCCCTTTTCGCCAATTCGCTCGTCTTCTGGTCAATCAGGAAATCGCCCATCATGCATTCGGAGATCGGCTTCTTACCCGTCTTCTTGCCCAAGAACACACAACGGAATCTTTTCTTCAGGAACGAGCGAAGGATTATCTTTATCTTGCTGAATCTATGCTGAATACGATCTCGGATCAGCTTATGACCATTGATGAAAATCCAGTGGGGTATCTTACCGATTTTCACCGGAGCTTGCCGAACTGGATATACTCTCAGTCAATCTCCTGATTCGGAATCTTATTCTTCTTGAAATTGTAGGAACACATTAATCAATGATTTGGGTCATTATCCCAACGTATAATGAAGCAAAGGCCCTACCCACAACACTTCAGAGCCTTGGCCAGCAGGCAGGACAGTATCATGTCATCATCGTCGATGGCGGCAGCACCGATCAGACACCGACTATAGTAAAAGCGAATCCACAACTCACTCTCCTGACTGCTCCAAAAGGTCGGGCATCACAAATGAATAGAGGGGCCAGTTATGTCAGGAATCACCATCCCTCCATTCATGACTGGCTACTTTTTTTACATGCTGACACGACACTTCCCCACGGAGCACTCACCCGACTCAACCAACTGGAAGAGGATTCTTCAATTCAAGCTGGAGGGTTTTATCACCAATTTTCTGGTCACGATTGGCGGCTGCGATTCATCTCTTGGCTCGATAATATCCGCTGTCGCCAGAGCAAAATTATTTACGGTGATCAGGCGATGTTTGTCAGACCTCGACTCTTTGAACAAATAAACGGGTTTCCTGATCAATCGATCCTAGAAGACGTCGCCTTCTGCCAAACGCTCATCCGGCATACAACTCCCACGCTCCTTGCTCCTCCCGTCATTACCGATTCACGAAAATTCATCCAAATGGGCATCTAGCGAAGTTTTGTACGAGTTCTTTTGATTATTCTTCATGTGGAATACGGTCTTCCAACGCTTTCTCGTGCTTTTTTTCAAGAAATTCGCTAAGCAAAGACCATATCTCTATTCTCATTCCTCATGCACCAGGCATACACAAACACGGTGTGGGGACATGGTCTGCCTAGCAGCTTTAGATATTAAACCCTCTATCATTCTTTTTTAGGAGCAAGTTTCTTCTTGAGTTTATCGATCTGCTTGGCCATTACCGTCAGTTCCTTTACGACTTCTTTCATGACAGGCGCAAACTGGTTGTCAATCACCTGCGCCATTAACTTGGAACTATGCCCGTAATAGTCGGCGCCACGTCGGTCCTGGTGAATGAGTTTGGCAGCTTTCATTGCAGCATTGCTTGGCATAGGATCCTCCTTTTGCAATTGATCATTAAAAAGCTCAAACGACTTCCAATCGTACTATCTGCAGACATACTTGTCTAGAAATGGAGTGATGGAGAAATATTTGGTGTATCAGAAAGAAACAAAGATAGGATCTTAATTGGTAGGGAGAAAGTTTTGTCGAACAAGAAGCGAACACCCGTCTTTTTTATGTAAAGACAACCCACTCCGATCAGGTCACCGTTCTTTCAACTTTGCAAGGAGGTGCAGAATTTCCAAATAGAGCCATACCAACGTGACCAGCAAACCAAACGCTCCGTACCACTCCATATATTTTGGCGCTCCGCGTTCCGCCCCTTCTTCAATGAAATCAAAGTCGAGAACCAAGTTCAATGCCGCAATGACAACAACGAAGAGACTGAAAAGAATTCCAAATGTTCCGGAAGAATGTATCAAGGGCACAGAGGTGCCAAAGAAGCTTAAGATAAAACCGAGCATGTAGACCAGAAAAATCCCGCCGGTTGCGGCCACGACTCCAAGTTTAAAATTTTCGGTGGCCTTGATGATTCCCGAACGATAGGCAAACAACAAGGCACCAAGAGTCCCAAAGGTCAAAAAGACTGCCTGACTCACAATGCCAGGATATTGAAGTTCGAAGACACTGGAAATTCCGCCAAGGGCAATTCCCTTCAATGCCGCATAGACAGGTGTGGTGTAGGGTGCCCATGTGTGTTTGAACACAGTCACTAGGGCCACGATAAGACCACCAATTCCTCCCACCATAATGAGGCCCCAGGGCACTTCGCCTGCAAGCCCCATATTCCAAGTCCAGCTGGCGGCAGCGATGAGAATCAACAGAGCTAAGCCTGTCTTATTGACGGTCCCATTGATCGTCATCGCGTCTTCACTGAAAGCTCTAGGCATTCGGGTAAACGTATCTGCCGTCAGCGTCGGATTGCCAGATCGTAATGCCAGATGTGCAGCCAGTGCAATCGTAATTTCCTTTGCACTAATCAGTTGTTAGTTGGTCTGAGGGTCAGCTCCTGACCTATCTCAGCTCGACCTGCAATAATTTCTGATTTCTTGTTTGACTAACCGGCAAACCAATCTTCGATTCAAATTGGTTTTTTCTATCATACCACAAGACGGAAGTAAGGAAGCGTATCGATGAGAATTCATCCACAAATATTAGAAAAAAACGGAAACAAGGAATTCGTCGTCTTGCCGTATGAGGAATTTATTCAGATGCAAGAAACGATTACCGACTATGAAGATCTCATGGAACTGCAGCGAACAAAGTCTGAATTAAAAGATGACCCAGAGCTGCCCCTTTCCGAGGTTAGATCGTCACTGAACATTTGACCTACAATTTGTATCCATTAGAATAAGAGGTCAAGTCTAGTTTTATTAGATTTTCCAGCGACACTAATAGCCAGAATTGTAGCAACTAGAGACGAATGCAAGCTGGTTTTGTAAGCTTCCCCAACCACGGACAGGCGCAATGTAGAGCTTTCTGGCAGAACGAGTCGATTCAG
>JAALKI010000053.1 GCA_011088105.1 Nitrospirota bacterium | reverse complement strand
CAATTAAAACAGTGGGTTAAGCCTTATATGAAATAGTTATCTAGGATAGCCCCAAATATTTAGCTCATGATGAGTAAGAAAGATATGATCTTTTCTTGAGAGTCCTACGCGGAGAGCACGTTGTTGCCCTGATCGGTTACAAGAATGCCATTTCGATACACAAGAGAATGGGTGGAAAAGGAAGGAATACGTGAGCCTGGGAGAATAATGCCTACCAGATTTAAAGGATCGGCTGCCGAGAGTTGAATGTCTTGTGCTCCGGCGTGTGGGTCCTTTCGGATAGCTCGTAGCGCTTCGACCGCTTCAGGTAGCGCAAATTGTTCCCCTGTCAATCCTGTGACAAATCGTCCTCCACGAATTTCCCCGCGATGTTCAAGTGTTCGGTACTGCGTAAGGAGTTCACGCCAGGTCAGAGGCAGAGACTCCCGTTTAAGAAGATCTCGAAACACAATGCCATAACGACGCAAAAGTTGGCGGGCTCCGTGATCCTTTTCCGTATCAGTGACAGAGCTGCCTGGCCTGGGTTGATTGACGGGGAGGTGGAGTAATGACCACCGGCCTAGCGTATGACGCGGACGCTTCTTGGCTGCGCGTCCTTTTCCCCGACGCCGATGAGGGGCAAGTAGTGCTCGTAAATTATCAAACCCATCTGCTGTCACGAGGCCTGCGCTGGATAATTCCCATAAACCTTGTTCCACTTCAGTTTGCAGCAATTTTGTACTTTTGGTGATATCGGTGAAGAAACTGGCTCCTCGTTCGGATAAATGATGGTGAATCGATTGTGCTCCAGCGCTTAACTGCTCAAACAGCAGGCCTTGACGAACATGGTGGCCGCTTCTTGTTAAAGAGAGGAGCCATTCCAAATCTTCACGTGGGAAGAGACTAATGGGCGCGGCGCTCGTCGGCGTCATGAGTTGATGCGGTGGGGTAAGTCTGGCCCATGTCACCGATCCACGAAGACATAAATAATCCAAGGTCTCAGGGTTGTAGTCTGCAAGGCGGCTGGCCAACAGCTGTGGTTCCCAGGCTGAAGCTGCGGCTTCAAATCCACAGAGTTGGCGAAGGATTTCGCACAAGCCGGTCTCTCCATGAAGTCGTGCTGGTGGATCGACATGCTGCCAGCGGAACAAAAACCGCATGAAATCAGATGTAGAAACCGGCTTAATCTCACGACGTAAGGAAGTCACCGTTCGCCGATGGATGCGAGCCAACAGATTTCGGTCACACCATTCGAGTGGTCCTTCAGACTCAATGTTTGGTCTGAACTGTCCGCGAAGAATCTGGCCTCGAGCTTCCAATTGTAGGAGTGCCGTCTGAATGGCAGATGAGGAAATATAGAGTATTGCTGCCAGTTCATCAGCAGTGGTGGGGCCTAGGATTTCCATCCATCCTTTGATGATGGCCAACACGGCTTCTTGTTCATCAACAATCTGCACCTTCTCTGTACTTTCTTCAACAGGAGGGGCTCCTTCACACGTTTGGTGCAATGGAAACGCAGCCTGGATAGTGGGCACATGTTCGGGAAGGGCCCATCCCTGAATGTCTTCATTCTGGCCTTTCACGTGTGCAGCTACTGTCATCAGCATTGCACGTCCATCATGGAGTAGGGGGTGGATGTATCCTTTCCAGGACAAGGACGCGGTTTCCGGAACCCAAATAAGCGCATGCAAGACTTCTTGCAAATCATTGGTGTCGTGAATGACTGGCCATGCTTCTTCTTTGACGGCTACAATGATCGCAGGGGCAAGGGCTCCTAAGTGGCCGGAGTCTTCTAATGACAGCATGCGTCGCATATCAACGGCACGGGCACGTCGTTCTTCGAGGGGCGCGTCGTCCAAAAAGGCATAGGGATTGGCGTTGAGGATTTCATGGGAAAACGGGGAGGGTATGGGAGATTCAACGGTCTGACACACAATTTGCGTTGTTTCAATTCGATGAAGAAGCCTGGTGATCCCATCAAGATCCATAGCATCTTCCAGACAGTCTTTCAGGGTTTCCTCAACGAGTGGGTGATCAGGAACGGGTCGATCTCCAACATAGTTGTCTTGACAGGCGGTGGCCATGGGGAAAATCGCGCTCAGTAAATCTTCGGCCCGCATGCGTTGAATGTGTAGGGGAACACGACGACCATTTCGAAAACGAAGCAAGGCCAGTGCGCGTGAAGCATTCCACCGCCATCGGGCAATGAACAGAGGGGCGGCTAAAATGGATTGAATCAGAACTTTTCGCACGGTTTCTGATGACAGCATCTGAAAAATGGCATCAAGGGGAAAGCTATGTTTCTCATTGAGTGAAAGCACCAGGCCTTCGTCAGTTGCGGCAGCTTGCAACTCAAAATCAAAATTCACACAAAAGCGTTTTCGTAAGGCCATCCCCCATGCTCGATTGAGTCGTCCCCCAAACGGAGCATGAAGAATAAGTTGCATCCCTCCGCCTTCATCAAAAAACCGTTCGGCAATGATCGTGTCTTGTGTGGGAACTGTTCCCAAGGCTTGTGCGCCTGCGGCAATATACGCGATGGCTTGCTCAGCTCCAGCGGTATCGAGTCCACATTCTGTGTAAAGCCATGTGAGGCATGCCCGGGGAATAGTAGAGGATTGAGACGCTCGTCGATGATTGATGGCTTGGCGCAGAGCCCCTACGGCTGCTGAGAGCTCAGGTGTTCGTGAGGGGGCCTCACCACGCCAAAAAGGAATTGTTGGTGGAGCGCCATGCGCATCTTCAACCCGAACCTTGCCTGTCTCGATTCCTCGAATTCGCCAGGACATGTTGCCGAGCAACATAATATCCCCGGTGAGACTTTCGATGGCAAAGTCTTCATCGACGGATCCCACCACGGTGCCCTGTGGTTCAGCGACGACTGCGTAAGTTGCGGTGTCAGGAATTGCGCCACCTGATGTAAGGGCGGCGAGTCGTGCCCCACGTCTGGCTCGGAGGCGGTGTTGGGTGCGATCGTAAAAAATAAGAGCCCGTTGTCGTCCTTGTCCAGGAATATAGCCTTCAATCAACATGTGAATCACGGCATCAAACTGTTTGCGTGTTAGTGCTCGATAGGGATACGCGCGCCTGCATAACATAAACAATTCATCAATGGGCCATTCTTGGGTTGCGACCGATGCGACAATCTGTTGCGCCAGAATATCTAATGGCTGTCGGGGAATCGTGATACGATCCAAATCACCCTGTTTAATCGCGCGAACGAGGGCTGCGCATTCAATAAGTTCGTCTCGTGTGGTACAAAACAAGCGGCCTTTTGGGAGAGCCTTCACCCAATGGCCGGACCGTCCGATTCGTTGCAAACAGGTTGCGATGGCTCTGGGTGATCCAATTTGGCACACAAGGTCGACGTCACCGATGTCGATTCCTAATTCCAACGAGGCTGTCGCAACCACAACACGGGTGTGTCCATCTTTCAATCGTTGTTCCGCCGAAAGGCGAATGCTTCGTGATAAGCTTCCATGGTGAGCCGCTACATGATCGTCTCCTAAGTGTTCAGCGAGATGGTGGGAGATGCGTTCGGCCAATCGTCGTGTATTAACAAACACAAGTGTTGAGCGATGGGCCTGCACGAGGGCTGCCAGCTGGTCATAGAGGTCGGCCCAGATGGCATTGGTCGCAATCGCTCCAAGTTCATCGCGTGGAACGGCAACAGCGAGGTCCATTGCGCGTTGTTGTCCGAGATCGATGATCTGGCATGGTTGACGGGGGGCGTGAGCGGAACTGTTTGAAGTTGGATCACCATGTTGCCCGATGAGAAAATGGGCAATGTCTTCCAGCGGACGTTGCGTGGCGGAAAGGCCAATCCGGTTGGGTGTGGTATAGGTGAGCGCATCTAACCGTTCGAGTGATAACGCCAGATGCGATCCGCGTTTATTTCCTGCTAACGCATGGATTTCATCGACAATGACCGTTTTGACATCGTGAAGAATCGATCGGCTCTTTTGTGCGGTAATCATCAAAAACAGTGACTCAGGCGTGGTGATGAGAATGTGTGGTGGATGTTGAAGCAATTGCTGGCGAGTTTTGGCTGGTGTATCACCTGTCCTGACGTCTACTCGAATTTCCGGGAGTAACAGGCCTTGCGTCAGTGCGGCAGCGGAGATTTCTTGCAATGGGCGACGAAGATTAATTTGCACATCGTTGCTCAGGGCTTTGAGTGGCGAAATGTACACGACTTGTGTGGTGTGGGGGAGGTCACAGGCGATGGCTCGTGTGAGGAGTGTATTGATACAGGAGAGAAAAGCAGCAAGGGTTTTGCCTGAGCCGGTGGGTGCGGCGATTAAGGCATGGTTGCCGGAGATAATAGCAGGCCAACTCGCACGCTGGACATCAGTGGGCTCTCCAAAACGAGCCTGAAACCAGGTAGTGATGAGAGGATGAAAAGAGGTCATCGCGTGATCATCTTGCCACATGAGGGAAGACCTTACGGGATTTTAGGAGGTGCCTCGCGTTGTTGTGAACGAATAGTTGTGGCTTGTATTTCGAGCATGTGCGCTTCTTCTTCACGATTGGTCTGACGAAGAAGTTGGGCGTAATGGTCGAGAATTGTGGCCAATTGCGGATGGTCACTTCCCAATGCATGTTCGGTGATCCGGAGAGCTCGAATGTATGATTGTTCGGCTTCGACAACCTGCTCCATGGCTTGCATGATACGTGCTAATGTGAGGAGTGATGGTACTAAGTGGGGATGCCCTGTTCCCAAAACATTCTCTAAAATCATCAATGCCCGTCGCCGAAGGGGTTCGGCTTTGTGCATGTGTTCTTGATGTTCGTACAGTGAAGCCAAATTATTGAGTGCGAGGACAAGATCCGGATGCTCAGGGCCTTGAATGCGTTCGACAATCGTCAATGCGCGACGGTATTGGACCTCTGCCTCTTCATATTCGCCAAGCCGCTCGTGTACCGCACCCATGTTATTGAGAGTCATCGCTCGTTGTGGATCTTGTTCAGGAGACGCCGCTAAGCTTCCCAATGCTTGAAGAAAGAAGGTTTTGGCTTCTCGGTAGCGTCCGCGTTGGTAGGCCTGCATGCCAGCGTGATTGCTGGATTTCCATTGGATCGTTTCTGATGGTAATTGGGCAAGGACGTTGGAGATCCCTATGAGAACCCATCCAAGCGCTCCAATGACACAGAGATGGTACAGTGCGTTGTTATGATTCCTCACAGTGATCATAGATACGTCCAGTTTTGTGTAGCCATTCCCAGCTTATGCTCCCTATCAGAGCACCCGTACAGTCGGCCAAGAAGTCGAGCTTATCGGCAATACGATTGGGGACAAAGGATTGATGGATTTCATCTGTCAGCCCAAAGATCCCAGCCGTGAGAATGGCCAGATAGACTGAAAATTGCGAAGGCCCTGGGCCAGCACCAAATTGGAAGACTCGATAGCATAATATTCCCAAGATAGCATACTCAAAGACATGGACGATTTTATCGTTGAAGATAGCGAACTCGTCTGGGAAATGTCGTTCAGGGGAAGGGTCGGATGAGAGGAAAATGATGAGTCCAGCATAGAGTATTGCTGGAGCCCAGTAGCGTAGCCCTATTCGAACTTCCCTAGAAAAACAGTCAGGCAAAGGCTTGTCGATCTTTTTCGTCATGATAAGGCATGGAGTAACGTGAAGCATCAGTCTACCAAATTTGCTTCAACCTAGAAATGGGTTTCTGCTCAGTAGCAAATAGCCGCTCTGTCCATGTTATCCTTTCGTTCCGAAGCTAAAGAGAGGTACACTTTATTACCTGGATACTCTCATGGTTCTACCTTGTGGGAGATAGCATATGGAGAAGCAAGGAACCCGGTTTGATCGATTTCATGCTCGGGTGAAGAATAACTCTGGTATCGCCATTCTTCTTCTTTTGGGAACGGCCTTCATTGCCTTGTTGGTATTCTCGGATGTGACAAGAAACTTACTCGGTTTATTCGTATAGGAAACATGGCCTCCTGTGATTTGTCATGCAAACAGAAGGAGGCCACTCCGAAGATGTCCCCATTGAGTTGACGGTGAGGAGAGAGGATGGCTCATGAATAGGGCACAACGACGACAACAGGAACAACATCAGAGGAGCCAAAAAGACACGGGCAATGCTCTAAATCTACGAGTTGTGTTGAATGAGTCTGTGGCTCATCTTCAAGGCGGAAGGTTTGCGCAAGCCGAATCGGGATTTCTTCACATTCTTGAGGAAATGCCGAGACATGCGGATTCGCTGCATTTTCTGGGCATCATCGCGTATCGGCGAGGGGCATTGCCGAAAGCGCGTGATTTCATTGAGCAGGCTATTCAGGTGGATGGCACAAAACCTCATTACTATTTTAATCAAGGGTTGGTGCTTCATGCGAATGGGCAGTTGGCTGCTGCCGTTGAGGCATACAAACAAGCTGCCAGTCTCAAAACAGACTACTACGAAGCCTATGCGAATTTGGGTAATGTGTATCGAGACGCTGTGAATTTGCCCAAAGCTGTAGAGGCGTATCAACAGTCAATTGCAAGCAAACCTGGGTATGCGGATGGCTACAACAACTTAGGGGTTGCGTATAAAGAACAGAAAAATTTAGATCAGGCTGTTGAGGCGTTTCAGCAAGCGTTGGCAATTAATCCAAATCATGCTGAAGCTCACTACAACATTGGTACGGTGCTTCATGAACAAGAAAAACAAGATGGGGCTATTCGGGCATTTGAACAGGCTCTACGCCTCAAACCTCATTATGCCAACGCGCATCATCATCTTGGTCTATCGTATTTGTGGAAAGGGCACATCGAGGCAGCTGTTTCAGCATTGCGTCATTCGGCCGATTGTTCGCAAAATCATGGCAAGTCCTTTTCATTGCAGTCTGTGTACAAGTCACGAGTCAAACATGATGCTGAACAAGTTCAATATCTTATGGCGCATGGTCTTCTCGGGAAGGAACATGCAGGATATTGCGAAGCTCTTCAGCTATTGCAGACGCGAGCATTGGAAACGGATTCCGATTCCGTTCGTATGGTGATTAGTCGAGAAGAATGTGAGGCCATTGCGCCATCCTTTAATCGGATTCTTCACTACGCAAATTGCCCCTTGTTGTCGCAGGAGGCCGTTAACCCGACACTAGATGTGGTGGAGATTCAAAAACGGTACAACCAACAACAACCAGAAATTATGTTTGTGGATGATCTTCTGACCGAAGAGGCCTTGGCATCGCTTCGCCGATTTTGTTTGGAGTCCACAATTTGGAAAAAAGATTATGAGAACGGGTACATCGGAGCCTTGTTGGGTGAAGGGTTTTCTTCACCGTTATTACTGCAAATTTCTGAGGAGTTACGGGTGCGGTTTCCGAAAATCTTTCGTCGTCACCGTTTAGTCCAGTCTTGGGCGTTTAAGCAGGATAGTCAACGGCGTGGGCTCAATATTCATGCGGATGCTGCGGCAGTCAACGTGAATTTCTGGGTTACTCCAGATGAGGCCAATCAGGATCCTACGAGTGGTGGGTTAGTGGTATGGGATAAGGAAGCGCCCCACGATTGGGATTTCAATGAATACAACAATACACAATACAAACCAAAGATTTTCGAGTTTCTGGAGGCGCATGGGGCGCAGACGGTGAGGGTTCCTTACCGGCAAAACCGTGCCGTGATTTTTAATTCGGACTTATTTCACGAAACTGACTACTGTGTCTTTCATGATAACTATGAAAGCCGACGGATCAATATCACGATGTTATATGGGCATCGGTTGAAAGCCTAATGGTAGATGATACCACTCAATTGAAGGCGATGAATCGATCACAGCCATTGATAATATTGGAAAGAATAACCAGTCCACAAAAGTTGACTTCTTTGCCATACCCTTCAGTCGACACATGGTGCTTTTGACACCCGTACGCACAGACAAAGAATTTGGCGCCTGCGGAGGCCAACTTCAGCAGGCGTTCGTTCTGTAGATTCAACACACCTTCATCAATTAAATACAGATAGAGGTCAACTTTGGACGTCAGCGCTTCTTCACTAAGACGAGTGACGGTTTCAAGGTTTGGATGATCGGGGGGGGTCGAAAGAAGCAACCCAAGCTTTTTCTGTTCTATCGTACTCACAGGCTGGACTATATCTTTCCTGCAGACTGATGGTCAAGATGATGGCGATTCCCTCCTAGGCATGGACTTTCCTGTAGAGGGTTGTCGTAATTATTCGTTGATTCGCAAGATCCGTTTAGTTGATTCGGCTTTTCGTTGTTTTAATTGCCAGTAGGTTTCTTCCCCGCTTACTAACCGGTAATGAAGATCTCGGTTGTCCATATCCGCACATGCGCCAGGCCCTTCTTGGATTGATAGGAGGCGAAAGACTGTTTGTTCTTTGCGATTAATTCGCACAATGGCGCTAGTACAGGGTTCTGAAGAATTGGGCTTGGTCACAATATCATTATCGTCCCATGATCCGATTTCATAGACGTGCGTCTTAATGGACAGACGTGGAGCATGTGTCGCAGAAATGGCGGCTGTCGATTCGACGCACCGATTCCATTGGCGTTCACAGGCAATGATTGTGGTTTGAGGGATAGAAGGTTGCGATTCACCAGTTAAGGCCCATGTCCCTTCGATACGGATTGCCTGCGCCCATTCTTTGTCATGAAAGGCTAACCTGGGAAGAAATGGGAGGATTTGATCTAAGGTTTTGTTGTCGTTGGTCAAATGTTCTAATGTCAGATAGGTGAGCTCCCCTGTCACAGGAATGCCCACATATTGTTGGTAGGCACGGAGCGCTGAGCGTGTTTGTTCATCGAGCTCACCGGTATAGGGACCGGTTCCATATCCAAAGCGGCCAAGAAAAATTTGAATGCCCAGAATCAGTACGCGGTATTCCTTGGGACGGGTCTGAAGTTCTGCTAACGCGGCTTGCGCCTTTTGGATCTCTACAGAGGGCACAGGTTTCGCTTCATTCGTTGCGGGCATGCTGTCCGACGAGAGAGGCTTGGAGGCGGATTTGGTGTCATGAGCATGCCCTTCAGCTGATTGATGGTCTTCAGGAGAAGTTGATTGGGCGAAGCTGCTGGCAGCAAGGATGTGAAGAATACCCATCACGATACAGAGAAATTTGAACGACATAGTAGCGATACTCCTTCGATGCAGAAAAGATGAGGCTGATGCAGGCCCTGAACGACTTTGCCGTGGTGGCTTATGGCACTTCAATGGCTCCTCCAGATAAATCCATATCGATACCTTGAAGTTCCATTTTGTTGCCCACTCTCCACGATTCCTTCGTTATTTCCGAGACAGACCCGCTTGGCAAATAAAACTTGCCTGCTGGAATTGACACACAATCCTTCTCTCCAAGCGTGACTTGAAGAATGATGCTTTTCAGGATGGAGTCGCGAATCGTAATGGTTTGGCCTTCCGAGTCGACCTCGAACCGATCTTGGGTGTTTGTTTGCCACTGGTTTTGGTCGAGCTTGGCCACGGACGTTCCCGTTGGATTAAAGAGCTCCATTGTCAGCCGCGGGGCATTTTCTTCCAGTTCGATGCGTATGAAGTCTTGATCATTGGTTGTAAAGACTCCGTTGGTATTACGGAGTGTATTTGATCCGATTAACACATCCATCTTGTTCCTCCTAGTTTCCGGCTTCAGCTATTGTAGAAGATACTGATACCAGTCGTTTGGGTCAACTTGCCTGTATGAAAAGTTCTAAAAAGTTCTAATAAGTACGTTAAGTCAAGTAATAGAACGTCTAATCTCAGTTGCCGCGTAACCGAAAGTGAGGCGGTGGGTTAAACGGTTAGCTGGGTGTCTTTACACATGAAACCTAAAAATCTCATTTATTTGTTTAGTGTATGTGAGGTTTTGTGCGTAATGGTTGCTGATAATACGATGAAGTAATGTTAAATTACTAAATCGAAATGCCTATGATGAAGCGATTCACCAAGTACGGAAACCGTCTTGTTCTTGGATCATGCATGGAGGAACTCATTCCGTGTCTTCGTAGAACTACGGCGATGTTGTAAGCTTCCCCCAACCACGGACAGGCGCAATGTAGAGCTTTCTGGCAGAATG
>JAALKI010000019.1:20000-50116 GCA_011088105.1 Nitrospirota bacterium | reverse complement strand
TAGATTAATTGTTTATTGAGTCTGTCTTCCTCATAATAGCTCACGGTTTTATTTGACAGAAAACTTATACAGAAACACTTAGATAAGCCTGAGACCAACGATACCGCGACAAGAGTTATCGTTCAGATCCGCATAGCGGCTATAGAACATGGGTTTCCTTACAGATAAGCACAACAGGCTTGTCAAAGGATGCCCGCAAAGCTCTTCGCTCTCAAGATGAAAAATGGCCACATGTTAACGATGTTTCGTGGGGTGCAGGTTAGAAGACTCAACGCCTCACTTCTCTTTCTCCTCTTCATCTTCACCCCAAACGTCAATTCTGACCCCAAAGGTCATCAAACAAGCCTGGCCTACTTGCAACAGGTCATGGATGAATACCACAACAGGTTTCCTGTCTATGATGATGCGCATGCCCCAGGCAACCATTTTCATGTGTGGGTCAAACATCCGGACCCCACTGCCCCTATCACGATGGATAGCCTTACACAAGAGAGCCGCTACTCAGGCACAACAGCCATACGATGCGAATTCCCCGCGCAGAGCCTAACCCCATCAGGAGGGTTTTCTTTTCAGAACGGCTACCTGCCGCCTACCACAACCATCCCAAGTTCCAACTTCGGCGAAATCCCCAATGCGGGTTACGATCTCACTGGAGCAACGGCGCTTACCTTCTGGGCTCGAGGCGAACAAGGCAATGAACACATTACGTTTTTCATGGGTGGAACTGGGCGAGACCCTGATACCGGCATGCCCATCAAGCCCTATCCCGATTCCACACCTCTCATCACCACAACGGTCACTCTAACCACGACATGGCAAAAATATACGATAGATGTCGCCGAGAAAAATTTGAATTATGTCTTAAGTGGTTTCGGGTGGAACGCACAAGCACTCCACAATCCAGAAGGAGCTATCTTTTACCTTGATGCCATTCAATATGAGCTCAATCCAACTCGTCTGGCCAAACGGTTGAATACAGCAAGATTCCTCAAAAGCTTTGCTCCTGTGTCCGAACGACTCACAGAGAAAGAAGCTGCTGAGATCAACGAGGCTACGCCAAACGACCTGGCGTTTTCCTATGATAATGCCATGGCTATTCTGGCTTTTTTGGCTGACGGGTCCGTAGATAGTCTCCGACGCGCACAACTCATTGGCGATGCTTTTGTTTATGTCGCTCACAATGAACAATCCTTTGCCTTCCAAGATGAACAGAAAAACGTCACAGGCATTCGAACCGTCTATCTCCCCGGTGATTTAACCCTGCCACCGGGATGGAGGCTCAAAGGCAAACCGGATCGCTTTGCGCAGGGATTTTTTTATCAACGCACGAGACAATTTATTGAAGCGACACCTCGGAATATAGCTGTCGGCAATAACGGTTGGACCATGATTGCCCTATTGTCCCTCTACAAAAGCACGGGCCAAGCAGACTATCTGGAAACGGCCAAACGCATTGGTGAATTTATTTGGAGCGTTCGGGATACCGATGGACTCTTTCAAGGGTTTCAGGGGGGATTGCATATTCCCGACAATGGACTGCGTATTCACCGACAATGGGCCAGTACGGAACATAACCTCGATGTGTTTTCTGCATTCTCAACGCTCTATCAAATCACCGGTGAATCAAAATGGCAAGAAGGAGCTGAACATGCGCATCAGTTTATTGAACACATGTATGACCCACGGACAGGTTGTTTCTTAGCAGGCACGCTCAACCCTAATACACGGAATACCCGACCTGGGCAACTGCCATTGGATTCGCAATCTTGGAGCATACTGGCGTTACCAGACTCCACCAAGCAAATCGCGACACTCCTTAAGTGCGCAGAACAGAATCATCGTACCACCGCTGATGGCTTTACCGGTTTTGATTTTAATGATGATAAGGACGGAGTCTGGTTTGAGGGCACAGCCCAGATGGCCGTGGCCTACCACCACCTTAATCGCCCCAGGATGGTCGATGCCTTACTTGCCGAACTACGTCGTGCGCAAGGCATGTATGCGCAAAGAGCATTGAATCGACAAGGATTAGTAGCGGCCAGCCATCATGGAGTCACGACAGGCTTTCATGAGCCACTCCTCCATCACATGCACGTCGGAGCAACCGCTTGGAATGTTTTTGCCGAGACAGGATTCAACCCCTTCTATGACACCGCGCGTATCCTCCCAGGCATCCTTGTCTCTCTGCCTGACAACCAGGCGCGCGCGCTCCCAACCGAGAAGGCCTCGTCACAACCAAGCCCCACGATGGAACACACACCAAGAGTTGCATTTCGCAATTTACCAAATCATGTTCAAACCAATATCGCCCATATTCTTGTTTCGGGAAAAGCCACTCCACTCAGTACGGTCTCAATCAACGGGAAAGTGTACCCAACTAATACGTCGGGAATCTATGTCACAGCGCTCCCACTCACCTTAGGAGAGAATAGCATTGAGATCACGATCAAATCAGGTGCAAGCAAGGCAGATCATTTCACAAAACAGATTGAATTTAACCCGAAGTTAAGCACAAGCGATCGTTCACTCATTTATGTGGACTCGATTGCTCCACATGCATCCGGGACAATTGTATTAGATCATACCAACAATGTCATTTTGGGCATTCTTCTTGATAAACATATCAGAGGCATCGCACCGGATGGACAGCTTCTGTACACTCAAGACCGTTCGGTTATTCAGACGGCAAGCCATCAAGAAACTCTCTCTTTCCTGAACCCGCTCAATTTCTCCCAAGACATTCCACATAATGGCTTTCTTGTTTCACCCGATGGGATTCATCTGTACTCAAGAGATGAAATTTTTGACCTGAGGACTAATCAAGTCCTACCAGGCACGCTGCCCATCAACATTCTCACTGGCGTACCGTTCAGCAGGGCATCGATTGCAGGCGGACCAGCAATTTCGCCTGATGGCCAAATCCTTTACGTTGGGCCTTCAACCAAACCAGGCAGGACCGTTTCCATCAACCTCAACAATCACGCTATAACCCGAATGCTCGAGTTAGGCACAGAGTCGTTTCAAAGCGATATTGCCATTTCTCCAAACAACCGATTTCTTCTCCGTGCCGCCTATTGTTGTGGAAACGGCGTGGAGATCCTCGACACTGAAACATCAACCGTGCATGGCCCTGTCAAGATAGGAGACTTCTCTGGAGAAATAGCCTTCTCCCAGGATGGGAAAAAGGTCATCGTAGGAAGCGCCGGCAATCCAAGCATGCAGGGCGGTGGCATCACGGTGTTTGACCTGCACACGCTCACCATTAATGCACAAGCGGTTATGCAGCTAGCAGACAATGTCGTCGTCACACCACAAAATGAAGTGTTTGTTTCGTCAGGAAATGCGGCTGGCATTGAGGTTTTTTACCTGAGTAAGGACGGCACCCTCTCAAAAACCAAAAAGTTTTTTCTCGGAATTAACCAATTTACGCCAACGCTTGGCATCCCCAAGCATGACGAGATTCGGCGAATTATTGTCAAACCCTAGCATTCCCCAAACCATCATGAGACAAGATCGAAAACCGTATCATCAATGCACAAGGCGATCTCATCCTATCGTGGCACTTCTGGACATTTCTTCCTGTGCGTTGTACTGTTTGACCAGCCTCACCTGCTACCGCGCTCCATTCAGGTGAGGAGAATGAATATACCCTGCATTGCGTAAGAGACTGTCATGCGCATCATCGCTCAAATCGAGAAGTTTTTTCGTCGGGATCTATGGGCAGCAACCACTCCGTCATTGCAAGGCGCAGCTGGATTTGGGATTCGCGTGCTTCGGCTGCTCGTCGTTGCCATTGCAGACTTTCAACATGGTGTCCTGAGCGTTCGGGCTACCAGTCTCGTCTACACGACGCTTCTCTCATTAGTACCTTTTTTGGCGGTCATGTTTTCCGTGCTCAAGGCGTTTGGCGTCCACGAAGCCATTGAGCCGCTCCTCGCCCAAGGACTGGAACCGCTGGGCAGCAAAGGCATCGAGATTACAGACCGCGTCATGGAGTTTGTGGGAAATCTCAAAGTGGGCGTGTTAGGTGCCGTGGGTGTGGCCGGACTGTTTTATACAACATATTCTCTCATTGACAAAATTGAAGAATCCCTCAATGCAATCTGGCGCGTTCGACAATGTCGGCCGCTCACCAGGAAATTTAGCGATTATTTAAGCGTTGTGCTCGTTGGACCGGTGTTGGTCTTCGCGGCATTTGCCTTAACAGCCTCAGCTCAGAGCCATTGGTTGGTTCAGCGTGTCCTCCACATTGAACCCGTGGGACAAATGATGCTTCTCTTGACCCAATTGATGCCCTTTGTGTTTCTCTGTTTTGCATTTACCTTCCTGTTCAAGTTTGTACCTCATACGCAAGTTCGACTCATATCGGCCTTAACTGGTGGCGTGACGGCAGGGATCCTGTGGCAACTCGCAGGAATTGCCTTTGCCTCTTTTGTGGCAGAGTCAGCCCGCTACAGTGCAATCTATTCCAGCTTTGCGATTTTAATTTTATTTTTAATTTGGCTCTATGTCGGATGGCTGATTGTCCTGATTGGCGCACAAGTGGCCTATTATCATCAGCATCCCACAGCCTACTTACATCGAATCAATGTCAAACAACATACACATGCCTTCCGGGAACACACAGCCCTTTCCATCTTGGTGGAAATTGCTAAACGGTACTATGCTGGAGAAGCGCCCTATCAACTGGCCGACCTCGCCACAATGCTCCAATTGCCCCAATCGCTTGTCGATGACCTTGTCACTCATTGGGTAGCACATGGGATCATTTATCGAACCGATGAGCCCAAAGGCATTGCGCTGGGTCGCCCGCCTGAACACATTACGCTGATTGAGGTTCTTGAACTGTTACGATACGAACAGATGCCGACTCTTCAAGAACAGGAGAGCCCTGATGACACTATCGGGAAGATGCTTCAGCACCGAGATGAAGCCGTTCGGACAGCCATAGCCGGAATCACCCTCAAATCATTTGCTATGCAGGACAAAGGATCTGCATGGCAGGCACCACGTCCACATGTGCCGTTGACACAGTCTGTCTCTTGACCCATCGCTGCTTACCGTCTCGGCTCAAGGCCTTTCGGACGAACAAACCGTTCGACATATCCCAGCCCTCCATCCACAAGCAAAGCTAAACTGGCAGCCGGTAACGCCCCCGAAAGAAGGACGGTTGTATCGGCCATCTGCAGTCCTGACACAATGGGCACACCTAACCCTCCGGCACCAATCAACGCAGATAACGTGGCAGTACCAACGATCAACACAGCAGCCGTCCGTACCCCCGCCATGATCATGGAAGCTGCTAAAGGAAACCGAACCCAATAGAGGATTTGCCAGTCGGTCATGCCCAACGCACGTGACGCTTCCACCGCATGCGGCGCTGCATCGCGAATGCCCGAGTAGGTATTACGAATAATCGGAAAGAGTGAATAGAGCCACAAGGCCATCACCGCAGGCTCTATACCAATACCAAAGAGAGGAATCATAAATGCTAATAAGGCAATAGAGGGAATGGTTTGTAACACCCCAAGCATCCGAATGACCGGTTCAGCCATGACACGGGATCGTTCCAAGAAACATCCTAATGGAACGGCCAAAAGCACACCCAAGAACAGCGCGCTCCCAGCAAGCATGATATGTTCATAGATTCGATTCCATAGTGACAGCCGGTGGTTCCACATATATTCGAACACACCTCGTGTTGGCTGCATGGGCTCCTCCAGCATCTTGGGTTCGATCAAGCCAAGCGTATGAAGGGCCTCGTAGGCCACAAGCTCGACAGGTTCCCCTTGTTCTTGAAGCCGATAATTCAATTGCTGCATGACGGTAGCATCGAACGCATTAGTCAGAAGCGTCAACGTTGTACCAAGCGCCGGAACCTGCTCAAGCGTCTCACCTCGAACCAACGCGGCTGCTTCATACGCTGGAAAGAAGCCTTGATCATCCTCCAACAGGATGAAATCATAGGCACGCAAACGACCATCTGTTGTATACACGTCTAAAACATCGATGTCCCCTGCTGCTGCTGCCTGATACTTCAAGGTTTGCTGCATGCCTTGAACGTGATTGAATGCCAATCCATATTGCTCGGCTAGACCAGGAAGCCCATCATTCCGCTTGATGAATTCATATCCAAACCCTGTCGTCAGGTCAGCAGAGACTTTGGCTAAATCTGAAATCGTCCTAAGGCCCAATGTTTTGGCTTGCGCGCGCGAGATCGCCAACGCATACGAATTGTCAAAGCCCAACGGGCTCAGCCACCAGAGATTCCAACGCGCTAAAAACTCTCGACGAACAAGATTCAACGTGTCTCGTGCAGACCCCGTCTCGTGACGTCCCAAGATCGTGATAAGTCCGGTCCCTGTATATTCTGGATACACATCGATCGCCCCTGACCGAAGCGCCTCAAAACAAACCTGTGTTCCAGCAAGATTGAATCGTCTCTCAACGACAAGCGATGTCCGCGACTCAATCAATTGGGCAAATATTTCGGCTAAGAGACGGCTTTCCGCAAAGTTCTTGGATCCAATCACCACCTTGCCTGCTTCAGGCACTGCAGGAAAAGCCTGAAACCCCCACAACAGATATCCCATCACACCAAACAACCCTAGCCAAAAGCGATGCCTGCTCATTTAACGAAGCCACGCTCCTTGTCGATGCTGCAAGAATGCCTCCACATATGCATTGGCCGGATGGTGAAGAAGTTGTGCCGGCGATCCCATCTGAATGATTTGCCCATGTCGCATAATGGCAATACGATCTCCCAAGCGAAAGGCCTCTTGTATATCGTGCGTCACTAATATCATCGTCTGCTGTAACATGTGTTTCAGAGACAAAAACTCTTCTTGGAGCTCATATCTTGTTAGCGCATCAAGCGCGCCAAATGGCTCGTCAAGCAGTACAACCTCAGGCTCAGCAGCCAGCGCACGAGCAAAGGCCACGCGCTGGCGTTGCCCACCAGACAGCTCTGAAGGATATCGATTGCGATAACGAGCTGGAGCGAGCCCCACGAGTTCTAACAGCGTATCAACACGAGATCGTTGCCGCAGAGCATCCCACCCTAACAGCATGGGAACCAACCCAATATTGCGCGCGACGGTCCAATGAGGAAGCAGCCCTCCATCTTGTTGCACATAACCCAATCGACGACGGAAGACAATGGAATCTTCTGTTTGGATCGAACGTCCCCGATAAAAAATTTCTCCGGCGCTCGGCTCATCCAATCGGATAAGAAGTCGGAGGAGCGTGGTTTTTCCCGACCCACTCTCACCAATGAATATGAACGTTTCCCCTGGCTCTATGCAAAAGCTGACCTGTTGAAGCGCAATGGTGCCATCGGGAAACAGCTTATCGACGTGACAGACCTCAAGAACAGGTGGGCTCATATGCAATCTTGACAATCTTACCAAGGGTTCGTTAACAAGAACTCCAGATTGTATGCGACTGTTCTTGTACAAGGAAAGCCGTCGTTAAAAGGGAGGGGTCGTTTCATGTCATCGGCACTACAATTGCAAAAGGTCCTAGCAAACTCTCGCACGCACAGTGATGCACTTTTTTCCCTGATCAAACCAGAATCCTTATATCAGCGGCCCATTCCCGAACGGCATCGGATCATTTTTTATTTTGGACATCTTGAAGCCTTTGATTGGAATCAGATCTGTCGCTGGACATTGGATAAACCATCATTTCACCCAGAATTCGACCAATTGTTTGAGGCAGGAATTGACCCCCATGCAGGAGACTTGCCACAGGACCAACCATCAGATTGGCCACCTGTCAAAGAAATCCAACATTACAACACTCGCATTCGTCGCGAAATCGACGAGGCATTAGAAGACACACCAGAACGGATGATTCATGTGGCGCTCGAACACCGATGGATGCACGTTGAAACAACTGCATATATTCTCCAGCATATCTCTCCGGAGGGGAAACGACATCAGGCACCTAAACAAGTTATGCCTTCACCTCCTCCCACCCATAGGATGATTGAGATACCTGCCGGAACAACCATAATGGGACGCAACCAGGAAGAAGGCTTTGGCTGGGACAATGAATTTACGAAACAGGATATCTCCGTCCCTGCTTTTACCATGAGCAAGTATAAGGTCACGAATAGACAATATTTGGCGTTTGTGGAAGACGGGGCGTCACCGCCGCCGTTCTGGTCAAAAGTTGGCAATCAATGGTTTCTGAAGACCATGTTTGAAGTCATTCCCTTGCAACACGATTGGCCGGTCTATGTTTCGCAGCGAGAAGCCCAGGCCTACGCGACCTGGGCTGGCATGGCCCTGCCTACTGAAGCGCAATTTCATCGTGCGGCCTATTCCACTCCCAAGCATGAGGGAATCTTACCTTATCCTTGGGGCCATGCCGCTCCTACTCCTGAACGAGGGAACTTTAATTTTTACCACTGGGATCCCATTCCCGTGACGGCAACACCCTTAGGCGATAGTGCCTTTGGTCTCTCGCAATTAGTGGGTAATGGATGGGAGTGGACCTCGACGATCTTTCATCCCTTTGAAGGATTCCACCCTATTCCCACATACCCGGGATATTCCTCTCGTTTCTTTGACCAGGACCACTATGTGGTAAAAGGTGGAGCCCCTCAAACCGCCGCGTGCTTATTGCGACGCTCATTTCGCAATTGGTTCAGACAAAGTTATCCACATGCCCATGCTGGATTTCGATGTGTACAGAACTGAGGCCGTACCCCTTGCGTCCTCTACTACTGTGCCAATCGGACTTCTTTCAAGGCACGGGAACGTCTACTGTACCACTCTGATGTTACGAGAAGGCTCATTGACCTCTCTTCACTGAATCATGGGACAAAACCTTAGAACGCATCGAAATGGGCTCTGCTCGAAAAGTTCTATCCAGAATCAGATTCCCTGTATTTTGAAATCATGAAAGTCCTACAAGCAATCAATATAGAACAAAGGATTTCCCCTAGGCGGCAAAAACCCTGGCAGAATACATATGGCCTTCTACACCTCACCTCATAACACGAGAATTCAGCAGTCCCGACGCTCTTTAGCGACATGCAAGCGACGCCCATGAACCCTACGTCATACGAATGACCACACATACTACAAACCGTTCGACCTTCCTGCCCGTCATAGGGCCGTAATCCTCATGTGGAAGATTATTGTCGATGTGCATGCTGTCTGGAAGGACACCCGGCTTATTGTCTTAACCGCACAAATTGCCTCGATTTATGCGGCCATTCTGATCCCATTTAAGGTTGGCATCCCTCTGATTCCCGGCTTTGCTGAACTTCGTCCGGCCAATGCGATTCCTGTAGTCACATCACTTCTTTTCGGCCCTCCAGCCGCTTGGGGGTCAGCCATCGGGAATTTGATCGGGGATTGTTTTGGCACGTTAGGACCAGCCAGTGCCTTTGGATTTCTTGGAAATTTTTTGTATGGGTCTGTGCCATACCTCATGTGGGGCCGCCTCGGGCCCTTTTCTTCAGGACGAGAACCTCTCATTCATTCATGGCGACAAGGCCTGGAATTTGGCATCATCTGCATCATGGCCTCTATGGTTTGTGCAGGCGTGGTCGCGTGGGGAGTTGAATTCTTAGGCCTTCTCCCGTTTTCGATCCTGGCACCGGCTATCTTCTTAAACAACGTGGTCATGGGCTTGTTGCTCGGCCCACCGCTGCTCCTCTTTCTCTACCCACGGGTTAAACGGTGGAACTTGCGTTTTGAGGATATTCGGCAAACATTCCCCCATCATGACCATTCTATGAAGCGCTGGACACCCGCACCGCAGACAGAAAACCTTTCGGCCCCTCACGACAATCTTTCTTCTATGGTCGAAATTAATCATCTCAACTTTCAATATGCCCATACGTCTCGTTTTGCCCTGCACGATGTGTCCTTGCGTATCAACCGCGGCGAGCTGGTCGCACTGATTGGTCGAAGTGGCTCCGGGAAGTCAACGCTCTGTTATACCCTCAACGGGCTGATTCCACAGTTTTTACCTGGAATCATGACAGGTTCAGTGTACGTCAATGGCATGGATACCACTCACGAGCCCGTGTGGAAACAGGCTGAAACCACTGGGGTTGTCTTTCAAGATTTTGAAACTCAGCTCATTTCCACCAATGTCGAAATGGAATTGGCCTATCCACTTGACCAGGGCAACACTCTACTCTCAGAAGAAGACAGGCACACCTGCATTGAACAGGCATTAGAACTGGTAAGCCTCACAGGGTTGAACCGCCGAGACCCCTTGACCTTGTCTGGAGGCCAGCGACAACGTCTGGTGATTGCCTCCATGCTAGTGAGAAATCCATCACTCCTGGTGTTGGACCAACCCATGACCGACCTGGATCCAGCCGGTCGTCAAGAGATAATGACATTGCTGTATCAGCTCAAGCAGCAGGGAAGTACGGTGATCCTTGCTGAACAGGATCCTGAAGATCTACTCCATGTTGATCGAATAATTGTCTTGGATCAGGGCCAGGTGAAGTGGGAGGGGCCTCCACACACATTGTGGGCACAACCTGCCTTAATGAAATGCTACGGACTCCGGCCTCTTCCGTTAGCCGAGTGTTTTTCGGGCACTACCCACTCAACACTTCCAGCCACCGTGGAAGAAGCTTGGAAATTTGTGGACGCCCATCACATGAAGGTCGAGACACATCCGACACATCTCCAAATGACGCAACGAACCCCACCCATTCAACCTGAACAGGAACGGAATATTCTCAGATTAGAGAACGTTGGCTTTGCGTATACGGAAGAAGCCCCAGCGCTTCAAGATGTATCGATTACCATCCAGGAAGGAGAATATATAGCTATTATTGGACGAAATGGTTCCGGCAAAAGCACGTTCGCAAAATTGCTCAATGGATTGCTTCTTCCTATCAAAGGGCAAGTCCTGGTTGAAGAGATGGATACCAAAACCATGCCTATCAGCCAGTTAGCGCGAGTGGTGGGCTATGTATTCCAAAATCCCGATCACCAAATCTTTGCCGAATCCATCTGGGATGAAGTGGCTTTTGGGATCCGTCATGTTGGGTATCATCCTGAAGCCTACACTGAACAGGTGATACAGGCACTGGAGGCCGTGGGCTTTGATGCACAACAAGAACGAACAGTGGACCCGTTTTCCCTGACCAAAGGCGCACGGCAACGTGTCGCCGTCGCCTCAGTTCTCGCAGCCAAGCCCAAGGTATTGATTATTGATGAGCCCAATACTGGTTTGGATGCTGAAGAGACCACACGGCTGATGGAAGTCATTCATCATTTACATCAAGCCGGACATACGATTGTGTTGATCACCCATACCATGCGTATCGTGGCGGAGTATGCGACACGATGTCTTGTGATGCACAAAGGGCAGGTTCTCGCTGATGGTCCAACCCGGAGCATCTTTTCAGATCGGTCCCTTATTGAGGCAGCAGGGTTGGATGTGCCTTCAGTCACGCAATTCAGTCAACGGTGGGGACGGACGCTTCTCACCGTGAAGGAAGTCCAAGCAGCCCTGATAGCTCGGAGCTATGACGAATGAGTTTTTCCTTATACCTTGACACCAACACCTGGGTGCATCGATTGGACGGACGGACTAAAATTGTGTGCCTCTTGGAATTATTTAGCGTCGCCTTACTGTTCTCCCATCCCTGGTACCTTTTGACCTTGATGAGCTTCGTCTTGATGGGCATGGGAGCTGCTAAAGGCATGCGCAACCTGCAAACAATGTGGGTACTGCTCGTGCTCTTATTTGTGTACAGTATGGTCTTATGGCCGATCTTTGTGAATGGCCAGACCCCACTACTGACTATTGGGAATTGGGTCGTGTCGGTTGAAGGCTTGACTCATGGTATGGGCATGGGACTTCGCCTTGATGTCTTGGTCCTCAGCGGAATGTTGTTTTTGACGACCACGCCAATCGAAGATCTCTCAAAGAGCCTGCAACGATTTGGGTTGCCGCCAGCCATAGGGTTCGCCATTTCGTTGGCATTCCGATGGGTGCCAACGTTGCTTGGGTCCACAACCATCATCATGCAGGCCCAACGATCGCGCGGAATGGATTTAGCTTCAGGAGGCCTCTTGCATAAGATTCGTCGCTATCCACCACTTGTGGTTCCACTCATCGGACATATGCTCCGGCAAACTAACTTGTTGGCGATGGCGCTGGAGTCAAAAGGGTTTGGCCCAAGCCAACCGCGGATGGCGTATCATGCCTTCTCATTCCAACGTCAGGACTATGTGGCATTGCTATCGAGCAACACACTCCTTGGTGTTAGCATATGGCTGAACATGCACGGCTATGGTACCATTAATATTGCTTTTTGATATCATAATCTTCTTAAATTTTGGGTTAGGAATCGTGCTAATGGCTATCGACTTTTTCGCGGAGGCAGAAAGATTATGAAACAGACACGACGCGTGATCTCTCTGGCAGGAATGGTGGTAATTGTATGGAGCCTCTTTCTCCATGGAGGTGAACCGCTCTTTGCCCAAGAGAAAAAACCCCAGGCGCCACCAGACGCCACCAGAACGATTATCGCCGACTTATTGGATGTGGACCGAGACTTCTACATCGTGCGAGGGCCACTTGGAGAAATCCAAATTGAGGCGACCGGAAAGACGGACGTGACCGAAGACTTTGGGTATGGTGACCGGATTAAAGCCATTGTGCTGCCTGATAACAAAGCCTTGCGTATTGAACGAGCGGGACCACAAGAAATGCTTGGAATCACTGCGAATGTCACCGTGACATCCTCATCTCAACAATCCGAAGCACCTACCCTCTCGGTGAAGGCCAAGCCCGATTCACAGACAGCCAAACCCAACCCAGCTATCCCCGACACAAAAACAATCATTGCAGACATCTTAGATGTTGATGGAGATTTTTATGTCGTTCGCAGTGAGCAAGGCGAAATTCGTATTGAGGCAACGCTGGACACCACCATGACTGAAAAGTTTATGTTTGGCGATCGCATCAAAGCCACGGTGGCTATGAATGATACCGCGCTACGCATTGAACGAGCCGGCCCAGATGACATACCTGGAATTGTCATTCATCGCGCGGCGTCTGTTGAGGACTCCAAGGATCAACCAGCTCAGGCTTCTCCCAACACAAAAAAAGGGGAACCCACTACTCCGCCATCTCCTACAGACGAAGCACTAAAGCCTGAAAAAACGGTAGAGCCTGAGGTACGAACGGTTGAGGGACAGATCCTCATGATTGACGAGGATTTGTATGTACTGCGTGGTGAACGAGGTGAAATTCGTATCGAAGTTACGCCCACAACACACATTGCCGAGGCATTCAAATTTGGTGACCGCATCAAAGCCACCATCTTCAAAAATGACAAAGCCCTAAAAATTGAACGGGCCCCATAAGGGGCCCTTCTGCCTCAATCCCCATTATCATTCATCTCCCTAGAACGACGTGCGATGCGCCTTCATACGTTGCCCTCACCTCTTCGACCATTCATATTGACCTGTTTTCCGACAAAGGAGAAGAACCATGGACTTGCTAACCGATCCCCAGACCTGGCTAGCACTCGGCACGTTGACGGCATTGGAGATCGTCTTAGGCATCGACAATATTATTTTCATCTCCATCCTCAGCTCAAAATTGCCATCGGCACAGCAACCAAGAGCGAGAATGGTTGGATTGGCCGTGGCCATGGTAACACGTCTTTTATTATTGTTTTCGCTCTCATGGCTTATGAGTTTAACAACTCCGTTATTTGCTATGCTCACCCATGAGATTTCAGGAAGAGATTTAATCCTTCTCACTGGCGGCCTCTTTTTGCTTGTCAAAAGCACGTTGGAAATCCATGACAAGTTGGAAGGAGAAACGGCACAGGGGACAACTAAAGCCGCCACGTCATTTGCCGCCACCATTATTCAAATTGCGATACTTGACATTGTCTTTTCTTTGGATTCCGTCATTACCGCCATCGGCATGGCTGATCACGTGCCGATCATGGCCACCGCGATTGTCATTGCCGTCATGGTCATGATGGCTGCTTCAGGCACAATTAGCCGTTTCATTGATGAACACCCCACACTCAAAATGTTAGCCCTCAGCTTTTTGCTTCTCGTTGGTATCATGCTTATCGGGGAAGGCTTAGCTTTTCACATCCCCAAAGGCTATATTTACTTTGCCATGGCGTTCTCGGTCTTCGTTGAAATGCTCAACACCAAAATCCGCACTCGGAGGAAGGCCCCGCTCAAACTCCGTCAACGCTATGCCGAATAAACGTTGCGTCGCAGGAAGCACAGCTTCCTCATTCTCATTGCGCGATGCCTACTGACGAACTAGAGTATTACCTCTTCACCTTTTGGCTTCCACCTTGCCGCTAATTGTTGAGCTTCTTCAATTTGAGCAGGTGTCATTTCTTTCCTCAAGATTGCCAAGGCCTGAATGGCCTGATCCAGACCTTGTTCAGTAGCTAAGGTCGCCCACATGAATGCTTGAATGAGGTCTTGCGGTACACCTTCGCCTTTATAGTACATAAGCCCCAGATGGTTTTGTCCTGCGCCATTGCCTTGTTCAGCAGCACGGCGAAACCATCGCATGGCTTCTTGATAGTTTTGTGCCCCACCAAGACCGAGTCGATGCATCATCCCTAGGTTGTTCTGAGCTGTTGGATTACCTTGGTCCGCTGCTCGACGATACCACTGGCGAGCCTCGGCGTAATCTTGCAGCGTGCCTTGGCCATATCGATACATATACCCTAGCATGTTCTGAGCCGATGCATCTCCCTGCGCTGCGAGTGGTCCCCATTCTTCCAGCGCTGTCTCATAATCACCATGAACATAAGCATCTTCCCCACTCTGAAAGTCTGCCCAGGTATGAGCAGCTAACATGAGAATGAATCCGATAACTATCGAATAGCGTAAATATGTTTTTAGCATTGTTCTTTTCCCTTTCTTCTTGTACTTGTCACTATAACAGATCAAAGTAAGGAATCGGGTACTGTCTGGTTTCGAGGGATGGTCGGATGTCACGACTTCTACGCCGCAACTGTTTGGCTTACAGCCATAAAAGTAGCTGTACTTTGGGCGTCACAGCAAGATTTTTTACCTATTCACAGGCTTCCGAAAAGATACGCCTCACCCCTCCCACTGAAGAACTGACAGTCTTCGGTTGCGGGCGACCGTATTTTTTAACCGTTGAGAATTGTCACAACCAAAATGACCAAGGCTAGCAACCAGACGAGGTAGAGCGTGACCTTCTTCGATGTTGGCTGTTTCCGGATTGGTCTGGCTGCTGCAAGCGTTGTGCGTGATGACCTGCAGAATGTCTCCGACGTGATAGGGAGTTGCTGGGGTTTGGTCGAACGGGTCCAGGACTCCCTCCCGCACGAGGAACAGCCTGGCCCAACAATTTTTCAATCGCGTGAACATGTCGAGCATCTTCAATGGTGACAAAGCTTGTCGCCCAACCCTTTGCATTCATCCGAGCCGTACGGCCAATGCGATGCACATAGTCTTCCGGCACATTGGGAAGATCGTAATTAATAACATGGCCAATGTTCGCGACATCGAGACCACGGGCAGCAATATCGGTGGCTACCAAGATCCGAAACCGCCCTCGACGGAACCCTTCCAATGCCGCACGCCGCTGAGAAAGCCGTCGTCCGCCATGCAACACGGACACACGATGCCCAATTTTTTCCAATGTTTCCGTGAGACGATCAGCTCGATGCTTGGTCCGCGTGAAGACCAAGATTGAATCACCTGCATCTTGCAAGAGTGAAAGCAAAAGTGAGGTTTTATCTGCCGATGTGGTGTGATGGAAGGTATGAGTCACACCATCAGCGGGCTTTGCTCGCTTTGCAACCATGGCATGCACGGGATCTTTTAACGACATTCGTGCAAGATCACCGAGGTCCATTGGCATGGTTGCTGAAAAGAGCAAGGTTTGGCGTTCTTCCGGCAATGCATCGAGAATTTGGTTCAATTGTGGCGCAAAGCCCATATCAAGCATACGATCAGCTTCATCAAGGACCACGATTTGAAGATGCCTTAGGTGAATAGTCCCTTGCCACATGTGGTCTAATAAACGGCCAGGAGTCGCCACAAGAATGGTGGGGCGTTGCCGCAACCCACGCACCTGGGCTTGCATATCACCACCACCGACAATCGTCGTGGCAAAAACCCGACGGGAACAGCCAAGCTGATCCACTGTTTCTTGAATTTGAAAAGCCAGTTCTCTTGTGGGAGCCAGGATAAGCCCACGGGGATGCCCTTTAGGCAAATCCGCGAGTCGTTCAATCATGGGAATGACAAACGCTGCGGTTTTTCCCGTGCCAGTCTGGGCACATCCCATGACATCACGGCCTTCCAGTGCTGCAGGGATAGCACATTCTTGAATTGGAGTCGGTTCAATAAATCCTGTCTTCGTTAAGACTTGTAGCAACTGCGGGGACAACTTAAGCGATTCAAATGATAAAGGCGCACTGCTAGACATAGCTGTAGACATATATATTCCTTACAAAAGGATCGTATTGACACGGAGGCAGAAAACCGAGGGAGGCAGAATCAGGAGGAAGTCCGCTCCAAGCAGGAGTCTGATCGCGATACGATCATAGGGCCCGAAGTCGTTCTGGCATCACCATCGCCGGACCGTTTCAACAGTGATGTCGCTCAAGGTACAGGAGAACCAATGATATGTCAATTAACCAAAAGCCTTGTTGTCTTTATGTTTAGGCAGATTTAGCACCCAATCACGGATGCGACTGCCTTACAATACATTACGCATCCATACGTAATGTAACTCATGCCAAATCCTATTCCGTTTTCTCGAACTGACACCTCATAATTGCACCCAATCGAACTCTAGCCATGAGATGGACTCGGACTAAAGAGCCGGTTTGACACAAATGACATACACTTTTAAATTTGCTGATTCTGCCGCCTGATTATTCACCAGCGTGGTCTCCCAAGAATTAATATTGGGAGGATAATTCGTTTCAGCTGAACAATCCTTACATCCCGGTGCCTTGTACCCTCCGCCAAGCATTATTTTTCCAGGTGAACAGCTCATGAGCACAGTTTCCTTTTGGCCAGCAGCCACGGAAAAATTTCCACTCTCCAGCCGTTCCCATCCGACCACGCCACTCCCACCAGTTTGCCCAGCTCCTGCTTGGCCTGCTTCTCCAGGTGGTCCCGCAGGCCCTCTTTTCCCAGCAGGCCCTCTTTTCCCCGCAGGTCCCGCCACACCCGCCTTACCATCACGGCCATTTTCACCTTGCGGGCCACGCAAATCTGTAATTTGTCCAGTGGCCACCATTTTTTTTAATGTCATGGCGACCGTCTTTGAATCAACACTTGGCTCGGCAAGGCCTAGTTTCTTTTTCATCTTGTCATCTTAGCCCATATAGTAAGAAACCTAAAGAAAGAGCAGCGCCAAAGACAATGCTAAACACAATCAATAAGAAACTCATGAATGAAAACCCTGAAGATTGAGGTGAGAGAGGTGTTGACAGGTCTTTTCCTGGTTCTAACGCGTCACCCATACCTTGCTTACCAGGCTCTTTGTCACCCCTCACAATAGGGGTCCATTTTTCTTGAACAGGTTTCGACATGATGGACGTTCCTTCTTTTGTTTAATGATGTCTATTACTTCTTCACGGGAAATGAAATAATCATTCCCCCCATCAAGTCATCAAGTTGATGGTCTTTCCTTGAACTCTTCGGGTGTGAGTTATGACAATCGACACAGGCGTCGCTCACTGCAAAATCTGGATACACCGCTTGGAAATAGGTGGTCCGTCCTCTTCGGGTCCGTCCTAAGTATGGCCTGAGGGGATTGTCCGACACCATACCCAGTGCATTTCGCTCAAATTCGTTCGCAGGGCTATTATTGAAATTGATGGGCCACTGACTAATCAACCGAAGATTGAGCCTCATTTTACTCCCTCTTGTCAATCTCCCCGTATTCAACAAAAATTGATCCGGCAGCGGCAAGGCGTTTTCATCGATCCAAAATTCTTTGGCTTCAACAATGTCGGCAGCAGCCATTCGTTTCACAACATGCTCGGTGTAAACGTATCGATCTGACTCCAACGTCGCATGGATATAATCCGAAACAATTTGTGGGGGAACCAGAAACACCTTCCCCTTCTCAGCAAGCGGCACATTGCTTAAAGGAACGTTAATCAAAATGCCTCCGATAACATCCCCTAGTTGATAGTCTTTTTTACTGGAGTTGGGATGTTCGTTATGGCAATTTACGCAGGATTGAGAAATAGCGACATCTGGGTAAATGGCTTGAAATGTCCACGTACCTTCTTTCTGAAGCATCAAGGTAAACGGCTCATCAGAATCTTTACTCAACCCTCTCAGTCCTAGCGTCTCTAGGTCTGTCACTGCCGCATTTTCCTGGTTGATAGGATTCAACCCTATTAATCGGATTTTTAATCCGATCCCCAGTTCACTGGAGTTTTCGGCAGATAATTTTAAAAATTGTGCTGGGAGTGGAAGTGTATTTTCCTCCTCCCAATTCTCAGTGGCTCTTAGCGCAATTTCATTTCCCAGACGTTCGACAACTTGTTTGGCATAAAATGCCCGGCTGGCTGTCACAACAGAATGAATATAATCTGCTGCCGATCTTGCTGGAATTCCACTGGATTCGTTACCTTGAGCCAACACAGACGACGAGACGGTAAAAATAAGACAGACAAAAAGAAGAGCTGCCAACGCCACTGAGCGTAATCGTATTGCACCCATCGTTTTCTCCATGTTCCCTCCTTCTTGACTCGTTTTATCGTGGATTAAAGATTCTCTTTCCGTTCTCTGTGAATCATGCCAATCACACGAGACAATGATTAGGCTCTCCCTAGATTGCCATTTTCAGGAGAGCAAAGCTGGATTTGCATTATACTCCTCAATTACCACGTGAATTCAACTTATTCGTACAATTGCAAGGCTGAGAAAGAGGCCAGGAGCAGGAAGATCAGGGGAGGGGCAGGGTGATCTCGTTAAATTCGGTAGAATGCCGGATAAGCCTCCGATGTGCTATCCGTGATATTGCATCTTAACTGTTTGGTCAAGCGGATCCTCCAAAAATCTTTCTTGAACTACTAGTCAGAGTGTTTTTAAATACTCGATCAAGTCCCAACGTTCCCGTTCGGATAAAGCAGGTCCAATGGTCCCGTTGGCCTTCGGTCCATCTCGAAATTCATGACCCACATTTGAGTTCCCTGGAAGACGTGTATCAAAGAGAAATACGCGATCAGCCATTTTCTAGAGACAAATCCCACATATTTTGGGTCAAATTTGGCGCTGCCGACGTAAAAAACAGCATCGCGTTCTTCGCGTGGAGATAAAAGTTGGTAGAGGTTAGGAACAGATCCATTGTGGAGGTACGGAGCTAATGCCCAAACAGCACTGTGGGGACGGGCGATATAGGCCAGAGGAGCCCGCCACAAGTTAGGCCGATACCCATCCCACGACCGTTGTTGTTCCTTAGACAGTTTGAGCTCATGATATTGTCGATTTCGTATGTTGGACGTGAGGTGTTGCGTAGCCTCTGCAGCTGTTTTGACACCCAAGCCGAGAGGGCCTGTCTCTACCATACGATCGTGAAAGTTTGTGGCTGAAAGCGGATCTGTTCCGATTTCTTCTAAAGGAATCAGATTGACCCTTTTGAATTGTCTCCCATGTTGATTCGGTGTCGTCATCTCGGGAACATGGCAATGGGCACACTGCTCCTCATACAGTTTGGCTCCTCGTTTCACTTTTTTCTGATCGATGGTCCCAAAAATTTCAGAAGGCCAAACAGGCGGTTCTAGTTGTTGAATCAGTTCTTCGATTGCAGCCAACTCTTTTACATTAACGCTAGTAGCAAACTGATTCTCGCCAGGCTCCAACACTAAGGTGGCATTCACACCTATTGCTTGACCCAGATTGCGGCCCATTGGTTGCGTAATCGCCCCATTCCATTGCATCCACTCGAAAGTCCAGGCATTCCACAACGCAGGAAAACTGACCGGGGCATCAGCCGGTCGAAGGTTGCGTGGATCAAGTTTGGTGAGCACTGAATTGCCGCCTCGACCTAACGCATCAAGTCGCCCAAACCCCCATTGGATGGGATAAGTCTTGTGTTGTTCATCAATCTGTTTAATTGCTTGCAGGTTTTGTAAGTAGGCTGTGACAGATTGTACAAGTCGTTGTCGTGTCGTGGCATTCTCGTCTCCTCCGAGAACAGCTTTCGCAAATCTGTCGAATTTTTCTGGATTGGCCAGTGTTGCTCCAACAGCCTGCTCAATAGCGCGTGGAAGCGTTAACGCATCGAGCATGGCTGGTGCCCCGTCGATCCGTATCGTATGATCTTGGTAAAAAAATTCTCCGGTATGACACACGGCACACGTGAAACCTACCCAAGTCTCTTGCAAAATTTGGTCAAACGTTTTCGCAAATCCTACCGGCAATCGATCAGGATTTTTCAACATATTCTGGTCCGGGATAATGCCAAACTTTCTGACATGTTCGTCTGACAGAAACGCTTGAGCATTTGTGGCTTGTTCCAAAGCAAGAAACCATGCATATGGAAGCAGCTTCGCTCCTTGCGGGGCATGGTAATAGGTTTGCCGCATTTCTTCGGTCCAGCCTTGCTGCATGGCGACACAGCCAGTCAAGACCCCACCAGACAAGATGATAAATAGACACAGGGCTTGCGCCTGTACAGACATAGAAGCTCTTTGCTTGGAGCTGAAATCATTTAGCTCACGAGGCATACAATGGTAGCTCTTGGTACTTTTTCTATTCATCGCCCGTTATTCCAACGCTCTGTATTATATGCAAGTCTCTTTTAGCCTAGCACAATAGCTCTGAAAACATGAATCGCTCATATACCCTGCTATGCGTAGATTTTATTTATCTGCTCACCTTACACTGCAACAATGATCTGCTCTATTCTGTGTCCCCAAAGGGGTAATAGATCACAAACAACACGAATTTTCTCGGGAAATTTTTCTTTCGTGGCCACATTTAACATTTGAATGCGTTCTTCCTTGGAGATCTCTGAAGGTTGGGGCGGGAACAACTCCAGGAGTTCATCAGCACTTGCGAGACCCGTCGCTTGCCTAAAGCTCTCATAGTCATTGCCCAAATGGCTGCATAGCCAAGCCTGGCCAATCCATTGTCGCAACTGCAAATAGCTGAATCCGGTTCGTAAGACTAATTCCAAGGGAATGGCATTACTGAAGTTTTCGACATTATCATATCCTTCCGTAACGATGCGGACTTCATGGGCATAGCTCATGCCTGGAAGTTGTGAAAGCGCCGTGGAACGATATTTTTGCGCCCCAACTCCCAGCAGTCTTGTAGCTTTTTCTTTCAGTATCATGAGTGCGCGCTCCGGAAAATGTCCCAGGAAAAAGCTGATGAGCGGGAGAAAGCTGATCATCGGATTTGCATAATCCAGAGGATGCGCAATAACAAAAGATAATACCAACGAAAGCAAGCTACCGATGGTGATTCTGACTGTACTCGCTACAAAGGTATGGGGTATCAAATCCAGCATAAAGTAACTACGGACCAAGTGGCCGATAAAATAGACATAGGCCCCGAGAAATCCGAACTGAAAGGCCGTTAAGCTCAGAATGATGTGATGATAAAAGGCTTCTTGTTCGACTTGAAACAGCTCAATGTACGTGCCAAGCAAAAGGATATTTGCCCCTTTACTGTAATCCACTCCAGCGCCTAACGCCGCACTGGAAACCGGTTTAAATAAGAGAATAAGCCATGTCCCAAAGGCAATCACCAAGATGAGAGCCGTCATGCTTCCGAGGTAGTTGGTGATGCTGAATGATCGTTCGATTGAGGCTTCAAGTTGTTTGCCATTCTGCTCCCATTGTTCGTCGGAAAGTTCATTTTTCAACCGTCTGACCTTTTCGCCTTTCATGTTATGAACATAGAAATACGTAATAGCCGGCACCACAAATACGGCAAAGAGAAAGAGGAGAAGGTTGTATTGTAAAAAGAGAGGATCGAACCAATCTAAAATGGACAGAATCGCTTTGAGATCGCTTCCGACAAAAAGTACGAGAACAAACAGAAACAAAGGAACGACAAGAAGCAACACCCAAGGGAAGGAATCTTCTGTAACCCAAGAAACTCGTGAACGTTTCTGTGGTTCGGTCATGATGTTCTCGGCCTCCGTGTGAGAGTTGATAGTTGTTGCACGATGCGCCTGTAGAACGGAATAGACCCAAAGGGTCGCTGCATGGCCCGATTGGCCATACCCAAACTCCATCCTGCTACTTCGAAATGATCCGCACGCACAATCTCTTGAAAGTCACCCCACATTGCCGAGGAGACCGGAACATGACTATCGTTTGGTCCAGCTGTTTCTGTGAGCATGCGTGTCCATGGACGAAACCACAAGAGCATCTCTTCAACCGGACGAGACGCGGCATAGGAAAGAAATCGGACATCGGGAGAAAGTGGGACTTGTGAATTGAATATGGCACAGGCTTCGGGAGTAAGCTCTTGGATCGCAGGCTTCATCCAAGGTTGAGTCAGCCATTGGGCAACTCGGTTACGTTGCAGGAACCATTGTGCAAGGGGTGTTCCTCGATGAGGCGTGGCAACCGTGGCCACCGCCTGAATTCGGCGTTTAGTATCACTATGGTGCACAACATAGCGACAATCTAACCCACCCATGCTATGACCAATGAGATAGATACGCTCGTTTTCAAGATGTGCCAGTCTTTGAGCCAAAACACTAGCACGCTCGTGAATAGGACGAAGCGAGGGCACCGCCGGAAAATCAACGGCAAATCCTTCTCGCTCTAGAGTTTGCTGGACACCTCGAAAATATTGGATGGAATGCGAACAAAAAGGAAAGGGATCAAATCCTAGAATCCCATGCACAAAGACGAACATTGGCCTGTGGCTATTGGGAGTTGGTGAGGATAATTCGATAGACATACACAAACTGTGCTATGCCCTGAATAGGGGGTGGCGGACATCCTCAACACAATGATTCGACCGTCTATCAACCAAGAGAGGAACAACGTGTATTCTTACATGATTCTCCCTGAGGTTTCCATCATGATAGTGTAGTCAGAACCGCATACAGAACGAGAAAGATCTTGCTCATTAATTGGGCTTGAATCGGTCATAATCCGAATGTGACACACGTCCTCGAATGGCTTCGATCACATCTGGAACCGCAATGCTATTGGCCATGTTCACTATCCATGAGGGCAGGAGGCCCCCAGGGTCGGTAAGAACAAAATATGTCACATGGGTATGCGCCGTACCACAAACGGTTCGCAACTTCCACGACCCTGTATTGAGGGCCAAGGGCTCACCATATCTTTGGGGCACATCACGCTGACGGTCTGCTAAGGTCCAGTGAATCGTAGAGAATGGTGGGTTTGAACGACTGTGTGAATCGGTGAATTTGATCGTATAATGGCGATCACTGATTGGCCATGGAAAATTCAGGTATTGAAAGACCCATCGGCTTCCCGCTTCATCTTTTACTACGCGACTCTCTTCAACATAAGGCATGAATTCGTCATAGCGATTATAGTCGGCAATGACGGCAAACACTCGCCAGACTGGAGCTTTAATAATGCTTTCGGCTAAGACTTCTTGGATCGGTGAATCCTTGACCGTTCGATTGTAGATATGGATATTCTCTGCGCTTTGAATACATTCCCAACCTTCTGCCACTATCCGTTTTGTACAGTGAGCCTCGGAGTATTCTGGACAATCCACAAACCCCATTCCCAGCAATCCATAAACTGATAACACCATAAGCAGAATGACATAGGCTGGCATGGAGGTAAGAACATTCATCATGAGTCGATGGACAGAGACACGTCGTCACCCTTCGTATCAGGCCAAGAACACAATTCACAATCCAAGACTTGTAAAGCCATCAAAGCCGGTAGTTGCCGAATACTTCACGGTCCAGGATAATACACACATGCACCAATTTCATACCTTGCCCTTTGACAATACCTATGTTCGCCTACCCGACGTATTTTTTGAGCGTGTCACCCCTACGCCCTTTCCTCACCCGCATGTCGTCAGCATCAATCCCGCTGTCGCAGAGCTTCTTGATTTAACCCCTGATGCCATGCAGTACCCAACGTTTGCCGAATATTGTTGCGGAGCCAAGCCCCTACCTGGCAGCGACCCTCTCGCGATGCTGTATGCAGGCCATCAGTTCGGCCACTATGTCCCACAGTTAGGCGATGGCCGAGCTATTCTTCTTGGTGAAGTCCGAAATCAAAAAGGTGAAAAATGGGATCTGCACTTGAAGGGTGCTGGGCTGACTCGGTTTTCCCGGGATGGAGATGGTCGAGCTGTGCTGCGTTCAACTATTCGGGAATATCTCTGTGGAGAAGCGCTTCATGGCTTAGGGATTCCTACCACACGTGGTTTGTGCATTATCAGCGGAGAGGAAGTTGTCTATCGAGAACGGCCGGAACCGGGCGCCATGCTCATCCGCCTGGCCCCCAGCCATGTCCGATTTGGAACCTTTGAAGTGTTTTTCTACCGCCAGCAATATGAACACCTCACAGTGTTGGCAGACTATGTGATTCAACACCATTATCCACACCTCCTTGAAGAACAGAACCGCTACGTACGGTTTCTTCACGAAGTTGCTGCATGGACTGGCCATCTCATTGCACAATGGCAAGCGGTCGGCTGGGCACATGGCGTGCTGAACACCGACAATATGTCCATTCTAGGGTTAACCTTAGACTATGGCCCTTTCGGGTTTATGGAGTCGTTCAATCCAGGGTTTATTTGCAATCACTCCGATCACCAAGGACGATATTCTTATCAAAACCAACCTGACATTGGATATTGGAACATCCGAGCGCTTGCCCACGCGTTATCGCCACTTGTCGAGCCGGATGCCGTCAAAGCCGCCCCGGAAATATATGAGCAAGCCATGCTGACCCGTTATGCGGAGCTGATGCGCGCCAAACTTGGACTAGAAGAAGCCCATGCCCATGACGATCGACTGGTCACTGATTTACTGAATCTCATGCAGACTAACCAGGTGGACTACACGACCTTCTTTCGATCATTGAGCAGATTTTCACAAGAATTCCCACCCGATAACACTGGGATCAGAGATCAATTTGTCACTCGTGAAGTCTTTGATGACTGGACCGTCCGCTATCAAGAACGCTTGAAGGCAGAGAAAAGTCGCGATGAGATTCGAAAATCCCGTATGAATCAAACCAACCCGCACTATATCCTTCGAAATCACCTGGTTCAGCAAGCTATTGTACAAGCGACAGCACATCGGGACTATTCTGAAATCGATCGGTTGCTCACCTTGCTGAAACAGCCCTATACCGAGCAACCCGGCATGGAAGCGTATGCCAACCCTGCACCATCTGGCAGCCCCCCCATTATCGTCAGTTGTTCTTCGTAACATGCGCATTGTTTTTCTCGTTCTTCTGTGTCTTGTCATCTTTCTTGGTCCTCAGTTATGGGTCAAACGCATTTTTGCGCAGCACCGCATCCCGCGCGATGACTACCCCGGTACAGGTGGACAGCTCGCCAGACATCTCTTAGACCGTTTCAACCTAAAGGAGGTCAAGGTCGAAACGACAGAACTTGGCGACCATTACGACCCCATCACGAAAATTGTTCGACTCACTCCGGATAATTTCCATGAAAAATCCCTCACAGCCGTGGCAGTTGCAGCCCATGAAGTCGGTCATGCCTTACAGGATCAGGCCCAGTATCAACCATTGATGGAACGAACGCGCCTGGCGCATGTTGCCCAAAAGACGGAAAAAATTGGCTCATTCGTCATGCTAGGGATTCCTATTGTGGCGGGGCTTGCCCGTTCTCCAGTAGCGAGCCTTCTGGTGCTGGGAGCTGGGTTAGCGATCATGGGAATTTCGACGCTGCTTCATCTTCTGACGCTTCCCGTGGAATGGGATGCCAGTTTCAAACGCGCGCTTCCCATTCTTGAGAAAGGTGGGTATGTCTCAGCGGCAGACCAGTTGAATGCTCGAAAAATCCTAAAGGCAGCCGCATTGACCTATGTCGCAGGCTCATTAGCAAGTTTATTGAATCTTTGGCGTTGGATTGCCCTTATACGACGATAAGTACGTGACTCAAAGCCATCCTCTCGCATGATAACACCCCAATGACTAAGAACAACACATACGATAAGACACAACCCACAGGTTTAGACGGGTCTCGCCTAGCCCATCAACTCGCTGGTGCTGTCTGACGCTTGGCATTCCGGATAGCTTCAACTCGCGCCTCTAATTGTTTGGCTTCGGGCTCCCGTTTTGTCTTCTTCAACAGCGCCACATAATTGGTGAGAGTCCTAGCAACAATCGGATGGTCTTTGCCTAACGCCTTTTCATTGATGGCCAACGCCCGCTTCAGGAGTGGTTCAGATGCTTCATACTGCCCCTGCCCCAGATGCAGTAAGCCTAAATTATTAAGCAACCCGGCTAATCGATGATCATCAGGTCCGAACTTCTTCTCAGTCAACATGAGGGCTCGTTGTAACAAGGCTTGGGCTTGGGCATAGTTGCCTTGGACTCGATAGAGCGCCGCTAGCCCACTGAGCAGTTTCCCCAAGCCAGGATGCTCGGCCCCCAAAGCTTGTTCATTAATCGACAACATCCGCTGAAATAAGGGTTCGGCTTTGTCATACGCTTCCTGTGCATGATAAATCATAGCCAGATTGTTCAAGCTTCCCGTTAAGGCCGGATTGTCTTGGCCCATCGCTTTTTCGTTAATGGCGATCACTCGAAGCAATAAGCCTTCAGCCTCTTCATAGCGCTTCTGTTCTCTATACAACAGGGCGAGGCTGTTCAGGCTCGCCACAACACTGGGATCATCAGAACCTTTTGTGTTTTCCACAATACCCACGACCCGTTGTAGGTACGGCAACGCATCCTCATACTGCTCTTGTGTGATATGCAAGCCTGCAAGATTCTTCAAATCCAGGATAAGGTCCATATGATCCCTCCCTAAGACCTGCTCACGGACTTGCAAAGCTCGTTTAAAGATTGGCTCGGCCTTTTTGTACTGTTGTTGGGCATGATACAACGCTCCCAAGTTACTCAAACTCACCGCGAGGGCTTGATCCTCAGGCCCCAACACGGTTTCTTGCAGAGTAATAATTCGCTGCAACAGTGGCTCCGCTTTACTGTAGAGGCCTTGTGCATCATACAACATGGCCAACTTATTGAGAGTTTTCGTTAACCGTTGATCAGGGACCTGAAATTGCTCTGCCTCCTTGAGGGCCTGTTTGAACGCATGGTCAGCTTTGCCAAATTGACCTTGTTGGAACAGGCGTTCCCCTTCCTCCATCGATAGGTCCCATGGCGATTGCTCTCCTGAGCACGCCGGCATTATCAGGACAACCACCACACACAACTCCAGACAACCCCTCATCCATCTAACATGCATACTCATCCTTTCGATATCATTATTGGAGCAACGGGCAGAATTGTACAGCCCCTTAGCAGGTCTTGCCAATACACGACCGCTTGACAGCACAGGCGTTTAGAATAAAGAGGTTTGCAGAGGCCCCGGACGCTGAAAGGTTTGACGAACTGGAAGATCTGGTTCTTCATGATAGCCTGCCTTGCGATAGTGCACGTCAAATAATTGTTCAATCATCTGCCAGGGTAGGCCTTGCCCATGATGTCGTTTAAAAAATGTTTTCTCTGAAACATTACCACTACGCAACACTTGAAGCCGATTCTTGATTTTGTGAATGCGATCAGGAAAAGCGCGGCTCATTCGATCCATAAAGACCGTTTCCACGCTTCCATGGAGCCGCAACAAAACATAGGTCGCACCCGATGCACCAGCGTCACGAGCCCGACGCAGAATCTTCGGAATATCCTGTTCGTTCAACCCAGGAATAATCGGTGCAATGGAGACATTAACGACAATGCCTGCTTGGGCCAGCTTTGTAATTATCTCAAACCGCTTTGTGATTGAAGGAACATAAGGCTCGACTTTCCTGGCTGTCTCGTCATCAGCAAATGGAATACTGATATAGACCTGAACCCATGCTCGCTCATGCAAGGTTTGGAGGACATCAAGGTCGCGGAGAATAAGCCCTGATTTCGTAATAATCCCAACAGGGTTACGAAATTCCGCGCATACGTGCAGGCAGGCTCTGGTCACACGGCAACTGGCTTCCAACGGTTGGTAGCAATCGGTATTCCCTGAGAAGACCACCAGCTCGCCTTTCCAGGAAGGCCGCTCAAATGCCTTTTGCAACTGTGCTGATGCATTTGGTTTCACGATGAGTTGAGATTCAAAATCCGTTCCTGCGCCAAACCCCCAATACTCATGAGTGGCGCGTGCATAGCAATAGGCACACCCATAAAAACACCCACGGTACGGATTGATGCTCCATCGAAATGGAAGATCCGGACTGTTATTCCGGCTCAAAATTTGATTCGTGGTTTCTTCAAACACTGATGTTTGCACAGGAGGTGAAGGAATCAATAATTCTCGGTGTTCTGAGGAAAACGGATTCGGTGGGTTGGCAACGGGTTTCATGGAATTCAGGTCCAGGGATCTTGTCCCATGTGATTAATTCTTACTGTGATGCTCTGTGTAAAATACTTTTCATCACACCATTCCAATTTACTTCCACACACTGAAGTGATCTAATATTGTTGGATATCCGTTGAAATGAGAGACTACGGCCGAAACATGATGAGTGCGGAACACAGATGATGGCATTTTATCACAGACGTTAGGGTAAAAGTGGTACAATTGCGCAAGTGACACGACTATACGTGACGCAAGCCTGAACTATCGTTATTACACTCCTCACGCCATTAGAAACATTACGGAAAGAACGCGTGGTATAGAAACAGTTATTGCGTCGCGACAAGACCGAGCACATACCTGTTGGAGGCGAGAGTGTTTTACAATTTTTTGAGGAATGGTAACAACGTCAGCCAAGCTGATATCAAAAAAAGAAGAGGGTTGAAGGACCTTCCTGTTGTGACTATATGATCGTACGCTGATGGAAAAGATTTGGTGTGAATAAGGAAACAGGCATGAGCAGAAACTCCATACACTTTTTCATGATGATTGGGATGAGCGTCATGCTCGCCATTTCTGGCTGTACGGATTATTTCACAGGGCTCCTTGCCTACGAGAGTGGGGATTATGAAACGGCCTTAAAAAAGTTTCTGCCTTTGGCGAACCAAGGACATGCCCAGGCCCAATACAACCTGGGGGTACTCTACGATAAAGGCCATGGGGTAGCACAAGATTACAAGGAGGCTGTTCACTGGTATCGCCAGTCAGCAGAACAAGGCGTCGCGCAAGCCCAGCTGAGCCTAGGGGTAAAGTACCGTCAGGGACAAGGCGTGCCACAGGACTATGCTAAAGCTCTGAAATGGTATCGCCTGGCCGCAGACCAGGACCATGCATCAGCCCAAAACAACTTGGGGGTCATGCACGAACATGGTTATGGTGTACGGAAAAATTATGCTAGAGCGATGGAATGGTATCGCTTGGCTGCAAACCAGAACCATGCACTAGCCCAAAACAACCTGGGGGTCATGTACCAACAGGGCTATGGTGTGCGGAAGAATTATCGCAAAGCAATCAAATGGTTTCGGTTGGCCATAGATCAGGACCATGCGCCGGGACAAAACAACCTGGGGGTCATGTACCAACAGGGCTACGGCGTGCGGCAAAATTATGGCAAAGCGATCGAATGGTTTCAGCTAGCCGCAGACCAAGGGCATGCACCAGCACAGAACAACCTCGGGACCATGTACCAACAAGGCTACCGTGTGCAGAAAAATTATGGCAAAGCGATCGAATGGTTTCAGCTAGCCGCAGACCAAGGGCATGCACCAGCACAGAACAACCTCGGGACCATGTACCAACAGGGCCATGGACTGCCACAGAATTATGCGAAAGCCTTGAAATGGTATCGCCTGGCGGCAAAGAAGAAACATGTACCAGCTCAAAACAATTTGGGGGTCATGTACAAACACGGCTATGCCATACCACAAGATTATCAAGAAGCCCTCAAATGGTTTCGATTGGCAGCAAAACAGGGGCACGCACCAGCTCAGTACAATCTCGGGGTTATGTACGAACAAGGCTCCGGGGTGACACAGGATAATGCTGAGGCCA
>JAALKI010000019.1:0-15000 GCA_011088105.1 Nitrospirota bacterium | reverse complement strand
CAAGCTGCCCTTTCGGGCTCATCTGCCTTTCAGCTTCTTACTACAAGCGTGTCTAACCTGGGTAAGGTTCTTCGCGTTGCGTCGAATTAAACCACATGCTCCACCGCTTGTGCGGGCCCCCGTCAATTCCTTTGAGTTTCAACCTTGTGGCCGTACTCCCCAGGCGGGGCACTTACTGCGTTAGCTGCGGCACCGGCAGTAACCTGCCGACACTTAGTGCCCATCGTTTACGGCGTGGACTACCAGGGTATCTAATCCTGTTTGCTCCCCACGCTTTCGCACCTCAGCGTCAGAAACGTTCCAGAGCGCCGCCTTCGCCACCGGCCTTCTTCCCGATCTCTACGCATTTCACCGCTACACCGGAAATTCCGCGCTCCTCTCCCGTCCTCTAGCTCGGCAGTTCACCTCGAACTTTCCAGGTTAAGCCTGAAGATTTCCCAAGGTGCTTACCAAACCGCCTACGTGCTCTTTACGCCCAGTAAATCCGAACAACGCTCGCCACCTTCGTATTACCGCGGCTGCTGGCACGAAGTTAGCCGTGGCTTCTTCTGGAGGTACCGTCCGGGTGGTTACCCACCCCATCTTTCCTCCTGAAAGGGGTTTACAATCCGAAAACCTTCTTCCCCCACGCGGCGTCGCTGCGTCAGGCTTTCGCCCATTGCGCAATATTCCTCACTGCTGCCTCCCGTAGGAGTCTGGCCCGTGTCTCAGTGCCAGTGTGGCTGATCGTCCTCTCAGACCAGCTACCCGTCGGAGCCTTGGTAGGCCGTTACCCTACCAACAAGCTGATAGGCCATGAGCCACTCTTTGAGCGTCACATCGTTCGATGCAACTTTCCTTCCTTTTCCGAAGAAACAGAAGCATATGCGGTATTAGCCAGCCTTTCGGCTGGTTATTCCACTCTCAAAGGCATGTTACCCATGTATTACTCACCCGTTCGCCACTTTACTACCGTATTGCTACGGCCTCTCGTTCGACTTGCATGTGTTAGGCGCGCCGCCAGCGTTCGTTCTGAGCCAGGATCAAACTCTCAAAAATTTTATTTCCTGACAAGGGCCGCCACTTCAATACACGATTTTGTCGTTCTTCCGACTATGAAATTTTCAAAGATCATCGCGTTAGCGAAACTAGAAGTCTATATAACAATAGCCGTGAGTGTCAAGAGCTAAAAAAGCAAAATCTTCGTTGATTTTGTAAAATTTGAATGGTTCACCAGTGAATGTGGCGGTGAGGATCATTAAAAAACCTCACGTTTGGATGTTTAAATACACCAATGAGCATCATCCCAACAAGGAACCCGCCAATGTGTGCGAAAAAGGCAACTCCCCCTTGACTCCTGAGGCTCATCCCTCCACTCAACAGCTGCATCACAAACCATAGGCCCAATACCCACCCGGCAGGGATATACATCATTCTCGTAAAAAATCCAAGAGGAATTAAAACCAATACTTGTGCTCGAGGGAAAAGGAGCAAGTAGGCACCCAATACACCGGAAATCGCACCACTGGCACCCACCATTGGAATGACTGAATCTGGATCAATCACAGCATGGCTCAGTGCAGCAAGGACACCACAGGTAATATAAAAGACAATGAATTTCCCATGACCCATGACATCTTCAATATTGTTTCCAAAAATCCAAAGATAGAGCATATTACCAATCAGATGCATCCATCCACCATGAAGAAACATGCTGGAGACCAGTGTTCCTAAAGCAGGCAATACCATCACATCAGGAGGCAGATCCGCATATCCAAAAACAATTGCAGGAATGGCGCCATATTGATAGACAAATAATTCTCCACCACCACCTGATAATGAGAATTGGTAAAGAAACACCAAGACACACGCAGCAATACATCCGATCGTGACAAAAGGCGTTATTTGCGTGGGATTATCATCGTGAAGAGGAATCATGATATGGCGCGTTGGGTCTAACCGATATAGGATACGGGCAGCGCATTTTATGACAGCGGAGGCAAATCTTTCGTTGGATCTAATGTGAGGTTGGCTGAGGTATCAATAGGAAAGGAAAATCCGGCAGCATTCGTGTGTCCACCCCCACCATAGCGTGTAGCAATCTGAGCAACATCGGTCGTACCAGCCCGTGATCGAAGGCTCACATAGCGTCGTCCTTCCTGCTGATGCCAAATGATGGCAAAAGGTTTCTCTTGGCAGAGTCGTTCTCCAATTTGGCTGGTCAGAATAGGACTATAGACGGCTAAGACCCATTCCCCTTCAAAGGAAACCAACACGGCTTCTCTGGCAATCTGATCAATCAGCGACTGTTCCTGTCGTACAATAGCCTTGCCCTCCATCTCGAGAACATCTTGTTGCAATTGATCCCACACCTCAAATTCAAAAGGATAGGAAGCCAATGCGGCATTAACTTCCCGGCTTTGGGGAAGTTCCCATTTCCATAAATCTTTATCTTCAATGTACCGAAGTAACCACGGCACTGATTCGTGATGCACCCACTCCCAGGCCAAAACCGCACCGCTTTTACTCATATCAAAATAGGCATAGGGCACTCCTGCGAGCGCAGTCTTTGCTGTGATGTGGTGATCTAAAATTTGCAGACTGGCGGTCGAGGCCGCCATGCTTTCAACGATTGTTTTGGCATAAGCAAAGTCAACCATGACAACATGCTTAGAATCCAAGCCCAACGGGGGCACTCGGCCATGTTTAACAGGCACATAGGTAGCAGATGGAAATCGTTTCCAGAGCGCCCAAGCTGCACCAAATCCATCCGGACATTCGGCATGATACAAAACCACATCAGGAATAGGCTGAGACGCATGGGCACGATAAATAGTCAAAAGAACCTCTCCTTGTAATTAGGCGACTTACAATTCTTTTAGGGTATCTTTATTTGCGTGAACTTCACCATAGCACTAGAATCAAATTATGGTAAACATTATATCTTAAGTGAAGTCTTTTATTGTTCTCTTGTCCACGTTGGTAGGAGAAGGACAGCATGCCAAGAGAAGCTCGCTGAACCCTGCGGCACAGGGTAAAACGCATGCGCAAAAAGGTAAAAGGCTTGAGCACTCGCGTGACTAGAGTCCTTTCATCGATTCCCATTTTTTTCTCTCAGGCAGAAATTGATTATTCATCTGGACACGCTACCTGATGATGAACTCATGACAACCACGAGACGAGGACTCGGTCATGCAGACGATCGAAATCTGGCGGCGTCGATAATGGACCATAGATGAATAAGCCACCCCAAGAGAAACCACCACAGTGCGCCCGCCAAGACAAACATCACGACCGCCATCAACAATCGCCCTTGCAGCAATTGCCCCAATCCTGGGATCAATAGACTGCACAACGCCGCAAGAACATTTCCACCTGATCCTTGGCCAGCCATATTCCCCCTCCTTTTTTTCTATGCCATTACGCTGACGACTCTTTTCGCAAATTGCCAAGCGAAAGGCAATATTAATGGTATGCAGGAAACTTAATTTTTGGTGGACTTATTGGCCTAATTCTGGATCCTGCTACTGGCAAGGCCTATGACCTTGAACCAGAAGAAGCTGAATATTGGCTTATCAAAGAAGGAGAAGGCTATCTAGGCAAGGAACCTCCTGGGGCAAGAAAAAAGGAACACGAAAAAATGGAATGCCGTATTAGGTAACTGAGACCATCTCAATTAAACCACTTCCAAGAATGACTGAATACTATCGAATAGCCTGTCGAAGAAGTCAAAAAGTCAGATCTTAGATGAACGTATTTCTTATTTTCTAAGACTACGGGCAACTACTTCCCTATACTACATATAGAGCAGGGCCTAGCCAAAGCATTTCACAATGAATGCCCTGCGCAACACCACCACAATGCTTTTTGACGTCGCCATCATGTCACTCAAGAAACCTCCTTTTGCAAAGTGAAGACCTTGTCTGCGTATTCATAGTGCTCGCAGGCCTGACATTTTGCACCTTTAGTCTTTAGGCAAAAGCAGAAGTCGCACCATGAACCACAGATGTATCACCAATAACCTGGCTCAACGTCTCAGGCAGGAATAGAGAGGGATTGCGGAAACAAGGCCAGCTTGTATATAAACAAAGGCAAGAGGGTTATCATGATTTTAAAATATGAAAATGATGTTTTAGATGAAGAACATGCCAGTGGACATTTTTATCATGTCTGCCAAGGGCAAATCCAAGAGCAAGAAATAATGGTGCCGCCACCGGATGAACCCTATGAATGTCCTACGTGTGGGGTTGATCTGGAAACGGAAGACTTTTTCTTAGCACAGCAACGTGGCTGGTCCTAACCTTTGACAAACAAGCCTATGCAACAAAACCAAGGACGAAAAACAGTTGGGGTGATGCGTGGCCGAATGATTTTGTGCCAGGTCTGCTATGACATGGTCCATGAAGAACAATTGGCAGATGACCGAGACTACGTCGCCGACCATGAAGTGTTTTTTGACCTCATTTGTCTTGGCTGTGAAGATCTGAATCGTCCCTTGATCGATGATATGCTGGGCAGCTCAGAATAAAGCTGTTTAATCTAAAACATTCCGCCCTATTGTCCTGTTCTCTCCCCTTCAACGAACACCATTCCCATGGATATATTGGCTGGGCTTCCCATCAATCTGAACTGGTGGGCAAGCTGGTGGGGTGGCTTATCGATTTGGTTCTTTGGCCTATGGAGCCTCCAATGTATCCAGCGCAACGCTGTTCTGGCGGACCTCGGATTTTGTCTAGGCTTGACGGCCTTTATCATTGGTTGCGCACTCTATATTGAGGGAGATGTCCTGCACCGGCTGCTCATTATGAGCATGGCCACCATCTATGCCCTTCGCCTCGGCTATCATTTCTTCGTCTATCGGATATATAGGAAGGCTGAAGATCATCGGTACCAAACACTCCGGATCAAATGGGAACCACATGCACAAGCATACCTCTTTGTGTATTTTCAGGCTCAAGCGCTGGCCATTCTGGCCCTAGCCTTTCCACTTTGTCTTTTGATGGCGAAGGCCTCGTCAGGATGGACCATCTGGGAGGGAATGGGAGGCTTGCTATGGATTGTGGCTATTCTTGGAGAAGCTATAGCAGATGCACAACTTGAACAGTTTCGCTCAAATCCCAAAAATCGTGGGCAGACACTCCAGCAGGGATTATGGCACTACTCCCGCCACCCCAATTACTTTTTCGAAGGGCTGCACTGGTGTGCATATGTCCCAATGGGCATAGGGCTCCCATATGGCTGGTTGACTATAATCAATCCGCTTCTGATGGTGGGAACATTACTCAAAGTTAGTGGAATTCCGTTAGCTGAAGCGCAAGCATTGAAGAACCGAGGAGAAGGGTATCGCCAGTATCAACAAACGACCAATGCCTTGATCCCGTGGCCTCCTCGACAACAGAGCACACCAAAAATATACTGCATCAAGAAAGAGAAATGACCAGAGATTGACAAGCGCTATGGCACGGAGTACGATAAAGATTAACCTCCACGACGCTTAAGGAGGGGACGTGCAATCATGATATACAGCATGGTTGTGAAATGTGGTCATGAGGTACAAAGGAGGTCTCTGATGAACGACCTAACTCCACCTGACCAGACAGGCCCGTTGGCAGAGTAACATACTCACTGCGGCGGGCCTTCTGTTTTTTTCATGATCCCTTACTCTTCTCTCTCAGATGTGTCTTATGACACGAGCCTTTTCAGGCAACGTACTGCGAGGAAGGCCTTATACGGGAATCGGCCACGTGCCTGATCCCGTCTCAAAGGGATGGTGAGTTTCACTACAAAGCAGAACATCCCCCAGCATTCTCTCCAACAGGCCTCAACAAAGTGAGTGGTGTGTATACACCGTGGTCGGGCCATTCTCCGCAAGGACAATGGCCCGAGTCATATCTAGGCCATATCCACAACTCTCACGCACCAGCATCGCATCTTCGCCAACCCACGCTTCTCCTACATTTAACCCAGGAAGACATAAAACATGGTTCTTCCAGGATAAATGAATATCCACCACAGCAGGCTGCGCCATCTGTCTTGGAGCTATGTAGTTATTCAGGATTGGCGCCTTGTCTATGGCACGCGCGAAAGAGATGCGAGGATCATTGGACTTGAGGAAGGCTTAAAACCTACTAATTGAATTCCGTTACTCGAGCAACGTGGCATCATGATGACATCCAACCGCTACCGCCACAAGACCATGATGCTTCGCCAACAATACCAAACAGGTGAGATGGATATGGGCACATCAAGTCAAGACCGAACTAAAGCTCTTAGTTCAAATTGGGATCGAGAGGCATATCGGCATACATATCATAGGACGGATCAAGCGAACGCAGAATATTGGCCCACAGTCGTGTCTGTTCACCTTCGAACATAGAAACCGTATCGGCTGGCACCATCACCCATGACCCCGTTTCCATCTCATTTTCAAGCTGACCTGGGGCCCACCCCGAATAGCCGATAAAGGCTTTAAATTGGTCAGTCGGCGTGGGCGCCTTGAGGATTTGTTCAAGCGCCAGGGTATTCCCGCCAACATAGACCCCATCAAACACATGATGGGTATCTTCCGGCTCTTCCATGGCACAGTATACGATAAGAAGGTGATTCCGTTGAACCGGCCCTCCGGAGTACACCACATGAGCTTGGCCTTCAAGCACAGGGATTTTGGGCAGTACCTCGGTAATCGAGATCTCCGTAGGACGATTGACCACAACACCTAATGCACCTTCTGGGCCATGCTCACAAAGCAGGATTACCGTCTGACGAAAGTTGGGGTCTCGGAGTCCAGGGGTGGCAACGAGAAAAATTCCTTTTCCTAGCACGACTTCCATGCGTTTAGTTTATCACGATCTGAGCATCGAGCAAAGAACAGCTGCAGTTCATGTTGTCTCTGAAGAGAACACCGTCCGCGTTGAGCTTTCCGTGTTGTTCATCGAGAAACCTTGAGCTGAATCAGTGGCGATAGTCCTTAAATTCAGTTTCGGCATCTGGCAATTTAAAAAAAGACCGCATTTGTTTTTTTAACGCAGCACGGCCATTTTCATCACCAAGATTCAGTTGATATTCATTAATCACCATGGTTTTCACACCACCAGGACGTGCCCATTCATTCCAACAATTTCCACACACATTAGCCTTGAGTTCTTGCTCGAGTTTTCCCATAAAAAGATTATCCGTGATGGGCTCGGCAGTTTGTTCACACTTCAAACAATGGATTTCGGACATGATCGCTCTTCTCCTCTTGGCGGATAATGAAAATGGGAATGACCCACAATAAGCCAGCAACGTTTCTAAAAATAGTACCATGGCCTCAAACAAGAATAAAGGCATGAAACATGGATGGGCGACGAGAACACCTGAAGCCATACAAGCAAAGGCACATGGGGCCATTGCACCCCGATGGCTATTGAACGAGAAAAACCGACAATGCATAGCCATGGGCCTCCCTCACCATCACGTGATGGGATAACAAACACGACAATCTTAGGCATTCAGAGTTTCTTTAAGAACGATTTCACAATATCCGTAAACGCCTCAGGCTGTTCCATATTGGAAAGATGACCAGCATCGGGAATCATTTCCACGTGTGCATGAGGAATACGGTCAGCCATAAACTGGGATTCTGATGGAGAGGTAGCCACATCATCTTGGCCAACAATGATCAACGTGGGACACGTGATCGTCGCAAGCATGTCGGTCGCATCTGGTCGGTCGGCCATGGCCATCAGGTCACTCACCATACCTGACACCTTCGTGCTCGTGATGAGACATCGGACAGTCTGTATAAGATCAGCCTTCGTTGCGAGGGTGGCAGGGCTAAAGAGTTTGGGCAGCATGAGTTCTGCAATCGCTTCGGCACCTTGATGATAGGCAACTTGTGCCATGGCCATCCGGCCAGCCTTCGTATCCTCAGTATCCGCTTGAGCCCGCGTATCGGCAAGCACGAGCCCCGCAACCCGCTCAGGGTAATTTCGATACAACGCAAACAGAACATACCCTCCCATCGACAGCCCCACGAACGTCGCCTGAGTAATGGAGAGATGATCGAGAACACCAATCACGTCATCCGCAAATTGCTTCATCGTAGACCGCCATAAGGGGGCATCGGATTCACCATGTCCGCGCAGATCAATGCTAATGGTTCGATACGTATGTGACAACGCGTTCATCTGAGGTTCCCACATAGTACGATTGACTGGGAAGGCATGGAGAAAGACAATGGGCTTGCCTTGCCCTTGGTCGGAATAGGCCAGCGTCACCCCGTTGATTGTCACCGTCATCTCATGCCTCCACAGGTTGGTTTGCACGCCTTGCTTGCCGCGTTATAGCATAGAACATCATCTGATCGTCGACCAACAACCTTCATGCATGACGACAGGCGTTCCCTCGCATTGTGGAAAGGGAAAGAGTCTAAGAAAGCGCTCTAACGGAAAAGGCCTGGCAAACTCAACACAACAAACATCCTATGTCCATGATATCTCACGACCAAACAGACCTGTTTCCCTCTCCACGTCGAGAAAAGCCCGAGGCCGTTCCGTTGGCTGAACGCCTTCGCCCTCGGATACTTTCAGACATTGTCGGACATGATAAGATCCTTGGAAACCATCAACCCCTCCGTCAAGCGATCGAATCTGATACCGTTCCATCAATGATTCTCTGGGGTCCGCCAGGATCAGGAAAAACCTCATTAGCCCATGTCATTGCCCAAACAACCAAGTCGGCATTTGCTCCGTTTTCTGCCGTGACAAGTGGCATTCCCGAGCTACGGTCCATTATCAAGACCGCAAAACAGCGAAGCCTTGTGTCGGGTCAGCCGACCATTGTCTTTGTGGATGAAATTCATCGATTTAATAAGGCTCAGCAAGATGCGTTTTTGCCTCACGTCGAACGCGGCGATATTACCCTGATCGGTGCGACGACACAAAACCCTTCCTTTGAAATTATTGCCCCATTGCTATCACGGTGCCTCGTTCTTGTCCTCGACGCGCTGCCTGATGCGGCCATGCGCGCGATCATTGACCGGGCCTTGACTGATCAGCAACATGGTTTTGGGCGGCTACGCGTCACGCTGACAGAGGAAGCCAAACAGGCACTCATCCAGTATGGCAATGGAGACGCCCGTTCAACATTGACAGCATTGGAATTTGCGGTAACACAGGCCACACCCCAAGAACCAAAGTCGTGGGTCATGGACTTGGCGCAACTGGAACATCTGCTCATGCAGAAAACCCTTCGCTATGATCGCCAAGGAGAAGAGCATTACAACCTTATTTCTGCGTTTATTAAAAGCCTCAGGGATTCTGACTCTGATGCAGGACTCTACTGGTTAGCACGAATGCTGGAAGGCGGCGAAGACCCGAAATTTATTGCCAGACGACTGGTCATTTTTGCATCAGAAGATATTGGTAATGCGAATGCCATGGCGCTCATGGTCGCCACCTCAGTCTTTCAAGCTGTGGAGATGGTCGGACTACCGGAAGCACAGATCAATCTCGCGCATGGAACAACCTATCTCGCGACATCTCCCAAAAGCAACGCATCCTATGTGGGATTACTTGAAGCCCGGCATGATGCCAAACAACATGGCAACCTTCCTGTGCCGCTGCATCTTCGCAATGCGGTCACGTCACTCATGAAGGCATGGGAGTACGGCAAAGGCTACCGGTATGTGCATGACGACCCCGACGCACAACAGGAACAATCGCACTTGCCAGAACCGCTCAAGGGGAAAATATACTATCAGCCTCAGAAAACAGACGTGCCGAAACCAGACAGGACCAAACACAAGAAACACGACTGAGGCGCATTGGCAGGTTAGGATTGGAGCGCGGTGAATTGAGACTTCACAGATTCTAGCTCCGTCGACAAGGTGGACCATCGATGCGTGAGCAGCTCTAGCTCTTTTCCCCATTCTTCACGTTCCGCGTGGAGCCGGGTCCAACGGGTATAATCCTGGTAGGTGCCCGGACGGGCTAAGTCAGCATCCCGCTCTTTGATCTGACTTTCCCAATGAGCAATCTCACCCTCGACTTTGACCACTTGTTTTTCCAAACGGGCGAGTGATTTTGACAAGTCTCGACGTGTGGGCCTGTTCGAGTCAGGCGAAGAGACAGAGGCTGGCTCATTCTTTTTAGGAGACTCGTTTTTTTTAGAAGACTTATTCCGTGGACGATCGGCGGCAGCACCATTGGCCTTCGCGTCTTGACTCAATTCCAGCTCTTGCGACCGTTTCCACAAATAATATTCGTAATCTCCATAATAATCGCGAGCTTGCCCATTCTCGATCTCGACCACCCGTGTCGCAACCCGGCTTAAAAATGTTGGATCATGAGAAATGAACACAATAGTCCCAGGAAAGTCCATCATGGCATCCGTCAAAATATCAACAGAGGTGGGATCCAAATGATTCGTTGGCTCATCCAACAGCAAGGTATTCGCCGGTTCCACCAACATGCGAGCCAAGGCGACACGGTTGCGTTCCCCACCACTCAAGGCTTTAATCGGCTTCTTTTGGTCAGGGCCGGAAAAGAGAAAAATTCCGGCAATACCCCGCAAGAAATTCATCTCGGCCTGTGGAGCTGCGTCTCCCAGAGAATCTAAAATGGAATGTTCCGGATTCAAAATTTCGGCCTGATGTTGGGCAAAATAATGGAGGCTCACCCCATGACCTTCCCGTCGAGTGCCTTCATCAAGCGCTAACACCCCGGCTAAGATCTTGAGCAGCGTACTCTTGCCAGCTCCATTTTCCCCAACCAGTGCCACGCGTTGCCCTCGTTCGACCGAGAGATCAAGCGATTCATACACCGTCACTTGGCCATACCGCTTGGCCACCTGTTGAAGCTCAAGCACATGCCTCCCACTGGGAGTGGGCTCGGGAAACTTAAACCGAATCCGTTTGGCATCCCGCCGTTGCTCGATCAATTTGACCTTTTCCAATTGTTTCAGACGAGACTGAACTTGCTTGGCTTTATTCGCCTGATACCGAAAGCGATCGACAAAGTTTTGCACGCGGGCCACTTCTTTGGATTGCCGTTCAGCTGCCGCCGCGGTCTGTTGCTCCCGTTGGAGACGTTGCTTTTGAAAAGAGTGATAGTTCCCGCGATATTCTTGAATTTGCTCGTTGCGAATTTCCCAAATATGTGTCACGAGACTGTTTAAGAAAACGGTATCGTGGCTAATGATCAACATCGTCATGTTGGACGCACGCAGGAAGGCTTCCAGCCAGGCCTGCGTCGGTTTATCCAAATGATTGGTCGGCTCATCGAGCATCAGCACATCGGGGCTCGAGAGGAGCAAATGTCCCAGTGTCACACGCATACGGTAGCCACCCGAAAAGGTTTCAAGAGAACGATCCCAGTCACCCTCGCCAAACCCCAAGCCTGAGAGAATACGTTTCGCCTCATGTTCAGGATAGGTGTTGCGGTGAGTCGCTTCTAACACGGTCTGGCCAGGAAGGAAGTCGATTTCCTGAGCCAAATACCCAATCTTCAACCAGGCTCGTTTTCGGATCGTTCCGCTTTCCGGCGCATCGTCACCAATAATCATTCGAAGGAGCGTCGTTTTGCCGGTGCCATTCCGGCCCACCAACCCAACACGGCTATTGGGTCGGAGATGGGCCGATGCCTCAGCAAACAGCGTTTTGGTGGGGTACTGTTTGACAATCTGTTCAATATGAATCATGACTGACCAATCTCAAGCAGGTGATCAACAACGATAACGAGGAAGGCGACCAACTACCCAGCAGGACACAATGGGGATAAGTGAGGAAGCGAGACTCCGAATATCATTAATGAGGGAAAAGATTTGGTGGAGCTGGCCGGGATTGAACCGGCGACCTCGTGAATGCCATTCACGCGCGCTCCCAACTGCGCCACAGCCCCACGTTCATGCTCTGTCTTTGGGTCATCGGATATACAAACATCCGACTGATCGCCCCGATGCTACCATGCGTTGGGCGAGTCGTCAAGAAAGGACGTCCTCTGTTTGCTTTAAGCGACGCGCTCTCGATAAGCTGCGTTTTTACAGTCTTCTTGAAATAATCATTCGTACCAAGACACTGAAGATGTTGAAAGGAATAGCAGACAATGAGTGATGTCCGTGTACGTTTTGCCCCCAGCCCCACGGGATATCTGCATATTGGCGGATTGCGAACCGCGTTGTTCAATTGGCTCTATGCTCGTCATGAAGGCGGCACCTTTATTGTACGGATTGAAGATACCGACCGTGATCGATCAACAGACGAAGCGATTGACGTCATTTTAGAAGGTCTCCGATGGACAGGGTTGACATGGGATGAGGGACCCTACCGGCAAACCGATCGACTCGACCTCTATCGCCAACAAGCTATGGGTTTGTTAGAACGAGGCCAGGCATACTGGTGTATTTGCACGACTGAAGAGTTGGAAGCTCGACGTAAGGAAGCCCAAGCCACCGGGCAGCCCCTGAAATACAACGGACAATGCCGTGAGCGTGGCATCACAACACCCACGCAGCCTGCGGCCTTACGATTTAAGTCGCCCCAAGAAGGGGAGACCGTCGTGGAAGACCTCATCAAGGGCGCCATTGTGTTTGACAATGCTGTCTTAGATGACTTGATCATCCTACGATCCAATGGCTATCCCACCTATAATTTTTCCGTTGTCATTGATGATGCCATGATGGGTATTACCCATGTGATCCGTGGTGATGATCACGTCAATAATACTCCCCGGCAAGTACCGATTTTCAGCGCCTTGGGTTATGCCATCCCAAAGTTTGCCCATTTACCCATGATCCTTGGCGCAGATAAAGCTCGTCTATCCAAACGACATGGCGCCACGTCTGTGTTGGCGTATCAAGAGATGGGCTATTTGCCAGAGGCTTTAGTGAATTATTTAGTCAGGCTAGGCTGGTCATTTGGCGATCAAGAAATTTTTTCGTTGACGGAGATGGTTGAAAAATTCTCTTTCGGCTCTGTCCAAAAGGCCGCTGCGACCTTTAACCCAGAAAAACTTTTATGGCTGAATGCGGAATACATGAAGCAATCCGACCCCAAACAGGTCGCACACCAGCTGCAACCATTCCTTCAACAACAGGGCTACGACCCAAACAGTCCGATCCAGCCACAAGGAGGCCTCGAAGCGCTTGTTCCACCACTCCGGGAGCGGGCTCGCACGCTGGTTGAAATGGTCGATTGGAGCTTGCCCTATGTCATTGAACCTGTCGTAAGAGACGAAGCCGCCACAAAAAAGTTCATAACTCCGGAGATTGCCCCAAGCCTGCAAAAGTTTGTCGAGCGAGGAAAAGCATTAGAACCATTTACCAAAGAAACGGCCGAACAACTGTTCCATGTCATTTTGGAAGAAGATGGCCTCAAAATGGGAAACCTAGCCCAACCGTTACGTGTCGCTCTAACCGGCCGCACCACAAGCCCAGGGATTTATGATGTCATGGAACTCTTGGGAAAAGATCGATCGATGAACCGGATACTAGAGGCACTCCAACACGTTTCCAGTTGCGGGATTGTTCCGACTGATGCGTGAATGGGTATGACTGTAGACGTCCACGATCGAGAGATGCTTGAGTGATTGACCAATCCGAGTCGAGACAGTGAGCAACCAAACTCGCCGCGAAAGCCACAGACGCGGCGCTTCTGCTTGACTGACCGTTTAGTGCTCCCGTAAGCTACAATTCTACCTAATCATTCGGACTGGGGGATCGTCTAAGGGTAGGACGTCAGATTCTGGTTCTGACTGTGAGGGTTCGAATCCTTCTCCCCCAGCCATTTTCTTTGCCTTTCCCTCGTCATTTCCAACCACCTAATACATGAGAATACATCTTCTCTATGGTGGCAAATGTATGGCTCGCTGAGCCTTTCTTGCCTTAACGAGAAATTCTAAATATATAAGTATATTGTTTACGTATATCATAAAACATAGTACCATTAAAAAATGATAAGAAGCTTTGCCGACAAGAAAACTGAAATGTTCTTTTCTGGCAAACAAGTTCGGACTTTTTCTAGCTTCAAAAAGTCTGCGGAACGCAAGCTCACGATTCTAGACAATGCAGCAGAATTACTCGATCTGTTCATGCCGCCGGGAAATAACCTGGAGAAGCTGGCAGGCGATCGAAAAGGACAGCATAGCCTGAGGATAAATGATCAATGGCGGATTTGTTTTGTGTGGAAGAAGGACGGTCCGCATAATGTGGAAATAACGGATTATCATTAAGAGGAGGCCCTGATGATGAAGAATGGGATGAGACCAATCCACCCGGGAGAAATTCTTGAGGAAGAATTTTTAAAACCTTTAAAGCACACAGGGCTCACAGCCTCCTCTTTGGCAAATGCTATCGGCGTCCCACCCAATCGGATTACAGCCATTGTCAATAGACAACGAGGCATTACCGGCGATACTGCTGTACGATTGAGTGAGTTCTTTGGTAACACTGCGAAGTTCTGGATGAACCTGCAAACGTCCTATGACCTTCGGATAGCTGAGAAGAACCTGCCCAAGAGTGCTTTAAAACATATTCATGAGCAACGAGAAACTCTCGTTTCCATTTGATATTCTTTTCTTCCTATAGAACGAGAATTCTATAGAAGCAGTCACATGATTCCAAGGAGCAAGTCTTTTTTGAGATTGTCGTTTGTCTATTCGTCTCATGGATTCTCAATTAGGTCTGACTACATCTCTCAACCATATCCGTTGAGTCAAGGCTTGAGCCCCTAACCTCTGATGGTCAAGGATGTCTCCCTTTGCATGCGATAAGGAAAGGAAGGAAAGCTCGTAATTAATCAACAAAAGACTTGACCGTATTTTCGTTTTAGAATGTGGCACCCAGTGGACGTATGAGGAAGTAGTTCACTAGCCGCACATGCAATCCAGCACTTAATCAATGCTGGAGGCTTAAGGGGCAGATACAATTAATCAAAAGTGTCTAGCTTTTATAAAATAAACTTGACCCTTTTTCGACCCCTTTTCAAGGCATCTTGAATTCAAGTCATAAGTGCAATTTGTTCTACACCAGAGGGACGAAGTGCTT
>JAALKI010000052.1 GCA_011088105.1 Nitrospirota bacterium | reverse complement strand
TTCTGCCAGAAAGCTCTACATTGCGCCTGTCCGTGGTTGGGGGAAGCTTACACTAGGATAACATCGCTACTTCAATGGAATAGAAAGCCTAAACAGGGCCATCAACTCTTCCGGACGTTCGCAGAAAAAGTCTGGCTTTAAGGCGGCAACCTTATCTCGATTGCCGTAGCCATATCCTACAGCACAGGCCTTTACCCCGGCGGCTTGTGCGGCCCGAACATCATTCGTGCTATCCCCAATTAACACGGCCTGTTCAGGCTGGACGTCCAAGGTGTGTAAAATCTTAAGAAGCATCGCGGGGTCTGGCTTTAATTCGGTGGAGTCTTGCGGACATTCTACCACCGCAAAATCGTCTCTCCTTCCAAGACCCTCCAAAATGCGAAGCGTATAGTCGAGAGATTTGTTTGTGGCAATGGCTTTGACATGGTCAGAAAAATGGTGCATGACCGCGTCAATACCTGGATAGAATTTGGTGGTATCGACGCAATGCGCTATGTAATGTCCACGAAATGCTCTGAGCGCTTGCTCATATAATGTGAGGTTGTCCTCACCCACAGACAAGCGGAGTAACCGTTTGACACCATCGCCAACAAAACTAAAAATTTCTTCTGGTGACCGGCAGGGCAACCCTAATTCTGTTAGCGTTAAGTTGACAGATGTGGCGATATCGACTTTGGAGTCGATGAGGGTCCCATCGAAATCAAAAATGAGTAACTGGATGTCTGTTTGAGATCTGTGCTGGTGCGCTATTGTGTATTGTCCAATGTCTTCCATAAGTTATCTAAGCGTTCTTTCCGGCCTGTGTCTGTTTCCTTCAGCCAAGCCAAACGAATGTGATCCATGAGGCGGTTCTTGCCAACATGTGGTGGAAGCATGGGCTCAACGATTTTCCAATGATTATCGATCGCGCGTACTCGAAACGGCATTGTTTCCGTACGAGGTTTGGATAAGAACGTCGCCGTCTCCCATTGCATCGCCCCCAGAATACGAAAGGTGACAGGGATCACGGCTTCGACAGCACTGACCACATCCCACAAGCGAATGTCATCCTGAACCTGGATCTGGTCAATGATGACAATGTGTCCCCAAGCAGGTTCATGGGGCCAAGCAATATATGGTTGCAGGGCTTCGGACGTGCTTGCATGTAAGCGAGCCCCTCGTTTGTCGAGGGAAAGATATTTTTTTACAGTTTTGGCTGGATCATTCGTCAGGTCAGTGGTTAGCCCAAGAACCGGTGAAGGGAGGCTGAGGCCAACCATCATAGTGATCAGACAGAGGGTTTCCCAAAAACATAGGGACTTCTGGAAGGCGTTATTATTAAGGTAAGACATCATCCACAACAACAACCCCTTCGGGAGGGACAAATTCAAACATGTGACCGTTCAGCCCTATATTCGCTTGGATGTCAGAAAACCGAAATGTGGAGACATTTCCGGTGGTTTCATGGAGAGTTAGGGACTGGATGAAATATGTCTGTGGTTGAATGTCTGCTATCATTTTGTGGACGAGTGAAGGTTTTGCCCCGGGCGCGTTTTTGGGAATCAAAGTGAGAAGCGGTAGGCCGCCAGTGCCGAGTTCATCATCACCGGTTGGCTGCACATCAAAATGCTCCGAAAGTTTTCCAATCCCTTGCAATAAACGTAGCGGGGCTTGTGTCGCCACTATACGAGTCAAACTGCCTTGAATCACCTGATTATATTCAGGGGTGAACATCTTAATGTGATCGCCGTTCACATACATGTGTTCAACCGAAGGCTTCAAATAATCCCACCGCAGAAGACCAGGTTTCTTGATCGAGACGCGTCCTGAAGACTTAAGCGGCATGTCGAACCCTTCAATCATCGTTTCTTGTGTAAAGTCAGCTTGGAAATCTTTCATCTGCGAATAGCCTGTTTCTATATGATGAAGAAGGTCCTGAAGAGATGGGTCTGTTGCAGCTTGTCCTAGAGTAAGTTCAGAAAAAATTAGTATGGTTGTGCTGAGAATCAGAAAAAGGCGTGTCATGAAAGCCTTTCCTGTTCAGCCATTTGTCGGACGAGAACTTCTCGTCTTCCGTCTCGTCCGGGAGTGCTCACAAGACCTTCTCCTTCCATTTGCTCAATCATGCGAGCAGCCCGAGGGTACCCAACTCGAAGCCGTCGTTGAATCAATGATGCTGAGGCTTGCCCAGACGTCATGATGAGTTCTCGCGCCTGTTCATAGGTTTCGTCCCGCGCTTGTTCCTCTTCATCATGGAAAGAAAGGTCCTGAGGTGGTTCTTCAGGTTGATAATGTGGCCCAGCCTGGTCTTTGACCCATTGTACCACTTGTGCAACATCTTCGTCTGAGACATAGGAGCCATGTAAGCGGGTAATGCGACCGGTCCCTGAAGCCATATACAGCATGTCGCCTTGTCCCAAGAGCGCTTCAGCCCCATTCGCGTCCAAAATGGTCCTCGAATCAATCTTTGAAGAAACCTGGAAGGCGATACGAGACGGAAAATTTGCCTTAATGAGGCCAGTGACCACATCAACAGATGGGCGTTGCGTAGCCAGGATTAAATGAATCCCCGATGCTCGTGCCATTTGAGCCAGTCTGGCAATTTTTTCTTCAATTTCTTTAGGGGCGATCATCATCAAGTCAGCAAATTCGTCAATGACTACGACAATATAGGGCAAGGGATCAGGCACCGAGGGTGTGAGGGGCGTGGGATCTCCCGTCGACTCCCCCTGAGCTAGACAGGCTTCTTGGAAGGATTCTGGGGAGTTTTGAACGGGTTGCTCAGATTCTTGCGCCATCTTCTGCCGAAGCGACTCACGGTTTTTCGTCACTTTGTGATTAAAGGATTGGATATTCCGAACGCCATGTTCCGCAAGGAGGAGATAGCGCCGCTCCATTTCTTGGACTGCCCACGACAATCCCTTGGCCGCCGCCTTCGGATTTGTGAGCACGGGGCGCAGCAGATGAGGAATGCCATCGTAGACCTGCAATTCGAGTACCTTTGGATCAATAAGAAGAAGTTTCACGTCATCAGGATGTGCAGAAAACAGCATGCTCAACAGCATGCTATTGAGCCCCACACTCTTGCCAGAGCCTGTGGCCCCTGCGACCAGCAAATGTGGCATGGTTTGCAAGTCTGCCACAACGGGTCTACCAAAAATGTCTTTTCCTAGGGCCAATGTCAGTTGAGAGCGGGATTGGGTAAAGACATCGCTTGTTAAGATGGTTCGAAAAGAAACGGTTTCTCGAAACGGATTGGGAACCTCGATACCCACAGTCGATTTTCCTGGGAGAGGCGCAACGATTCGAATATTGACCGCCTTGAGCGCCATGGCTAGATCATGAGCCAAGGTCACAATACGTGCGACTTTAATGCCAGGGGCCGGTTCGAATTCATACATGGTAATAACCGGACCAGGGTGTACTTCCGTGACTTTCCCCCCAATCCCAAAACTTTGGAGCGCTCCTGTCAATATTTTAGACTGAGTCTCCAAAATATGATCTGTTTGCTGTGTGGCGGAAACAGGTGGGGGGTCCAAAAGCTGCGTAGGGTCAGGAAGTTGATATGTGTCAGAAACTTTTGGAAACTCGTTGACTGTCGATGCTGTATCCTCAATTGCAGAAGTTGCCAGCGCAGTTACGGTGGGTTCTCCCGGAGCGTCTGAAAAAGCAAGGAGCTCGTCTGGTTTGTGGGCATTCGCGTCATATGGCAACGTGGCGACACCACCTCGAACGGTCATGGATCGATTAATCTTAACGGGTTTATTGGGTTTGACGCGGGGCTGGCCGTCTTGTCGTCGAAAAGAGAGGGTCGATAAGAACTGACCAGTGGCTTTGACAAAAGGCCAGATATGAGCTGCCTTCGTTCCAGTTGTCGTGAGAAAACTCGGCGTGATCAAGAGAAGAGACACCATTAGCATGGACAATAAGACAATCACACTTCCTACTTCCGCAAAATGGGCTCCGAGAAAACCCGCAAGCCATTGGCCGATGAGACCTCCCTGTTGATATTGTCCTACCTCGCCTCCCGATGATGAAAAGGTTTGTTGGACGAGTCCACCAAGACACGTGACCATGACAATGGAACCCATGATACTTCGAGCCTTTGTCATCCACAGTCCTTCCTGAAACAACCGAGCTGCGTATAAAACAATAAGAAAGGGGATGGCATACGAAGCCCATCCTGCAAGGAGAAATAAGGCGGATGCGGTCGTTTCCCCAACGCTGCCAATCAGGTTGTCTGATGGTGAGAGGGGCTCATTAGGCAAGGAGATACGCGTAGGTGAAAATGACCAAAGGCTGAGGAACACTAAGATGCCAAACGTCAGAAACGCAATGGACAAAATTTCGTAGGAAAGACGGGAGGGTATTATTTTGAGCGGCTTAGATTTGTGTAGATTTAGCCTAGTGAAGATACTCATATGCCAAATCCTAGCATAGGGGTAGGGGTATAGCAAATGATAGTACACTGAATGGTGCGATGCCGACCGAGCATTATCCGTTCTTCGGGAGAGCGTCGTGGTTTGGGACTGTATGCTGCAGGATGGTGGCTAATACAGAAAATTCCTGAACGGTTAACGTTTCAGCGCGGCGGGTCCGAGCAATCTTGGCCTGGTCTAATGCGGCGTGAACACCTGGCAAGGCCCATCCGGCCTCCCGAAATGAATTGGCCATGGTCTTGCGCCGATGTCGGAATGCTGTCCGGACGGTACGCAGAAAGCCAGCCGTTTCTTCTTGGTTGGTGTCTTGCCTTGGCACGAGGCGGATAACGGCAGACTCGACCTCAGGTCGAGGGGAAAAACACGTCGGAGAGACCTTGAAGAGAAGCGTCGTCTCTTGTGTAAGATATTGGGTGATAACCGAAAGCGCCCCGTATTCGCGTGTGTTGGGGCGTGCTGCCAATCGACGGGCCACTTCCCACTGGAGCATAAGAATGAGTCGTGAAAATCGATCACGGTGCTCTAATAACCGGAATAGTAACGGGGTCGAAATATTGTAGGGTAAATTGGCCACGACGACGGTGCCTTCCGGAAGTCTGTCATAGGCAAAGGCCAGGGCATCGCCATGTTGGACATCGAGATTGAGGCAAGACTCGGTGAGTGGGTGAAGGTAGTGAACGAGTTCTGCATCCATTTCCACCGCCACAACGGAAGAAACTGATTGACAGAGGCCAACAGTTAATGCCCCGCGTCCTGGTCCGATTTCACACACTGTGGCTTCTGGGTCGAGGTCGGCAGACGCGATGATTTTCCGAATGGTATTAGGGTCTGTCAGAAAATGTTGCCCAAGAGACTTTTTGCGGCGAGGGCGTGGGCTAGTCAAGGGCATATATGATTCTTTCGTCAAGCTTACAAAGACGGTGGCGACGAACGTTCAATGTCTCTGGCTAATTTTTTGATGTGGCGGAGGCACATATCAATGTCATCTTCTAATTCTTCAAAGACATCGCCGCCTGCAAACGTGACCTCAAGCCAATCGCCCGTGAGTTGCTTGGCAAAGGTTTCCCCAACATTCTGCGAAATGAGCGCCAGGGTCTCTTTTTTCCATTGCAGAAATTTCTCTGTTTCGGCCATCGCATTTGTAGTCTTCTTCGCACGGGCTTGAATGGTTGTTAGGTCTTCAATTTGGCCATGGAGAAACGCCAAGGCCTCATTTGATGGCTGTGACATCACAGATTCTCCTCTTCACAAGACAGGGGGATTATTGAGTTGTGGACTGGATACGGGTTCGGGTTGAAATATCATACCGGCATTGATGTGGTGGCCTGTCAGGAAGTGTTCTATGGGCATGCGTTTGCCATTAGCGGGTTGGACTTCTGTAAGAGTAATCAGGCCGCTTCCTGTTGCCACTTCAAGGCGCTGGGTGTCAACAAAGACAATCGTGCCTGGATGAAACACCTCATGGGTCTCACTTTGTGGTGTTCCACAAACCGAGGCTTGCCAAATCGTTAATCGATGGCCTTCCAAAAATGTAAAAGAGCCAGGCCAAGGCGAAAGGCCTCGTATGCGATTGACGAGGCTTTGAGCATCAAGAGCCCAGTCAATCGTCCCATCAGCTTTTTGCAAGATGGGCGCCATTGTGGCGTTCTCGTGAGCTTGTGGATGAGAAAGCAGAGTGCCTGTTTCCCATGCACGAAGGGTTGTGAGGAGAAGCGTTCCTCCACGTGTGGCAAGCCGGTTCGATAAGGATGTGGCCGTATCCGTTGGCAGAATGGGTTCGGTTTCCTGAAGCAACAGATCCCCGGTATCCATGCCTTCATCCATGAGCATCGTCGTGATGCCAGTTTCTGTCTCACCGTTGATGATGGCCCATTGAATCGGCGAAGCGCCTCGATAGTGAGGCAACAACGACGCATGGACATTGAGACAGCCTCGATGCGGGAGCGTCAGGATGGTCTTGGGCAAGATTCGTCCAAACGCGACAACAACAATGGCATCGGGGGCCCATTGGGTGAGCTCATCGAAAAATTCAGGGGATTTTATCTTTTCTGGCTGAAGAATGGGCAGATTGTTTTCTTGGGCCAATGCCTTAATTGGAGAGGCCACCATCTGTTTGCCTCGACCTTTGGGGCGATCTGGTTGGGTGACAATGCCCACGACCTGGTGTTCGGAATGGAGTAATGCCTTGAGAGATGGTACGGCAAAGGCCGGTGTTCCCATGAAGACAATGCGCATAGCCAATCCTTACCATTCCGACCGGTGTGAATCAACTGTCGAAGGCTTAACCATTTGGCCTTGTTCCATTGCTAGCCAGTTGCGCAGCGCATTATCGTGATATGTTCAGTTGCCATCTCCTGATGAGAAGATATCTTTGGAGAGACAGATTCTTCATGAGCCAGTCACTGCACGACAGTGAAAGGGGGGCCACATGTACAAACTAGAACAGAAATCAGAGGAACAATGTCATGGTAGAGCCGTGGCGCATTGTCCAGCAGAGTCCTATGGGGTGACAAGCGCGTGATTTTGTCGTAGGTGGTACACCGAGAGATAGTGGGTATCAGCTCTTTTCTTGATCCAGGGAAATCGGAATAATGTACGGATTTGACTGGAATACTGCCCGACGTTCGCACGTTGCCAGAGACCTTCTTTGAAATAGCGTGGATTATCCCCGTCTCGCAGAAATCCCGCAAATTGCGGGTCTGTGAAAAAACTCACCGCCCAGCTATTCGTCCACTGCGGTTGGCAGTGCGTAACGTATTCATCTACTTCAAGGAGGAGGGCTTGCACTTTTTCAAGTGCGGTGATGACGGGTTCGGGCGTAAGGAGAAAGAGCACCTCCTGGCCTTCCGGAATGCCGAGAAGCCCAATGCGGTGTTCGAACGCAAGGCAGGCGTCCGTATCAATCGTATAGATGTCTGGTTGGCCAAGGTCTCCTTTGGGAATGGTGATGGTTGTCGGTGAGCCCTGTTTGCAGAAAAACAATAGGTTCGGAGGCGGACAGTCCCACCGAAGTTGCACACCGAATTGCGCGATATCCTGTAACAGTGAAGGCATCCGAGCGTTTAAAGGCATACTATTTTGAATAGATTCACCTGGCATGAGCCGCACCTGACGTGAGCCAAACCGTCCAAGTGGCGCATCGTGTTGCAGCGAAGGTTTTTGCGCATCGAGGCGAAACGCAGAGAACCATGTGTCGCCATCCATCGGATTCCAGGGCAAGTCTCGAACGTCAACCATGACAGGAGTGTCACTGATATTGGTCAAATGGATGTGGAGGTCGTACTGGTGTTGTGCAGGTTTTTTGAGAAACACCTCTATGGCGAGTGGCAGTCTTGGCCGTTCTTCTTCGTTTGTCTCGGCACTCAGTGAGAGGGGCACTATGACGGTCAAGAGCCACGCGCATAAAAGCCAGCCAAACCAAAGCTGTGATTTTCTGAGAAGCATGAGCATCTACTGTGATTATCAAGTTGTAGAGGGGGTGGCGGGACTTGGCCTATGAGACCGAAGGTGAAAAAAGAGCTGAGCCTTGCTTCGCGTCATGGAGCCATCATGATCGATATGAGACATCTTGAACCTTATCTACGACAGCCCCATATTTTTTTATCATTATACTGATCATATCTCCTACTGGACAAGAAAAAGATTTTCCAATGTGAAAAGACTCTCAACCAGAGCCGTGTTTTTATCATGAAATAGAATGTGGTAGTGCATTAAATCGTTTCTTGAGGCAACTAACACCCAATAGTTAGGCTTGATAGTCTTCTGGTGAGATGTGTTCGCTCATAACGGTTCCTCACCAAGCATGATGATCTTCACACGATGCTTAGAGTGTTGGCTAAAACAAAGCTTCAATATCTCGCGATCCGTGAATGATATTCACGATTTCAATGGCCCTCTCTGTGATGCGGTAGAAGATGATATAGGGCGAAACAGAAAATCTGCGTAGATTGGCACGGATGTCAGGACGAAGACGGCCCATATGAGGGTTCTTGCCTAAAGGCAACACATTTCTTCTTCAACGAAGCAATAAACGCCCTGGCTTTCCCAGGATTGTCTTCAGCAATAAAATCGTGGATGTGCTCGAAGTCTAAACCAGCAGACGGAAGAAAAGACCCCGTCATCCTTTTTTCTGCTTCCAGTGACGGTTTCGTTCTTCCATTCGGGCAAACACTTCTTCGACGGGAATGCTGGGGCCACTGTTCACGGACGCCTCAACTATATCTTGGAGGGCTTTTAATTTGTTTGCGCGTAGTTCGTTGTTGTCCCGTAACAACCGTAACCCGGCGCGGATAATTTCACTAATTGGAGGAATACGACCCGGCCTCTACTTGTTCTCGTACCCATTTGGCCATTTCACCGGGTAACGAAATACTGAATTTTTCTGTGGTGTGTGTGGTGGTGATCATGTGCGTCCTCATGGCATAGTGAGAATTATTACTACTTCATGCTACCAAAACTTTTTGGAAATGCCAAAGCCCTCAATAGTCACAAGAGGAACATAGGCTATACCCTATGTCCATCACATTTATTCTGTTTTCAGGATAGTATTAGGGTACTACCCGTATTCCTGCGAAATTGTACGCTAAGAAGTGGGGCTACCTTTTACGATGATGGTTCCCCACACAAAACAATGGCAGTTAGAGCAAATTGCATGGCCTCACTCGGAGGAAGAAGGCCTCGAACATACAAATTCTCTCCTCTCATTTCCGTAGCTGCTGAATGGGGGGACAGGGGACATCCCCATAGGAACAAAACACACAACAGTCTCCGGCCTTTGGTCGAAGGGTTGTTTGGCAACTTTGGCAGGCATAGACCACTAGGCAGGAATCCGTGGGCATGGTTTCAGTTTTTTTAGAGCTGCACTCTGGACACGTAATGGTTGACTCAAGATTAAACTTAGGGGTGTTCGTCATCATCGAAGTTATCCTCTGGCTTTAATTTCGCGGGAAACCCTGCGTTGGTCGTCGTGGCAATCACACAATATACACATGATCCATTTGGGTATAGCCTATAGCCTCTATCTTTAATAAGAAAATCTGAAAAAGAATAATGAAAGCACAAATTGAAATATTATTCAGTAAACGCGGGCAGCATACGCGGCGAAATGAGGATGGAAAATGGGATACTCCATGCCAAATGAACAGCCCTGGCTAAGGACAACCGTTTGTCTGGGGGCACTTAAATAAGGAGGGCGAACTATGGAATTGTTAAAAGGGAAACAAATGTTACGGTATTTTGAGAATTTAGCTCGAGCGTTACTGTATTTGCCCTATAAGGAATTATCGGAAATAGAACAAAAAGTCATTCAAAGTATTGCCGAGGGAACCCCGGTTGCGGAAGACGCGAATGAAAAGTTCACGGATCAGCTTACTTTTGGAGAACGCTTTTCTGATAGCACCGCGGCCTTTATTGAATCATGGACGTTTATTATTGTGTTTCTGGTCGGCATTGTGGTGTGGATGGCCGTAAACTCCTATTTCACCTCCGTCGTTCAAACGTTTGACCCCTATCCCTATATTCTCTTGAATTTAAGCCTCTCCACCCTTGCCGCCTTTCAAGCTCCAATAATTATGATGTCTCAAAACAGACAGTCCAACAAAGATAAGATGGAAGCGACCCTGAATTATGAGGTCAGTCTTAAAACGGACTTAGAAATAACGCGGTTACACCAAAAACTTGATGAATTGTTAGAGATGCAGAAAAACACAGGTATCAAGGCCTAGCAAGGACTGGACGATTTCCTCTCATCCTTTACGTGCCCATTGAACTCGCCTCAGCGTAATCACGCATCACCGTGATTAAGAAAAACAGGGGCTGGGCAAAGGCTCGAACAATACTTTAATTAGGCTATACCTGAGCAACACCACTGAAAATTGGAGTATGGTGAACGCTTGACGGACCAACTCGTCAGGCGACGTTTTCTTCTCTCAGAGATATTTTTTAGAACAGGGAAGAGAGAACAGCTTCAACTTGTGCTTTGGCAAAAAGCGAAAATTGACCGTGGTATTGGATGAGTGCGATAGTCCACTACCGACTGTGAGTTCAATTGATCAACGCAACACTTTATCTTACTTTCTAGAGATGGAGTG
>JAALKI010000051.1 GCA_011088105.1 Nitrospirota bacterium | reverse complement strand
CAATACGAAGATGGCATGTCTTTGCCTTTCGTAACTCAACGGTTTCAGCAACAGACAAGATTATTGAGAATGATAGTTCGAGAGAAGGTCAATTAAAAAGAAATTCTCTTAAGCTATGACAACCAACGGGCGCGATTATTATGAAATTTTAGGTCTTCACAGGACGGCAAGCCATAAAGATATTAAAAAGGCCTATCGGCGTTTGGCTAGGCAATATCATCCTGACCTTCATGCCGGATCCACGAAAGTGGGAATGGAGGAAAAATTCAAAGAACTCAATGAAGCCTATGAAGTACTGGGTGATGAGGAGAAGAGAAAAAAATATGATCGATTTGGCCTGCATTGGAAGGAAGCTGAGGCCTACCATCGTGCACGTCAACAGGATGGATCACGAGAGACAGGTGATGAATGGAGCACCATCTTTACTCAGAGAAACGATAAAGATTTCAGCCATGTGTTTGAAAATCTCTTTGGGAGGCAACCTCAAGGGAGCCGGGCGTCTTTCAGGGGATTTTCTATGCCTGGAGCTGATCTCTCTACGAATGTTTCATTTACCCTCTGGGAGGTTTTGAATGGCACAACATGCAGATTGGAGATAATTGACCAGAAAGGAAACCCACAAACCATCGACGTTCGAATTCCCAAAGGCGTGGGGGATGGGGAACGGGTGCGTGTGGTAAAGGGGCTCCAGGGTCAGGAGGGCAACGAGGAGACCTCTACATCCATATCCACCTCCATCCTCATTCCGTGTTTAAGCGACAAGGAACCAACCTCTTTGTCACTCTTCCTGTATGGCCATGGGAAGCCATACTTGGTACAGATGTGGAATTACCGACCCTGACAGGGACGGTTCGGTTAAAAATTCCATCTGGCAGCCATGCTCACCAAAAACTGAAATTAAAGGGAAACTAAGGGTTACCACGGCGGGAAGGTGGATATGGTGATCAATTTGCCATTCTTGAAATTGTTATCCCTTCGACTTGTTCATCAGAAGCACGTCTTTGTTACGAACAGTTGAGCAAGATGAGTCATCCAAACCCAAGACGGCACCTCATGCGAGAGACCAGATATGCCTGAAGGAAAATCGGAAAACATTGAGGACGTCATGGCAGAAATGTTGGAAGGCGGATGGGTGCGAAAAGAAGAGGTCTGTAATCGATTAGGTATTGGGTCGGATGTTCTAGAACTCTGCATGAAATGGGAAATTATTTGTACTCCAGAACCCAGAATTGATGGAGCGCTTCTATTTCCTGAAAGCATGCTTGATCGACTTTCACGTGGGTTGCGACTTCATCGCGATCTAGAGATTAACTGGCCAGGGGTAAGTGTCACCTTGGATCTGCTGGATCGACTTCATAAACTTGAAGCCCAATTGCAGCATCAATCAGATCAGCGTTTTTATAAAGATCCAGAAGATTGACTTTCTTAACAAGTGAGAAGGTGCTTGGAATAGTAATTAGGATTATAGAGGGAGACCTATGGCACAACCAAATTTGAATAAAAAAGCACGTGATATCATGAATACGCGAGTCATGACTGCCGCACGACAATTCAGTGGACGAGATCTTGCCATATTATTTCTATCAGGAACATTTTCCGGACTTCCCGTGGTTGATCCAGGCAACAAACTTGTCGGAGTCGTAACGGAATTCGATATCTTAAAAGCTCTGGCGGCTCGGAAAGACTTGCATGTCATGACAGCTGAAACACTGATGAGTCCTCTGCCAATCTGCGTTGAAGAAAGTACAACAGCGGAAGAAATCATTCAAATGATGATTACACATCAAGTCATCCGTATTCCTGTTGTTCACGAAGGCAAACTTGTCGGAGTGATCTCTCGTTCAGATCTTTTAAATCACTTGATTGACGCCCACCTCATCAATGTCTATGGGGCATAGTAAGGATAATATATGAATAACGGCAATCCATTGTCACAAAATAACAGCAGGCATTTAACGTGCCCCTGGTTGATCCAGTCTACTACCTTCATCATGTGTGTATTGGGTATTCCCCTTTCATGGGCTTGGGGAATATCTGGCGATGTAATGTCCTCCATTGAGGAAAAAAGGGTTATTGAGGTTCACGCAAAAGATGGGATGCGAACAATCACTCTTCCCATATATAAGAAAGCAGGAGTAACATATTTTAGTGCGGGTGTTGGGATAATGGAACGTGAAGCTTCTTACCCTCAATTTCCCTTAAAGTTTGTGTTTGCAACTAAGGAAGGCCCTTATATCACGCTAGTTACGATATCCATTTTCGACCAAGAAGGAACCATGATCCTCACAATTCCCAGTGACCATGCCACCGGGCCTTGGCTCTTTGTGGACCTACAGCCAGATACATATACGGTAGTTGCTCTCCGTACAAATGGAACCTCTGTTCAACAAAAGGTCACTGTCAAAGAAAACGAGTCACACGTTGTCTATTTTCACTGGTGAGACAGTAATGGTGATTGACTGTGCCAAAGGAGAACGCCATGATTTTCAAACAATTCTATTTAGAAAGTCTGGCTCAGGCATCATATTTAATTGGAGATGAAAAGAGTGGCATTGCCATGGTTGTTGATCCTCAACGCGACGTGGATCTCTATGTCGATTATGCCCACACATGGAATTTGACCATTCGGTATGTGCTTCTCACCCACTTTCATGCCGATTTTGTGGCTGGGCATATTGAATTACGAAACCGAACTGGTGCAGAAATTTGTCTGGGAGCAAAAGCCCATGCCGGATTTCAATTTCGGTCATTGCCCAACGAATATAAAATTGAGTTTGGCAATGTTCGGCTCATTGTCTTAGAGACTCCTGGTCATACCATGGAGAGCATCTCTCTTGTCGTGTATAACCTTGCCACTTCTAAGAAGAAGCCTTATGCGGTATTGACAGGAGATACGTTGTTTATTGGAGACGTTGGACGACCTGATTTAATGGCCTCTCCCGGGATGAAAGCTGATGAACTTGCAGCTCATTTGTATGATTCTCTTCATGAAAAACTTCTTGTTCTGCCTGATGATACACGTGTGTATCCAGCGCATGGGGCTGGGGCTCAGTGTGGAAGAAGTCACACCGTGGATATCATGTCGACGATCAAGGAAGAACGTCGCGAGAACCATGCCTTGCAGCCTATGCGTAAAGAGGAATTTATTCAACGGGTTAATGCATATCAACCAGAGGTTCCTCAATATTTCGATTATGATGCCTACCTAAACCGACGAGAACATCCCGACTTGGAGGCAGTTCTGAAAGAGGAGACACAACCATTGTCTCTTCAAAAAGTCATTCAGTTAAAAAGTGATATGGCGCAAATCGTGGATGTCCGTAATTCGGCTGATTTTGCAGGAAGCCATTTAAACGGCAGTATCAATATCGGCCTTGGTGGCAATCTTGCTGCATGGGCTGGCACGATCCTTGATCGAGACCACCCGATTGTGATTATTGCAGAACCAGGATGTGAAAGAGAAGCAATGGTTCAGTTAGGAAGAGTGGGCTATGATCGTATTGTAGGATATTTGAAAGGTGGCATGCAGGCATTAAATTCAACACCTGAATTAGTTCAATGTACGAAGCGAATGACAGCCAGTTCGTTATCTAAAGAACTGGCAAAGCCAGGAGATCTATTGATTCTCGATGTTCGGACTGAGCAAGAATGGCTGCAGCGACGAATCACTGATAGTCTTAATATTCCACTGCCCCAGGTAGAAAAACGCCTCTGTGAATTGTATCAGCAACAGACGCTGGTCATCTACTGTACGAATGGGTATCGATCCTCTATTGCAGCAAGCCTTCTTCAAAAACACGGTTTTATGAACATTAAGGATCTCATCGGTGGATTTGATGCATGGGAACAAGAAGTTGTCGTCCCCATGCTTTAATTCATGGAAACCCTTGAAAGGCCCAGTGAGCAGTCCAGTATCAAACCGGCAAAGGATGTTATCCAAGATCCAGTTCATTCGACTCTAACGCTTTAGAGAGCTGTTCAAAAAAGCTGTCCAGCAAGACCGCAAGCCGCGAAGAGGGTGAGGCGTACGATAAGTACATCGAGCCCCTTGAGCAATGAAAACGCCGCTGGCGGTTTTTTAAAACGGCTTTATCGTAAAAAAACATGACCCGACAAACTGAACGTGATTCCATGGTAGAGCAGCAAATTATGACTCGGGGCGTGAAAGATCCACGAGTGCTTCGTGCGATGCGACATGTTCCAAGGCATCAATTCATACCCACTGCGTATGCTGAAGAGGCTTATGAAGACCATCCGTTACCTATTGGTTATAACCAAACAATTTCACAGCCCTACATTGTCGCGTTTATGGCCGAAATGCTTAGGCTTGAAGGTCACGAGAAAGTTTTAGAAATTGGGACGGGTTCTGGCTATCAAACCGCTGTGTTGGCAGAACTCGTTTCAAAAGTTTTTACAATTGAAATCGTCGAGCATTTGGCCAAACAAGCAGCAAAAACTCTGAAAGGACTGGCCTATAACACGGTCTGTGCACGATTAGGTGATGGCTACCAGGGTTGGGCAGAGGAAGCCCCCTTTCAAGCCATTATTGTCACAGCAGCAGCCGGGCATGTTCCTCAGCCACTCCTCGCTCAACTCGCTGTGGGTAGTCGCATGATTGTGCCAATAGGAACCAATTCGCAGAAACTGCTGCTGTTCTACCGAACAACGAAAGGATATGAAACCACAGAACTCTTGCCCGTGTCCTTCGTTCCCATGACAGGGAAATCGCAAGATATTTCTTCTTTACCTTAACCAATTTGTAATTGAACTGGGGAGGACGCCTAATCGAGATGGAAGAATCAGAAGCATGGCCATGCATCATGGCTGTTATGGAAACTGAAAGTCCATCACTTCTGTTCCATCTATACCTTCTTGGACCATACCTGGAATAGCAAAGGTTTGCTCAATGTGTTCGATCTCATCAAGCCGAGATTTGGTACTAGGATGAGGCGGGACAAAGAGCGTACAACAGTCCTGATCTGGCTCAATGGATGTTTCGAATGTTCCAATCTGTTGGGCCTGTTCAGTAATTTCCTGTTTGTCCATCCCGATAAGAGGTCGAAGAATGGGTAACTGTGGAACCTCACTTATCACTTGAAGATTCTCGGGAGTCTGTGACGCCACTTGGCCTAAGCTATCACCAGTGACAAGCCCCCACGCATGCTCTCGATTCGCAAGTGTTTCCGCGATACGCATCATCATGCGCCGATACAGCACCACTCGAAAGGGTGGGGGCGCATCAAGCACAATTGCTCGTTGAATATTGCCAAATGGAACAAGATAAAGCCGAGAGCGGAGTTGATATCGTGTGAGATGTGTTACCAAGTCTTTCACCTTTTCCTCAGAGGCCCGAGAGAGATAGGGGCGTCCATGGAAATGAATAAAGACTACCTTGCACCCACGCTTCATCATTCGATAGGCCGCGACAGGAGAATCAATCCCGCCAGACGTTAAACAAGCGACGGTGCCACTGATTCCAGTCGGCAATCCTCCCGGACCACGTTCTTTCTCAAGTGAGTAATAGGCTATATCCGTCAGCAACTCGACATGAATGGTTAAGTCTGGATTGCCCAAATTCACGCGTTTTCCTGTTTGCTGGCAGAGATGCGCCCCAATTTCTCGGTCGACATCAAGAGATGTTTTGGGGAATCGTTTATCTGCACGTTTCGTGGTGAGTCGAAAGGTCTGAAAAGAAAGAGGCGCGATGTCTTTCCTAATGGCTTCACAGAGTGCGGTGAGATTGGGATCTTTTCTGGAAATAGGCACACCCTTGGCCAATGAAAAATTGACTACTCCAAATGTTCGTTGCACCCGCGATTGCACCGTTTCCCACGACACCCCCTCTTTCAATGTGATGCGAACACGTCCAGGCAGGGCTTCAATCTGATCAATGCCTGTGCCTCGGAATGCAGAACGGAGATGATGCACCAGGCGTTGCTCAAAGAACCCTCGATTGCGCCCTTTTAACGCAATTTCATGATAATGCAGGAGGGCAACATGCATTAGTCATGAGACTCCAAGAACCGTTCAGCATCAAGAGCTGCCATACATCCAGACCCAGCCGCCGTGATGGCTTGTCGATATGTGGGGTCTTGCACATCTCCAGCAGCAAAGACACCAGGGATATTTGTCGCTGAACCGTTGTGAGTCAGAATGTAGCCTTTCTCATCCATCTCAATCTGGTTTTGAAAGATCGAGGTATTCGGATTATGTCCGATAGCAATAAAAACCCCTTCACAGGGTAATTCATCATTTTGGAGGGTCACCGTATCTTTGATCCGGATCCCTTGCACAACTTGCTCTCCTAGGACTTCTTCAACTGTGGAATTCCAACGAAACACCATTTTTTCATTCTTCATTGCACGATCCTGAAGAATTTTTGAAGCCCGTAGCGTATCTCGTCGGTGGATCATCGTCACCTTGGAAGCAAATTTTGTCAGAAAGATTCCTTCTTCTAAGGCGCTATCCCCACCGCCGACGACCACAATCTCTTTGCCTCGAAAAAAGAACCCATCACAGGTGGCACAGGTGGAGACGCCATGTCCCATAAGACTCATCTCTGAAGGGAGTCCCAGGAGATTGGCTGACGCCCCAGTAGCAATGATGATAGCATGGGCATGAATGGTGGCTTCATCATTAATTGTCAGGGCAAAAGGCCGTGTGCGTAGATCCACAGCCGTGACGTCAACGGTCTGGAATGTCGTTCCAAACCGTTCAGCTTGGGCTCGCATATTTTTGATTAATTCAGGTCCCATCACACCATCTGGAAATCCTGGGTAATTTTCGACATCCGTCGTCAGAGTGAGCTGTCCCCCGGCCTGTGCCCCTTCCAATAAGAGGGGAGCGAGATTTGCTCGGGCGGTATAGAGCGCGGCAGTGAGCCCGGCTGGCCCTGAACCAATAATGACTACGTTGTGCATCCTTTACATCTCCTTTTTTAGCTGGAATGATGGGTGATGAGAAGAAATCATAATTTCACTGTGCGTATTTGTGAGAACGGGAAGTTTTTTGATCGGCCCAAGCCACTATGGTACGTCGTTGGGCTTGCTGGCAAAATAATTGGTACCATTGCGCGATGAGAGGACGTAACTGCAAGAGAGAGAGCGTCCCATCAATAATAATATCGGCATACTGACGCTTTTGACGAAACGAGAGCTGATGGCGAATACGTTGAAGCGCCTCCCGCTGGGTTAATCCGTTTCGTTGCCGAGCACGAGTCAGTTGCACCGCCCGTGTTGCCGACACCACGATGACACAATCCATTCGCCGATGGGCATTGGCTTCAATGAGAAGAGCCGCATCATAGATAATTACACAATGCGGAGAGGCTATCGCTAATTGTCGAGTACGACGAGCCTGTTCTCGTGCCACACGAGGATGGATAATATCATTGAGAATCTGAAGCTTTTGGGGATGCTGAAACACAAGGTGCGCCAGTTTTTGGCGATCGAGCGTGCGATCAGAACATAAAATATCAAGGCCAAAAGTTCGAACAATATCTTTCCAGGCAGCCTTTCCCGGTTCGACCACAGTTCGAGCTAACCCATCGGCATCGATGACACTGGCACCTTGCTCCTTGAATAACTGGGCAATAGTACTTTTTCCAGATGCAAAGCCTCCCGTGAGCCCGACTAAGAACATGAAAAACCATACCATAGGAATTTCATGGGCGACAATGCTTGACGGCTTTGAAATGTTCCTGTATGTCCAGGTAAGAGCGATTTAACAAAGGGAGTCTGCATACCATGATAAAAGCGCAATGGCCGACGGGTAAGAAAAGATGGGAAACAGAGAAGTTATGGGTATTAGGGATCAGCCTTGCTCTGATAGGAATGATGGCCTTTCCAAACATCCTCGTTTTTGCAAAAGATCAGGTTTCAAAGACATCATCTGGCACAACATGGACTGTCGCACTTGATGGAACAGGCCAGTTTTTTTCTATTCAAGAAGCTCTTGATCAAGCCAAATCAGGCGATACCATTTGGATTCAAGCGGGTCGCTATCTCGAAGATGTGACGGTACATAGTAAAGAAAACATTCATGTTCGTGGGGAAGGCATGGATAAAGTCTTTATTGCCGGATTGAATCGGGTCGGCACACTGCATGTCGGCAAATGGCCATATGGCGCAACAAACATCGAGATTAGTGGATTAACCGTTCAGCAACATGGTGGTCTTAGCCTTGGCGTGTTCAATGGTGAACACGTGGTCCTTCGCAACCTGCGGATCAAAGGCATGGCATTTGGTCAACAGGTCAACGGGCTACAGGTGGAAGACTGTCTTATCGGAGGGAGTGAGACCTCAGGAATTGCGTTTGCCGATTCACGCGCAACCTTACGAGGCAATTTCATTCATGACAATGACCATGGTATTGCCGTGGGAGGCACGTCAATCGTCCATGCAGAAAAAAATGTGATTACCAGAAGCCTGTTTGATGCCGTCTTAGTCGCTGACACCGCACAGGCGACCATTATTCAAAATACTCTTATCAACAACAACACCGGAGTCCGATTTCAAGATGACGCCACAGGAGATGTACGCGGCAATATTCTTGTTAAGAACAGGCAAGCAGGCATGGTGTTATCAATCAATGGTCAGCAAACAACGGCCTATAATGGCTTTCATGACAACCCAACCGCGTATCTCATCACGCAGAACAAGGGCCCTGCGCATTCCCGTCAAGGGAGCGACACTGATGTCAATGCACGCCCACAGTTTGTTGACCCTGACCATGACGACTTCCGACTACAACCCAATACACCGTTTCTCCACATTGGGAGTTTTCATCATCTTGGTGCATTAGCCCCCATTGATCCTACACCTTCCGTACCTCAATAGATTGTGCCCTCTTTTCTTGAAAAAGGATAAAATGCAACCTACCGGGGTCAAGAATTAAGAGACTCTTATTCACATCTATCTTACTGAGTCTCGCACGAATAATGAGCGATCCGCCTTGTTGACGCACAGGAATATGAATGGGACTTGAAAGATCCCTTGCTTGGCTGGAATCAAAAAGAGCCGATTCCATAGTGTGGGAATTCTGAGCATGAGGAATATCTGTCAGTGATCGGTCAGGTTTAGGAAAAATCGGCTGACGCGACAGGGCAGGGGATTCTTTCATCGTGGAACGGGAAGACCGCTGAGACTCGACGCGTGTGCAATCCAACATAATCGTGAGCTACGTATCACGCCCCGTTCTTCTGGTTTTTCGTGAGTGGCAATGTGGCTTCCACTGTTTGCTCTGTTCCTTGAACAGGTTTTGCCAGCGTCACAGCCATGGCGTCCGTGGCGCGCACTTCAATGTCACCTTCGATCGTTTCTCCTTGTTTCGCAATATAGATGGCCTTTCCTTTACTCAAGAAGACCTGCCGGTCTCGTCCTTGAGTGAGGTAGCCTAGAAATCGATATTGACTCAGTTGGGCTTTGGCCTGTTGAATTGCACGTTCTTCAGCAGAGGGACCAAGAGAAGGAACAACCGGTCTGGCAAGAAGAGAAGAAGCAGGGGTAAGGGGAACGGATGGAGCTTTTGGCAAAGGTTTAGGAACAGCCCTCTTTGTTGGAGGCTTTGCTTGAAATAACGGAGCAAAAATATTTCGTGGTTGCGTGAATGTTGTTGGTCGAGCTGAGGCATTGAGAGATGAGAGCGATAACGTTTGAGGCTGACGCCATTTCGTTTGGTCGCGAACTGTTTGTCCCGTTGTAAAGACAAGCGGAACCCGTTGTGGCTCAGATTCATCAATCCATTCAAAGAAGAGCAATGTACCCAGAATAAGAATGAGGCCACCGAGAAGTAGCCATTGCGTTGACGTATTCATGTGCCTCGTCTGTTCAATGGAGTAGGGGAAGGATCTGCTTTAAAAAAAGTCCCAATTTGAATCATAAATGCCACATCCCTCGTCTTGTTTTCTCGCTCAGCATGTAATTGTTCAATGAAGAGATGAGGACCAGATTTCTCCAACTCATAGATAAAGCGCCGAATGGATTCATAGGCACCACTCGCTTGAAAGGTTAACGCTCCTTTTGAGGTCACTCCATTCTCTATAGGTGCGAGATCATACTTCATCCCAGGAATACGTACATGATTGGCCTCTGCCAGCTTAGCAATGCTCAGAGCAATGTCCGTTAATTCCTTTTTCTCTGGCAATGATTGCCACATTGTCCCCAATGTTTTTAGTGTATCCCGAAGTGTCTGATTCTGCATTTGCGTGGTTCGTTCGGCCTCATACTGCGCCATAACCTCCGACAATCGCACTTGAGCAGGCCAGAGCACCATCACATATAACCCTAAAAACAGACACAGTATGAGTGTCGTGCATAGCGCTAATGGCTTCAAATAATAGGAAGCCTTCATCGCCGTTGGTGACAATGTTAAGGACAGAATACTCATGAAGTGGATTGCGGGTGATAGGCTAAGGTCATCGTAAAAATAATGTATCGAACTTTCGACTTCTTCCCTCGTGTTTTTTCAAAATGCTTTGATAAGACGACATGATGAAACGCTGGGTGAGCTTCTAATTTCTCCACAAATCCCTGTAAGTCTTGTAACGCGCGGGCTGACCCACCAAGCGCAATGGAATTATTTTTGAAATTCAGGCCAACCGAAGTCATTGAAATGCGCGCAGGAACAGCCATTTCAAGATCACTCAAAAACCGCGTCCAAGAAAAAGCCTGATGGACTTGAAGTCTCTTGGCGAAAGCAACTTCTTTCGGTAAGGCTTGTTGATAAGTCTGGGATAAGTCAAATCCTTCTTGTTGCAAGCGGTGAATATACTGTTGGTTAACCTGTTGTCCTTTTTGTATGGCCAATTCATAATGTGCAATCTGATCATGAAGTCGATGACTTTCCACCCAAATCCATACAGACCACAGTAATAACCCACCCGCCAGACAGGTCAATCTATCCTGCCCCCCATGAAAGTGAGTCCACCACACCCAAGACGAGCCATTGAAGTGTCAGAGACCTTGGCCGCACAGCTGCACA
>JAALKI010000018.1 GCA_011088105.1 Nitrospirota bacterium | reverse complement strand
TCTTAAAAACCCGCCTTGCGGCGGCGAGGGTGTGGTGGAGCATGGCGGAGGTGTGGGCGGTGGAGAGAAACGCGGCCTCAAATTGCGAGGGGGCGACATAGATGCCCTCGCGCAAGAGGCCCTGAAAAAACCGGGCATACCGCTGGGTATCCGCCCGCTGCGCCGAGGCATAATCCACCACCCGCCGGGCCGTAAAAAAGCCCCCCAACATGGACCCGACCCGCGTTTGCCGATATGGGACCTTGGCGCGCTTCGCTGCCGCCCCCAGCCCTTCCGCGAGTTCCGCCGCTCGCGCCTCTAACGTCCGGTAGACCCCCGGCGTCAAGCGCCGTAACGTCTCCACCCCAGCCGTCACCGCTAATGGATTGCCCGATAACGTGCCCGCCTGATACACCGGCCCCGCCGGCGCCACCTGTTGCATGATCGCCCGCGTGCCCCCATAGGCGCCCACCGGGAGCCCCCCGCCAATAATCTTGCCTAAACAGGTGAGATCCGGCGTGACCCCATAGAGGCCTTGCGCGCCGCCATACCCCACCCGAAAGCCCGTCATCACTTCATCAAAGATCAGGAGTATGTCATACCGTTGCGTTAACGCCCGGAGGCGCGGGAGAAAGTCGTCGTGTGGGGGCACCACCCCCATATTGCCGGCGACCGGTTCGACAATGATACACGCCAGGCGTTTCGCATAGCGTCTCACCAGGCGTTCCACGGCGGGGTAGTCATTGTAAGGGGCTGTCAGGGTCTGTCGCGCCACACTAGCCGGGACGCCGGGACTATCAGGAATGCCTAAAGTGGCCACCCCCGATCCCGCTTGGACTAAGAGCGCGTCGGCATGGCCATGATACCCCCCCGCAAATTTGAGAATGCCCTCACGTTGGGTATAGGCCCGCGCGACCCGCAAGGCACTCATGACGGCTTCTGTGCCCGAGTTGACGAGACGCACCATCTCCATGGAGGGGACCGCCTGGGTAATCATTTGGGCCAATTGGACTTCATGGACGGTCGGGGCGCCAAAGCTGGTCCCCTGCGCGAGGACCTGGGTTAACCGTTGGACGATCGCGGCGGGGGCATGGCCCAAGATCATGGGCCCCCACGACAGGACGTAGTCCAGGAACCGATGGCCATCGAGGTCATAGACATAGGCCCCTTTCGCGCGGGTGAGAAAGAGCGGCTGGCCTCCGACGGCTCGAAAGGCGCGGACGGGGCTATTGACGCCCCCGGGGATGACGCGTTGGGCGGCGTGAAACCAGGCGAGGGATTGAGGGGTGGCGAAGGCCGGACGGGGGGGCATGGTTACCAGCGGAGGGAGCCGTCTTGTTGGGTCATGGCATTATCGGCGGCTTCCCAGAGGGCTTCTTGTTCTTGGTTGGCGAGATCGGCTTCCTGCTGGGCGGCTTCGGAGAGGGGTGGGGCGGCCCCCTCAACGCGGGTGGTCCGCGGCGCCGGTCGAGTCGGGCGGGGCTGGTCTTTTCGTAGGGCATTGACAGGCATAGGGTCCTCCTTGGGCCAGGCGTCGAAGCGTCTCTAGGCGTACCGTGTTTCTCGCCGCCCTGTCAAGTCACCGCACACCCCACGGGTGGGCGAGGCGATAAGCGTAGAGCGCAATGCTTGCGGCAATGGAGGCATTTAGCGAATGGTTTTGATTGTGCATGGGAATTGATATGCAGGGCAAGTCAAGATCCGAAGGTAATCCAGGGCCTTCTTCTCCAATGACAAGGCGTATGTTGATGGGCCATGTGAACTTTGTTAGCGGTGTGCCCTGCATGGTTAAGGCGATCGTCGAGTGGTCTAGGTGTTCTTGGTGGAGTCTTTGCAGCGCGGGGCCTTGGTAGAGGGGCTGGTTAAATATGGCGCCACTTGCAGCGCGTACAGATTTAGGGTGGCATGGGTGGGTGGCTTCCTCAAGGAAAATAAGTTTCGTGGCACCAAAGGCCTGACAGCTTCGGAGTAACGCGCCAACATTGGTTGGGTCTCCCAAGGGACACAGGACTTCTACGCCATCTGGTGGTTCTCGTAAGTCGATCATTGGCAAGGGCGGGACCCGACAAACTAAGAGCGGATTCTGTGTGCCAAAACAGTCTAATTTTTGAAACAGGCTATGAGATAAAGAAAACATTTTGACGGATGCCGGTACGTGAGGAAGGGCTAAAAAACGTTCCGAAGTAATCACGGCCCGGCAATGCTGGGTATGTTTGACAAGAGTTTCCTCAACAACCTTTTTGCCGTGCAGCAAAAACTGGGCATGCTGCTTGATGCCCGATGTTGTGAGAAGCGCGCGCCACTGTTTGAAAGATGGGTTGTGCTGACTCGCAATGAATGGCAAGGCAGCGGTGGATTTTTCCAAAACGTCAATGCTTCCTTTTATGGGCTGGTCCGATAGGCGAGCTGTGTACCATTACAATCTTTTGGCTGTCCACGGGCAGGTAAAGCAGTCTGTGCAATAGGTATTTTGGCTCCTGCCTCTGTCCCTTCAATCCATCACGACTGATTGTTGTGCTGCCCTTCCATAGCTCAAGTTGTGTGAGGAAAAGGGAGGCTTTACGTTCGGCCATAGACCATCCAATGGCGGTCATCGGGAACATCAATGAAGAGTCGACTGAAATTCAACTCGGCTAACTGTGCGGCGACTTCATCTTCTGTGAAGGCGGAAAGTAAGGAATAGTAAAAGTCATGGCGTAATTGTTCCGGTTCCTCCGCGGCGTACTGATCGACAAGCGACTGTGCCGTTTCAGGTGAGTCAGGGCGAAGCAGATCCATCACAAAAACGGGTGCTCGTGGTTTCGCCATGGTTTTCACGGCGTACCAAAATTGTAAGGGATTGGGAATATGATGCAGCATACTATTGGATATGATGGCATCGGCAAGGGCAGGAGGGGTAAAATCTTGGAAACGCTGGCAGTGTAGTGTAATGCGTGTAGTGAATCCGGCTTCTTTCACCGCATCTTCTGCAAGGCGAATCATTGCTGGTGAGGCATCAAGACCAAGCAGTGACAGCTCAGGAAGACAACGGGCCAACCGGATAAGAATATCTCCTGGGCCACAGCCCAAATCCAGCACGAATGCTTTTTCCATATCGTCGTATGTCTTGACGAATTGCTCGACAAAGTCTTGGTTTTCTTTGGCAAAGTCAGCAGCGGCATACACGCGAGCCTGTTCTTCCCCATCCATAATTTCCGGCTCAAGTCTACGATCCATCATGCTTCTTTTCTCCTACACCAGTCTTGACCTCTTAGGCCAAGGGGATTCCTCATCGTCTTTGATTGTAAGAAAGCCCTTTCAGTTTTTCTATTCTTGCGGTGTCGGTGTGATATTGTGAATGGCCCAGGTCGCCCACAAATGAACGAAAGGGTTTGGATCTGTATCGCGAGATTGTTGAAGCGTCGACAGATCATCTACATCTCCCAGTTTTCCCAGCCGATAGGATGCTTCAGCTTTAACTCCAATATCGGGATCAAGGAGAAGCCGTTTCCGAAGAAATGGTAAGACCTGACGATCTCCCAATTCACTGAGGGCTGCGATGCTGCCTTGACGAACACGTGAATCTTCATCCTCTAATGCGGCGAGTAAGGGGTTATAGGCGGAGTGTGCCTCTAGTTGTGCTAATGTATTGACGACGGCTCGTCGGCTTTCAACCCCACCAACCATCAGGACATCAATAAGAAGCTTAACGATAATTTGCCGGACGCCAATTTTCCCTAATGCCTCGCCCGCGGCATGTTTCACGTGAATGTGTTGATCTCCGAGTAAACGAACCAAGGCGAGCGCGCCGTTTGTTTCAACCTCTTCACCTATTTCACCTAGCGCCCACGCGCTAAACGTGCGCACCATCGGATCTGGGTCATTCAGTGCCTCGATTAATGCCGGAGCACTGGCCGGAATGGCAATTTTTCCTAACGACAAGGCTGCTGTTCTGCGAACGTCTTGACTGGGGTCATGGAGTAATCCGATTAACTGTAGTGTGACTGTGAGTGGAGGGGATGTTTCAGAATCGACAATACAGCCTGTGAGCAAGAGATATGAGAGAACGAGCACGGCACTAACAAACAAGAGAAAGGCAGGCGAAGAGGGGAACCTCGAACGGTCTTTATGCAGATGAGGAAGGATCTTTGGGCAGAAGGGGCTGTTTGGCAACGTCAACGGTGTCTTCCATTTCTTTTTGCGCAGATTCTAGTTCGGCTTGTATGGTACGCATTTCAGGGTCAATGGAGTTTTTTACATCGGAGGCGGCTTGACGAAATGTCTTTAAGGCACTTCCCAGTCCTTCCCCTAAGCTTTGCATGTCTTGAGGAGAGGCTTGGGCTTGCTTGGCTGCTCGCTGAGCTTGCACTCGGGCGACGGCTTCTTTATTGACAATGGCCGAAGGGCGTTTTGTCATTGGCTGTGGTCTTGCCGAAGGTGGAAGTGGTGGGTATTGAGCCTGTCCTTGAGGCGTAGGCATCGCGGCCCGTTCTTCCATGGTGACCGGTCCGGGCACGCCATCTGTTGAGACGGTCTCTTGGGTGTGTAACTCGGGTGCTGAAAGGGGCTGATGTGATGCAACAGGTTGAGCCTGTTGTGGACGAATACCACTATATGCAAGCGCGGCTGTGGTTCCAGGGGTTTGTTCCGGACCAGGCTGGTAGGAGGGCGATTCGGATGTTGCAGGGGTTGTGGAAGAAGGAGCGGCTGCATTTGCTGTGGCCTGGGGTTCTTGGGAAGGAGGTGTCGAACTTGCTGTATTGGTTCCTTCATCAAGAGGCGGAGGCATCTCCTGCACTTCTTTTTTGAAGCCTTTAAGGGCCTTCCCAACGCCTTCCCCAATTTGGGGGAGTCGTCCTGCTCCAAAAATGATCAACACGATCACTAAAATAATGATCAGTTCCGAAAACCCCAATGTTCCGAACATTCAAGACCCTTCTTTCAGGAAGTGATGTTGATGAATCAGCGACCGGTCTTTAACTGTATCGACCCTAAGCAATGAGTGTCAACCCAACAGGACTGTGTGTCTGTCAATGGTCTGGTCCCTTTGACCCATGCATCTAGAAATGGTGGCCAAAGAAATCTTTCCGTATCGGTTTGTCTTTGCTCCACCGGATGGTAAAATACCCTCCAATGTCGTTAGTCCCTGTGCCACAGATACCGCAATATCGGTATACATTATTTTTTGGGCCGGAGTTGGGAAAAGCTCTCCCGCCTATTTCCTATTGTGTGTTTAATGTCAAAAAGCGTAGCTGGAAAGGCGGTATACAGATTGTCGTTGAACTCACCCATGATCAGATTGCGCGTGCCTGTCATCTGCTGAATTACGAGGCCTGGCTGACGAATGTTTTTTTGTCTCTTCCTGAGGAAGATCGGGACGCGTTGTGTTCCCATGCACGTGACCTGTTGGTGCAATCTCTTTGCCAGATGAAATTGCAATTGGCGTTGCAGGATGGTCTTCGGCAAGAAACCCATTGTCTTCCCTCTGAGTCATTTGTTCATGAACTGGATAATTTGCTCAAGGAGAATACGATTCAGATTAAAGCGGATATTTTGTCAGAGCTTGATCTAGGAGAGGATGAAGACACAGCAGTCTAGTCAACACGTTCTTCATCAGTCATCGATTGCACATTATTGTCTATGTCATTACGGTTGGCACAGAGTCCATTCAACAAAGAGGAGGATACAATGAGAAGACAGTCTTGTGGGCAGCCTAAGTGTATGTGGAGAGACCTTGTCCTGATGGGAGTCCTTTCTGTCAGTCTAGTGGTGGTGTTTCCTGTGTCTGTGATTCACGCGGATGAAGGCCATTCAGAGGTTTCCGATGCTGGGCTGGGGATCGGCAGTGTCTTGCTCACGATTCCTTATGGCGTGTGCAAAATTGTCTATGCTGGACTAGGCGGTATTGTTGGAGGGATGACGTGGGTGTTAACAGGAGGCAATACTGAAGCTGCCACGGCCATCTGGGAGCCGAGTTTTTACGGAACCTATGTGATTACGCCTGACCATCTCAAGGGTAACAAACCTGTCAGGTTTTTAGGGGTATCTCCGTATGATGACCATGAATGGGAAGGTTCATGAGACCCGTTATTGGTGTGACCCCAGACTTTAACCCTGGGGACCAGAAAGATATGGGGGGGAAAGAGCCTACCTATTTTCTTCGTGCCCGGTATCTGAATGCGATTCAGGCTCTTGGTGGCATCCCATTGGTTCTCCCTGTCAGCAGTAACACCTCAACCTTGCGGCAAATCCTTGCCGGGGTGCATGGTCTGATGGTGACTGGCAGTGGGTCGGATTTAGACCCCAGATGCTATCGAGAACGCCAGAGGTTTCCCTTTCGCCGGATGAGTCAACTTCGTGCTGATCTTGAGTTGGGCATCATCAACCTTGCGTATAGGGCGAATGTTCCAATATTGGGGATTTGCGGCGGCATGCAATCCATGAATGTGGCCTTGGGTGGGACGTTGTTTCAGGACATTCATTCACAAATTTCATCGGCACTTCCACATCAGCCACCCTATCCTGCGATTAAGGTGGCGCATGCTATTCAGGTTGCACCTCACACCGTACTCCGCAAGATCACGCGAAAGGCGATTATTGCGGTCAATAGTTCTCATCACCAATCCATCAAGTCTGTCGCGCCAAGCCTTATCTCGACTGCCCTGGCGTCAGATGGAGTGATTGAAGCGATTGAAGCGCCTTCTCGGACATTCTTTCTTGGAGTTCAATGGCATCCGGAATTTCTCTATGACCGCGATCCTATTCAACGTCGACTGTTTTCTGCTTTTATGAAAGCCGCCAAATACAGCACGACGCAATAAAACGAGGGCTATTCCGACTTGTTTTCCGTCTCAGGGGCAGCATCGGTTGGTTGCGGTGGTGTGGAAGGAGGGGGGGCTGGTTTGGGTGCAGGAATGGGTTTGGGTTTCTCTGGTTTGATTCCGCCTTCCCAATGAGGACCGGAATACATTTCTGGAGAAAGGCCGCCTTCTTTCCATTGTGTTTCAAAGTGTGCGGCGGCCTTATTCATCGTTTCTCCACTACCCACAATTCGATTCCATGGATAGGCCGTTGGAGAAATACGGCAGAATTCCCCCTCACGTCGGACGTAAAGCGCGATAGGGTTTCCTCGGTAGGGCCCTAGGAAGATGTGAATTGTGCCAACAAACTCAGGAAGTGTGCTCATCTCTGACGTCTCAAAGGGCCTTCATATTGCCATACACCATTTCACGGACGCAAGCAATGGGGTGAACAACGTGTGAATGTAGCTGTGTGGTTACCCAATTACGCATTCCCGTGTGGCTCCATGTCGGGTAGTGCTTCTTGACGCATCCCACCATACTGAAAGTCCTGTATCGCTCGCATTTGCACCGAATGCCCGCAGCATTGAATTTCCTGGAACCCTGCCCCGCCATCTAGCACCATCATGCGGAGTCCACAAGAATCAGGGAAAGATTTCTTTTCGTCCAAGACGACACCAACTGGGAGTTTCCCCTTTTTTCGCCCTCGAACACGTTCAAGGGTTGGTACGCGGTCTTCCTCGGTCAGTTCATGCCCACAGCAGAGAATTTTTTTAAAGCCTTCCCCGCCACCCATGACTTTGACCACGAGCCCACAGCTTTCTGGAAATCGTTTCCGTTCATCAAGGATGTCGCCTCTTTTTAAAGCCATGTGTAATTCCTTTCTCGTTAGATCCGAGCATCTATGGCTTGGATACGACGTAATAGATTCTGATGCGAAGGAGCACCTACGACGTCAGTGACGGGTTGATCTTGGGATATGGGAATGGTCGAGAGAAATTGTGTTTTGATTCGGACCACACGGGCAAGGCTGCGGTTGAGTCGCTCAACGGGCAAGTCTCCTGACTCAGCTGCGTGTAGGACCGCCTCTATTGCGTCGGTTTGTCGATCTTGGCGATGACAGATCACAAGCATATCGACTCCAGCATGCAAGGCGGCCACACTGGCCTCATCAGGAGAAAAGTGATCGGTAATGGCATTCATTTCCATATCATCCGTCAGGACGAGGCCATCGAATCCAAGATGGCCTCGCAACAAGGTCTCTATAATAGCTGGGGATAGGGTTGCTGGCAGTTGAGGGTCCAACGCTGGATATTGCACATGCGCGGTCATGATGCTCGCAAGGTTTTTTTTAATGGCATGTCGAAATGGCTGGAGTTCAATATCTTCCAGTCGAGCCCTCGATGCCTCAACAAATGGTAATTCTTTATGGGAATCGGTTTGCGTATCCCCATGGCCGGGAAAATGCTTTCCGCAGGCAATGACGCCATGGTTTTGTAACCCAGCGATCACGGCTTCTCCATAGCAACAGACCTGCTCGGGCTGACTGCTAAATGCGCGGTCTCCAATAACCGGATTCGCGGTACGAGTGTGGATGTCGAGGACCGGTGCCATATTCATATTAATGCCCACGGCACGCAATTCTTTTCCCGTGATGGCTGCGGCTTCATACGTGAGTGTGGTCGAATGATGTTGCGCGAATCTGGCAGCTGCCGGGAAAATAGTAAATTGTGAAGGCAGCCGGGAGACTCTTCCGCCTTCTTGATCAATGGCAATGATCAGTGGCCCTGCCTGTTCTTGGAGTCGTTGAGTCAAGGCAAGAATTTGATCGGGGTCGCTCAGATTGCGTGAAAAAAGAATCACGCCTCCAGGGCGAAATTCCTTGAGCCATGCCATGAACTCTTGAGAAAGATCAGTCCCATCAAAGCCAACCATAAAGAGCTGGCCGACGGTTTCCCGAAGACTCAAGGGATCGTTACTATTTCGCATCGTTGACATGGTTCAGGAAAAATTGTAGCAGTAATCTGGTTCCAATGGCTGTTGGTCCCTTGCCAATATAGGGCCGTTCAGTTTGACTCCAGTCTGTGCTGGCAATGTCGAGATGCACCCAGGGGATGTTACCGACAAATTTACTGAGAAAGATGGCTGCCGTAATCATCCCGCCACCACGTCCACCGATGTTTCGCATATCTGCGACATCACTTTTCAGTTGCTCAAAATATTCATCCCATAATGGCATTTCCCACACACGTTCGCCGGCCTGCATCCCAGCATGTTGCAATTGTTTTTTCAGTACATCGTTGTTGCCCAACATGCCAATGGCAAATTGCCCGAGTGCCACCGCGCAGGCTCCCGTGAGTGTCGCGATATCGATGAGGCATGCGGGTTTCAAGCCTGCTCCATAGGATAGACCGTCTGCAAGAATGAGTCGCCCTTCGGCATCAGTATTCTGGACTTCCACGGTTTTCCCGGAGAGCATCGTTAAGATATCCCCGGGTTTAATGGCTCGCCCTCCCGGCATATTCTCAGTGACCGGAAGAATGCCAATGACATGGACTGGAAGTCGTAGCCGGGCTATGGCTCGGATTGTTGCCAAGACTTCTGCGCCTCCTGTCATATCAGCTTTCATTTGCTCCATGCTGTCAGCCGGCTTGAGCGAAATGCCTCCTGTATCAAAGGTGACGGTTTTTCCGACCAGGACAATGGGCCGATCAGTCTTGCGCTGCCGTCCGCTTCCGGTATATTCCAAGATGATAAACTTTGGTGGTTCGTGGCTTCCTCGCGCGACTCCTAACAAGCCACCCATGCCCAGTTTTTCTTGGTCTTTTTGCTCAAGCACTTTCAGGCGGACACCTGGTTCTTTGGCAATTGTTTTGGCTTCTTGGACAACCCGAGTCGGAGTCATCACATTCGAGGGGTGGTTAGACAAATCTCGAGCAAAGGCTGTGGCTTCGGCGCTGGCCTCTCCATAGCGTGCCCCACGTTTGATTGCATCAACGTGTGTGTGTTTCGGTGTGACCAACGTAATCTGTGTGAGCCCTTTGCGCTCGTCATTTTTCTCAGTGCGATAATACGAAAACCGATAGGTGCCGAGGAGTGCGCCTTCGATCATGGCCTGTGTCAATGCCGTGGGCGAGGCCTGAGGCATGTTTGTCCCAATGATGGATGTCGTGAAGGAGGAAAGCCCTGCTTGCCGAACTCGTTTGGCCACAATGCCCATGGCTTGTCTGACTCGGTCGACTGTCACATCGGCTTTTTCCCCTAGCCCAACAAAGAGAATGCGTTTAGGAGGAATGGCGCCTCGTGTATGAATCAAAACTGTTTCATGGTTTTTGCCTCGAAATTCCTTTGTTTTTCGCAACTCCCGTAAGTAGCCGCCTAATGACCGATCTAACATCTCACCGGATTGTCCAAGACTTGATTCATCTTCATATCCGGCTAAGACCAACACTTCCGTGGATTCTCCTGCTACGCTGCCTTGCTTGACTTGTATTTTCATGCGTCAGTTTCTCTCCCTGGTTTGTCGGACAATCTTGTATCGTCAGTTAGTTAAACGCCTCGTGTATGGGGTTCCCAAATGTATTTGTGCAATTGCATCTGAAACCGAACAGGCAGTCCATCTTTCAATATCCATTCAGCCAGCTCTTGATAGGGCAACTCTCCAAAAACAGGACTGAACAAGATCGGACAACGTTGTGTTAACTTATATCGATGAATAATGTCCACAGCCCATTCATAATCCCTTCGGGTGCCGATGACAAATTTTGCTTGATCCTGCTTGCGTAGTCGATGAAGGTTTGGCCAATACATACGATCGACCATCTCGCTTCCAGGACATTTTACATCCAAAATAATCTGTGCACGATGATCGACGGGGGCCGTATCGATGGCGCCGCTGGTTTCGATCAGGACTTCAAAGCCTTTTTGACACAGTGTTGTAATAAATGGAAATACCATAGGTTGATGAAGCGGTTCGCCTCCGGTAACTTCCACCAGGTTACAATGATACTGGTTGAGTTCGGATACAATCGTGTCTTCGCTCATCTCACGTCCACCGTAGAACGCATAATCCGTATCACACCAGGTGCATCGCAATGGGCAGCCTGTTAGGCGGACAAACAGACATGGTCTTCCCGCGTGGGTTGATTCTCCTTGAATACTATGGAAAATCTCTGTAATGCGAAGCATGGGATACGCAATGGAGAGCGGATGTCGTCTGCTCAAGACATGAAAAGCTTACGGTAATATAAAAAAAGGAAATTCTACCGAAGGGACTATTCATTGACAAGAGTTTTCTTCGGTTCCTATAATTCTTTCCATGCCGAAGTGGTGGAACTGGTAGACACGCACGTTTGAGGGGCGTGTGGGGGAACCCATGCGGGTTCGAGTCCCGCCTTCGGCACCATTTCCTTCCTCACAAGTTGTGCAATGGGTCCATTGCACATATTTCATGACTTTTGCCTTGTCTCGTAACTTCTTGCTCAGTAGAAAAGTTGCCAAGAAGGGAAGTCACTGCGTGGCATGTGTTTGCTCACCCACGTGGGGCTCATCTTCTCTCGACAGGAAGGGGCGGGGGGTTGGATAGGATTTCAGGATGGTTTCCCTGGTGATATGGGTTGTCTCGTCATCGTATCGCATTGCTGTTTTTGATGTTTAAAGCATGGTCTAAATTTGATGCCGCACTAATTAAGCCGAAATGAGTAAAGGCCTGCGGAAAGTTTCCCAGCTGCTCTCCTGTATGGGAGACTTCTTCGGCATAGAGCCGGAGGTGATTGGCATAGCTCAGCATTTTTTCAAAAATTAACCGTGCCTCGGTTAATCGTCCGGATTTGGTGAGGGCTTCAACCAGCCAAAACGTACACATGCTAAATGTGCCTTCGTCACCTTCCAGGCCATCAGGCGCGCCTTCTCCAATACGATAGCGATAGACCAAGCTGCCCATTGTCAGTTGTTCAAGCGTCTGGTTGACTGTTGAAACCATTTTCGGGTCAGTTGGAGAGACAAAGCCCACTAGGGACATAATGAGATTGGCTGCATCAAGGGCCTCTGTATCATAATGTTGGACGAAGGCCCCTACCTTCTGATTCCACCCACGCTCCATGACCTCGATATAGATGCTGTCGCGTTCCGCCATCCATCGAGTTCGATCTCCTGGGAATCCGCGTTGGTCAGCAAGTCGGATGCCTCGATCCAACGCAACCCAGCACATCACTTTTGAGTAGACAAAATGATGACGGCCTCCCCGAACTTCCCAGATGCCTTCATCAGGTTGTTCCCAGTTATGACAGACATAATCAAGTAAGCGGCAAAGATTGACCCAGAGGTCGTAGGAAATGGAGGCGCCATGCTTATCATACAGATAAACGGCATCCATCAAGGTCCCGTACATATCCAATTGCAGTTGTTCAGAGGCGGCGTTGCCAATCCTCACGGGCCGTGAACCGCAATAGCCATCTAAATGAGGCAATTCCATTTCCTTTAACTCACGCCGTCCATCAATGCCATAGACGAGTTGAAGCGATCCGTCGGGGTTCAAGTTATGACATCGAGCATTCAACCAATCCATAAAACGGCCAGCCTCCATGGTGAACCCGAGGCGAAGCAACCCATACACGGTGAACGAGGCGTCTCGCATCCAGGTGTATCGATAATCCCAATTTCGTGGGCCTCCGATAAATTCGGGCAGACTGGTCGTGGGGGCAGCGATAATTGCTCCAGTGGGGGCATAGGTGAGCAATTTCAGCGTCAATGCTGAACGGTGCACCATTTCTCGCCAGCGCCCTGAATATTGACATTGGGCTAACCAGCTTTGCCAAAAGGCTGAGGTGTTCCTGAATGACATTTCTCCGGACTCCGGCGTGGCCAACAGATCTTCTGGTGGGTTCGATTCAAAGGACTCCAGATAAAAGGTGAGGCTTTGTCCAGCACTCAGCGTGAATTTTTTATGCACTCGGCCTTCACGGACATGCAGGGGAATGGGGCTTGCCAAGCCTAATGTGAGTTTCGGAGAACTGAAAATGACTCCTCCTTCCCGGACGGTGGCGGTATGCGCGTCCTGCCCATAGTGAAAGGACGGTGCGCATTCCAAGGAAAACTGAACCTGTCCACGGACAACAGAGACCATGCGAATAATTTGATGCCGCTGAGGAAGTGATCCAGGGGCATCTGACTCGACGGGCATGAAATCTGTCACCTCACCGACTCCATCCTCCTGAAAAAATCGGGTGAGCAAAATATTCGTTTCGGGAAGATACATTTGACGTTGGTTTCCAGGACGCATTGGCGAAATTTTGAAATACCCACCTTGTTTCTGATCAAGGATGGCTGCAAAAATACTTGGAGAGTCAAAGTGAGGCAGACAGCACCAATCAATCGACCCATCGATGCCGACTAATGCCACCGTGTGAAGATCGCCGATGATGCCATAATCGCCAATGCCCTTATATGCCATGAAGACTCCTTCGTTCCGATCGTTCTTGTGATTACGAGAAGGTTGGAGTCTTGGACTCCTTACACATCTTGGGAGGATGTTGTACCCGAATTGAAGGCGAATGTCGACGGTGTGGGATGTGACAATGTTTGCAAGGACGCGTATAATTTGCCTAGAACAACCCGGGCGTTTCTTCTCTTATGCCTTTTGATCCTCTCCTTATCAAGCAGACGGTTCAGCAGACCATTGCCGGTCATGGTGCTGTTTCTAGTATTACGCCCTTGGCCGGTGATGCCTCGAATCGTCGGTATTTCCGCTTGCAGGTAACTGGAGGCACGATGTCTTCTCTGATCCTCATGGAATTAGCACAGGCTGAAGCGTTTAAAGCCTCTGAAGAAGCAGTGAGTCATACCTGTCATGACATTAATGAGCTTCCGTTCATTAATATCCTCAAACATTTATCCAAGGCCGGTGTGTCGGTCCCTTCTTTGTATCATTACGATGAAACGGCCGGGTTGTTATATCTTGAGGATTTTGGGGATGTCACATTGTGGGACTATTGTCACCCCTCAGGGCAGTCTTCACACCTCGCGGTGTATGCCAAGGCTATTGATATGCTTGTCACGATTCACTTAGAAGCGACACGGATGGACAATCCGGACTGTCTAGCCTTTCATCAGTCATTTGATGTGCCACTGCTGATGTGGGAATTTGACCATTTTCTGGAATATGGGGTAGAAGCTCGTCGTGGGGAACCGATAGCTGAGGCCGATGCCAAAATCATTCGGGCAGCCTTTCAACAGATCGCTGAATTGTTGGTTGCGCAACCGTATGTGTTTACCCATCGCGATTATCATTCTCGGAATCTCATGGTGGCAGGGGACATGTTGGGCCTTGTCGATTTTCAGGATGCGTTGCTGGGCCCGGTGACATACGATCTCGCCTCGCTGTTACGGGATTCATATATTGCTTTGGACGATTCTCTGGTTGAGACCCTCATTGAGCAGTATGTTGATGGAATGAGCCGAGGAGTGGATCTCGCAATGCAAGATCGTATGTTGTTGACGGATCGGCAAGCCTTTCGCCGGTTGTTTGATCTCACCAGCATTCAACGAAACCTCAAAGCGGTGGGTCGGTTCGTGTATATTGACCGGGTGAAACATAATGCAAAGTTCCTCGATGATATTCCCCGCACCTTGGGCTATGTCCAGCACAATTTGAAGAAACACTCTGAGCTTGTAGAACTCTATGAGACTCTCAAGCCCTATGTGTTTGAATGGCAGTAAGCATACTTTTGGACCGTCTCTCTCGCTTTGTTTGTTCAAGGAGGCGTTCATTAATGGATCTGCTTGTGAGGGCTAACCCACCGATATGAAAGCCATGGTTTTGGCTGCCGGCCTTGGCACACGTCTTCGTCCTCTCACCGCGGTGGTTCCCAAGCCTCTTCTTCGGGTCTTAGATCAACCACTGATTCTGTGGAATCTTTTCTTACTTCGTCGTCATCACATTGTTGATGTGGTGATCAATCTCCACCATCTCGGAAAGAAGGTTGAAGACGCTTTGGGAGACGGGATGGAGTGGGGAATGCGGCTTTGCTATTCCCATGAGCCTCGTCTTTTGGGGACAGGAGGGGGCATCAAACAGGTGGAATCTTTCTTTGAAGGCGAACCGTTTCTCGTTCTCAATGGAGACACCTTAATTGATATCAACCTGACAGATCTCTTCACTTTTCATCAGAGCCACCAAGGACTGGCGACCATGGTCCTGCGAGAAGACCCAGATGTTGAAGCCTGGGGTGTTGTTGAAACAGATGAGCGGAATCAGATTCTCACAATCAACGGTCGTGGTCGTTCTCTTCAATCTTCAGTTGCGCAACGACGTCGTTTCATGTTTGCAGGGGTCCATGTCCTGAATCCATTGCTCCTTCGGGACATTCCTCAAGAAGAGATGTCTTCTATTATCGAAGCCTACTTCATGTGGTTGGAATATGGTGCGGATATCTATGGGTATGTGGTCTCCGGTTATTGGTCTGATATTGGAACCCCAGATCGGTTAACGCAAGTGAGGCGGGATGCCAAAGTCGGACGCATCACAATCCCCCAGGGATATGAGGGGGATGCATAATGGCATTGTGAACACCGTTTAAGTACGACTTCAGTCACCAAGCCAGGTAAAGCAAAATAATCCATTGTGACTGATGATGAAAAGTTTTGATCATGCCCTGTCACTTGTTGTGAGGGAACAATGACAGAAGGACGATTCTCTTTGAAAGAATGTGCCACGGCAGGACAGCGCATTATTTTTGAAATCCCCGTCACCCGGCGATAGGACCTGGATTAAAGTTGCCGTAAAAGCGAATGTTAGCAATTTTCCCGGATTTCTACCATTCGATCACGGCTTGGTTCATGGTGATATGACCCGTATCGTGTTGCTTCCATTTCATGCCGGCTTCATAAAAGACAACCCCATCTGGAGCAATTTTTCATAAAATGTATGGCAGCATACATTCTCAAAAAACATCGCAGACTTAGTCGGAGCGATTTGGGAACCCGTGACAGTAACTCTAAGCGATTTTGTGCAAAAGGAAACTATTACAAAACATTGCGGGCATATGTCTATATTGGATCAACAGCGACTGAGCCATATTTATGCATCGCTCTTGCAGGAATCTCGTTGCTGCAAGCTTCGGTGATTGGAGGTGTATCGGTGAAGGCAAGAATCAAGTGCTGGGTCGTCGTTAGTCTGAGCGGACAGCTTTAGCTAGGTGACTATACGCAAAATAATTGACGCCTATTTTGACCAGCTTGGTTGGTTCTTTCGCTGCCCATTCCTGATAGGCCTGATCATAGAGACGCTCTGCTTCGTGGAGGCCATGCTTATGCAACCAGGGTCCCATAAAGTCAGGCTCTGCAGAAAAGAGCGGAACCACTTTCATGGAATGGTTGCTCAAAAGCTCTAATCGACTTTTCGTATAGGAAAAGGTTTCTGTGCCATCGGGCCGATAGGCATGCAGATGCAACACATCAATAGCTGAACAAAGATCGGCCACTTCGTCCTCCTGAAACCACCCTGTGTAAGCATGGACCTCCAAGGGGCTCGCTGCCGCTGCTTGGAGACAACACAAGGCTGTCGAAAAGTCTCGTGGTTCGTTTCGCCACCATTCACATTCCAGGATGGTTCCCGAAAAAGCGTGATAGGTGTCTTGATACCGTGCGATATCGTCAAGCTGCGTCATGCAACTGTATGCCGCATTGAAATGTTGAATGCCGTGGTTGGTTTTCAATGACTCGATCACCTCTTGATGTGCTGAATCATGGACAGCATCACAGAGGATACAATGTAAGTCATACAGGTGGAGTTCTGTAATCCCCACAGAATGGCAAAAGCGACCTAATGTCGTAACTTTCTTTGGATCAAGGTAGAGCTGATTCCAACCATCAACATACATACTACGCCGAAACTCAGAAGATTTGCCCAGGGAATGTACTTCGGTTGTCATAGAGTCCTTGTCGAGTGAAATGACACTGAATGATATTCTCGGTATCCATGGATATGGCTGTCAAGGCATAACCCTAGGAGCCATTCCAAGCACAGGCGATTGTGGTACGATGTTGGGAAATTGCATGCCGTCTTTTCAGGGTTGGTGCTCAAGGCTGCCGGCGATAGAAATTCCTAAATATGGAGGACCATGATGGCCCCTAAAATTCAGAAGTCCGATGACGAGTGGAAACAGCAACTGAGTCCAGAACAATATTATGTCACCAGGCAACATGGCACCGAACCTGCGTTTACCGATCAGTATGACCCTGGACAAAAAAGCGGGCGGTACCAGTGTGTCTGCTGCGGAGCCATGTTGTTCAGTACAGAGAATAAGTTTAATTCGGGAACTGGTTGGCCTAGTTTTGATCAACCACTCTCGGAAGATGCGTTGGAGAAGCAAACAGACGCTAGCCATGGCATGAGCAGAGTGGAAGTCACATGTTCGACCTGTGATGCCCACTTGGGCCATGTTTTCGATGATGGACCGCCAACAACCGGACAACGGTACTGCATCAATTCCGTTGCGCTGAAATTTGAGGAAAGTCATGAGGCGTAAGAGCCTCTCAGAGATCTTCAGATTTTTCTAATGATATGGTTGCAATAACTTGGGACGTCAGGAGATTTCAGGAGCTGACGGTCGATCAGCTTTTCCAGACCATGCAGTTACGCGTAAATGTCTTTGTCGTCGAGCAAGCCTGTGCCTATCCTGAACTTGACGCGTATGACCGGCATGTGGAGGTCAGGCATCTGCTCGGATGTGATGCATGTGGGCAGGTTCTGGCCTATGCGCGTATCCTACCGGCAGGGTTGTGCTATCCAGAGGTTGGCCTTGGTCGGCTTGTGGTTAGTGCTCAAGCGCGTGGGTGTGGGATGGGCCACCAGCTTGTACAGAGAGCGCTGTATGAAATAGCCACGTGTTGGCCTGGCAGCATGGTCAAAATTGCAGCGCAAGTCTATCTCCAAGGGTTCTATGAGCAGCATGGATTTACACCGGTATCAGATCCTTACCTGGAAGATGGGATTTCTCATATGGATATGCTCAAATCATGCTGACGAGATTGCTGTGAAAACTGACCGCATTGGCCTCAAATACCCCATATTCGTACTTCTATGAAGACAAACCCCTTGGGTGAGTATTCACTCGAAACCTTTCTCGCTGACTACTGGCAAAAAAACCTCTTTTCATTCGGCAAGCATTGCCGGATGTGAGACCTCCGATTGCCGCTGAGGAACTGGCTGGACTTGCATGCGAGCACGAGGTTGAGTCTCGTTTGATCCTGCAAGATGGTGCCAGCGAACACTGGGAACTCCAGCATGGTCCATTTACTGACGAGACTTTTCGCACCTTGCCGGCAACGCATTGGACCTTGTTAGTGCAAGCAGTCGATCATTGGGTGCCGGAAGCTGCCACATTTCTTGAACAATTTTATTGTATTCCGAGCTGGCGCGTTGATGATCTGATGATGAGCTACTCTAGTAATGGCGGTGGCGTTGGAGCACATTATGATCACTACGATGTCTTTCTTGTTCAGGTTTCTGGTCGGCGTCGATGGGAAATTGGCAGACGGTGTAATGAGCATTCTCCTCGCCGTACAGATACCCCTGTGATGATCTTGTCCGAATGGACATCCACCCAGCATTGGGTTCTCGAGCCTGGGGATGTGCTCTATGTCCCGCCTGGGGTGAGTCACAATGGAATCGCAGTAGGTGATGATTGTATGACCTGCTCCGTTGGATTTCGTGCGCCTTCTCACAAGGAAATTTTGCAAGGCGTTGCCGATTATATTGGCGAAACATTAAATGAGGATCTGCGATATACTGACCCTGATCTCGTTCCGCAAGCCAACCCTGGCCAGATAACGGCTGGGGCGTTGGAGAAGGCTCAGCATATCCTGAGGCAATATCTCAACGACAAAGACAGGCTTGCCCAATGGTTCGGGTCTTTCATGACGGCACCCAAATATGACGAAAACGCGATGGATCTTGAGACATATGACCTTGAATTTGTGAGAACTCATGTGTCTGCAGGGGGATGCCTTATACGAAATGAAGGATCGCGTTTTGCTTTTCAGGAGCATGGTGCGGCAACGTGGTTGTTTGTGGATAGTCGTTGGTACCCATGCCATGAGATACAGCCGGATCTGGTGAAGATATTATGTGCCGAAAGAACGATCAGGCCAACTCACTATGCGCGCACAGATGCGCATCTCCATTTACTGGTGGATTTGTTGAATCATGGGAGCCTCTATCTTCCCGATTGATAACTGTCCATGACGCAGAAGATTCCAGAATGTGATGATGGTTTCAGGGGACCGTTGTTGACACCGTCTTATCGGCAATTGGACCATATTCTCCATGCCTGAACTCCCAGAGGTTGAATCGGTTCTTCGCCAACTTCGCCGCCATGTCCTCGGAACCACTATTCGATCCATATGGGTCGGTCGCCAGGACATCATCCGCGAGGGGATTGATCAGCTTCCTTGGTATGAAGGCGCCTGTATCCAAGATATCCAACGGTATGGGAAAACGCTGCTGTTTACTTGTGAGAAAGGGCAAGGGTCTCAATTTCTGCTGGCTGAACTAGGGATGACGGGGCGGTTCTTATTCCATGGCGTTCCTCAGAAATTTGCAGTTCATACGCATATGGTTGTGTATCTCGCCACGAGCCACACTCCTGAGCTGCGTTACTGGAATGCCAGACGGTTTGGTCGTATCTATTTGCTGAATGCCCACGATTGGCAGGAGTTACGTGGCCGCCGATTTGGTCTGGATCCCTTGAGTGTCGAGCCGATGGCATTTATCGCATTGATTCAACAGTCTCGTGGTCGATTAAAGGCGTTCTTGATGAATCAACAGAAAATAGCGGGGATTGGAAATATTTATGCTAATGAAATTCTTCATCGAGCCGGCATTCATCCTCATGCCTCTGGGAATCGTTTAAAGAAAAAGACGTTGCATCGTCTCTTTGCGACCATGCAAGCTGTGTTGCAGGAGGCTATTGTCTGTGGAGGGTCGACGATTCGAGATTTTTGCACCCCGGATGGCAGCCCTGGCTGTTTTCAAGAGCGCCATCAGGTGTATCAAAAAACAGGGACGTTCTGTCTGCGTGGCTGTGGCACGCGTATTCGCCGTCTGAGTCAGGAGCGCAGTGCATTCTTTTGCCCAACATGTCAAAAACGGCGGTAGCCCATTTGTCTTGTTCTGGTATCAGGGCCTTGCTAAAATACAGAAAACGTTCCTTGAATAAGGAGACCTCAAAACAAGCACGTGCGTAAAGTCAAAATACGAGAAGGTGCGGATTTAGCGAATTTATTCGGTCCTCATGATTCGCACTTGCGTTTAATTGAACATGAACTGGGGGTCCAGTTATCGGCTCGTGGGGATGAGGTGACCCTGGAAGGGCAGCCAGATGCTGTTTCCCAAGCCGAGCGACTCCTTGCTGAATTGGCTCAATGGACGACGGGGCGATATGAGCTCCAATCTGAAGATGTCACCCGAGCCTTACAGGCTTCTAAAGATGATTCGGAACCCCTTATTAGTCCACTCACTCTCGGGCGCTCTCCGGTTCTGACTCCCAAAAGTACCGTCTCTCCCAAAACCCCCTCACAACATGCCTATCTTGAAGCCATTCAGACGCATGATTTGGTTATTGCCATTGGTCCTGCAGGAACAGGGAAGACCTATTTAGCGATGGCCATGGCTGTTGCCGCGTTGACTCAAAAAACAGTGAGCCGGATTATCCTTGCACGACCAGCCGTCGAAGCTGGTGAACGGCTGGGGTTTTTGCCGGGAGACATGTTTGCGAAGGTCCATCCGTATCTTCGCCCTCTTTACGATGCTTTATATACGATGATGGATGTCGAACGGGCCAATCGATTAGTTGAGCGAGGGGACATTGAGATTGCGCCGCTGGCCTTTATGCGAGGCCGGACCTTGAATGATGCCTTTGTTATTTTGGATGAGGCGCAAAATGCCACAGCTGAGCAGATGAAAATGTTTCTGACACGCTTGGGTTTCAATGCCAAAGCGGTTGTGACTGGGGATATTACGCAAGTCGACCTTCCTCCTGATCGAACATCCGGTCTTATTCATGTCACCAAGATCCTGCAAGGCATTGAAGGGATCAAATTTGTGTCTTTTCATCATCGGGATGTGGTACGCCATCAATTGGTGCAAGATATTATTCGAGCCTATGATCAACATGATGCTCAAGCAACCTCGTCGGCGCATTCTTCTGTACGATCGGCACAGCATGCTGATGGCACACATAGGAAGGAACGGCTTTCTTCGAAACACCCCGAGATGAAAGACTCATGACCTGATGCCGGTTGATGTACGAAACCGACTTCGGCGAACGATGGTGCGCGTCTCGGTGTTGACCACGATGGCACAGACCATCCTTGCCCTAGCTGGTGAAGAAGATGCTGAACTCGGCATTGAGCTCATTGGCACCTGCCGTATGCAAGGGCTCAATCGACAATTCAGAGGCGTTGATGAACCAACGGATGTGCTCGCCTTTTCCCTGAGAGAGTCTCCTGGCCCTCGTTCTTCTCTTCTTGGCGACGTCGTGATTGCGGTGCCTGTCGCGGCACGGCAAGCGAAAGATTTGGGCCATGCTATTGATGAAGAGCTGACACGGTTGCTCATCCATGGCGTACTGCATTTATTTGGGTACGACCATGAACGGAGCGAACACGAAGCACGCCGAATGCGACGGAAAGAAAAGCGCATCTTGTGTGCCTTATACCCATTGCCGAAGCTGGTCACCGTTAAAAAATATGAGGATGATAAACGATGAGTTGGTTCGATAAGCTCCGTGACGGATTAGGGAAGACACGTCAACATGTGGAAGCCTCACTTCGGCGGTTGGTGGGGCGAGAGCTTGATCCTGACACGATTGAAGAAGTTGAGGCGGCTTTGCTTGGTGCGGATGTAGGCATTCGGGCCGTGACACGGCTGATGACTCAACTGCAAGACAACATGCGAGGCGCGAACCCTGCACATTCCCTTGATGTCTTAAAGGTATCGCTTTGCCAAATTTTGACAGCGGTGGAATCTGACTCCCTAGAGACTCTTATTCGAAAAAGTCGAAAGCCCTTTGTCATTCTGACCGTTGGTATTAATGGCGTAGGGAAGACGACCAATATGGCCAAACTCGGAAGTCGCCTCAAGCATAATGGGTTGACGCCGTTGCTTGTGGCTGCGGACACCTTTCGCGCAGCGGCGATTGAACAATTAGAAATTTGGGGAAAGACGATTGGAGCGGATGTCATTAAACATCGACATGGCGCCGACCCTGCGGCCGTTGTCTTTGATGGCATTTCTGCAGCAAAGGCTAGAGGGGTGGATGTGGTCTTAATCGACACCGCAGGCCGTCTGCACACTAAAGTCAATCTGATGGATGAGCTCAAGAAAATGCAGCGGGTGTTGAATCGGGAGCTGCCTGGCGCTCCTCATGAAGTCTTACTGACATTGGATGGGACATTGGGGCAAAATGCGATTGCCCAGGCTAAACAATTTCACGAAGCCTTGGGGGTCACAGGCCTTGTGCTGACGAAATTGGATGGAACGGCAAAAGGTGGCGTGCTGGTTGCGATTGCGGAAGAACTGAACATCCCGGTTCGACTGCTTGGTGTTGGTGAAGGAGAGGACGATCTCCAAGATTTTCACGCAAAAGAATTTGTCGATGCCCTTGTGGAGATTCCAGCCTCGTGAAGAAACATCTGCGCAAGATCAATGGTGTTGGCTTTTTGGTTCTGTGGCTTGTCATGGCTCAGGGTGTGTGGGCTGAGGCCTTTCGCATTGAGCACCATACGCTTGATCTGCAGCTCAATCCTGATAGCCACAGCCTTATTGTCAGGGACTCAATAATGTTAGCTGGGACGGAGACTAGCGCTCACACTATTCGTTTGGTGTTAAACCAAGCCTTACATGTAGATGCTGTAACACTCGACTCTCAAGCTATTTCCTATACAGAAGAACCCATCGATGTCGATACACTAGGTGATGAATGGGCTCATGCCATCCCTGATGGACGAACTATTGTCATCGATATTCCGTATACTGCACACCCTCGTGAATTGCTCATTGTCTATCATGGTGAGATCAATGGACCTCCGCAAGCATCACAAGGACTTCGGTTTGTTGGGATGGACAAGACCAACGGGCATATTGGACCGCAAGGTGTGTATGTCTCCTCGGAAACCCTGTGGTATCCAGATATTCCAGGCTCCCTTGCCACCTTCGACGTTCGAGTCGTCGTTCCGGAAGGGTGGCAGGCCATGACCCAAGGTCGTCAGATTTCCCATCAAGCACAAGATGGGCGCGTGATGACTGCGTGGCAAGCAGAAATGCCAACGGAAGCGCTCACTCTTGTGGCGAATCGGTTTGTGATGTCTCATCGAATGTGGCAAGGCATTGAATTAGCAACTTATCTATTTCCGGAAGAGGCGCATTTGGCGGAGGCCTATCTAGATGCGGTGGTCAAGTACCTTCACTTCTATTCCTCGCTATTAGGGCCTTATCCATTTGCCAAATTCGCCGTGGTGGAGAATTTTTTCCCCAGTGGGCTAGGGATGCCGTCATTTACGCTCTTAGGCAGCGGTGTGGTGAAACGACGGTATGTCCAGCCATATTCGCTGGGTCATGAAATCGTGCATTCGTGGATCGGCAATGCGGTGTTGAATCGTGTAGAGCATGGCAATTGGGTTGAAGGGCTCACGACTTATCTGGCCAATTACTATTATGATGAACGACATGGATCCATTGATACAGCTATTCAACATCGTCGAAAAATGGTTTTGGGATATAATGTTTATGTCTCACCTGACAATGATTATCCTTTGCGAAGGTTTCATCATAAAGAGACGGAACGAGATAATGCCATTGGGTATCAGAAAGGGGCCATGGTCTTTCATATGCTGCGTCGGGAAATTGGTGATGAAGCTTTCTTTGGAGCCATACGGGCCATTGTCCATCATGACCAAGGCCGGTTTGTCAATTGGAGTGATCTTCAGCATGCATTCGAAAAGACGGCTAATCAAAAATTGGGATGGTTTTTTCAGCAGTGGGTCCAGCAGTCAGGGGCACCCACGGTCAAACTTGCTCATACAGCAGTACATGTGTCCGACCTTCCCTCTCAACGTTTTGAGGTCACGGGAACGATTGTCCAGCTCGGCGTAGCCTATCGGATGCGAATTCCCCTTCTGCTTTCTCTTGCCAATGGAGAAACCCAGCATGTCGTTGTGTCAACGGCCAAGGCACAAGAATCCTTTTCGATTGTGGTGACTAGCCAACCTGTTCGTCTCAGGCTTGATCCTGAGTTTGAACTGATCCGGAACATAAGCCGTTCTCAAATTCCCCCGATGCTCAATCTTTGGGCGACAGATCAGCGTCGTGCGATTGCTGCGCCGCAGGCCACGGAGCAAGCGTGGCCTGCCTATGAATCTGTGCTTCAACGAGTTCGTGGAGAGAAGTCCTTCGTCACCGAACGGTCAGATACGTTGGGAAAACTGATGAATGAGTCACTGCTTATTTTGGGTAGGCCACGCGTGAACGTGCTTGCTACATTGGGATTCGATGCCTGTGGAGGACGGGTCAGCCAAGAAGGCGATCAGACTACCATCCAAGGACAGGACTTTACGGGCCCTGAGATTGCCGTCTTGATCTCATGCCGTCATCCACAATATTCAGATCATGTTGTCACAATATTGTATGGCCATTCACCTGCTGCCGTTGCTCGGATTGCCAGACTTGTCTTTTTCTATGGATGGGACAGTTACATTGTCTTTCAAGATGGGCATGTGCTGGCTCGAGGTGATTTTCCGTTAACCATGAATAATGAAGAGGTCCGTTTTGATGTCTCGTAAAAATTGGTCATGGGTTCATGTTTCATGTGCGACAGTTGTGGTGGTCTTTGTCGTTCTGTTTGTCAGTACTGTTTCTACACTGCTTGCTGCAGAACCAGCGGAATCCCACTTGACGAACATCCGACAATTAACGACTGGGGGAAAAAGTGCAGAAGCCTACTTTTCATCTGATGGAGACAAATTAATCTTTCAGTCAACAAGAGATTCAAGTGCACATCTACAGCAAGATTGTTACCAAATGTATGTCATGGATCTTGATGGAAAGAATATTCAGCGTGTCAGTAATGGATTTGGCACGACGACCTGTGGATACTTTTTCCCTGGCCGCAGACGTATCCTTTTTTCCTCAACACATAGAAAGGACCTAGCCTGTCCTCCTAAATTGACTCAGGGAGCCCACTATCGATGGGCCTTGCACGATTTTGATATTTTTTCCTATCGCATTGATGGACGAGAACCGTATCGATTAACTACCACCCCTGGCTATGATGCCGAAGCAACCGTTTCTTTCAAGAACAAGAAAATTATCTTTACCTCGATGCGTGATGGGGATCTTGATCTCTACACCATGGACCTCAACGGAACCCGTGTGATACGGCTAACCGATGACATCGGATACGATGGTGGTGCATTTTTCTCTCCTGATGAGAAGCGCATTGTCTATCGGGCATTTCACCCCACAGATCCAGTTGCGCGACAACAGTATCAAGATCTCCTGAAGAATAATCTTGTTGAGCCGTCTCACTTAGAAATTTTCATCATGAATGCTGATGGCTCAGAGAAGCGCCAAATCACGAAGAATGGCGCCGCAAATTTTGCCCCATCGTTTCACCATGATGGCCGTCGTATCATCTTTTCCTCTAACGTTTCGCATCATGTGGAGAAGCGATCTGGACCACCATCTTTTCATCTCTATCTCATGAATGATGATGGAACAGGCATGGAGCAAATTACGCACGATGGACATTTCAACAGCTTTCCGATGTTCTCTCCTGACGGTACGCGTTTGGTTTGGGTTTCTGACCGACAGGCTCAGCCGGGAGAATTTAATGTCTTTTTGGCGGACTGGGTACCCTGATGGCTCCTTGTCCTTGTGAGACGCACGGTAAGAGGAGCAAGGGCAAGGAGGGGTGGGAAGGGTCTTCTCGTCAGAACTCGCTACTCGCATGAATGCCATCTCTCGTCGGACTTCATCAATCCGTCTTGGCCTTTCCCTGCTTCTTTCCCAGATCGTTGTATTTGGGATCTTCATTGCGCTGTCGACATTGGACTTTCCATTTATTCAATTCGTTCGGTCCTTGCATCATCCGTTGCTTGAACAAATTGGCAATGTGGGGAATTGGCTCGGAGATGGCGTTACGCTTGTTGGCATCTCCATTGGGCTCTTCGCGATTGGTTATGTGTGGAAGCGGGATGCGTTCAAAGGCGCCGGTCTCGATAGCCTGATTGCCCATGCGGTGATTGGGGTTGTTGTTCAGATCCCTAAGCATCTTATCGGACGCCCCCGTCCTCGCCTGATGCATCAACATCCCTTTGAGATGGGGCCTTCATTTCAAGGAGGATTTGACGCCTTTCCGTCTGGGCATTCCTCCGCAAGCTTCGCTGTTGCTGCCGTCCTCGCAAAATATTTCCCGCATATGACCTGGGTTTGGTACGGGACTGCGGCATTTGTGGGTATCAGCCGAGTGATGAGAGGCTCTCATTTTCCGACTGACGTGATGGCTGGCGCGATGCTGGGACTGCTTGTGGGGTATGTTTTGGCCCGTCCTCTCCAGACCTGGAAGCAGACAAGTCTTCATGTGATCCTCAATAGTCTTCCTTTCTTTGTGACAGGATTTGCGTTGCTCTGGGTGATGGTGCAGGGCGAACCCCTTCAAAACACGATGAGGTTCCTCAGTGTGATTCTTGGTGGAAGTCTCTTGCTGTTGGGGGTGTGGATTCAAAGGGAATGCAGGCGAAGCAAGCCCATTAGCTTCTGGTCCCTCAAAAAAATTGGTGCTCCCGAAGCTCGTCTTATCGTAGGCATGGGCCTGGCACTATCAACGGGTTCCTGGTTGATTATCACATTGGCGGGTCTTGCAGGCATGGTCTGGTGGATGATGCAATCACAGATTTCTATGAAAGAATCCGAAGTGTCACGGGTTCATGACCTGGTGCGTATGTGTGGCCTCGTCGGTTTGTTTCTATTGATTCAGCAGATACACAGTCTTCTCCCTCTCTTGTAGAAGGGCTATTCACCATTCTGCCAGTGGCATCCTCAGCCTTTGCTGAGCCTCCTCCATAGCTTCCGTATCAGTTTTGGCTCAATGACTATTTTGAGGCCTATTTGATGGCATCATGTCCTCGCTCGAAAGGAGTGAGAAGCCTTGATGCGTCAGAAGAACGGAAAATTCTGACTCTGGGGAGGGAAGCCGTGCACGCAAGTGTGACTGAAGGATGATCATCGTTTTCCCTGGTATCTTGCGAAGGGCTTGAAATTTTTCATCTTCCCCTGGGCTGATTTGAACAATGGGGTGCTTGGCATAAAAGATTAACGAAGGGCGCTTTCGGCCAAATTGCACCAGATGTCCTTCTGTTCCCAGATTGAGGCCTGCAATAGTGGCAAGTTTTTGAGGGGGAGCAATGAAATGTTTGTGGAAAGGGGGGAGGGCCACGATAATGATGGTCAACATCACAAGGGTAATCATCCCTCCAGCTATTCCCACTACCATCGGACGGCGCTTCTCGACAGAGGCAAGATGACGAATGATGGTGGTGCCAACAAAAAATACTCCCCCCAGGAACAGCGCGATGAGGCCCGGGTTGATTTTTGTTGCTGTGGGAAATTCCACGGCAATCGTCTCTTGAAAATGTTCATAGATTGCAGGAATAGATGCAAAGAGCAGGGCAAGTAGGTATCCGGTGATAACAAGGATGATGAGGGAACCCTTGAGACCGGAGGGACTTTTACCAGAGGGTAATGGGTGAGATATGTTCGAAGCTTCCGTGTTGAAAGAGGCGACAGGTAATTCCTCTTCCTGCAAGGCGGTGGCTGACGGTGCCGGTGATATGTGTGCAAGCATACGAGACCAGAATACGGCTGTCAGAATCGATGCCGCAGGAAATAAGGGCAAGATGTAATGGGGGAGGCGTGTTGCTGATAAGCTAAAAAAGAGAAAAATTCCAATTGCCCATAATGCGGCAAAAAAGGTAAGACGTTGTTCGTTGGTGAGGTGTTGTTCTCCTGCACGAAGAGCTTTCCAAGGTTTCAAAGCTTGGGAAAGCGCGAGAGGAAGGAACCCGCTCCACGGGAAAAAGCTGACCAGGAGAACAGGAATAAAAAAGAAGATCGTCCCTCCATGTCCTTCCATGGGGTTGGCAAATCGGCCAGTCGTATTGGCTTGGGCAGCCGTAAGGTAGTCAACGCCATGAATGGTGAACATGGCGATATACCAAGGCGACGCAATCAGCAGGCAGACGACCGTGCCGAGGAGAGGAAAGCCGGTTTGCCAGAATTGCTTCCATTGCCGTGTGATGGTCAGATAAGGCATGACACCGAACAGAGGAATGAGAATCCCTATGGGGCCTTTGGTCAACGTGGCCAGTGCCATGCCGAGATAGAATCCCCACATCCAGTAGCGCTGGCGTCCTGTTCCATGAAATCCCAGCCAAAATCCATAGGCAGAGAGCGTGGTAAATAAGACGAGCTCTGGGTCGGTCAACACCATTCGGCTACTAGCAATGACTTCAAGGTTGAGAAGGAGCATCAGTGCTCCGATGAAGGCAATGCTGGCGCCAAGAAGTCTCGTGAGAAACAGGTAGTGAACCAGAATTAGTGTCAGGCCAAATATGGCGGATGGCAGTCTCGCGGAAAATTCATTCACGCCTAGGATGGAATATGTTCCCGCAATGATCCAATAGACGAAAGCAGGTTTGGCATAGCGAGGTTCCCCATTTAAAGTCGGTGAAATCCAATCTCCCGACTCCAGCATTTCGCGTGCGGCTTCCGCATTGCTGCCTTCATCTCGATCTGTCAGTCCTAAATCACCGAGTCCAATAAACAACAAGATGCCAGCGAGAACAGCAAGCCCGAGGAGATGCAGGATCTGTGGGGAATGAGAGCGGGGACGAGGAGCGGTGTAAACCACAAGTGGCCTGTTACCGACTTCGATGGATAAACATCAAGTTGCGGATATAGACGATAGATCCGACACTCTGGCCAGCAATAAAAACAGGATCTTGCCGATACCATGCATAGGATAACACAATGAGACTTCCAGCAAGACTCATGTACCAGAACGAGGTTGGCATATGGCTCTCGGCTTTTCGTTCGGAGGCCATCCATTGAATGAGCCATCGGGAGAAAAATAATCCTTGCCCCAGAAACCCAATGCCAACCCACACTATTTCAGTTGTTGTCATGGACAATCTTTTTTCTCTCCTCTTTCATTTGATAGTTCACGTACCGCCGTTGCATCCATCGAATGGCAATCAGGTCGTAGAGTCCGGAGAACAACCGATTGCTTATCCCATACTTGGATTGGCCATGAATGCGAGGGAAATGTTGAACGGGGATTTCGACAACCGACAAGCCATGTATCTTGGCCAATGCTGGATAGAACCGATGCATGCCTTTGAACGGAGGAATGTAGTGCAGCATGCTCTTACGAAATATTTTTAATGAGCAACCGGTATCGTGAATCGTGTCATGGATAACCGTCTTTCTGACAAAAAATGCAATGCGGGATGAGAGCCTTCGAATGAAGGTGTCATGTCGTTGGGTTCGTTGTCCGCATACGAGATCATGGCGTGAGGCAAAGGGGAGCAGGATCAACAGGTCGGCAGGATCATATTGGAGATCGCCATCGAGTGTTGCCACGAGCTCTCCACGGGCATGACGAAATCCTGCGTCAAACGCGGCGGTTTGTCCGTAATTCTTGTCTAAATGTAAGACAAGCACTTCCGGGTATTCCTCAGCAAGCTGGTCCAAGCGTTCCTCACTGCCATCGGTGCTTCCATCATCGATGTAGAGAATTTCAAATGAGGTGTTTTGAGGCTCAGGCAGATTGCGTAAGACATGGATTAATTGGCTCGTCAGTGGAGGCAGATTCTCCCGTTCATCCTTAATGGGAATAACTACTGATAGCCAAGGAGATTGCGTCATGTCAGTATCTGAGATCACACCATGGAGTCAGTCGCATGGTATTGTTTGTTCAATTGTTTAAAGAAGGTTGGATGGTAAATCGCATGGTTCCCATGCGGTTGAGGGCACTGACTTCATACCCCACATAGATTTCCACCCGGTACCGACCAGGTTGCCAGCCTTTTGACGGAGGGAAGAGCTTCAGATATCCGCTTTCATCTTCCAAAGCCAAATACATGGCATCTTCATCGATCCATTGCTTGGGATCAAGGCCATCGGCTGTTTCAGGATAGAGTCGGCCAATCACTTCATAGGCAGCATAATGCTTGTGGACGCGAAAGACCACAAACACGGCGACAGTCTCCTGAGAAAAGACGTTTGTGGGGCCAACAGGATAGACCCCGTGGCCACGGCGAAACTCCAGATCTTCCTCAAACCCTTCAGCAAGGGTAATGTCGCGGAACAGTCCTTTGGGGGCTTCATCAATCGAAATGGATGTGTCTTGCAACGGGATGTTTTGGTGAGAATGGAACGTGTCAGGTCCTTCCGGAGGAAGATCAGGTAAGGATTCAAAGTCGGAGAAGCCATGTTGTGGGTCATGCGGAGAATGAGGACTAGATGCATAAGCTGTGTGTGCAGCAACCTGTGTCATGATCCCTGTCAGTACAATGAATGTTGCCATTCGAAAAAAATGCATAGCCTTGGCGTATGTCTGTGCAGCAGTCCAATTGCTGGTGATCGATGCCATACGCTTCAATTGTCGTTCGGGCTCTGTTGTCGTTTTCCACATTATGGATTCGTGGCCAATTTCTCTTACGGTTTAATGGATAGATAAAGTGTGCCCTGACCTCGCTTCAAAAGGAGCAGCACAGGCGATGTGGGTGTTAATTGTTGGGTGAGTTGATCAAAATCGCGAACGTGACGAATGGGCATCCGATTGACTTCGACGATCACATCACCTTGACGAAGCCCAGCACGTTCACCAGGGCTCTCCGGTGTGACCTGGGTAATAATGACACCACGGTCACCTCTGACTTGGCCAGGAGGAACGGGTTCAACAGCAATCCCCGAAAGGGCGTGATGGCCTTGGGTTCGTCCAGGTGCTCCTTGCCCCTGCATGGCCATATTGCGTGGCATATCGCCGATGGTCACAGAGAGCATTTGCGAGCGTTCGTTTCGTAGAATTTTTATTGAAACCACAGTGTTTGGTTGGGTCTCAGCCACCAGTGATCGCAAATGCGTGGGGTCTCGGACTGCGATGCCATTATATTGTTGGACAATGTCAGCGCGTTTTAGCCCGCCTTCTTCGGCTGGACTCTCTTCTACGACCTCGCCGACTAACGCTCCAGAGGCTTCGGATGCCCCAAACTGTTCAGCGAGCTCTGGGGTAAGTTCTTGAATCGAGACTCCGAGCCATCCTCTGACAACCTTTCCACGTTCAATCAAGCTATCCATGACGTGCTTGACCATCTTGCTTGGAATGGCAAACCCAATGCCCATATATCCACCGGTTCTGGAAAAGATAGCGGTGTTAATTCCGATCAATGCCCCTTGTAAATTGACTAACGCACCACCGGAGTTGCCAGGATTAATCGCAGCATCGGTCTGGATAAAGTCTTCATAGTCAACAATTCCCATATTGGCCCGACCGACAGCGCTGATAATCCCCATGGTGACGGTTTGATTGAGGCCAAATGGATTGCCAACTGCTAACACAACCTCTCCGACTTCTAATGAGTCGGAATTTCCCCAGGGCAATGTCGGGAGGTCGTGTGCGTCTACCTTAATTACGGCCAGATCGGTTTTTGGGTCGGTTCCAATGAGTTTGGCGGTATATTGTTGCTTGCCATTGATCAAGACGGTGAGTTCATCAGCCTGTGCCACAACATGATGATTCGTGACGATATAGCCATCAGAGCGAACAATGACGCCTGAGCCCAGCCCTTGTTCCGGTCGTTTTTTCGGAGACCGAAACGGACGTTCGAACTCTTCCCCAAAAAATCGTCTAAAAAAGGGATCATTAAAAAAAGGAGAAGGTGCCTCTTTCCCCGATGGGGAAACCTTTCGAGTGGAGGAAATATTCACGACAGATGCCATGGCATCTTTGGCTACGCGAGTAAAGGTCCCATTGCCAGGAAACGCCACAGACGTTGGCAAAGTCGGAGAATCCTGTGGTGTGGTGGCGGATGGCATGGCCGCTCTCGCTACTGGCATGGTTTCTGGGGGTTCTTGCGAACATTGCACGAAGCTCAGAATCACGAGACTCATTCCTATCGCCATCACCATCGTCGATACGCCAGTGACGGGTGTTCTTCTTGTCTTGTTCTTCTGCGTGGCAAGCATCAACACAATCCTTTCTGTCTGCACCCTTTTTTGACAACATCCATACGGTTCTTTGCTGACTATCGGCGAAGTTACCAATAGCCTGTTCTGACAGGCATGCTGCCACCACACAGGATTTCAAACAGAGGATGGTCGAGTGGTTGGAGAAGAGATTTCAACACCATGAGGGGTCCCTAGAATCAACAGCGATGTTCGGCCCACAAAAAGCCCATTGTCCACCACGCCTGGGATGGTATTCAAGGTGGTCTCAAGCAAAGCCGGATCGTCGATACGATCGATGGCCACATCCAAAATATAATGTCCGCTATCAGTTAAGAACGCTCTTCCATCACGCTGCCGGAGAACAGAACGATAACCTAATTGCTGAATCAATTTTGCGGTGTGGGGCCATCCAAACGGTATGACCTCAACGGGAAGTGGCATGGGATGTCCCAGAACCGGTACGTGTTTACTCGCATCGGCGATGACGATAAACTGGCGTGCTGCCGAAGCCACAATTTTCTCACGTAACAGCGCCCCTCCCCCACCTTTAATCAGATTAAAACGTGGGTCGACTTGATCGGTGCCATCAATGGCAACGTTGATCACCCAGTCTTTCTCCTCTGTCAGAAGAGGAATGCCGAATTGTTGAGCGAGGTTACTGGTTGCTTGTGATGTGGATACGCCTTGAATCCGCCAGCCAGCCTTCACTTTTTCTTTGAGGGCGGACAGAAAGTGTTTGACGGTTGATCCGGTTCCGAGTCCGATGACATCTCCGTCATGGACGTAGGCAACCGCCGCTTCCGCCGCAATCTGTTTTTGGGTGTCTGGATCTTCAAACGTGTGTGAGGTACGAGACGTCATGGTATTAGTGTGAGAGGGCCGATTCAGCTGCATAGGAGGCTGCGCCTAAGAGTCCAGCCTGGTCATTCAAAATCACGCGGACCGGAATGGTGTTCAGGAGGCGTTGATAACGACCTTTTGCGGTAAACGCTTTCATAAAGGTATCGTGTTTCAGTTTGGGAAGAATTTTGGGGGCGATGCCTCCTCCAATATAGATCCCACCTAAGGCTAAAGACTTCAGGGCCAGGTTGCCTGTTTCGCCGCCAAAGACTGAGATGAAGAGATCAAGGGCTTGCACACAAATATCAGGCTTCCCCTTGAGAGCGGCTTCAGCAATCAGCGCAGCTGGATCCCCGTTTGGGAGTTCTTGGGCAAACCATGTCGGCTCATTTTTTTGAGTATCCCGAAGAAATTGATAGATGAGATGCAGGCCTTCCCCTGATAACACCCGTTCAAAGCTGACATGTCGGTAACTGGTTCGGAGATAGCGAAGCAAGTCAATTTCTCTGTCACTGATGGGAGCAAAACTCGCATGGCCGCCTTCGGAAGGACAGGATCGGTAGCGTTGACCATCCCAAAACAAGATGGCTTCGCCGAGTCCGGTTCCAGCAGCAATGAGGGCTTTGGTCCCTTGTGGGTGTTCTTTCCCGCCAGCGTTTAGCAGCATGGTTTCGTCTGATCGTAACACTTGCAGCCCGTAAGCCATGGCTTCAAGGTCATTTAATAATTGCACTTTCGGACTTTGTGACAGCTTCTGAAGTGATGTACCATCGATGACCCAGGGAAGATTCGTGGTTTGACAGCGATTGTCTATGACTGGCCCTGGCACTCCAAAGCATGCTGCCGTAATTGGTTTGAGGGGGGGAGGGTTTTCTTGTGCTGAATCCTCTGCAGGGTCTTCTTGCCCAGGCGATCCATAGGATTTTTCTAGGTCTTCTAGAAACTCCGTCAAGAGTTCCTCAAACGATCCAAAGTCTGCATTCCAAAATTTCTCTTCCCGAATGGGTTCGACTCGTTGATCTTTCCAATCAAAAAGGCCAACGTAGCTTTTGGTTCCTCCAATGTCTCCAGCAAGTATCATCGTATTCTTGGGCCCTTACATGTTGAGTGTTTTGGCACGCAGATGTTTCTGTTGGGGGTATTGAATCATCGAGCAATTGCTCAAGAGCCGGCTGGTCCCGAGAGACAATGTCCTACACCAGAAGCCATCGTCTCATATCGCACCACCTTAAAGAATGATGGAGCAAAGATGCAATCATCGTCTATGGGCGGTGCCTTACGGTTTGTCAGGGTTTTTCACATACTGCCAGGCGGAAAATGTTGCAGCTTGTCCACGTGGAGTATTGTGTTCGTCTAGAACATTCCACACAATAGCGTGATCAACCCAAAATCGCCTGCCAGTTTGGGAAATGCGAATGCCTTGATACTCACGAATGTGACCTCTCGTTGCCGCTTGTTGCAACATCTGTGCTCGTTCAGCTTGACTCACCGGTTCTGCCGTCAATCTGGAAGGGGTGACAGAGAACTGTGCCCAATCCATTTCCCACAGCTCCAAGGCGATCTGATTACCATAATTCAAGAGTGGATCGTTTTGCGTTCCATGTGATACGACGACAAAGGGGGCATGATATAAACGTTCACTCTGGGTTTCAAGATCTCCTTGCCGTGCAATCAATTCCTCGCCCAACCATTGGTGATAGCTATTGAGTAGCCATTGACACCACTGCAACCCCAAAGAAGATTTCCAGTACTCATGCGCGTTCATCACAGGGAAATGTTGCACAGTTGAATTTACTATGTCCACAATCATTGGGGTAGGGGATCGCCTGTTTTCCGGTGACAGTGTGTAAATGGGCTTTCTCTCACATCATTCCAGAACGAGAATACCCTACAGCTGTTTAGGAAGTCTGAGGCGAACAGCCCGCCCGTTGCACGATGATGTCGGCGAGGGTTGCTGGCACGTCATGGTCTGTAGGCAGAACATGGTCGGCTGCAGCTGCATAACGAGGTGTCCGTTCACGGAGCACGTCTTCGACTTCTTCCGTGAACGTCTTCTGGCCTGTGAGGGAAGGGCGTTGCGTATCCTGTCCGATGCGTTGAATAATCGTGTCCACCGACGCGGTTAGCCAAAATACGATCCCGTTGGATTTGAGATGATTGGCATTTTTTTCTCTCAATATGGCCCCACCGCCTGTGTCGATCACTATGTGGTCTTTGTCGATAAAACTTTGACAGACGGCGGTTTCCAGATCTCGGAAATGGTCCCAGCCAAATTTTTCAACAATCTCTGGAATAGTACGTTTGGCACGCCTCACAATTTCTTCATCCGTTGACGTGACGTCCCATCCTAGTTGTTGTCCGACAAGCGTGGCGATAGTGCTTTTCCCCGTTCCCCGGTAGCCAATCAAGACGATATTCATGAAAAATGAGATTCCAATACGCGGCGCATGACGTCAACAGGAGCTGGTTGCTCAGTCCAGAGTTCGAATTGGGCCACGGCTTGGTAGAGAAACATGTCAATGCCGGGAATGGTTTGACAACCGGCTTGTGCGGCATCCTTGAGTAATTGTGTTTCCAAGGGATTATACACAATATCCATGATAGCCAGATGGGGGCTAAGTAATTCCCGAGGAATGCAAGAGGCGTCAACATTGGGATGCATTCCAATCGGTGTGCAATGGATCAAGAGGCGGACCTCGGCTATCATGGGCTTCAAGCTGTCTTGAGAGAGGTCTCCCTCTTTAACTGTGATGGGGGTACGCTGGCGAAGATCATTGACGAGCTCCTGCCGCTCTCTCTGATCAATGCCGACGATGGTCAGTTTGGAGATTCCGCCGTCTATCGCAAGACCAAAGGCCAAGGCTCGAGCGGCCCCACCCGATCCCACAAGTAACACATGAGCATCGTGGAGAGGAATGTGTTGTTCCTTGATCGCGCGAAGCGCGCCCAGGGCATCGGTGTTGTAGCCTGTCAATGTGCTTTGGGTTTTCACGATGGTATTAATGGCACCGATGTGCTGAGCTGTTGGGTCGATATCATTCAAATGTGGGATAGCCGATACTTTATGAGGGATGGTCACACTGAGACCGCGAATATTGCCGAGTGCGCGGATGCCGGCGATAGCCCGTTCAATATCTTCAACCTGAAAGGCGAGATAGACGAAATTAAGTGAGAGATGTTGAAAAGCGGCATTATGGATGGCTGGAGACAGGGAATGTTCAACAGGATTACCGAGCACCCCACAGAGCTGTGTATGTGTATTGATATCCATAAACGAAGTGGGCTCCTCTCACTCATTCATCTTGACGAGGGATTGTTGATCAATCCTCTATGGCATAAGCCTGTTTGGGAGTGCCATTGCTGCCAGCAATACGAGCAATTTTTGAGTCATTCATTGTCTTCTTCATGAGAACAACAAGCGTTGAGCGGAGAGTTATCACATAAACAGAGGTGGCATCTCAACTGATACAGGATCTCATGCCATGAGATGAGACGTTCCATTATGGCTTCTTGTTGCTCTCATCAGGGTTCGGTACAATCACGAAGAAACCATTCATAGGGAAGAAAGAGATGAAAGGATCGTGGCGATGCTCGTAAAAAAGCTTCTGCATACCCGAATGCGGGTCAGTGACATGGATCAAACACTTGCATTTTATCAACAGGTGTTGGGGTTGGAGATCCTGGAGCGAAAAGTTTCCCCACGCGGCTCCCATCTCGCGTTTTTGGCTGTTCCCAATAGTGAAGAGCTGATCGAACTATGTAGCTTTCCTCCCAGTGGACCCGTCATGGTAGAAGAAGATCTTGTGCATTTGGCATTTGAAGTAGAGAATCTCGATGAGACGATTCAAGAACTCCAATCGAAACAGATTCCGATTACGGATGGACCGACCTGCACGAGTTCAGGTAGCCGGTTTATTTTTATTGATGCTCCTGACGGGTATGAAATCGAATTGATTGAGCGACGTCCAGGGACAGCTCTCGTCTAAGGCGGTTGGTTCGCCATGCCTGCGTCACAACACGATACGACTTCAACGTCTTCTTGTTCTCCGTTCATCCAGGCCAAGCTTGATGATCTTCCTTCCCAGCCAGGTGTGTACCTGATGAAAGGGAAGGATGATGAAGTCCTGTATATCGGCAAGGCACGGGTGTTAGCCGATCGCGTTCGATCATATTTTCAACGAAGTCACGACTTGACTCCTAAAACGCAACTCATGCTCTCTCTCGTGGCGGATATCGAAACATTGTTGACGCAGTCTGAGCTCGAGGCGCTTATTCTCGAAAGCAATTTAGTGAAGCGATACCGGCCTCGGTTCAATGTGGTCTTGCGTGATGATAAACATTATCCGTATCTTCGATTCCCTGTCCGTGAGCATTTTCCTCGTCTTTCCATTGTCCGTCGCGTCAAGCAAGATGGTGCCTTGTATTTTGGCCCGTATGTTCCTGCCGGTGCGCTTCGGGAAACCCTCAAGGTTATTCGAAAAGTCTTTCCACTCGCGACGTGCAAAATCGACATTAATGGAACGGCAGACCGGGCCTGTTTGGAATTTGAAATTAAGCGATGTTTTGCCCCGTGTACTGGCAATCAAACCCGTGAAGAGTATCACCGGATCGTCAAGCAAGTTCGGATGTTTCTCGAAGGGAAAGACACTGAGTTGCTCAAAAATCTCCGTGGGGAAATGGAAGCGGCGGCTCACACGGAAGCCTTTGAAGAGGCCGCGCGACTCCGAGACCGAATCTTTAAAATACAACGGACCTTAGAAAAACAACGCGTTGCACAAATTGGGCCGGTTGACCAAGATGTGTTAGGGCTGTCCCGGCTTGGACCTGTCGCCGATATCCAAATGTTGTTTATTCGCGGAGGGTTGCTGATTGGTCGAAAGGATTTTTTCTGGAGTGATGCGGGGGAGGTCTCTGATGAAGAGTTACTCCAGTCAACAATCGAACAGTTTTACAACAAAGAACTCATTCCGCCAAAAGAACTGGTGGTTTCCACTCAGCTGCTCGATAGTACGATTGTGCAAGAATGGCTCTCTAGCAAAAAAGGCGATGCCGTGCGTATTGTGGCTCCGGTACGAGGGAGAAAACGGCATTTGGTTGTGTTAGCGGAGGAGAATGCCACCGCAGCCATGTACCATCACCTTCGCGCTGAAGCTGCTGATCAGGAAGCCGGAAGAGAGTTGCAATCCCTCTTGCATTTGCCCAGGCTACCTCTTCGGATTGAGGGGTTTGATATCTCTAACACGATGGGCACCCATTCCGTGGCTTCTATGGTGGTCTGGGAATATGGCAAAAGCAAGAAATCTGAATATCGTCGGTTTCGTATTAAAACAGTCGAAGGTGCCAATGATTTTGCGAGCATGTGTGAAGTGGTAACACGGCGATATGGTGGATCGCTTGCCATTTCCCAACGCCTCTCTCTTCCCGATCTCATTCTCATTGATGGGGGTCTTGGTCAAGTAGAGGCAGCGAAAAAGGCATTGGGTAATCTTAGCTTGACGCATATACCGATTATTGGATTGGCTAAAGCGCGAGGTGAAAAGGAGGACCGGGTGTTTTTATCGGGTAACCGGAACCCGATCACATTGTCGCCATCTGCCTCATCAACGAAATTGCTCAAACGCATTCGGGATGAAGCACATCGCTTTGCGATTACGTATCACCGAACCATCCGAGGGAAGGCCCTCATTTTTCCTGAACGAGGAACCCACAAACAAAAGACGATGTCTCAGAAACGTGGAACGGGTAGGGCTTATCTTTCGTCACGTTGAGAGATCTCAGGCTGGCCACGGTTTGGGCGTTATCTTCATGTGGTTAGCAGGCATCATGTTGACAACCCAATGGAAATCGTCGTGTGAGAGTAAAGCGTCCTCCCGGTTGTGTCGGTTCACCATTCTTGCCAATGCGTGTATACCACCAATGGCCTGTTGCTGAATGGTAGTCCTCAGAGAGATGCGCCTCAAATCCTCCTTCTCGATCATTGCCGGATTGATGCCATTTTCCCACCCATCGCCTGCCGGAAAGACTGGAGGTCTCAAATGTGCCACCCTGCCAGTCATATGTGCCTTGTCCCCTCTGATCAAACGCCAGTTGATAGAGAACACCGCCATCTTCTTCATATTCCCATATCCCCGCTAGCCCATTCACCGGGAGGCTGTCGGATAGCCCCATGCCAGGGTTATCCGATTCACTCGCAGGAAAAACCCCGGTACATCCATTCCATCCAAGCATCAATATCAATAGGCTATACGTCAGACTTGCCAAAATCCTGTTGATGGTTCTAAGGGCTTTCCTCATTATTAATGAGACGATCATTTCCTCTATTAGCAACAAGCCTATCGTTCTCTCGAGATCGATTGCAACGACCAATAGTCATATGCTATGAAGCTCATGTGAAAGTCATACAGGGTATCGAGAACTCCATGGGGCGCGACGGGAAAAACAAACCAGCAACACATAAAATGTCTTTTGCCCTCATCGGGTTGTGTTGGGTGTTGCTGGTTGGCTGGATGATTCTTTTCGCGACTCCAGCCTGGGCTGGTCTGCAAGCCAAGGATATTGTAAAAAAAGGCACAGTTGAACTGGGTCTTCAAACCGGGTATTGGCATGCGTTTACTGGTCTCGGTAATGCCGATTCATCCAACCGTGAAGCGATACTCGTCCTTCCTCAGATTGGGTATGTCTTGTCGGATGCCTTAGAGGCTGGTTACTTCAGTGGGGCATTTGAGGTTATCGTTGAGCCAATTGGCGCACATTTCGTGGATCCGTTTAGTGCATCGTTATTTGGTGGATCGTTGATTGGCCGGTATAACTTTTTGTCGTTTGGGCGATTTATGCCATATTGGGATATGGGTGCGGGCATGGTCTGGACTGATTTAGCCCCGCGTATTCCCGAGCAAAGCACGCAATTTGAATTTATCCTCCACACTGGCCCTGGTATTCACTATCTCTGGCTTGAAAGTGAAGAGATGGTGTCTAGTCTATCGCTTGGGATGAAACTTCACCATATTTCCAATGCCAACATTGGGAAAAGAAACACAGGGATTAATGCCATACTTGGACTGGTGGGCGTTTCCTTCTATTTTCCTAATTAAATCCCTGGTGCCACAACCTACCACTTGTCTTCTTCTCGCCCCGTTCGCCTGACAGTCTGTATTGCAATACCATGCATATATGACATGGTGAAGGAAATTGGTGTGTGAGCATTCAAACGAACAATAGACAATATCTAGAACGTTCGCACAACGATAGAGAGAGGCGTGGGATTCTTCATATGCGAGATCCTGATTGTTCTTTGCGGAATCCAGACAATAGAAGGAACCCTGAGCTATGCCCATGAGGGGCAGATGATTCACCCATCCATGGAGCAAGCTCTTCCGGTTCAATGGGAAGGCTCGCCGGAAGGGATTGCTTATTCAGAGTTTAACCATGCGCTCGCTGGAGTGGCGGTCATTCTGATTGGCTTAGCAGAGTTACGAACGGGATTGGCGTTCCATACGCTTGCGTGGGTTCGATTTCTTTTGCCCTTGGGTATGTTGGGATTCGGTAGCTATTTGCTGGTTTGGAGTGATCATGATGCTTGACCAATTGGATCGATGAGTTTCATGCAGACGATGTTCAGCGGTGATTGGGAAATCATTCAACATAAAATACTGGCGGTATTGTTGTTAGTTGTCGGTGCTATCGAGTGGTTGGGCCGAATTGGTCATTTTCAGTGATGTAGATGGCAAATGGCCTTGCCGGCTTTTGCGATTCTTGGAGGACTTCTTCTTTTCCTTCATCGACATGGCCCTCATCCAGCTGCGCATCAGATTATGATACACCATTCGATTATGTGTGGGTTAGCGATCACAGCAGGAGCCTTCCGGGTTCTCTGTGAATCTGTCCATGTCCGAAAACTTCCACAGCCCAATGGCCAATCCCGTCTGATGGTCTGTTGGGTAATCTTGATTCTTGTTATTGGGGTACAGTTACTCTTGTATTCTGAAACGTCCAATCAATGAAGAACTTTTTGCTGTCTTTTCTCTTGACGCTATGGTAGAGTGTACACCCTTCATTGCGTGGAGCCTAGTAATGAAGAGATAACGAATCGAAGGCTCTTAATCGATCGATGTTGTTTTGCTAGGGAGTTTGTTCGGAAGCCTGACCTCAGTCGCCTTGCTTGTCGCGTCCGCAGGCTCTACCTTCCAGTCGTTTCATCCATCTCCAGCTCAAGACAATATCCTAACTTTAAAGGAGGAACCCAATGGGTTCAAAAATTTATGTGGGTGGGTTGCCTTATTCTGCGACAGATGCTCAAGTTGAGGCAGTCTTTGCCGAGCATGGAACCGTGGAGTCGGCGCGTGTGATTACTGACAAATTTACCGGGCAATCACGAGGGTTTGGCTTTGTCGAAATGGCGACATCAGCCGAAGCCGAAGCCGCGATTTCGGCACTGCACTCAACGGAGATGGATGGCCGGACGTTGACCGTGAATGAAGCGAAGCCTATGGCTCCTCGTTCAGGCGGTGGCGGCGGATTTGGTGGTGGTGGTCGATCAGGTGGCGGCGGTGGTGATCGCGGCGGCCGGAATAGGCGATTTTAAATCCTATCATTGATAATCTTCCGAGATGGAGGGGCCCTTTTGATAAAAGGGTCTCTCCATAAGGAAGAAAGCCCGTTATTTCCCCAGTCTCCTGTTTTGAACAGTATGCCCCTTGCCTGACACGTTAGAACATGAGATAAGAATTGTTGGTGTCAACCGTGTGTCTGACGGTCAGATTCTAAAACACAAGATAGTTTCAGTGGCAAATCCTTGACTCCGTTGATAAACACCTAACACCGTTGTCATTCAGCGTTATGGCCACTCATCTTCATCTTGATGGATTTTCCGGTATTAGTGGCGACATGTTTCTCGGCGCGTTAGTCGATGCCGGACTCTCGTGGCCGCTGCTGAAACGCAATCTTCGTGCACTCAATCTCTCCGGCTATCGGCTTGAATCCAAACTGGTCCACAGGGGAACAATTCAGGCCACAAAAATCGACGTTCGAGTGCAAAAAGGGTTTGCACGACCATTGTCGCTTTCCCGTATTCGGCAGATCATCACCAAAAGCCCATTACCAGATGTTGTAAAGACGCAATCGTTGCAGGTGTTTGATTGCCTTGCCGAAGCCGAAGGACGCGTGCATGGTTTGCCTATGTCGAAAGTGCATTTTCATGAAGTTGGGGTGCTTGATTCATTTGTTGATGTCGTCGGAGGGATATTGGGATGTCATTTACTGGGCATTACTCATGTGTCGGCCTCGCCAGTTAACCTTGGTTCTGGGTTCATCAAGACCGCACATGGCCTCTTACCCGTTCCTGGCCCTGCTGTCGCAGAATTAGCGAAACAGATTCCCGTTGTTTCGGAAGGTCCACAACAAGAAATGACGACGCCGACGGGGATTGGGATTTTGACGACGTTAACACAGCAGTTCACCACAATCCCGCCATTTCTGTATGAGGCTATCGGCTATGGGGCGGGAACGGCCGATCCTCCCGGCTGGCCAAATGTGCTGCGGGTTTTTCTTGGACAGGCTGCGGTGGCTTCGTATCAGCTCGACCAGGTGGTTCAGGTTGAAACCACGATTGATGACTTGAATCCGCAAATCTATGAAATGTTAATTGATCAGATGTTTGCGGCTGGGGCGTTGGATGTTCGGCTGACTCCAGTAATTATGAAGCGGAGTCGACCAGGAATTGTCGTGGCAGCGTTGGCCAAGATGGAACAGGCGCAAGCTATGGCCCATAGGCTTTTTCGGGAAACAAGCACGCTTGGAGTTCGGGTGCAGCCCATGACACGCTATGTTCTTCCTCGAACCGAAGAAATGGTTCATCTCCCACAAGGTTCAGTTCGAGTAAAAAAAGCGCCAGTCGAAAGAACGATGACGAAATGGATTCCAGAATATCGGGACTGCCAGGCCATTGCCGTGAAGGCTGGCCAACCAGTTCGGGAGGTCATCCAGGAAGTCCTGCATGCCCTGAAGACAAGCAATAAACGGCCATCAAAGAAAACACCGCGCTCATGACCAAAATACCACTTCCTGGGCAGCAAGCAAAGGGGCGTCCTCTTTTAGCGATGACAATGGGTGATCCAGCAGGGATTGGCCCGGAAATCATCGTGAAGGCGTTGGCCTCTGAGGCGATATGGTGTGTGTGTCGCCCCGTTGTAATTGGCTCATTGTCCGTTTTTCAGAATATGGTTCAGGGCCTTGGGTCTTCGCTACGGGTGATGGCTGTTCCATGGGATACGCCTGTGCCTGAATGGTCTGTTATGAAAAAAGGCACCCTCCCAGTGATCGATCCCCTCAGTCCTCGTTTGAAGACCGTTCGTCTTGGTCGTGCGGCGGCATCGTCTGGCGCAGCATCCGTTGCCTGTATTCACACGGCGGTGCAACTTGCGCTGGCTGGCCATGTTTCTGGAATGGTCACAGCACCCATCAATAAAGAAGCCATGCATATGGCTGGCTATGATTTTCGTGGCCATACCGAATTATTGGCAGACTTGACACATTCGAAGCGTGTGGCAATGATGCTGCTTGGCGGACCACTAAAAATTGTTTTTGCCACGACCCACCTCAGTATTCGAGATCTTCCGCAGGCTTTAACCGTGTCCCGAATCAGTCAAGCAATCCGTCTTGCCCATCATGGTCTTCAGGAGTATTTTCAGATTGTTGCCCCGCGTATTGCTGTGGCGGCGCTCAATCCTCATGCCGGTGAACGTGGCTTGTTCGGTCAAGAAGAACGCCTCGTCATTGCGCCAGCTGTCAAACGAGCAAAACGATTGGGTATTCAAACAGTGGGCCCACTTCCTGCTGATACATTATTTGGTGAAGCCGCGAGAGGATCCTATGATGCCGTTGTGGCGATGTATCATGATCAAGGATTGATTCCGTTAAAGCTGATGGCCTTTGGGAAATGTGTGAATGTGACCATTGGTCTTCCGATTGTTCGCACCTCGGTGGACCATGGGACGGCTTATGACATTGTGGGCACAGGACAGGCGAGTCCTCAAAGTCTGATTGAGGCCATTCACCTGGCTGCTCGTCTTGTCCAGAGGCGACAATCTCTCTCTTGAGAATGCTAATAGACTGCCCACTTTCGCAAACGCTTCGGCCCTATGCCAGCCGTGTTTTCTAGACGTGTAAGGCATGGGCGAAAGGTAATTGAGGCATTCGTGGCCCCATGACCTATCACTCATCACCAAAGAAGGCTGGACGGCTTTTTCCCAATTTCTGTTCCGCTGGTATGTGAAACCCCGATGCCTGCCGTAGCCTCTTATCCAGAGACTTTTGAATCATTCAACAACACAGTGTTCATATGACTTCTGCCGGACCAGTCTCGTCGACTCCCAACAGGCTCGTTCATGCAAGAATCTGTTCATTATCAGTCCTTCTCAAGATCGAACGAAAACACATCTATGCTGATGACGCCTTTGATCAATTTGTAAAGACACATTCGTTAAGTGATCAGGATCGTGCACTGGCCTTTGAATTGGTCTACGGGGTACTTCGGCATCAAACCTTTCTCGATTGGCGGCTGAATATGGTTTCGAATCGACCCATCCTTCGTCTGCCACTTCCTGTCTCGTGTATCCTTCGGATTGGGGCGTATCAGATCTTGTGTTTACAGGCGATTCCCGACTCTGCCGCAGTCAATGAAGCGGTGAAATTAGCAAAACCTATTAAAGGGCGGGATTGGTCAGGGTTTGTCAATGCCGTCTTGCGTGCCCTGATTCGAGAACCTGCGCCTGCATTGCCAGATCTCCATGATCATCCTGTAACGGCCTTATCTCTGCACTATTCCTGCCCTAGTTGGTTGGTCGAACGGTGGATTGGGCAATTTGGCATCCAGGGTGCTGAACGCATTTGCCGTTCGACAACAGAAATTCCCCCACTCACATTGCGTGTGAATACATTGCGATGCTCCCGGGATAGACTAGCAGCACAGCTTCGTGAAGATGGAGTGTCTGTGCGTCCCACGGGAGTGAGTCAAGTTGGGTTGGTGGTTGAAAAATGCGGGGCTTTGAAGGAGTTTCGCCCACTCAAGGATGGTTTCTGTTATGTCGAAGACGAAGCTGCGCAACTTGTTCCATTATTGTTGGATGTTCAGCCGGGTGATCGAGTGTTGGATGTCTGTGCCGCTCCGGGTGGGAAAACCACACATCTCGCGGCACTGATGGAAAATGTTGGAGAAATTGTGGCGATGGACTCGAGTTCGAACCGGCTGGCCAGGCTCAAAGAGAACTGTACCCGATTGGGCGTCTCCGTGGTGCGGCCATTTCATATTGACGTGATCAACAGCACCGACCGTTCATTGGCCGAGATCACATCGTCCTCTGGACGTTGCGGTTCAAATCGGCAAGACTTCGACCGTATTTTGGTTGATGCGCCGTGTTCTGGGCTCGGTATTTTGAGACGACACCCAGAAGGGAAGTGGATAAAGACCGGTGAAGATCTGACTCGGCATCATGCGAGTCAGCTCGCGATCTTGGGCCGAGTGGCTACCCTCTTGAGACCTGGCGGAGTCTTGGTCTATAGTGCCTGCTCTGGAGAGCCAGAAGAAACGGTGCAGGTTATCAAGGAATTTTGTCGGAGCCATCCGGAGTTTTCTCCTGAATCCGCAGCCCCTTGGGCCCCATCCGTTACCTACCCGCTTCTGAATGAAGATGGGAACCTTCTCACCATGCCCACCCTGTTGTCTATGGATGGGTTTTTTGCAGCTAGACTACGAAAGCATGAGATCCCATGACTACGACATATATTGCGCCTTCAATTCTTTCTGCTGATTTCGGGCATCTTGCTGAAGACATTGCTCGTGTTGAACAGGCAGGCGCTGATTTTATCCATGTTGATGTTATGGATGGGCATTTTGTTCCGAATCTTACGATTGGTCCTCCCATTGTTAAAGCGCTCAGGCAAACAACGGCCTTGCCTTTAGATGTTCATTTAATGATTACTAATCCGGACCAATTCATTCCTGAATTTGCTCAGGCTGGGGCGGATTATCTCACGGTTCATGTCGAAACTTGCCCCCATCTTCATCGCACGATCGAATTGATCAAAACACATGGGGTAAAAGCCGGGGTGACGCTGAATCCTGCAACGCCTCTGGTCTCGATCGAGGAAATCATTCCGGATGTTGAGTTGGTTTTGATTATGTCTGTGAATCCAGGGTTTGGTGGCCAATCATTTATTCCCGGAACTTTAGCGAAAATCCGACGAGCTCGGCAGATGCTTCGACACATCCAGAGTCAGGCGCTTCTTGAAGTCGATGGTGGGGTCAAGGTTCAAAATGTCGCCGAGATTGTTCAAGCTGGTGCAGATGTGTTGGTGTCAGGATCAGCCATTTTTGATAGTCCTGATTATGGAGAAACGATTCGCGCATTTCGGTCAGCGGCCAAGACGATTCACGTGTAATGCCCCCTCATGAACACCGCATCCCTCTATGACAGTTTACACCCGCTTGAAGTGCAAGTGTTGGCGGCGCTTTCTCAATCGGGGGAGGCGCGTTCAGATGATGCCTTGGCCCAAACCTGTCAGTTAGATTTGTCCCAAATCAGCATGGCGGTAGGCTGGTTGTCAGCCAAAGCGCTTCTTTGTGTTGAATCCGAGACCCGAACGGTTACTGTTGTGCTCACGGAGATTGGGGAGACCTATGCGATGGATGGCGCGCCATTGGAATGGATTGTTGACTCTATCAAATCCGCAACACAGTCAGCCACGCCCATATCAGTCAAAGATCTTCAAACAAACGAACGGTTCCAGCCCACCGAGATCAGCCGAGCGATTGGTGTGCTCAAAAAAGAATTGGCTATTCGTCTGGTGGCTGGTGGCTACCTTGAATTAACAGGCGTCAGTAGTCCGACACTCCAATCACTCAAACGTCTTCTGCACCAACTTCGTGCGACAACACAGGATTTACAGGAGTTCCAAGAGTTTGAGCAACAGATTCTTCGCCAGTTTTCAGTTAAACGAGGCAATACGCATGAGCCATTTCGTTTTGAGGAACATATTGAACGACGGTATGCCCTAACGGATGAAGGTAAAACGGTTGGAGGTCTTTGTCAGTCTAGTCCTATCGAAGAAGTGTCTCAACTCACCCCTGAAATGTTGAAAGATGGGTCTTGGCGAGACAAACGATTTCGAAAATACACCATTAATTTATCACCACCACGAGTGGCATCGGGCAGGCGTCATCCTTACCGAGCCTTTTTAGACCTTGTGAAACGAAGGTTGGTTGGGATGGGGTTCCAAGAGATGCGTGGGCCTTTGGTGGAAACAGAATTTTGGGATATGGACGCATTGTTTATGCCCCAGTTTCACCCTGCACGGGATATTCATGATGTCTATTTTGTGAAAAACCCGTCACATGCCGACCACATTCCAGAACCATTTCTGTCACACGTGTCAGAAGCCCATGAGCATGGGGGTAGTACGGGGTCAACGGGATGGGGGTACCAGTATGATCGAGATCGTGCCCGACGACTAGTGCTGCGAAGTCAAGGCACAGCTGTGTCGGCCCGAACTCTCGCTTCCAACCCTGACGTCCCTGGGAAATACTTTTCCATTGCGCGATGTTTTCGATATGACCAAGTCGATGCGACACATGCGACAGACTTTTTCCAAGTGGAAGGGATTGTCCTTGGAAATGACATTCATTTCCGAACGTTGCTTGGGCTGCTCACCCTCTTTGCCAAAGAAATGGCGCAGGCTCGAGAAAGTCGCTTTCTTCCAGCCTATTTCCCTTTCACTGAACCATCGGTTGAATTGCATGTGCGTCATCCTCAACTTGGGTGGATGGAATTGGGCGGAGCCGGTTTGTTGCGGCCAGAAGTAACAAATCCATTAGGTGTTACAGTCCCAGTGATTGCTTGGGGTCTCGGGCTCGATCGAATGGCCATGGTGGCTTTAGGAGTTCATGATATCCGTGACTTATTTTCCTCGGATCTTGAAAAAGTTCGAAATATGAGAGGAACGTTTTAGCCTCATAGCAATACACACCTGCGCGTCTCACGCAACTAAGTTATGCCAACTATTTCTATTTACCATAAAGATTTTGAGCAACTTGTTGGCCGAGAGGTGACGATCGAGGACATTGAGACATGGCTCTCGCTCGTCAAAGGCGAACTGAAAGATCACACTCCTGCAACGGGAGAGATCCGTGTCGAGCTCCAAGACAGCAATCGTCCTGATCTCTGGGGTATTGAAGGCATTGCTCGTCAAATTCGGATGGCGTTATCCGACGCCATGCCCTCTTCTTATGCATTCTTCTCAAGCCGGGCGCGTCCGAAGCGTCGGGTGATGGTCAGCGCTGGCATGGAACAGGTCAGGCCCTTTCTCGCTGCGGCCTGTGCTTCAGGCTATGCTGTAACGGCGGACGGGTTAACCCAGCTCATCCAAGCGCAGGAAAAGCTGGCCGATATTTTTGGACGCAAAAGGTCCACCATTTCGATTGGTCTTTACCGACTTGAGGCCATCCAATTTCCTGTAACCTACGGATTGGTTCAGCCGCATGCTGCGAGTTTTGTCCCGTTGGGCTTCGAGGAGAAATTGACATTACAGGACATTCTCTCCGTGCACCCAAAGGGCATGGAGTACGGGCATATTTTAGAAGGGCAAGAGTCCCTTCCATTGCTGTGGGATAAAGAAGGCCAAGTGTTGTCTTTCCCTCCCATCATTAACAGTCGAGATGTGGGGCAAGTCCAAGTCGGCGATTCCCAACTACTGATTGAAGTTACGGGAACGGATTTACGGATGGTGATCCTGGCGCTGAATATTTTTGCAGTTAACCTTGCTGACCGGGGTGCCACAATTGATCCTGTCGAGGTTCTGTATCCCTATGCCACGGAATTTGGGAAAACGATTCGTATGCCCTTTGATTTTAGCAGTCCGCAACGTGTGCCTCTGCATGCCATTGAGTCGGCTTTGGGGCTTCCGTTGGGGACTGATGTCATCAAGCAAGCTCTCACAGCCTATGGCTATGAAGTGAAAGCGAGTCGGCATCAGTTGTCTGTTCGGCTTCCTCCGTATCGGAATGACCTGCTCCATGCTGTTGATGTAGCAGAAGATGTCGCAATTAGCCGTGGATATGAGTCGTTTGCCCCTGAGATGCCGGTTCAGTTTACCGTGGGATCTTTATCTCCTTTGGAAGAGACATCGGACCTCATCCGTGATTATATGGTGGGATGTGGGTTTCAGGAGATGTTTTCCAATATTCTGATGGCACGGGAAGACTTAGTCGATCGCATGAAATTAACAGACCCCAATGAGGGACATGTGGTTGAAGTGGATAATGTTATGTCACAGCATTACTCCTGCCTTCGTTCATGGATTATTCCGTCACTCTTGCAGATCGAATCGGCCTCAAATCGAGCATTTTATCCTCACCGCCTCTTTGAAGTCGGAGAGGTCGCGATCCCAGACTTGAGCCAAGAACTTGGCTCACAGACGTTGGTTCGATTAGGTGCTCTTGTGGCCAACCCGGCAGCCAATTTTTCAGAAGTTCATACATACCTGGATCTACTGCTGTACTATTTTGTCCGTCCCTACACGCTTGAACCGATGCAGCATCATTCCTTTATGCCAGGGAGAGTTGGAAAAATTCTTTCTCAGGAACGAACATTGGGGTTTATCGGAGAGTTGCACCCTGAAGTGTTGGAAGCCTGGCAAATTAGCATGCCTGTGGCAGTGTTTGAATTAGATGTTGGGGAATTAACGAGAGAAGGATAGCCAGAAATGGCTTCTGCCAGTGTTGTGTTTACGTAGATAGAAATGGGCTAAGAATTTTGTGAGGAAACAAACCGGCAACACCTCAGCCCTGAGGCGTTGCCGGAGGTTGTTAGGCCGCTTTAGCTAACTCGTTCTTTGCTACCTCCGTGAGGCGTTGGAAGCCAGCCGAATCATGGATGGCCATATCCGATAACACCTTTCGGTCTAACTCAATCTTGGCTTTCTTTAAGCCATTGATGAATTGGCTATAGCTGAGGCCAATCGCACGTGTGGCAGCATTGATTCTGGTAATCCATAAACGCCGAAAGTCTCGCTTCCGATGTTTCCGCCCGGTATACGCATAGGCCTGCCCTTTATCAACGGATTCTGTTGCCGTTCGAAAGAGACGGCTCTTCCCGCCATATTGGCCTTTCGCGAGCTTTAGCCGTTTTTTCCTGCGTTGTCTAGTTTGTGGTCCGCCTTTTACACGCGGCATAAGCGAGTCCTTTCCTCGTAAGTCAGTATGATCTATCCATTACCCGGGATACGGCAGCAAATTTGCTAAGGCCGGGCGGTTGGTTTTGTCTACTTCAACAGCTGTGCCCAAGAGGCGTTTGCGTCCGCGGGTTTTACTAGTCAGAATGTGCCGTAGCCCAGCTCTTCTCCGCATAAATTTTCCAGAGCCCGTGCGCCGAAAACGTTTTGCTGCGCCGGAATGATTTTTTAATTTCATTCGTGCCATAGAGAACCTCTTTAATAAAAATGATCGCTGTTAGCTTTTGGGGGCGATAATCATATACAAGTTGCGGCCCTCCATTTTCGGTTGACTCTCAATGGTTCCGCATTCTTTTAATTCCTCAACCACCTTTTCCATCGCTTGATAGCCAAATTCTTTATTGGCCATTTCTCGGCCTCGAAACATGACGGTAATTTTAGTTTTATTGCCTTCACTTAAAAATTCTCGAATCCGCCGGACTTTCGTCTCTAAATCATGGATATCCGTTCTTGGCCGCAACTTAATTTCCTTAACTTGCGTTGATTTCTGATGTTGGCGAATCTTGTGGTCTTTTTTACTTTGTTCATACTTAAACTTGCCGAAATCCATAATCCGACAAACCGGAGGCTCGGAGGTCGAAGAGACTTCAACAAGGTCATAGCCCAGCTCTCTAGATTGCCGAATGGCCTCGGATGTTTTTAAAATCCCAAGTTGTTCCCCATCTGGTCCGATTACTCGTACTTCAGGAACCTTAATTAGATGATTGACGCGTTGTTTAATCAAAGCAGGGCGGCTCATATTGGTAGAGTCGTACTGGGTCCTTCCTTTAATACCAAATCTTGCTGGATGAGCTCAAGAACTTCCGTCATGGAGAGGGAACCCAAGTTGGTTCCATTTCGTTTGCGAACAGATACGTGTTGATTTTGGCTTTCCCGATCGCCGACGACAAACATATAAGGTGTTTTGGCTTTTTCCGCCTCCCGGATTTTCAGCCCGACTTTTTCATTGCGCGTATCAACGTCAACTCGATAGCCTGAGGTTCGTAACTGGTCAGCCACAGTCTTGGCATAGTCAAGATGTTTCTCTGTGATGGGAAGGACCTTGACCTGAGTCGGCGCAAGCCACAGTGGGAACGCACCGCCATAATGTTCAACCAGGATACCAAAAAATCGTTCAATAGAGCCAAGAAGGGCGCGATGAATCATAATAGGCTGGTGAGCTTTTCCATCTTCCCCGGTATAGCCAAGTCCGAACCGTTCGGGGTTATTGAAATCAATCTGAACGGTTGAACATTGCCAGGCTCGACCAAGCGCATCACGAATTTTAATGTCGATTTTTGGACCATAGAAGACACCTTCGCCTGGATCAATAGCAAAGTCGAATTTCCCATTTTTTAACGCGGCCTCTAACGCCGAGGTGGTCTGGTCCCATTTCTCTAGAGAACCGACAGATTTTTCCGGTCTTGTGGAGAGGTAGACTTCAAACTCTGAGAATCCGAAGCGTCGGAGGACGAACATGGTGAAATCTAACACCTTTCGTACTTCAGCCTCAATTTGATCCGGTCGGCAAAAAATGTGGGCGTCATCTTGAGTGAACCCGCGCACACGCATAAGCCCGTGAAGGACCCCAGAGCGTTCATAGCGATAAACTGTTCCCAATTCCCCATACCGAATGGGCAAGTCTCGATAGCTGCGCAGGTGAGACTGATAGACCATGATATGGAAAGGGCAATTCATGGGCTTCAGTTGGTACTCACTGGACTCTACCATCATAGGTGCAAACATGCTGTCTTGATAAAACTCAACATGTCCACTGGTCTTCCATAAATCAAGTCGGGCGACATGGGGAGAGTACACCAATTCGTATCCCTGTTGGACGTGCTGCTCCCGCCAAAAATTTTCAATAAGCAGACGAATCAGCGAACCCTTAGGATGCCACAGAATCAATCCTGGCCCGGTCTCGTCTTGAATGCTAAACAGGTCTAATTCTTTGCCCAATTTTCGGTGATCACGCCGCTTGATCTCCTCAAGCCTGGCTAAATGAGCCTGGAGGTCAGATTCAGTGGGAAATGAGGTTCCATAAATGCGCTGAAGCATTGGATTGCGTTCATCGCCCCGCCAATATGCGCCAGCGCTAGATTGTACCTTGAGGGCTTTAATTCGGCCTGTCGATCCCACATGAGGGCCTCGGCAGAGATCGACAAACTCGCCTTGTTGATACAGCGAGACGGTCTGGTCTTCGATTTGCTGAATGATTTCTACCTTAAACGTTTCTCCTTTTTGCGCAAAATACTGGATTGCGTCGGCCTTCGACATTTCCATTCGCGTGATGGGCAAGTTGGCTTGCATAATTTCATGCGCTTTTTGCTCGATACGTTCCAGGTCCTCAGGAGTAAAGGGCCGTTCAAAAGAAAAGTCATAGTAAAACCCACCCTCAATAGGAGGACCGATCGTCAAATTGGCCGAAGGAAAAACTTCTTTGACGGCTTGTGCCATGATGTGGGTACTACTATGCCGATAGATTTCTTTTCCTTCAGGAGAAGAGAATCGTACGGGTTCTATCGAAGCGTCATGAGAAAGTGGGGTATCCAAGTCCATGCACACACCATTGATTTTGGCCGCGAATATGTCAGCATTCAAAGGGGTTTGACCATCCGTGAGCGCTTCACTGGCCAGCATGCCAATGGGACAGACTTTAGTCCTTCCCTCAGGGAGGGTGATGGTGATGGTCTCAGACATTCGTGTGTTTTGTGGGCGTTCCATCACAGGAAGGCCGTTTTGCTTCTTCATATTGATGTTGAGGCTTGCTCACATGTGTAGGGAGAGACAAGCGGATCATGCACACAACTCGCGGCTTGAAGATGGTAGGCGCGGGCGGTATTGAACCGCCGACCTCTACCGTGTCAAGGTAGCGCTCTCCCCCTGAGCTACGCGCCTATATGCAACCCGTCATGCTAGTGGAGCCATAGGGGAATGTCAAGAAATTCTTGATTTCTATGGAAAAATAGCATGGGTCAGGAGGAAAAAGTCCATCATGGTTTTGATGGTCTCTTGGTCTGTTGGCTGACAACTCTTTTCCGCTTGACGGAAATATTAAATGCCTCGATTTTTTTTCGTAGGGTATTCCGATTCATACCCAATAGTTGTGCCGCTTGACTCTGATTGCCGTTGGTTTCCTTTAGGGCAAGTTCAATCAATGGCCGTTCGACGGCTCTCATCAATGTAGGGTAGAGGCTTTGGGAGGAGCCTCCATTCATGGCTCGGACACATTCCTCTAACTTAGAAGACACGAAATCCTCAAGTGTCATCTGCTGAGCCTGGGATGAGATTCGAATCGGTTCGCCTACGGTGGGTGAGGGACGATATGCCATGAATACACAACGTGACAATAAAAAATTTAGGGGCTGTCCTAGATAACGAGAGTTATCTTAGGATGGCTGGATGCGGAAGAG
>JAALKI010000050.1 GCA_011088105.1 Nitrospirota bacterium | reverse complement strand
ATTCTGCCAGAAAGCTCTACATTGCGCCTGTCCGTGGTTGGGGGAAGCTTACAAAGACACTTGACCTCTTATTTGTGCCGCAATTAGATCCGAATGTATAAGCTTAGGGATTACCGTTATCAGCATTGGAAAGCGGCTATGAGAAAAATATAACCTAGGTTCATGCGACTTGAAGTTTGGAAAATTCGACGTAGAAAGATTTTTGACCGATAGCCTGAAATGATAATCGTCATTGTGGAAATTAAAAAATGTTATGTTTCTCAGGCCATTAGCTAGAGTAGTGGCCTTTTTAATTCAAAAACCCTACACTAAAAAAGAAAGGGGTTGAGAAGTTTTCCATGCCGAGAGTGAATCACAAAATTTTAAGATGGGCGCGTACCACTGCGGGTTTGGACGAAGAACAAGCCGCAAAAAAGCTCGGCATGAAGGACACCAAAAAGACGAGCGCTGTAGAAAAGTTACGCACGCTTGAAACAGGTGATGTACCCCCAACACGCTCTCAGCTAGTCAAAATGGCTAAGCATTATCGACGCCCACTTTTGACGTTTTATTTATCCGATGTGCCCCGCATTGGGAACCGCGGACAGGATTACAGAACCCTTCCTGGGAGAGTGGAAACCACACAAGAAGCTTTGGTTGATGTGGTCATTCGTGATATTCGGGCACGACAAGCTTTGGTGCGTAGCGTTTTGGAAGATGAAGACGAAGCCGTGCAACTCCCGTTCATTAGTTCTTTACAAATGAATGATGGTGTCGACACTGCGATTGATTCTCTTAAAAAATACTTGAAATGGAAATTAAACGAATACAGAAATCAACCAGATATGGATAAAGCGTTTGCATTCTTGCGGGGAAAGGCGGAAGAAGCCGGGGTTTTTGTTTTGTTAATTGATAACCTCGGCAGCTACCACACAACCATAGATGTTGAAGCATTTCGTGGTTTTGCTCTTGCGGATGATGTCGCACCATTTATCGCCATCAATGCCAATGATACCAAGGGAGCATGGTGTTTCACGCTTCTACACGAACTCGTTCATATCTGGCTTGGAGAAACAGGGATCAGTGGCAATTATGGTGAGCAGACGATTGAGAAATTCTGCAATGATGCCGCGAGTGAATTTCTTGTTCCGATGAAAGAAATTCGACAGCTTGAAATCCATAATAAAACTGACTTCGAAACCGCCAAAGAACGCATTAAACAATTTGCGATGCGTAGCAAAGTTAGCAACACCATGGTTGCCTATAAACTGTGCCGTGCTGCTCTCATCACCTATGATCGGTTTAAAGAATTCAAAACGGCTTTTAGAGCCGATCACCTCAAATGGAAAGCCGCTCAAAAATTAAAAACCAAAGAAAAGAACGGCGGACCTGATTATTACGTCACCAAGAAACATCGCGTTGGCAGTGGCCTAATTAATTTAGTGGCCCGAATGATGCAGGGAGGGACCATTACGACTACTAAGGCTGGACGAGTTCTCGGTGTTCGCCCACAAAATGTCCCCGGCGTCATAGAACACAGTCACCCTCAGGCCGTACAGAATTTTGTCTAGGAGTAGGAAAAGCTATTGATTTATCTCTTAGACGCAAATGTTTTAATTGATGCCAATAGAGACTATTACCGTATAGGCAGTGTGGATGAGTTTTGGGAATGGCTTGTCCATCATGGCGAGCAAGGCAATATTAAAGTTCCTGAAGAAATTTATGATGAGATCAAAGCTGGAAAGGATGATCTTGCTGCGTGGGTAAAGGAAAATGAAACAGAAGCTGCGCTTAAACTCGCTGAGGAAGTCGATATTGAACTAGTAAGAAAAGTGACAAGGGAAGGATATGGGGACAATCTATCGGACATCGATCTGGAAAAAATAGAGCGTGACCCGTTCTTAATTGCTTATGCGTTGGTCAACCCGGTAGAACGAACAATCGTCACCACTGAAAATTCAAAACCTACTAAACAGGGAGCTAACAGGCACATTCCAGATGTTTCAAGGCAATTCGAACTTCGGACTATAAACACGTATGAACTCACAAGGGCATTACGCTTTTCGACCAAATGGAAAACCTTGAATTCAAGTAGTAAGCGCAATGTTCTCTACACCAGCGGAATGAACTGCTGATGGAAGAGTTTATTTGGTGTTCGATACCCTCGGGTTTTTCTGGGACGATTATTGAGATAATCCACGGCTTCTTTCACCTCTTGCCATGACACCTTCCTGAAATCCGTGCGTTTCGGAAAAAACTGGCGAAGGAGGCCGTTGGTGTTCTCATTAATGCCACGCTCCCAGGCTGCATAGGGATGGGCAAAATAGGTGCTCGCCTCCAGGGCACGCGCGACGGTTTCATGTTTTACAAACTCTGAGCCATTATCAAAGATCAAGGTCTGCACCCGCTCTTTGAAGGGGTGCAGCAAGCGGATAATGGCCTGACTGACCACCTGAGCGGACCGGCTCAAGACTCGGGAGCAGACGGTACAAAGAGGCGCGGTCCACCACCGTCACCAGCACGCTTGTGCGGTTCTGCCCGATCACCATATCACACTCCCAGTCGCCGAGACGTTCTTTCTTTTCCACTTCTTGGGGGCGCTGAGTTATCGAAACTCGATTGGGAATACAGGAGACTCGAGCGCCAGAACCATACCGCTTGCGGCGATGGTTGCCCCCTTGTCGAAGAAACGGCTTCAATTGAGCTTTCCGTGTGGCGTCACGGTAGATGAAGCGATAGGTCGTTTCATGACTGAGGTGGATCGCATGATGCTTCTTGAGATAGCCACTAACCTGTTCAGGGCTCAGGTATTGACGAACGAGCTGTGTGATGAGTGGCGCGATCTCAGCATTGAGTTTTCGATATTTTTGCCGATTGGCGTGGTGCTGCCGATGTTTCACGATTTGCATGGCCCAGTGATAAGTATAAAAATGGCACTGAGCATAGGTATTTCGCTTGATCTCTCGACAGACTGTCGAGGGATGTCGCCCAAAGGCCTCGGCGACTTGCTTCTGCTTTTTCCCCTCCCGCAGAGCTTGCCAGATATAAAATCGTTCTTCCTTGCCTAAGTGATGATAGGGTTTCATTGGTGCAATTCCTCCAGGTAGATGGTAGCGGTGTCCCCTCAGCGTAGCTGATGCGCATCACCAGAGAAATTGCACTTATTGTATGAATCCGCGAACTTCCCTTTCCTAAAGAAAAGGGGTCAGATCGCTTGCTTTAGAATATAGAGTTTAGTCAGAGTGACTTCATGCTGATCTTGATGGGTTTTTTCATCATCAGTGATAATTCTCCAAATCCAGGACATCTAAATAGCCATTCTTCTGTTCAAAAGAACGACATTCTGTACGTTATGAGAAATCCTCAAAAATGTATTTCAACAAAACTATTCCCACGGATTAATCAGCATGGCTCCTGTTCCCTCGAAATCAGCAATATTACGAGTCATGATGTGCAAGCTATGACGTTTAGCCGTTGCTGCAATGAGACCGTCACTAACTGGCACTGATCTTCCTTTCTTTTGAGAAGCAGCCTGCATTTCACCCCATAACCTGATGGTATCCAGATCAATGATCAGAATATTTTCATGATAGTTACTTTCCAGCACAGCCAGCTTATGTCGTAAGTCACGCTTTTTCTTACTTTCTTTCAGTAGGTCAATGCCTTTGATAATTTCACCAATGGTCAAGACAGACACATACGTATCATCGGGCTTCAACACAGACACATGCCGACGTACACTGTCAGAACCACTTTTACGCCACAATTCAGAAATTACACATGTATCAAGTAATACTCTCATAGATGAACTTCCCTGGCGAAGGAGTGATCTCGTTCAAAATCCACATTATCCAGATCCAGGTCACCATCGAGAAGAAACTCGATAAAATTAGGCTTTTGCCCTGTCAAGTTTTGATACTCATGTTCCGACATGACTACGACTTTATCTTCACGTCGAGAGACCATTTGAGGGCCTTCAATCAGGGCTTTGTTCACCAGTTCACTGAATCGATTTTTAGCTTCTGCTAATTTCCATTCCATAGCCTCCTCCATAAATAGCTAGATTATCTAGATCAGAATACCATTGACGACACAATCAGGCAAGAACTTCATTCTGCTCAACCAAAGTCCCTGCAATCGTGACATGCCAGACCGCACCGATAGTTCCCAGTCATTCGTTTTGTGAACATTTTCCCAAATAACCCTCTTCTTGCGTCTTTTTTTAACTTCTTTCGTCTACATAGGCAAAGAAGCAACTGTAGGAAACAAAACTTAAAACGAAAGGAGAAATACAATGAACAAGCAATCTGCCGTCAATTTTCCTGGATCCAGTCGTGTCCATATCGCCCTAGCAGTCATGGATCTGGAACGTTCGCGAACATTTTACGAAACCCTGTTGGGTGTCCCCCCGACAAAAGAGCGCCCTGGCTACGTCAAGTTTGAGCCGCAAAATCCATCAGTGAACTTGACCTTGAATGAAGTCGATGAGACCAACAACACTCGTCAACCGACGATGCACTATGGTGTTCAAGTCAAAACACCTCAAGCCGTACAGGAAGCCATAACACGGTTTTCCGAGGCAGGGCTGAAGACTCTTGTTGAGAAAAATACGACGTGCTGCTACGCCGTTCAGGATAAGGTGTGGGTTGCAGACCCAGAAGGAAACCAGTGGGAGATCTTCGTGGTGTTGGAGGCAGATGCCGATTTCCAAAAGGATAACGGGTCAAGTTGTTGTACCCCGAATTTTGTGCAAGCATCATCCGCTACATGTTGCTAAGATCACAGCGCGATGTAGTTGAATTCATGGCAAAGGAATATCTGGATGAACCGAGAGACACTATCAACAGAACACATTTGGGAGCTTCTCAGTGCCAAGCTGAGAAGCTTCCTGCTTCAACGCGTGTCCGATCCGCAAATGGCTGAAGACCTCCTGCAGGAGACATTCTTACGTATTCATAACAAGTTGGGCGATATCGATGACAAGCAACGTATCACGGCCTGGGTCTTTCAAATCGCTCGGAATTTGGTGGTTGACCATTACCGCTCCAAGGGTCGTGATCCCGACGCCGCAATGCCAGATGATGTAGAAGCCCCGACACACGAAGAAGGAAATCTCAACGAGCTGGTCGAAAGCTGGTTACCGCCGATGATTGCTCAGCTTCCGGACACCTATCGTGAAGCGGTTGAACTTTATGAACTGAAAGAGATACCACAGCAACAAATAGCCGACAAGCTTGGCATTTCCTTATCGGGAGCCAAATCTCGAGTGCAGCGAGGACGTGAAAAATTAAAGTCTCTTCTCTTTGAGTGCTGCTCGTTTGAACAAGACCGTCGAGGAAACATCATCGGATACGTGCGACACGACCCTGAGGCCTGTGACGACTGCAATGAAGCGTGTAACCCCTAACAATAGCAACCCTTGAGACTTGCGGAAAAATTTTCACAATGAGGATTTTCACATCATCGAACATCTGCCATCAGCCAGAAGCGACCATACCGCGATCATTTTGTGGGAAGCGGCAAGCCTTGTTGACGTAAGAATGAAAGTTCATTGAAGTAGCCGCGTTGAAAGACTATGTAGTCATCAACGATGTGGAAGAATCCACACCCACGTAATCCTTTCGGGTCTTTCCACTCTAGTATCGCCCAATCTCCGTCCTGAAAAATATTCTCAATCCGGCAAACCATTGTGGCACGGCTAAAATCCCGAGCAAACATCTCTCGAATGGCGTTGCGGCCTATTACTGGTTCTTGTACGACCTGATGATTAACCGCGTCTTCGGCGTAATACTCTGCCACCTCATCTGCATCGGCACGGTTGAATGCTAGCACCCAATTTTTCACGAGTTCCCGAGGTTTCATATCGTTCGTAATCTCCATTCTCGCAAAATCTATTTTTCGGCCGCTTTAGATCATGAGAATCAATTGAGCAGAAAATAATTATCAAACTTCTAAGTTGACAATTATGGTACCAATGTACCAAAATAACATTATGACAAAATCAGTCCAACGAGTGCAAACAGGTGTCCGAATAGAGAAACGAATATTGAAGGTCCTAAAAGCGCTTGCAGAGCAGCTTGATATCTCACTTGGTGACTTACTAGAAGGAATGGCACTGCACTGCTTTGAAGGCAAGGTACCGCCATTTTCAGAGGAAACCCTTCGTAAAATCGACCAACTCAAACAAGTATACGACTTGGACCTAACAGCGACTGATAGTCACAAGTTAATCGAATCTGGAGACCCATCATGAACACTGATTTGTCCAAGCTGACACAGCACTTTGAAGTCCATGAAATTGACCCAAGTGCCTTTCGCCACATTGACCACATTGAGGTTGTCTATGAAATGCTCCATAAGCATGGGTTTCTCACGACTTTGACCAAATTTTCTGAAACCATTAAGTCGATGGCGACCAAAGCCGGCGTCCCAGAAAAGTTCAATTTAACCATTACCCTCGCGTTCTTGAGCTTAATCGCTGAGAGGATACACAGGACGGAACACTCCGATTTTGAGGAATTTATTGTGCGAAATAAAGATCTCCTGTCTAAAAGAACGCTAGAAAAATTGTATTCTGCCGAACGTTTAGATTCAGACTTGGCTCGAAAGGTATTTTTGTTGCCAACTTAAAAACAGGTCAGGAATCTTGATTTAAGAATTTTATGGCCCACGCATCAACACACCGATGCAATTGTTCATCGTGTCCCATAACCGCCTTGAACTGATGCGGGGTAACACTCACGCCTCCTTTGCCTTGTAATCCGCAATACCATCCAAAGAAATAATCGACGTATTAACGAAAAGGGAAGATAGTCCTCTTGTTGAAACAAAGCGTATGGTCTTAGAGTACGCAAAGGCCATGGCACTATCTGTCAGGCAGGTTGATCATGCTCCTATCGAACGACTGACACATAACATGGGCATAGGCGATAATGAAATCAGAGGAACGCCGGCCGTCACGCTCCCTTTGCCCAACTCCACAGCCACCATGATCTGTGGCTCGAATCATTTTATAACATGCGTGACTTCAATTCCTGTATGAATGCGAACGGTTGCGATGGGATAGGGAAGATGAAAATTTATGGATTCTGAAGATTTTGTACGGGTGACCTCTTACTTTTCTGTGCTCGGCATCATGGCCACGTGGGAATTGTTGGCGCCGCGCAGGCCACTCACGGCATCGAAGCTCTGCCGATGGGGTGGGAATCTCACCATTGTGCTCTTGAATACGGTCATCGCCAGATTGTTTTTTGTGGGAGGCGTCGCAGCGGCGGCCATGATGGCGCTGGAGCGAGGTTGTGGGCTGTTAAATTGGGTTGAGTGGCCAGGCTGGCTTGAATTTGGGTTGGCAGTACTCGCATTGGATCTCATCATCTACCTGCAACATCAGGTGTTTCATCTAGCGCCAATTCTTTGGCGGTTTCACATGATGCATCACTCGGACCTGGACCTGGATGTGTCCAGCGGAGTGCGATTTCATCCGGTAGAGATCATTCTCTCGACGATGGTAAAGGCGGTATCCGTCATGTTCTTAGGGGTGGCTCCATTGGCCGTGGTAATCTTCGAGATTGTGCTGAACAGCACGGCGCTCTTCAACCACAGCAATGTGCAGATGCCCTTAAGCCTCGATCGGGTGCTTAGGTGGTTCCTCGTGACCCCAGACATGCATCGTGTCCACCATTCTGTTGACCCCCGAGAAACCAATAGCAACTACGGATTTAATGTGCCTTGGTGGGACCGACTATTTGGGACCTATTGTGCGGAACCGGCTTTAGGGCAGCTGGGGATGAAGATTGGCCTTGAACATCTCGGGCCCCCGGTCTGCATGAATTTGTTCAAGATGTTGCAGTTTCCGTTCGTGGCAACGCTTGGGCGCTATGTCGGGCGCACGTAACTTGTCCTTAGGCGAATTACTCACTTAGGTGCGCTTTAGCTTCTTTTTATCGTGATGGTGTGGCCACACTTGGTTACGAGAAAGTTGCCTCGATGCTGACGGCGTGCCAATCGCCAAGTCGCTTGCCTTGAGTCACGCCTTGGCCGTTCGTGGCTCGCACCAGAATCGTGTGTTCACCAGGTTTGGGGATTTGCCACTCATACGACCAGAGTCTCCAGGCATAAGGCGAGAGCGGAGTCGCCAATGCTGTGGATTGCCATGTCATCCCTAAATCAGTGCTGATCTCTACCTTCTCAATGCCAAATTCTCCACCAAAAGCCATGCCGTGAATCGTATACGTTGAGGTCGTCACGGTCTCTCGATCACCGGGCAAATCAATGCGTGACTGAGGCTTAATATTGGCTACTTCGGGCCATCCATCTTGTTGCCAATACCCACGATAGTCGTAGTCCACGACTTCGAGTTTCGTGAGCCACTTCACATTCTTGACGCCATACAGTCCCGGGACAATGACGCGAGCCGGAAAGCCATGATCGGCAGGGAGGGGAACACCATTCATCGTCAAGGCCAACAAAACTTCTTCCCTCTGTGCACGACTGAGCGGAAAGCTATCTGAATAGCCATCGGCACCATGCAGCACCAGATCGACCGCGTTCTTGCCGACTCCAGCTTCGTGCAGCAGTTGGTGGATGGCTACTCCCGACCACTTGGCCGTGCTAATCTGTTCACCGCCCAGCGGATTGCCAATACATTCCAACGTGGCAATCATCGATGTATGGGGACGTTTGAGTAAGTCATCATACGTCAGCGTAAAAGGCCGTTCGACAAGCCCTTCGATGGATAGCGTCCATTCGGAAGCATCAAGTGTCGGGGACACGTCAATAGATGTAATGTAAAAATCATCATTAGGCGTCAGTGGGCTGGTTTTCTTCCCAACCTTCCCATACAGGCTGCTCAGCAGACCGGCGTTGATAAGCCGTGATGGTCGCCACAACAGCGTTCCAACTGTTGCCACTGTTGAAGCAAGCATGGTTCTTCGAGAGATGTTCATTCAATATGAACCTTTCAGAGTACAAACATCATTGGTGCAGGCAAAAACCCACATCAGTTGGCTTGTGCTAACAATCGCTGAATTTCTTGTTCGGTGGTGTCATACCCACCCTCCCCAATCCGTATGTATTGAATGATACCCTGCTTATCGATGAGATAAAGCGTTGACCAATATCGGTTTCGATATTGGCGCCATGTTGCAAATTCATTGTCAATCGGGACCGCGTAGGGTATCTCATGATCATCGATATAGGCTTGTACCTTATCGACATCATGCTCATACTGAAATTCCGGTGAGTGAATGGCAATGACGACCAGGCCTTGATCCTTATATTTCTGATGCCAGGCCTTGACGTAAGGCTCGATATTCCGGCAGTTCCAACATCCAAAGGTCCAAAACTCAACCATCACAACCTTTCCCCGCAAATCTTTCAGACGCACGGGATCGGAATTCAACCAGGTTGGATTGGCAATCTCTGGTGCGAGATGGCCAACTTCCGCGCGAATATCAGGAACCTGTCCAATCAGCCCCACCCATGCCATGATGAATCCCATCGTCATTCGACTAACCATTGCTTGTTTTGCACGCATCACATGTCTCCCTCGAACAAAACTCTTCTCAATACACCCTGCATGAGGGCCATCACAACGCACTGCCGCCTAACTGATGCACGACTCTTTCTCCAGAGTCCACGACCTCACAAAAATATTACACATCCCACATGCCACAATGAGATGCTCGTCATTTGGAGGAATAGAAGAAAGTCAGATTCTAGAGGCTCTCCTACATTGACCGAGAAATACTCTTTGGGTAGAGTTGTCTCTGAAAGTCTATTAATGTTGGCCACTTGATCACCATTTGGAGGACATGAAACATGAAATTAGGTCCAGCAAAAATGTCAGTGGGGATTGGCCTGCACGTATTTGATGAATATTTGGCTGAACTCTATCACAGTGGCAAATTTCCAAAACGCATTGCTGAGAATCGCGAGACTCCATTAGGCCTAAAACACACGACCATCAAGCTGGAACAGCCACGGCTTGAGTTACGCGGCAAAGCCCAAAACAATAATTTACGCACATCGGTTCTCATCACCGGCGTGCTCAAACTTCGTCCTGAGGGAAAGCCAAAGGGGCCTATTGAATTTGAATCACCATTTAGTTTTTACGTTCGTTTAGATATCGTTCTGAAGCCAGTCACAAATAACGCACCAACGTTAGGCTTAGTGTACTCTGGTGTCGATGGGGACACGGGAGGCTTGATTAGTAACGATGATGTTGATTCCTTGTTTGAAGGACCCAGCATTGCTTCTCTTATTAATGGGGTCAAGATTGACATTCTTAGTCCGATTGTCTCCGGGTTAGGCGCATTATTTTTTGATGACAACCGTATTCCCAAGGCCAACCGCTGGTCGACCACGCTCCGCTTAATGCCCGGGAAAAATCCAGGCACACAGAAAGAAACGGTTGACGCTATTGGAATATTTGTGAATGTACCTGGGAGCTATTCAGATCCAGGCAAGGTAAACAGCCATTTACCAAAAGGGATGGGGCTTGGCGTTGCGTATAGTCGAGAAATGTTGGACTTTGTGTTTGCCAAGCAAGCGCAAGAACAAGTGGGCACTCGAGTCAACGGTGCAAAAATTAAAAGCCTGACTTTAAAAATGTCAGATACTGGCCTTTATGTGAATGGCAGAGCAGAAAAAGACAGTGCGGAGATTACGTTTAAAGGCCCAATCGCGATCAGCATGACTTGGGGATATACCAGCATTGGGCAAGACACCTCCAAAGTGTCAGTTGATGTCGACTTGCCATGGTATGCCGACATTCTGCCTTACGTAGCCGGTGTCTTCTTTTTTATCCCCGGGCTCAATATTCTGAATTTATGGATCATCCCTTTGGTGTATGACATCGATCAAGAAAAAGGGAAAGCACCAGATACGGTGCGAAGTGGGCTATCGGGTGCGCTAACGGCCGGGATGGCACAACTCGCAAGCGGATTGAAAATTGATCTGAATGAAGGAGACATTGCTCCCTATTCGATTCCCAATCATTTGACGGTGAAAGATGGCAATCTGGGATTATATGCCGAAGTCATTGTCAGCCCGTTTACGTCGCGCATCAGCAAGGCCGCCTATTCTCGATCTCAACGAAAGTTTTCCGTCTTTACGCTGAAAAACGGCAGACGATTTCGAGTAAAAGATTTGGTGTATCTCATGGAAATTGGCCGGATTACATGCCCTGGTCACCATGCAGTCGGCGGACGCTATATTCGCGCGAACCCTGATGGAACAGCGTCAAATAATCTCTTAGAGATCTATGGTCCGGCATAATAAGTGAAAAGCTATCTTAAACCATGCACATTCTTCTCGCCGCGCGTTTTCTGTGCCCGTGAATGTAGGAAATGAAAAATTAGTCGACAAAAGATCTGACTTTTACTTCTTATGAATCCCATTATCAGGAGGACCCAATGGCCAAAGACATTGCTCTTTTAACCTTACATGGGATGGGGAAGATTCAATCCGATTACGCCGACGAGCTCAAGCATGAAGTGTCTAGTGCTATGGGAAAATCCGACTGGGCCAAAGTCCATTTCGAGCCAATTTTTTTCTCCGACATTCTTCAAGAGGATCAAGATAGGGTGTGGAAAGACATGAAGAAAAAAGAGCTGGATTGGACGAAACTGCGAAGATTCTTGTTATTTGGATTTTCTGATGCCGCTGGCCTTGAACATAAAGCCGCCTATCCTAATAGTCCGTATCGAGAAGCACAAACACGAATCCTGCAAGCGTTAGATAGAACCTTTTCCCATTTTGGTAACATGTCCAAACCTGTTATCCTTGTGGCACAATCTCTCGGCTGTCAGGTAATCTCCAACTACATTTGGGATGCACAAGCGAAGACAGCCCGTCGAGGCGTATGGGTAAAACCAACGAGCACAATTCCCAAAGGATCGCCCCAAGACAAATTTCGCAGGCTCAAATCTCTCCGATACTTGTTCACAACCGGCTGCAACATTCCCATCTTCTTAGCCGGGTTTAACGAAAAAGATAGGGGCTGTCCTAGATAACGAGAGTTATCTTAGGATGGCTGGATGCGGAAGAG